>CALRVH010000124.1:0-3020 GCA_943371565.1 Chitinophaga pinensis | reverse complement strand
CATCTGGCTTGGCGGTGTAATCAATATATATGGTATAGCTCTCCGTAGATTTATACGTCCTGTCTAATTTAATCCGGATGTTCCAGTCATCATATTCAAACTTCAACGGAATCATTTGAGTGCCTTTTACAAGGGCTATTTTTTTCAATTCCATTCCTTTTGCATCAAGGTTCAAAGAATCGGTTGAATAAAAATGGGGTTTCAAAGTAATCCAGGCCTTTCCATACAAATAAGACTTGCTGAAATCTGGTTTTATTTCCAGTTTTGTATGTATCAGGTTATTGATTTTAGTGGCGGTCTCCCGGTATTCTTTTTTCCAGGAAGTATCAACAGAAGGTTGTGCCATCAAAACATATCCTGAATTGAGAAATAAAAGAGCTAAGAATAATTTCTTCATATAAATAAAAAATTTGTGTGGCGCAAATTTAGAGCAGTCAGTAGCTTTCTTAACCATAAAAGGGATAAAAGGTTACACTATTTAACAACTTGTTGAGGCTCTTGTAGGTAAAGTCGGGAGATTTGGAGTAAATTTGATTTGATAACCAATACCGGAAAAAATGAAAAAACTCCACCTGTGTCTTTTATTTTCCCTGGCAATTTTTACCGCATCCTCTCAAAAGGTTTATTTTGTTTATATACAAACAGAATCCGAACAACCCTTTTTTGTAAAAGTGAAAGAAAAAGTTCAGAGTTCTACTGCCACCGGATATATAATTCTGGCCAAACTGTTAGACAGCACTTACAATTTCAGTATTGGGTTTCCGCAAAATAAATGGCCGGAACAAAATTTTACCGTATCAATTAGTAAAAAAGATCATGGATTTCTTCTAAAGAATTTTAATGAAAAAGGATGGGGGCTTTTTGATTTGCAAACGCTTACAGTACAAATGGCTATAACTGGAAAAGCTGGCATAGAAGAAGTACCAAAAGCCGAAAACAAAGATGTTTCAGTGTTTACTGAAATTCTTTCAAAAGCTGCGGATGACCCGACTCTAAAGGAAAAACCTGTTCTGACAAAAGTTGAAGAAAAGAAAACAGAAGTCGCTGTTCAGGAGGTAATAAAAAAAGAAGAACCTAAAGTAGAAATAAAAGAACCCGTAATTACTAAACCAGTTGAAGTTGTTGAAACAGCTGTCATAAAAAAAGAAGAGCCTAAAATAGAAACGAAAGAAATAGTAGTTACTAAACCAACTGAAACTATTGAGCAGCCAGTGGTGAAAAAGGAAGAGACTAAAGTTGAAGTAAAAGAAGAAGTACTCACAAAGCCCGTAACAACCATAGAACAACCCATTGCAAAACAAGATTACCCTAAAGTCGAAAATAAAGAACAGGCTGTTGCGCCGGTGGAAGAAACCAGGACTGTTAACGATGAGATTTATAAAATTTCACAGGTGAAAAAGTGGTCAGAAAGTTCTACGACCGAAGGTTTTGGTCTCGTTTTTATAGACGATTACGAGAATGGTATTAAGGATACAATTCGGCTGGTTATTCCAAATCCTAAACCGGCTGTAGCCCTGGAAATAATACCAGAAGCACCAAAAGAAGAGAAGAAATTTCTGGATATCAATACTGATTCTGTCAGGAAAGAAGAAGATAAAACAATAGAAGTAAAGCCAATTATAGAAGCACCTGCTGAGAAAGTTGTGCTTAAGAATAACTGTAGTGAGATTGCGGGAGAAAGTGATTTTTTTAAGCTTCGCAAAAAGATGGCCGCCACAGAGAGTGACGACGAAATGATTTCTGAAGCTAAAAAATATTTTAAAGCAAAATGTTTCAACACAGAACAATTAAAGAATCTTAGCACCTTATTCTTGACCGATGAGGGCAAATACAAATTCTTTGATGCTTCATACAAGTTTGTTTCAGATGCAGAAATCTTCAGCACATTGCAGGCAGAGCTGAAAGATGAATATTATACCACTCGCTTCAAAGCCATGCTTCGCAATTAAATCGCTATGCCCAGGTATTTCCTAGAAGTTTCTTACAAAGGCACTCATTATAGCGGTTTCCAGACTCAGCATAATGCTAATACCGTTCAGGCTGAAATAGAAAAGGCGTTTGCTGTACTTCAGCGCCAACAGATTATTATGACTGGATCTTCTAGAACAGATGCAGGGGTACATGCCCTGCAAAATTTTTTTCACTTCGATTATCAACCGGTACTCAATCCACATTTTGTTTATAAGGTCAATGCAATTCTCCCTGACGATATTGTAGTAAAAAGCATTTCGCCTGTAATCGCTGCTGCACATTGTCGTTTTGATGCTATAAGCCGAGAGTATAACTATTATATCTACCAACAGAAGAATCCATTTCTGAAGGACAGGGCTTTCTTTTTTCCTTATAAGCTCGATATAGATAAAATGCAGGAAGCTGCTGCTATAGTTAAGGAGTACACTGATTTCACATCATTCTCTAAGAGAAATACTCAGGTCAAAAGTTTTGATTGTAATATAATTGAAAGCAAATGGTTATTTCAAGACAACTGTTTGGTTTACAATGTTAAAGGAAATCGTTTTTTGCGGGGTATGGTTCGGGCTCTTACAGCGACTATCCTTAAGGTAGGCCGGAATAAGCTTTCATTAGATGAATTTAGAGGAATTATTCAAGCAAAGGATTGTACTAAAGCCAGTTTCGGTGTACCTGCCCACGGGTTGTTTCTAATGAAAGTAGAGTACCCAAATTGAATTGAACTCAATAATGGAATAAGCTACAATCTCATTAAAACCAACATCTACAGTGAGTTATAACAATTTTTAAATGAAGTATTAGATTTGCTTTTAAGGAAGCTAAATGTTCTCAGCGTATTTTTATTCCATTAGCAAAACTATTTCATTCCTTTTTTTAATTCTTTTCCCAGATATCAGTTTCGGTTTAAAAAAATTTACTCCTTCAAATCCCTTGTCAGTACTGCATTTCGTTGATTCTTAACATTTTTCTTTTCAAATTTATTTGTCAGCAACTCTCACACCCTTATCTTTGCCGCCCGTTCAAATAAAACGGGATTAGTTCTCTGAAGA
>CALRVH010000123.1:0-3105 GCA_943371565.1 Chitinophaga pinensis | reverse complement strand
TAGCAGTATATTTGCAGACTGCCTGCCGGACAAGCAGGTCCAATAGAATTTTATATGCTTGATTTAGTGACAGACAAGACACATGATGAACACCGGCAAGGTGAGGCATTTGCTCCTTTTACCAGTGACCCCAACCAATTCAGAAAGCTTTTCTATATTGAAAGCTATGGCTGTGCTATGAATTTTGCAGACAGTGAGATCGTTGCCTCTATCTTAAATAATGAAGGGTTTGGGGCTACCCGGAATGTGGAAGAAGCAGATCTGATATTTATCAATACCTGCTCAATCCGGGAAAAAGCTGAACAAACCGTCCGCAAACGCCTTACAGAATTTAAGAAGCTGAAAAAGAAAAAGAAAGGAATGCTGGTTGGTGTGCTGGGATGTATGGCCGAGCGGTTGAAAGCAAAATTGCTGGAAGAAGAAAAATTAGTGGACATGGTTGTTGGGCCTGATGCATATCGTTCATTGCCTGCGTTGGTGGATGAGGCGGAAGGCGGACAAAAAGCAGTAAATGTACTGTTAAGCCGGGATGAAACTTATGCAGATATTTCTCCGGTAAGATTAAATAGTAATGGAGTAAGTGCATTTGTAAGTATAATGAGGGGCTGCAACAATATGTGCTCCTTCTGTGTAGTCCCTTTTACAAGAGGAAGGGAAAGAAGCCGAAGTGCAGATAGTATCATAGCAGAATGTACAGACCTGTTTGAAAAAGGATACCGGGAAGTAACATTGCTTGGTCAAAATGTAGATAGTTATTATTTCTTAGATGAAAAAAATGATACCACAGTAACATTTGCCATGCTGCTTGAAAAGGTGGCATTGATTTCTCCGATGTTAAGGATTCGTTTTTCCACCTCACACCCAAAAGATATTACAGATGAAGTATTGCATACAATAGCGAAGTATGAGAACATATGCAACTACATCCACCTTCCGGTACAAAGCGGTTCGTCGAGAATACTGCAATTAATGAACCGCACTTATACCAGGGAATGGTACATCGGTAAAGTAGACAGGATCAAACAGATCATACCAGATTGCGGCATCAGTGCTGATATCATTACCGGCTTTTGTACGGAGGAAGAACAAGATCACCTGGATACACTCAGCATCATGGAATATTCAAAATATGATTATTCCTATATGTTCTTTTACTCGGAAAGACCCGGAACCCTGGCACAAAAAAGGTATACAGATGATGTATCATTAGAGATTAAGAAAAGAAGATTGCAGGAAGTAGTGGATCTGCAAAACAGATTATCCTTAGAAAGCAACAAAAGAGATATTGGTAAAACATTTAAAATTCTGATTGAAGGAGAAAGCAAAAAAAGTTCTGCTGACTGGATGGGCAGAAGCTCTCATGGTAAAGTATTTGTTTTCCCAAAGGAGCAGTATAACCTGGCAAAAGGAGACTATGCAATCGTACAAGCCAATGATTGCACACAAGGAACATTGCTGGGAAAAATTGTTGAATAAAAAAGTAATAAATGGAGATTCAAAGTATAAAAAACCGGTTTGGTATCATCGGCAACTCCCCTGCCCTAAATTATGCATTGCAGGTAGCCTGGCAAGTATCCAATACAGACCTCACCGTTTTAATTAACGGTGAAAGTGGTGTGGGAAAAGAAGTATTCTCACAGATCATTCATTCATTAAGTGCAAGAAAACATAATCCGTTCATTGCAGTAAACTGCGGTGCCATTCCTGAGGGAACGATTGACTCAGAATTGTTTGGCCATGAGAAAGGTTCTTTTACCGGTGCCGCCGATGCAAGAAAAGGATATTTCGAAACGGTTAATAGTGGCACCATTTTTTTAGACGAAATTGGTGAATTACCATTGGGAACACAGGCAAGATTGCTTCGGGTGCTGGAAGCCGGTGAGTATATCCGGGTAGGCTCATCCAAAGTACAGAAGACAGATGTAAGGGTGATCGCTGCTACGAATAAAGATCTGTTACAATTGGTGCAGTCCGGAAAATTCCGGGAAGACCTGTACTATCGGTTAAGCACCGTTCCTATCCGTGTACCTGCCTTGCATGACAGACCTGAAGACATTCATTTGCTGTTTAGAAAATTCGCTGCTGACTTTGCTAACAAATACAAAGCAGCTCCGATTCAACTGGATGACGAAGCAAAACAACTGTTAATAAACTACCCCTGGCCCGGCAATGTGAGAGAATTAAAGAATATTGCAGAACAGATCTCAGTTCTTTCTCATGATAAAAACATCACAGCAAAAGAACTAAGTAAATTTTTGCAACCTTATTCCAACAACAGGATGCCGGTACTGGCCTCCAGCAACGGACACAGCCCTGAATTTGCCAACGAAAGAGAAATTCTTTATAAACTTTTCTTCGACATGAAGAAAGATGTAACAGAATTAAAAAGAATGTTTCTTGATGTATTGCAGAACCCCAACATGGTAACCCAAAACCAGTCCTTCATTAATGAGCTAAAAGAACTAAAAAACAATAATGAAGTAATGCAACCAATGCTGGTGCAGCCTTCCCTGCAATCTTCTTCACAGCCTGTGCTCATGAATAATGATATTCACGACCATTTGGAAGTAGAAGAAAGCCTCAACATCGTTGACAAGGAAAAAGAGCTTATCATCAAAGCACTAAAAAAACATAAAAGCAAAAGAAAAGATGCTGCACTTGACCTTGGCATCAGCGAAAGAACTTTGTACAGAAAATTAAAAGAATACGATATTGAAGAATAACATACATACAAAGCACCCGGCACAATTAATAAGAAAGAAAAGCATACACCCTCTTTGGGGGCTGCTGCTTGTTCCGTTTCTCTTATTCCTTGTTCCCTCATTCAACAGCTGCAATATTTATAAATTCAATGAAGCCACAATTCCCGATAGCATCAAGACCGTAAAAGTAAACCAGATAGAAAACAGGGCTCAGTATATTAACCCGCAATTAAGTCAGCGACTTTCCGATAAACTGCGCCAAAAGATCGTCGGGCAAACCAGGCTTTCACAAACCAATAATGACAACCCGGATTGGGAAATAAGCGGCACTATCCAGCAATATTCATTCAGTACTTCTGCCATTTCCAATCAGCAGGTTGCCACCAACAGGCTGACAGTAGCT
>CALRVH010000122.1:0-3349 GCA_943371565.1 Chitinophaga pinensis | reverse complement strand
GGTACCTGCCACAAGCTTACGATCATCTTTTTTACACCTGCCATTTTAAAAGCTCTTTGCAAACCAAATACTCCTTCGCTTCCTTTTACATCACCCAATGCCGTTTCGCAGGCACTGAGGACAACGAGTTCGGTGTTGCTTAAATTAAGTTGAGAAATTTCGTAAGCGGTAGCAATGCCATCTTCTACTCCTTCAATAGGAGTTTTACCGCTCCATGCATAGTTGCCGCCGGAGAGTATTAATCCGCTTCTCAGTAATGGGTTCTTGGCTAATGTATAAGTATTTTCATGGTTAATAAATCCAATAAGCTTTTTAATATCTTCTATTTCAGGTAAAAAGAAACCGTGGGTAGCAATATGGAGTATTTGTGGTGAGTTGTTATTTAATGCTTTCAGGTTTTCTTCGGAAGCAGTTGTTTGGGTAAAGGTTTTGGTGGTGATTTTATTTTGTTCGAATACTTTATTAATAGTAATTACTTCCTGTGCCGTTCCGGGCAGGCTGCTCCAGGTACGGCCTCTTGTTTTTATATTTTGTGGTATATAAATACTAGTTGATACATTTCTTGTTTTTGTTTTGCCCTTTACTATTTGCAAGCTGTCTAAAGTAAAGCTGGCATCGCCAAACAAGGCAATATCCTGTGGTTTACTGTTTTGTTTTTCCTGTTCTCTTAATACCACTTGCCTTGTGCTGGTATATTGTTGTAGTTGATATTTATCCATTAATACCGTTGTACTATCAACTGGTAAAGCATGAAAGGCAATGCTGTATAATTTACCGGCTGGAGAATAGCTTACTTTTTTTACGTTTTTTAAATAGGGTTCTAATGGTTGCCAGATGAGTTTATATAATTCTGCCCCCAATGCTCCGGCTGTATTTTTGCTTTTTACTTCAAGCCCACGGTAAAATTTGCTAACCATGGCTGTAGCTGTTGTGCCTGCGCTGTCAAATAATTTTTGTAATTTTTTTTCTTCACAAAGAGAAACAAAAACCGGAGTAGGGTCGTTTTTGTTGAGAACATAGGCGGCGTATATAATGCTATCGGTCCATTTTTTGCTGAATAAATTAAATCGCACAAATTCAATGGCTACTTCATCTTCTTTCAAATTCTTTTGAACATCTGTTGTTTTTATTTGCAGGGTGGGTTGTTCGTAGTTAGGACCAATTAATTTTCGGGTCAGTTCTTTCTCCAGTCCTTCTGTTTCTGTTATACGCCTTGATAAGCTATCCATTCTTTCGTCTACCGGAAGCGAATATTGCCTGGATAGCTCTTTCTTGTTCTCCTGCCATTGGGAAAAAAGTTCTTGTATCCCTGTATCTTTTGATATTCTCGCAATATTAATAAGACTTTGGGCATTTGTAAGCGACAGTGATTTCAAAACTAATTGAAGATTGTAGTTGGTTTCATAAAACGAATGGCTTGCCTGAGGAAAATGAAATAACAAGCTGTTGTTGTTGTCAATCAGATTCATATTATTAAAAAGATAATGCTCTTTTTCTTCCTCAGACAAAATGTTAAACACAGAAGAAAGATTATTTAATACAAGCCGGTTGGTTTCATATAATAACGTTTCTGCAATAGCATAGTTCCCTTCTTTTATGTTTAATAGTGCGAGATTATTCCGGCATGTTATATAATCAGGGTTGGTTTCGCCAAGTGTTTCCTTATAAAGCCCTATAGCTTTACTATATAATGAATCGGCTTTCCCATTCTTCCCTATACGTTCGTATAAGGAGGCCAGATTATTAAGGCCTTGTGCATAGCCTGAATGATTCTCACCAAATTGACTTAGTTTGATTTCCTGTGCCTGAAGATAAAGGGGCTCGGCTTTTTCATACTCTCCAATCTCATCATACAATGCCGCCAGGTTGTTAAGATAAATGGCATAATCCGGATGGCTTTCACCAAGAAGGTTCAACCTGATCTGCCCTGATTTCAAATACAATTCTTCTGCTTTTTTATATTGGCCCATTTTTTTGTAAAGCAGTGCCAGGTTATTGAGGCTTTTTGCGTAACTGATGTTTTTTTCCCCTACAGTCTTTTTTTTAATTTCAATTGATTTGATATGAAGGTGTTCAGCTTTCTCATATTGACCCATACTTTCATATAACGTAGCAAGGTTATTAAGAGTAATAGCATATTCAGGGTGATTTTCTCCCAACACCTTTGTTTCTATTTCAATTGCCTGAATCAATAATGGCTCCGCTTTATCAAATACACCTATTATTCTATATAAGTTTCCAAGATTGTTTAGACTGGTAACATAGTCAGGGTGAGTTTCCTTTAAAACATTTTTACGAATTTCCAGTACCTCTATATAAAGCTGTTTCGCCATTTCATACCGGCTCAATTCTAAATAAATATTGGCAAGTTCATTAACGCTGCTTGCATAATCGGGGTGAGTGCTTCCAACTATTTTTTTCTTTATATTAATAGATTCCAGCAGCACAGATTCGGCCTTTGCATATTCACCCATTTTTTTGTACAAAACCCCCAGGTTGTTTAGACAAGTAGCATAGTCAGGGTGGATATTTCCCGATACTTTTTTCCAAATTGCTGCTGCGATTAAATACAATGACTCAGCCTTTGTGTATTGACCCATATTGTAGTACAAAACTCCGACGGTATTCAAACTTGTGGCGTAGTCAGGGTGGTCTTCTCCTACTATTTTTTTCCAGAGTTCTATCGCATTCAAATACAGCGGCTCAGCTTTTGTATATTCTCCAGTTGCATCATAGACGGCAGCCAGGTTATCCAGGCTGGTCGCATAATTAGTATGGGCAATTCCAAATTCCTTTTGAGCTTGCAAAACTCCTTTTTCGCCAACTACAATAGCCTTTTTCAAATCATTATTATTATAATAATAAACAAGGCTATCATTTAACTCTTTAAAGGTTTGAGAAAAAACCGATTGTTCGCTGCCGATGAACAATAACAGAAAAAAAAATTGTGCCGACACTCTTTTCATGATAATAAATATACTTACAATTTCATAGTACCAAATACCTTCAACTGGGTATAAGAAACAAAAAAGAGGCTGCTGGTTGCGCCTCTAAAAAAAATTAATCTTTCGGTTTCTTCCTCAATAGTAATTACCTACTCCACCAGCACAAATGCCGCCCAATAAAAAGGAGAATATTTTTTCCGCATGTCAGCCTGTGCCTGTGTAAAGGCGTCGTTGATGCTTTTTCCTTTCATCCAGTAGCCATAAAAAGTAGTCATGAGTTCGGCGGTTTCTTTATCTGGTACCTGCCACAAGCTTACGATCATCTTTTTTACACCTGCCATTTTAAAAGCTCTTTGCAAACCAAATACTCCTTCGCTTCCTTTTACATCACCCAATGCCGTTTC
>CALRVH010000121.1:0-3605 GCA_943371565.1 Chitinophaga pinensis | reverse complement strand
GGCTGCAAAATAGAAAGAAGAAAAACTTGAAACATTCACCTGTAAGACATACCCATTAGCACCATGCTGCAAGTCGGCAAGAACGGTATTAGTTGGGGTTAATAGCGTAGTAGCTGCTGTTATTGCTGCACCACAAGCATCACTATTTTTCAAAACCTTCAGATCAGAAATACTTGTTATACCACTGAGTCCATCAGCATTCAGATCATCATATTCAGTTTTAGAAATATAAAGCCGCACTTTTACCGGCGTTGCAAAGCTTGTAACGGTTGGATTAATAGTAATATTTCTGTCAAGATAATGAACCCCATTTTTTACACGGATAGATCCAGCTGCTTTTTTATAAAAAGAAGAAGTAACTACCCCAAGGTTTTGCCCCATTGCATTTATCTCAGCCATGATATTTCCATCAGGCCCGGTAATAGGTACCCACAAATTAGTATTGCCATTAGCTGCATCAATAGTAACAGTTGTACCTGTATTGCAGGTATTTACTGTGCCATTTGCAACATCAATTGATTTTGAAATAGTACTCGCAGCAAGGGCTGTAGCTTCTGCCGCATAACCCAGGAATTCATATCGTACAATACAACCAGCGCAACTTGCAACAGTAGCGGGGGGATTCCCAACCGTAGCAGCAGAAGCAGCGGGACTTCTGTCCATCGATAAATAAATATCTCTTCCATTGGGTGAAAAAGCCATATCCCTGTATCGGTTTGAACTTTGAAAATAAGTTGCGGTATCAGCTCCGGCTGTTGGTATAACTGATGTGCCGGTTGCATTTAGCTTTAATCGTATCGTTCTTCCCCATTTTAAACCAGCGGCTAATAAAGCATTTTTCCAGCCCGGTATATATTTGTTTGTATAAAGGCCTAAACCAGACCATCCTTCTGAATGCCAGCCAGCATTTCCCGGGGGTGTTCCAGCACTCCAAATAGAAGAAACAGTTCCTCCGCCGGTTCCCGGGTAAGCAGAAAACAGCGGGTCTTTATATGCACCATACAAAGCTGCAGTTGCATTAATATTATTCATGTTTGTTGTTTCATTGCCAATTGGCGGGCAAGTACCAACAGCTGCTGCCTGGCCGTCTACTGAATAACCCCCACCGGTCCAGCCATAGGATACACCAGCTGAAATACTTGTACTTAAACCAGGAATTGTGGTGCCATTATAATTACCATCTGCTGCATAGCCTTGCACCATAGGATGCCCATAATTCTTAAACCCTTCAATAATATTAATTTCATCATCACTAAATGCCCCATGGGATGCACCATATAGAATATTTAATTCCGGGTTATAAGCAAAACCCTGGTTGTTTCGTATTCCCGTACTCCACACCGCACTTTTACCAACAATTGGTGCAACATCATTATAAGGGTTTGTAGCCGGTATCCATTTTTGATTACCTGTACCAGAACAGGTATCAGACAATGCGAAACGTAAAATTTTCCCTTCGTAAGCGTTTATAACCTGTGCTTTTTGCGGGCGGGTAATATTCGCAGGAGTTGGATATTGCTGACCTGCACCCATATCGCCTGCTGCATAAAATAAGTAGTAATCAGAACCACCTTGTGTCATAGGGGTAATGATCATTCTTTGAGAATTATGATCCCCGCTGCCTGGAATTGTATCACATATTGAAACCGGCGATTCTAATCTGTTAGTACTTGTATTATAAAAAAAGCGAACAATCCTGTTGGTATACGCAACACCACCAAGCCATGTATGTACATAAGAAACGTATACGTAATTTTCACCTCCTGAGGCCCCCGTAAAGTTTGGATGTAATGCCAAACCGGCAAAACCACCCTGCGGGTTATTTACTGCAATATCAAATTGTGCATTAAATGGTTGATCAACTGCTGGCAAAAATGTACTTCCCTGCGAAACATCCAGTACTACTTGTTTAGCACCGGTAACAGGGTTTATTCTATTTACCTTATAACCTTTCGCTTCTGTAATCCATAAATAATTATCAGGACCGTAAGTAATTTCCCAGGGATCTGCGAGTACATTAGCTGGTGATAAGATCGTTTGCCTGTAAACTTCATTCATTTTACCAGCCGTAATGTTTGTTCTGGTAGGAGATGATACCAGGATACTAAAGTTATTACCTGTCCCCACTGCAGGAGTAGTTACATAGGAAGCAGATGAATACACTCTTACATAATATTGTGTTCCTACATTTAAGGTTCCTGTATCCATACTAATTGCATCCATACCACAAGCAATACTTACCAAACTGCCACATGCACCGGAATACAATTGCACCATAGCCCTGTTTGAAGTTAATAAGGAACCGGTAGAGCCTACTGATATTCCTGCATAACTCTGTGTTGCTGTAAACCTGTACCAAACATCATCATCTGGTGTGCCAGTAGCGCAACCAACTGTTACAGAACTGGCTGTTGCATTTTGAAGAGTGCCTGCTAATGGTGTACCTATTGTTAAAACCGGAGAGGTGGCACTGCAATTATCATTAGCTGGTACTGCAGTGTAAGAAACACAAATACTAAAGCCCCAGTTAGCATCAGTTCCACCTGTTGCAGTTCCTGTTGTAAAAACTCTGAAATAGTATTGAGTTAAAGGTGCAAGACTAGTGAGGGAAAGTGTAACTGGTCCTCCCGCTGGGGTTGTACCAATTGATGTACCTGTGAAAACTCCGGCCGCACAAGAACCAGAAGTAAATGCTTCAATAAAAGTGTTATTCACATTTAGGTTAGCCCCTAAACCAGTAACTGCGATTTGTACATTTCTAATATTAGCAGGGGTTGTAAATGTGTACCACACGTCTCTTGTAGTACCTGCTGGATTTGTTGGGCTTCCAACATTTGTCGCATTTCGTACAGTCTGATTAGCAGTTGCGCCACATGTGGTTTGTGGAGTCAGATTAGTTGGAGTAGTACATAAATTATTTCCTGGTTGCCCAAACGCAAATACAGAAATAAAAATAGATAAGCAGCTAAATAGCTTTTTCATGATAGTGGATTTAAAATAACAGTGGTTTTCGACTTGCAAGATATTTAACAGCACTGTTTTTTTATAAGTATTTCTGCCCGATTATTTATAGTAAAACCCCTATAAAAAATCAAGCAGATTTGCTATTGATGGGCATACAGATATACCCTTATTTTGTACGTATCCATATATTCTTGAAACCGCAAAGTCCATTCTATGAAATCACGTTATCCTGCTTTATTACTCCGAAAGAAAATTTTGCTATTTTCTTTGCTGAGTTTATTTTTTTCATCGGTTAGTTTGGCACAACCATCCAATGACAATTGCAACAATGCTATAACCCGTACATCAAGTACTTCCTGTAATAACAACCAATACCGTATGAGAAATGCTACTGCCAGTACCGGCATACCGGTTGGATGTGCAGCAGGTGGCACCCATTATGATGTATGGTTTCAATTCACCGCCGTAAGTACAGCACATACAGTAACGATAAGTAGCCTTCAAAGTAATTTTACAAATCCTGAAATACAATTATTCAGCGGAACCTGTGGCACCTTAACTTCTCTTGTTTGTGGCACCACTACCATGACCGGAACAGGTTTAACTATCGGTAACACATATTATGTACGGGTTTCCAATAT
>CALRVH010000120.1:0-3618 GCA_943371565.1 Chitinophaga pinensis | reverse complement strand
GTACTTCATATTTCCCATTAAATCCCTTTTCAAAAGTGTTGCGTTTTGAAATGGAATTATTCTTATTATAAGCATAATCAACTATCAGCGTCCAGGCAGCTGATAAGGGCTCACTAAAAGTGCTTTTAACACCATAGGTAGTTGAACGGCCATCAAATAATTTTTGTTGGTCCACCGTATCTGCATGATCAAACACACCATTATTATAATAGCGGATGTTAGTATTGTTCATTCCGTCATTTTGATCATCCGTTACCCCATAGCGGAACACAGTTTGCCATAATCGATTTTTCTTTTTGAAAAGTTGTTTATAGGTAAGTTGATTATCCGTTTGTTTTCGGTTGGTAGCGTTATCATACTCTCTGAAGCTTCTGTTGATCGTATCACGGCTGGCGTTAAGAAACTCACCTATATCTGTGCCGGTGGTTTGGCTTGTTTTAAAAGTATTAGTGGAAACAATTTTGAAACTAGCCAGTGAATCTAGTTTCCATTCGTATTTCCCATTGATGGCATGCTGCTGGTTCAACGCATTTTTATTAGTGTACCGGTTGGAATAGGTAAGGCCTGTCGGCAATATATTTTGTGTAAGCGTTGTACCAACATTCGTAGTCCCGAGGCTGTTAAAACGATAGGAAATGTTTACATTATTCCTATCAGCATTCCATTTATTACTAAATAATGCTCCGGCGGAATAAGCATCAGGCAAACCTCTCAGGTTCCAGTCATTAAAATCATCGCCTCCGCCAAAACTGAAATAATAACCACTCAGCTCATCATACTCAGCATCATTTTCAATACCTAATTTCTGGCGGTCTTCCCAGCTCAGGCTGCCGGCGTTTATATTTGTTCTTGTTCCAAAAACAGAAAATTTCTTTTTACCAATAAACTTATTGTAAAGAATTTTTGAATCTACATATTTATTAAAATCTGTTCCGGCGATAACTTTTCCGAAAGCTCCTTTTTTGGCATTTTCTTTCAGTTTAATATTTACAGTTTTCCCTTCATTGCCAGTGGTCATCCCGGTGAGCTGCTGTTGTTCCGTTTTCGTTTCAAACACTTGTACTTTGTCAACCGCTTTCGCAGATATATTCTGAGTGGCCATTGTGGGGTCATCACCAAAAAACTCTTCGCCATCGACCAGCACTTTGTCAACTCGTTTGCCCTGCGATACTATTTCTCCTTTTGAATTAACGGTAAATCCGGGAAGTTTTTTCAGTAGCTCTTCCACTGTTGCGCCTTCCTTTACTTTAAAACTGTCGGCTACAAATTCTGTGGTATCTCCTTTAATCCGGATGGCCGAGCCGGTTCGGATAACTACCTCATCCAGTAATTTACTTTTCGGGGTCAAAAAAACATTGCCAATGTCAGTATTGCTTTTTACATCATATCCTTCCATATAATCGGCAAAACGGGGAAAACTAATCAGTATCACATATTGACCGGTATCTGTTTTCGGTAAAACAAATTTTCCGGTAATGTCAGTTCGTGTATAAGCAACGAGGGTGGTGTCTGATTTTCGAAGCAACGAGACTACAGCAAGATGAAGTTCCTTCTTTTCAGTAGAATCAGTTATTCTTCCGCTAATAATTACCTGTTGAGAACGGGCAGCAGTGAAAGCAATGAATAACAGGCAGGTTAATACAGCTGATTTCAGCATGTTGGTTTTTGGGTTTGTTCTGAAAATATCAATTAGGCTTCGTATTGCTTTGAGATTTATCTGAACGGCACAAAAGTGATGATTTTCGGCAAGGATCAGGTAAAACTCCACTTATACATATGTTAATTTTCCAGTAAAAAGATGTAAGTTGAGTGTGCTACTGTAATTAATAAAACATGTAAATGACATCGGAAAAAGAGGATACAGGAACTGATATGCCTGATAATAACGGGAGTGATAAACCGAAATTTTCTCCCCGGGAGGAAACAACTTCTACAGAATTGAAGAATCAGAAGTATGAGGATATCAATTTTGTCGATATAACAAAACCAGTCTGGAATTATTCCCTGCTAACCGATGAGGATGTTGCCAATTACCAGGCAGGTACCAATTACCAATTGTATAAAAAATTCGGCTCACATTCCATACAGGTAAATGAAGTGTGGGGTATGTACTTCTGTGTATGGGCCCCCAATGCTACGGCTGTTTCTGTAAAAGGAAATTTTAATGACTGGAAAAATCATGAGTATGAATTGTATCCCCGCTGGGATAAAAGCGGTATCTGGGAAGGCTTTATCCCGCATTTTAAATTAGGCGAAGCATACAAATACCACATGATCGGTTATGCCAAAAGAAAGATTGATAAAGGCGATCCCTTTGCTAATTTCTGGGAAAAGCGGCCGCAGACTGCTTCTATTACATGGGATATGCAGTATGACTGGAAGGATGGGAAATGGATGAAAAACAGGAAAAAGAAAAATGCACTGGATGCTCCCTGGAGTGTTTATGAAGTGCATTTAGCCAGTTGGCAGCGGCCTGAAAAGAATGATGAAGAAAGTTACAATAGCTATGATGAGATAAAAGAAAGATTAGTGCCTTATGTAAAAGAACTTGGCTTTACCCATGTTGAGTTTATGCCGGTGATGGAACACCCTTTTGACGGAAGCTGGGGCTATCAATGCACTGGTTTTTTTGCTGCCACATCAAGGTTTGGTGATCCTCAGGGATTGATGCGGCTC
The DNA here is from genome assembly GCA_943371565.1 of Chitinophaga pinensis. Lineage (GTDB taxonomy): Bacteria > Bacteroidota > Bacteroidia > Chitinophagales > Chitinophagaceae > JJ008. The sequence goes on along the minus strand of CALRVH010000120.1, from coordinate 942 downwards.
ATTGACGCTTTTCACCAGGAAGGTATTGGTGTACTATTAGACTGGGTGCCTTCACATTTTCCGTACGATGCACATGGGTTGTTTATGTTTGACGGCACACATACGTATGAATATGCAGATATGCGGAAAGGCTTTCATCCGGATTGGAACAGTTATATTTTTAATTATAAAAGGGGAGAAGTAAAATCATTTCTCATTAGCAGTGCGAGGTATTGGTTTGATCTGTTTCACATTGACGGTATTCGGGTGGATGCAGTTTCCTCGATGCTAAAATTGGATTATTCAAGAAATGAAGGAGAGTGGGAGCCAAACGAATTTGGAGGGAACGGAAATCTTGAAGCTATTGCCTTCATCAAAGATCTGAACGCAACGATTTTCCGGGATTTTCCTGATGTACAAACTATAGCAGAAGAAGCTACTGACTGGCCCGGCGTTTCTACACCCACCTGGCAAGACGGATTGGGCTTTGGAATGAAATGGATGATGGGCTGGATGCATGACACCCTGGATTATTTTAAAACAGATCCCTTGCTCCGGCAATTCCAACAGGATAAGTTTTCTTTCAGCATGATGTATTACTATGATGAAAACTTTATGCTGCCGCTAAGCCATGATGAAGTAGTGCATGGTAAGAGCCCCATGCTTTACAAAGTACCCGGAGATGAATGGCAAAAATTTGCCAACCTGCGTTTGCTTTATACATATATGTGGACACACCCCGGTGCTAAATTGCTATTTATGGGAAATGAGTTCGGACAAACCGGCGAGTGGAATTATAAATCAGAATTACAATGGGAGCTGTTACAATTCGATTGTCACCGTTTACTAAAAGATTGTGTGGCTGATTTGAATAAACTCTTGAAGACCGAACCTGCTTTTCATCAAAACCAGTTCAGTATGGATGGTTTTGAATGGGTGGACTTAGATCACCGGCAGGAATCA
>CALRVH010000119.1:0-3684 GCA_943371565.1 Chitinophaga pinensis | reverse complement strand
AATATCATTATGGACGATACTTATATTGGAAAATCTGTGATCGATCCGAACACTACTGCCGACACATTGAATCTTTCACTCGGACGGGATAAAAGAATAGCAGTAAAACGTTCCGTAGTAAAAGAACTGAGTAGTCTTAAGACGAGCGGAAAAGAAAGCAGGCAAATTTTTACCTATGAGATCATTGTAAAGAATAATAAACTGACCGATGTAAACTTGTTGCTGAAAGACCAATACCCATTGAGTACAATTAAGGAAGTAGAAGTTAAGTTGGAAGAGGATGGTGCTGCTATGGTAAACCCGGAAACCGGTGTGCTGACCTGGAAAATAGACCTGAAGCCGGGAGAGAGTAAGAAAGTCAGATTTACGTATAGTGTAAAATATCCGAAGGATAAGAAGATTGTGAATTTGAAGTAGAGCTAAGAGTTTAAAAGAGTAGAAAGAGGAAAGGAGGTAAATACTCTTTTCCTCCTTTTTATTAATAACGGTTAATGCCAGGTTTGTAGAATTGGGGTGAAATATTTAAATAAAAATGAAATTCATTTTTTCTCCTTTTCCTCCTTTAAACTCTTAGCTTACCTTTGCCCGATGCGAAAATTGAGCATGGAGGAACTGGGCCGGAAATCGGTAGAAGAATTTAAACAGTCAGCCAAAACTCCCGTTATTGTAGTGCTGGAAAATATCCGCAGTGCTTATAATGTAGGCAGTGTGTTCCGTACCTCCGATGCTTTTTTAATAGAAGCGATCTATATTGTAGGCTACACGTCGAAACCTCCTCATAAAGAAATTAAAAAAACAGCATTGGGTGCCGAAGAATCGGTAGCATGGAAACATTTTGCTTCATCTGCAGAAGCGATTGATGAGTTAAGAATAAAAGGTTTTAATGTGTATGCTGCGGAACAAGCTGAAGGCAGTTATAAATTAAATGCCATTGGTTTTGAGCCGGGTGAGAAAATAGCAGTGATATTTGGTAATGAGGTAGCAGGCGTGGAGCAATCAACTATTGCATTATGTGATGGATGTATTGAAATACCACAATTAGGAATGAAACATTCGTTGAATATTGCCACAGCGGCCGGGGTGGTGTTGTGGGAACTGGTAAGACAAAGAATGCCCCTGTCTCTGCCAACTGGCGGAGAACTTAGGTAGTAGATTCATTTTAATTTTGAAAGATGTCGAAAGTAAAGAGTTATCTCTCTCTAATAAAATTCTCACATACCATTTTTGCAATGCCATTTGCGTTGATTGGTTTTTGTTTGGCATTGTTTGAAAATACTTCAGTAGTTCCCGGATGGCACACAAAGATTTTTCCACCTCAGTTTCCCTGGGAATTAATAGGAATAAAATTTTTACTCGTCATTGGCTGCATGGTCTTTGCCCGCAGCGCCGCTATGGCATTCAACCGTTATCTCGATAGAAAATTTGATGCAAAGAATCCAAGAACGGCAGTGAGAGAAATCCCGTCCGGAGTTATTTCATCAACGAACGCATTGGTATTTACAGTTGTTTCTTGTGTCTTGTTCCTTGTCACTTGTTTCTTTATAAATAAAATTTGTTTTTATTTGTCACCTGTTGCATTAGCGGTAGTGTTGGGTTATAGTTATACCAAACGATTTACTCCACTTTGTCATTTAATATTAGGGCTTGGTCTATCATTGGCGCCAATCGGCGCATACCTTGCCGTAACAGGAAAGTTTGATTTACTCCCTATTCTTTTTTCATTAGCCGTAATCTTTTGGGTAAGTGGGTTTGATATTATTTACGCATTGCAGGATGAAGAGTTTGATAAGTCACAGCAGTTATATTCTATACCTGCATGGCTGGGAAAAGCAAAGGCATTAAAAGTGTCCGGGTTTTTACACCTATTAAGTGCAGTCTCGGTTGTGTATGCAGGTGTTTATGGAAACTTTGGCTGGTTGTTTTGGATCGGCGTAGCAGTCTTTGCCGGTATGTTAGTCTATCAGCATTCAATTGTAAAACCAACCGACTTGCGAAAAGTAAATCTGGCATTTATGACCGCCAATGGAATTGCATCCGTTGTTTTCGCCATCTTTGTTATTGCTGACCTGTTTGTCAATTTTTAATTACTAATTCTTAATTATTTGCCCCGCATCCTCTCCATAGACTACGGCCTCAAAAGAACCGGCATTGCTGTTACTGATCCGTTGCAGATCATCGCAACTGGGTTGACAACACTGCATTCAAAAGAACTGATCCCATTTTTAAAAACTTATTTTATCAAAGAGCCGGTAGAGCTGATCATTATCGGCTGGCCTACTAATTGGGATGATTCTGCTACTCACGCCACACCATTGGTAGAGAAAGCGATCAAAGAGCTGCAAAAGAATTTTCCTGCTATGCCGCTCAAAAAAGTAGATGAGCGATATACCTCCAAAATGGCGAAAGATGCCATGCTGGAAATGGGTATGAAGAAAAAAGACCGCCGCAATAAGTCTTTGGTCGATGAAATAGCTGCAACAATAATGTTACAGGAATACCTTCGTTCAATTGGCTAACTGGCTATTTGGGGTTAAATTTGCTCCTTTAAAATAATTTAATAGGGCATGATACTTCCCATTGTTGCATATGGACATCCGGCACTCAGAAAGATAGCTGCTGATATAACACCCGGTTATCCTCAACTCGATAAATTCATAGAAGACATGTGGGAAACCATGTATGCCAGTAGTGGCGTAGGGTTGGCGGCACCACAAGTAAACAGGGATATTCGCCTTTTCGTTGTTGATACTGAACAGATGTTTCGCAATATGAACGAGGAGGAAAGAGAAGAATATCCGGGTGATGAAGGCACTAAATCAGTATTCATCAATGCGCATATTGTAGAATTGGGCGGCGAGGAATGGCCTTATAATGAAGGATGTTTGAGCATACCCAAGATCCGGGAAGATATTTACCGGGATGAGAGTGTTACGCTTCAATTCTGTACCGAACTGTTTGAACAACAGACAAAAACATTTACCGGGCTTTCGGCCAGGGTTATTCTTCACGAATACGACCATATAGAAGGTAAATTATTTATCGACCATATTTCCCCCCTGAAACGAAAACTGATGAAGGGCAAACTCAATGATATTTCAAAGGGTAAAGTAAATGTGGATTATAAAATGCTTTTCCCCGGCTAAATAACAGGTTGTGGATAAGAAAAAAAGATACCCCGAAAGTGGTATTTTATAGCCTTGTTTTTCAACCCGATTCAGGGTTAATTACTTGTTTTTTTTATTACGTTCCTGTGTAAACGCAGATCCCGCCTGACTTGTAACATAGTAATGATTTGCAGGTATTTATAACCAGAAGAGGAATACAATCCTATTACTCTGCCGGGCAAAATGAATTTCCTCTAAAACAATTTTAGTATCTCAAAATATTAATTGGGAGGAACCAATCTTCTTTCTACCTTAGCTACATCGTTTGCAAAAACGAATCTGGTTAATCTCTCTCCTTTTGGTAGCACCACTATCCTTATAACAGCCATCGAACTGTCCCCTGTGTGCTATTTATAACCATTAAAACTTACGCTTATGAGAAGAAGAATTACTCTTTCTTGTCTGGCAGTGTTTCTTGCTATATCGTTTTATAGCAAGGCACAAGTTCCCTCACTCAATCCTGTAAACGGAGTTGTCCCGGCCATTTTAAATGCAGCCGGGGGTACGTATGACAATGCGT
>CALRVH010000118.1:0-3908 GCA_943371565.1 Chitinophaga pinensis | reverse complement strand
AATTATTAGCCCGCCTGTTTTCCCAACGTACATCGTTATAGAAATAGTCAAATATTTTTCTTCGTATATGTTTAAGAAAAACGTCAGATGCTAATGTGACAACAGAGTTCACTCTGGCCAGTACCATTTGTTCTACTACACCCAGCCGGGTCTTTTTAAAATATCCCAACAACTTATTGGATATCTCAGGAGAAAATGTATTGATAGAAGGTAATTTCTCTTTTAGTATTTCGTTGATGTCGATTTCCTCTGGTTTCCTGATAAAGGAGAGCAACTGTTTGTTTTTTCTTAAAACAAAATACCATAAAAGTATTCGTAAAGCAAGAAAGGTGAAAGTTATGCCGGTTAAAACAAAGCTTATGTTTTTTCCTGTCGTGTCAGTACAAAGAAAAATTCCGGATAATGAAACAAGGAAAATAAAACTGATGAGGGAGGTGATGATATTCAGTTTTTTAATAGTTTTCTTAATACTGCTAAGTATAGTATCCAGTGTACTGCTTCTCCAGCCTTTATTTTCCTTTTCTACCGGAATTTTATAAGGATCCATAAAATAGCTGGTAACATCTGTTATAAGTATCAGGTCGAAGGGGTCGGGGTTTGTTTTCTTATTTCTTCTCCTGTTATCTGCGAGGATAGCACTGTCGAGCCCCTGGTTATCATTAATGCCGCCATCCATTAAGCCGATACTTTCTGTTTCTTTAAGGAAATTTTCAGTGCCTCCATATTCTTTTACTACAAGATGATCTCTTAAGGCTTCATTGGTGAGTTGTGTTTTATCATTTTTGTAAGCAAAATCTTCAGGATAGGCTATCGGTTCAAATCCTCCGGGAAAGCAGGAGGAGGCAGCGAGTATATCACCCAATTTTATGTTGTCTAAGGCTTCACTGTCGGCATCATCAAAAAAAATATACCCATTACCGGTTAAGCCGGTTCCATTTGCCTGGAACCGAAAGGAGAGGCCCCGGGTAAATTCGGTTGAATTGAAGCACACCTCCAGGTTATCTGTTTTTTTAAAAACACCAAAACAATCTCCCTTGAAAACATTTTCATCATAAACTTTAGCAAATGAGTTAATGATATTTCTTCTTTTGGTGTTGCCCGGCGTCCCCCATTCTTTATCGTTATTTAATTTTTCAAGCACAGTATTAAGCAGCCCGTCACCTGGAAGTATTGTTTTCAACAGCTGCTGATAACAGGTAATAAATTTTTCTCCTTTGTGACGACCGGCACTATAAACCGCCGCGGTAATAGTACCTCCGGAGGCGGATGAAATGAAAGTGACATTATCCAGTAAGGAAATATCAGCCGAATCGCCATATGTAAGATGATCGAGATAAGATAAATTACCCAGGCAATAGGAAGCAGCCCTGAAACCACCGCCTGAAAGGCCTACGGCAATATTTTTAAACGGATGAAGGGGGAATGAAGTGAGGGGCATAGCATTCTATTTTTAAGGGGTAGAATTAAAGTTAGTAATATGGCAGATGAAATTCAATACCACTTTCGGGGTAGTGCTATTATAATGTTAACCCTTGTTTTATTCCATATCTGCACAACTATATTCCACAGCTATAAGTAAAGAGCACTTAGCCAGTAAAGTTTCGATATAAAGGGATTAATTGCCATACCTGCAATTTTCATGCTTTTCAATCCAAAACTAATCAGCCGCCGTAACTGTATAGGAATTCGAAGAAATTGATGAGATATGGGATGGTTAATACCGAGTTGTCCGATCTCTCAAACTTTCAATGAAGAATATCTTATTTAATCATTAATTAATCTAAATTTTTCTATCATGAAAAAGAAAATTCTCCTCAGCGGTTTGTTTGGGGCTGTATTAGTAGGAAGTATTATCTACGCAGCTGACCATATTGATGCTCCGGCTGTAACTGGCCCGGGCAGTACCAGCCCCGGAAATGATATCACAGACATCTATGCCTTTCAAAGTCCTGCAGACAACAGTAAAATGGTATTTGTGCTGAATACACAAGGATTACTTTCTCCGACTGCTTCAGCAACTGCTGCTTTTCCTTCTAATGTGATGTATGAATTCAATATTGATAATACGGGTGATAATGTGGAGGATCTTGTAATACAGTGCCTGGTACAGAATGGCAAGATGAGAGTGTATGGCCCGGTGGCAGTAGGTACTCCAGGCACGGTAAGTACGGTGAAAACGAATGGCCCTTCAACAGAAGTCTCCGTTACGGCTTATGGTGCTGCTTCTCCTAACACCGCTTCCAATGCTAATGGGATAAGAATTTTTGCCGGCCCCCGTGATGATCCTTTCTTTTTCGACCTTGTTCGGTTTAAAGAAATTTTAGCAGGAACACAAACAGGTTTCCGCAGCCCGGGAGTAGATTCATTCGCCGGAACGAATGTGATGTCAATTGTGGTGGAAGTTCCCAAATCATTACTTGGTTCGGCCGCTACTATTAATGTATGGGGTGAAACAAAATCAAAGTAATATCAATTTCTAATTTATAAATTTAAAACTATGATACGCATTAATAAATTCTCTTGCTTGCTTTTACTGGCAGCCGGATTGTCACTGACAAGCTGCGATAAAGATGATACAACTACTGATAATTTTGATACGACTGGTAATTATAACCAGAACGACCAGATGGCAAGACCTGCTGTTAACACGGTGTTTGTAAATGCAAGCCGTAAAAACGAATTCAATACCACCACACCATCTGCTATGAATGCTTCGTTCAATGCACAGTTTCAAAGTGTGCTGACAGGGTTTGGTTATACTACTAATATTTTAGGGCTGGATAAAGCGACTTTTGCCAGTGTGCTGGTTACGGATGTACTGAATGTAAAAATGAGTGGGACCACTACTTTTTATGATGGTACAAACGTATTAACAGGAAGAGCCCTTGCAGATGATGTTATTACCACTGAACTGATATTGATTTTTGGTGGTGCTACAGGGGCTTCTAATCCGGGTTTGCGTGATGATAATGTAAATGCAAATGATAAAGCATTCCTGCCTTCTTTTCCTTTTCTTGCTGCTCCGTTTTAAACAAATAATAAATGAGCCTGGTAGTATAAAAATGCCAGGCTCATATTTTAGTAATACTAATCAATATGTCTAAATATCTTTTTCAGCTTGGAGTTATTCTTGTTTTGTTAGTGTCTTGTAATAAAAAAGAAACTATCAGCAACAGGCAAGATTATGATGTCTATCTATCAGATGGAAAAGTGGCCAAAGAGATATTGGGAGTAACAACTGAGATCAATTTCTGGCAGCAACGTCTGCAAAAAGATACGGGTAGTTATGTTGATATGCTGGAGCTGGCCAGCAATCATCTTCGTCTTTTCCGTTTATCCGGAAATATCAATGCTTTAAAAACAGGCGATTCCTTGCTAAAAAGAAGTTCTGCAAAACTAAATGATTCCGATCCTGAAATACTTTATTCTCTTTCTCAAAACAGTATTGCACAACATCAATTTTTGGATGCTGCAAAATATACAAATGCTGCCCGAAATGCAAAAGGAGACCTGTACACCATCCGGTTATTGCAGTTTGACGTAAATATGGAATTGGGTAAGTACAATGAAGCCTATGCAAGTCTTCAAAGCCTTAAAGACCAATCTGCTTTTGATTACCTGGTCAGGAAAGCAAAATGGGAAGATCATACAGGTAACCTTGATAATGCAATTTTGTTAATGGAAGAGGCGTTTGAAAAAGTGAAAGACAGAAAGAAGAGTCTTTATTGCTGGGCTCTTTCCAATCTTGCTGACATGTATGGTCACGCAGGGAGAATAGAAGATGCTTACAACTCATATTTAACCGTATTGAAAAAAGACCCCGCCAACTTATACTGCCTCAAAGGAATTGCCTGGATATCTTATTCGTATGATAATAATACTGAGGAGGCTAAACGTATTCTGCAATA
>CALRVH010000117.1:0-3968 GCA_943371565.1 Chitinophaga pinensis | reverse complement strand
ACTATCAGTCCATCAGCCCAGTAAGTATTTAAAAATTCTCCATTTACATACGTATGAATTTTGATCATTGATGCCACATCCCTTTTATGCAATGAAAATTCATTCAGTGCATAGGGAACATTACCAAACAAAGGTAAACTGGCATCCAGGTGAATCATGGTCCGCTTATCCGTTACATAGGTCCTTTTGGCAATGGCTTTTACAGCCGTTTTTACTTCCTCCCGGCCGATGCTGGCTAAGAAGCCTAAACGGCCAAAGTTGATACCCATGATAGAAATATTCTTATTCCGTACAAGAGTAACGGTATCAAGCAAAGTACCATCACCGCCAAGGCTGATGATGAATTCAACTTCATCGGTCAAATCTTCGGAAAGGGAAAAGGTCTTTGTGTCGGCAGGTAGCTGAACGCTGTCCTTTAACTGATCAAAGTAATCTTTGAAAATAACTGGCTCTATTTTCTGATTCGCTAATTCATCAAAAAACAACTGTACATCTGTCCGCTGTTCATTCTCCAGTACCCGGCTGTATATTGCTGCTTTCATGATTTTTTTTAGAAAATGGTCTTGCGGTGTAAAAATAGACCGTTTTGACCTAACGAGTTAAAACTGTATTCAAATTTGAATGTAACATCGTAAAAGGTAAGGATGTCAATACCAAAACCGCCGGAGTAAAGCATTTTATTAGAAAGTGAATTTTCTCCTGGTTGCGGATTATGAACATAACCGCTATTGCCAAATACCTTTCCAAATATGCGGAAGGGGATCCGTTGTGCCGGCTTTCCTTTTTTGCCTGTCGGCGTTTTAATCATAAAGTTCAGCAACTCTCTGGTAACGGTTGTTTTCAAATAGCCACCAGCCACGCCGTCAATAACAAAATACTCAAATCCCTGCATGAAAACATCTCCATATCCGAGAAAACGCTGATTAAAGTAAGGCTGTTTGAAGGGCAGTTTTATTCCGCCATATACATTCAGGTTAAAAAATGTTTTTGCTGATACTGGCCAGGTACCCGAACCTTTTGCATGAAGCTGCCAGATATTAATAATATTATTAAATCCGTTTTTGCTAAATGAAACCTGTGCCGCATACCCTTTGGTCGGATAAGGAATATAATCGAGGTCGTAATAGGTCATAGTATAATAAATACCCGGAAAACTAATACGGTTGCGGCCAGCAGTAAAGTAAGAGGGGTTCAGTGAAACAATGGTATCTCGTATTCCCTCCGTCACATATCCGATTCCGAAGCTGTGCCTTGTATTGATGGCCTTGCGATAAGTAAGCTCAACACTGGCATTTGTAAAATTGCGGATGTAATTACTTTCGTCTTTCAGAAAAACCTGTTTGTTATTGATCGTATTATAATTTATTTCCCGGTTCTTACCGGTAGCAAGAGAAAACTTCATTCCCCATTTCAGTTTCGTATCAATATACAACCTGTCATAGCTGAGAGAAAGTTGCTTTGTATAACCATTGAGCAGGCCGAGCTTGAGTTTATCGTTTTTGCCGGTGGCGTTATTATAATAAAGCTTAAGGCCATAATTTACCCGGTTAAGACTTGCTTTTTGTTCTACGATCCATTGATTAAGGTTACGGTCAACCGGCCTGAAAACAGGAACGGGAAACAAATACCACCGTTCCTTTACTTCCACACTGACATCAATTTTATTGCCTTCGATTTTTTTTGCTGCTACAATTACGGCATTAAAAAGTGCTGTATTCATCAATTGACGACGGGCTGTTTCAAATTTTCCAACCAATTCTTCCAGTGAATATGTTTCCCCGGATTTAAAAGGTATCTCCCGGAGAATGATGGATTCTTTTGTTTTTTTATTTCCTGTCAGTTCAATTTTTCCTACAATAATTGGTGAGCTGGCAGAAGGAGCAATGGCCGTATCAATTATTTTCCCTGTAACAGGAGATTGTGCCGCCAGGAAATGGCTAGCCATCATCAGTATGAAAAAAAGAGAATAATATTTTCGTTTCCGCAGCATAGTTCTTTCCGGGAGAGGCCTAAATTAGGCCGTTTTCTTAGGTCTGCGTAAAATAAAGGAAAAGCCCGAAAGATCAGATTTTCAGGTAGTTCATCAGGTTGTCGTAGTTGCTGCGTAATTCATTTGTATACAACTCTTCGCCAAAAAAGTATTTGACGTTATACTCATACCGCTGAAAGGCGGCTATAATGTCTGCCACATCAGGTTTGTTGATACGGATCGTTACCTGCATCATACCTGTTTCAGCATCGTTAGAAGTATTTAACTGGGTAATCTGGGCATCATTGGTTTCCACCAATTTGCTGATCTCATTAAATGAATACTGGTTGCTTTCCATTTCAAGTACGATCAATCCTCCCGGTTCACCCAGGCTCATAAAACCGGAAGAAAATTTCAAGAGGTCGTTATAGGCTAATGTACCAACCAGTTCGTTCTCTTCTGAAACAACAGGAACAACACTCAGGCCGCTATCGGCAGCCAGTTGAACAGCTTTAAGAAAATGTTCATCTTCTTTTACAGATACATCCGAAAATGATTGTTCGAGGGAGGAAAGTTCTGCATTGTCATTTTCTGCTAACAGTAAATCCTCTTCGCTGATAGAACCAATAAATTTTTCGCCATCTATAATGGGAAGATGTGTAACATGGTTATCATTCATTAGTTGCAAAGCCTGGTACACCTTGTCGCTAAGGCGCAGGGAAGGAAGGGATTGAGATAATAGTTCACGGGTTAACATGGATAGCGGCTTTATTTCCTCTGAGACATCAATGATCAGGCAACTGTTGCAGGCTCATTGAGCTTTTTCAAAAATTTATGCAGAATTGCATTAAACTCATCGGGTACTTCCATCATAGGTGCATGGCCACAATTATCAACAAAATGCAATTCACTGTTTGGAATCAGCTTATTAAACTCCTTGGCTACAAATGGCGGCGTAATGGTATCATTACTCCCCCATACTAATAACGTAGGTTGTTTAATCTGGTTGAGTTCTTCTCCTAAATTATTTCTGATTGCACTTTTTGCCAGGGCTATGATCTTAATAACCTTTATGCGGTTATTGGTAATACTATACACTTCATCTACTAACTCTTTAGTGGCCATTGCAGGATCATAAAAAGTCAGTTCGGTTTTTTTCTTAATGTACTCATAGTCGCCTCTTTTCGGATAACTATCACCCATACCATTTTCAAAAAGGCCAGAGCTTCCGGTTAGTGTCAGCGATTTTATTCTTTCGGGATGTTTCAGTGTATGTACTAAACCAACATGGCCGCCCAGTGAGTTGCCCAATAAGTGAACACCCTGGTAATCTCTTGCTTCTATAAATTTATGGACATACTTGGCAAGGCCACCGACGGAAGTATGCAGAATATCCATTTCCAGCAACGGTAAAATTGGTACCACTACTTTGTAATGCTGGCGGAAATATTCAATAAGGCTGGCAAAATTGCTCAGTGCTCCAAACAGGCCATGCAGCAGCACCAGCGGCTCCCCGTTGCCTTCTTCAATGTATTTGAATTTGTCGTGTTGTTTGATTTCGTACTCCATGGCAGTCAATTCTGTACTATCTATGGTTGCTAAATTAGTCGTTTTGGCGCAAAAAATAAGCAGTTTACTGCATAAAGGCATGCCAATCAGGGCAAATATAGGCGCAATGACCTTGTTTTAAAAAGATGTTTGTGTTATGCTGGCTGTTTTTCTACTTATTTATTATACAAAACCTGTATATATCCGTAAGATGGTACTAGAAATTGCATAGTTGGGAAAGGCGTTCAAAATAAAAAAGGGACTGAGAGATTAAAATCTCAGTCCCTTTTTTTAATAAATATTCAGGTTAAAGCAACATAATGCTTTAGCTGCTACTATCGTTTGATAGATATTTGCTTTGCCTCCCAGGTTTTTCCATCAAATATTTGAATATAATAAATATCTGTCGGCAGAAAAGAAACGTCAATCGTTATCCTTTGTTGTAGTCCGG
>CALRVH010000116.1:0-4057 GCA_943371565.1 Chitinophaga pinensis | reverse complement strand
GATATCCAGTTCAGGGCGAATGGTGAATTATTATCAGCACTGATGAATGAATCGCAGGAAATCATCAACAACTCTTTTGTTGGGAAAAAATTGGTAAGTGAGGGTGATTTTAATGCTGGTATAGACATGCTACAACAGTTCATTGATAATAACGATCTGAAATTACCGCATGAAAAACATATCCTGAATCTGAAAAGATACCTGGAGGTAATGAATAAAACGACTTGGCAGAATAAACCTCCGGTAGATAAGCTTGAACTTATCATTGACTCAGCAATTATACAGGAGCCCGATGCTGCGTATCTCCTTACCGCTAAAGGTGCGGTAGAGATGGAGAAACACAATTGGGTAAAAGCTATAGAATTCTTTGAAAGATCGCTGAAAAGCAGCCCGGACTGGTTAATACCCAAATATTATCTTGGAATTTGTTATAAAAAGAAAAAGAATTCAAAAAAGGCCCTGGCATATTTTGAAGAGGTGCTTGAAAAAGATACACTTTACCAGACTTTTGAGTGTACTAAATGTATCCTGATCAATATGGCCGAGCTGGCCATGGATTTAAAACAAGAAGAAAAATCAATTAATTACTATCTCAAAGCAATTGAACTGTTTCCAGATTATGCGATGCCCTACATTGAACTTGGTGACTATCTGGAGAGGAAAGGCAACCTTGACTCCGCAATTGTCAGCCGGCTTATAACCCCGCTTTATAAATATAATGACACCGTTTATTACAGGCTGCTCAGGATAAGATTAGAATACAAACTGAAAGCAATCCCCTTATCAACCTCACTTGATTCTGTAATTGTTTTACTCAGGGATAATATTGATTCCGCCGATTATTATTTTACACTTGCAATGCAGACAAAAGAGGAATTCTATGATCAAGAAACAGCTACTACATATTACGAAAGGGCAGTTGAATTGGATAGCACTGAAGTGTTTTACCTCTATGCCTTGGTAGATCACCTGGTAGAATCTAACAAAGAAGATGAAATCCGGGAGGCAATTACTAATAAACTAAAAAATTATTCGGAAGAAGAACAGGCGGATCTGAAACTGTACCTTATTGAGTCGTATTTAAGAACTAATGAATTTAAAGAAGCATTCCAATTGTATAAAGAATTATACACAGCCGGAGCAATAAGCTGCGGGGATATAAAAGAAATGAGGAAAATTTTTAAATCACTTCCAGAATACCTTGAGTTAGTAAGAATGTGCAAAGAAGATTGATTGCTGTACTTATCTTATTTTACGATTCATTCATGAATGGATACTTATAATCCGTTGGCGGATTAAATGTTTCCTTAATTGTTCTTGCACTTAACCAGCGATACAAATTTAAAATAGAACCTGCTTTATCGTTGGTACCACTTCCCCTGGCGCCGCCAAATGGTTGCTGCCCGACAACTGCACCTGTTGGCTTATCATTGATGTAAAAATTACCGGCAGCATTTCTTAATTTATTAGTTGCTAATTCTACAGCATCCCTGTCTTTGGAAATAACCGCACCTGTTAACGCATAAGGAGAAGTTGTGTCAACCAGTTCCAGCACTTTTTCAAAACCATTAGCCGGATAAATATAAACAGTGAGAACCGGCCCAAAAATTTCCTCGCACATGGTCACATACTTCGGACTCTTTGCTTCAATCACCGTGGGCTGCACAAACCAACCTTCCTTGCTATCGCATTTTCCACCTACCCAAATTTCAGCTTTGGGGTCTTTTTTTGCATTATCAATATAACGTTTGATACTGTTGAAACTTTTTTCATCGATCACTGCATTTACAAAATTGGTAAAGTCTTCTACTGTACCCATTTTAAAACTCTTCACCCCGGCAATCAATTTCTTTTTGACCTCTTCTGCCATATTGGATGGAATATATGCTCTTGATGCTGCAGAACATTTCTGTCCCTGGAATTCAAAGGCACCCCGCAACAATGCAGTAACCACTACATCCGGATCTGCACTTTTATGTGCCAGTACAAAATCCTTACCGCCTGTCTCCCCTACTATTCTTGGATAGGATTTGTAATTCGACATGTTCTTACCGATTGTTTCCCACATGTTATTAAATACACCTGTGGATCCGGTAAAATGTACACCAGCAAAATCACGGTGATTAAAACATACTTTACCGATCGTTGGTCCATCTACATAAATCAGGTTGATAACACCATCAGGCAAACCAGCTTCTTTTAAAATCCGCATTGTCATTTGCGCAGCGTATATCTGTGTATTGGCCGGTTTCCAAACCACCACATTACCACACATGGCAGCAGATGTTGGCAGATTGCCACCGATGGCTGTGAAGTTAAATGGTGTAATCGCCAGTACAAACCCTTCCAGCGGACGATACTCCATCCGGTTGTGCATACCCGGACTGCTGATGGGTTGTTGTTTATATATCTCTGATAAGAAATGTACATTGAAACGTAAGAAATCGATCAGCTCACACGCCGCATCAATTTCTGCCTGAAAAGCATTCTTGCTTTGTCCCAGCATTGTTGTGCCATTAATATAGGGGCGATATTTTGTAGCTAAGAGATCAGCCGCTTTTAAAAATATTCCTGCACGGTTTTCCCAACTTGTATTGGCCCAGCTTTCTTTAGCAGCTAATGCTGCTTCGATGGCTTGTACCACATGCTTTTCTTCACCTGCATGAAAATAACCGAGTGTATGTTTCGTTTCATGCGGCGGATGCATGGCCACTTTTTTACCTGTTCTCACTTCTTTGCTGCCGATATACATAGGCACATCGATCTCGCTGCTTTTTAATTCAGCCAGCACTTCTTTGAGTCTTTTCTTTTCAGGACTATTAGGTCCGTAAGAAAGTACCGGTTCATTCACCGGCATGGGGTAAGAAAAAGTTCCGATACTCATGGTTGTATTTTTAATTCGATAAAAATATTTTCTCGCAAAGACGCAAAGTCGCTAAGAATACAAATTGCGTCTTTGCGCCTTGGCGTGCAATTAACTTTGTCCTTCTTTCTCCGACATAAGGTACGCCTTTATAAAGCCATCCAACTCACCATCCATCACCGGACCAATATTACCCACTTCATAATCAGTACGATGGTCTTTGATCATTTTATACGGATGAAAAACATAGGAACGTATCTGGCTGCCCCACTCTATCTTTTTCTTCTTGGCATTCGTCGCATCTTTTAGTGCATTGCGTTTTTGCAATTCCTGTTCATACAAACGGCTCTTTAGCATTTGCATGGCCAGTTCTCTGTTACCCAACTGACTTCTGTCCTGTTGACACACTACTACAATACCTGTGGGAATATGCGTTAGCTGTACTTTCGTTTCTACTTTGTTTACGTTTTGCCCACCGGCACCACCACTGCGGCTGGTTTCCATTTTCACATCCGCCGGATTTATTTCAATGTTGATCGTATCATCCACCAACGGATAAGCATACACACTTACAAAAGAAGTATGTCGCCGGGCATTACTATCAAATGGAGAAATACGAACTAAGCGATGCACACCACTTTCTGCTTTTAAAAACCCGTAGGCAAAAGGTCCATCAAATTGTAACGTACAGGTTTTTATACCTGCACCATCACCCCACTGCCAATCCAGTTCGGTTACTTTCCAGCCTTGTTTCTCGCCATACATGCGGTACATACGGGCCAGCATTTCGGCCCAGTCCTGGCTTTCGGTACCACCGGCACCGGAATTTATTTGTAATACACCGGGTAGTTCATCCTCCGGTTCGTTCAGTGTGGCTTTAAATTCTGCATCATCCAATAAGGTAAGTGCCTGGTCATACGCAACTTTTGTTTCTTCTTCGGTAGCATCGCCGCCTTTCCAGAATTCGAAGAGCACAGCAAAATCCTCTACGGCCGTTTCAGTGGTCTCATAGAGTTTTACCCAATACTCATTTACTTTGGTGTTTTTGAGAATTTCGGTAGCCCTTTTGTTGTCGTCCCAGAAACCGGGACTTAACGAAAGCTGCTTGTCTTCTTCAATTTTATATCGTCGGTTTTCGACGTCAAAGAAACCTCCTTACCCCGGCAATGCGGGACCGCATATCATTCAATTTTT
>CALRVH010000115.1:0-4092 GCA_943371565.1 Chitinophaga pinensis | reverse complement strand
TTTAACGGCGATTTTCAGTTTATGAACAAAATCAGCCTTATTTTCTGCATGTTGCGATTCAAAAACATTTGCCCCGATTGATGTACCACTCCGCAACAACTGTTTTGAAACAACATACTTTCTTTTCTCATCTAACAATTCACAGAACTTAACGATCTCAACTCCAAAGTCCAATGATTTTTCAACAATAACATTTTTAGTTTCCATATGTAAAAAATTAAGGGTTGATTATGTATTAAAAATACAAAACGACCCCCATTTTCACATTTCCACATTTCCATATTCTCACATTACTTATACGACCGTTGCGTCGGCTTCGCCACTTCAAAATTCAATTGCTCCTTATGTAAATTCCAATTGCTCTCTCCTGCATATTCCCAGGCCGCTACATACGCAAATTCATCATCTTTTCTTTCTGCTTCACCTTCTGCTGTCTGGCTTTCTTCCCGGAAGTGTCCCCCACAACTTTCATTCCTATTGAGAGCATCTTTACACATCAGTTCTCCTAACTCAATAAAATCAGCTACACGACCTGCTTTATCTAATTCAGGATTCATTTCATTGATAGTTCCCGGAATACGAACATCACTCCAGAATTCTTTCTTTAATGCTTGTATCTCTGTGATGGCTTCTTGTAATCCTTGTGCATTACGGGCCATTCCGCATTTCTCCCACATTATTTTACCAAGACGCTTGTGAAAACTTTCAACAGTTTGCTTGCCCTTAATGTTCATTAAGGTATTAATTCTATCCGCAACGGATTTCTCTGTTTGTTCAAATGCTTCATGCGTCAAAGGAATTGGCTTTGTTGCAATTTCATCCGCCAAATAATTACCAATGGTGTAAGGAATAACAAAATAACCATCGGCCAATCCCTGCATCAATGCAGATGCACCAAGACGATTTGCACCATGGTCGCTGAAGTTGGCTTCGCCCAAACAATACAAACCTTTCACATTCGTCATCAATTCATAATCTACCCAAAGGCCGCCCATAGTATAATGCACGGCAGGATAAATTCTCATCGGCACTTCATACGGATTTTCACCGGTGATCTTTTCATACATATCAAACAGGTTACCATACTCCTCTTTCACTACCTCTTTACCCAACCGCATCAATGTTTCTAAATCAGGATTTTCGATTCCTAATTTACCAGCTTCTGTTTTTCCGTATTTATTGATCAGGTTGAATTTGAAATCCAAATACACTGCTTGTCCGGTAGTTCCTACACCATAACCGGCATCACATCTTTCTTTTGCTGCTCTTGATGCTACATCTCTCGGAACCAAATTTCCAAAAGCCGGGTATCTTCTCTCTAAGTAATAATCTCTTTCTTCTTCCGGAATATCATTGGCTTTTCGCTTATCGCCTTTTTGTTTCGGCACCCAGATACGTCCGTCATTTCTTAGTGATTCGGACATCAATGTCAGTTTCGATTGATGGTCGCCACTCACCGGAATACAAGTTGGGTGAATTTGTGTAAAACAAGGATTTGCAAATGTTGCTCCTTTTTTATGTGCTTTCCATGCAGCGGTTACATTACTTCCCATGGCGTTGGTAGATAAATAAAATACATTACCATAACCACCAGTACATAATAATACTGCATGACCAAAATGTCTTTCCAATTCTCCGTTCACCAAATTGCGGGCAATGATTCCTCTCGCCTTTCCTTCTACCATCACCACATCCAGCATTTCATGGCGGCTATACATCGTTACATTGCCCAATGCCACTTGTCTTTCCAATGCCTGGTAAGCTCCTATCAATAATTGCTGCCCAGTTTGTCCGGCCGCATAAAAAGTTCTTTTTACTTGTGTGCCACCGAAGGAACGATTATTCAACAATCCGCCATATTCTCTGGCGAACGGCACACCTTGCGCCACACATTGATCAATGATATTCACACTCACTTCAGCCAACCGATGCACATTTGCTTCTCTTGCACGGTAGTCACCGCCTTTCACGGTATCATAAAATAAACGGAAAACCGAATCACCATCATTCTGATAATTCTTGGCGGCATTGATACCACCTTGTGCCGCAATGGAGTGAGCCCTTCTTGGAGAATCCTGAAAACAAAATGCTTTTACTTTATAGCCCAGTTCTCCCAATGCAGCTGCTGCAGAAGCACCCGCCAAACCAGTACCAACGATAATGATTTCTAATTTTCTTTTATTGGCAGGGTTCACCAATTTGCAATGGCCTTTATAGTCCACCCATTTTTCTTCTAACTTACCTGCGGGAATTTTTGAATCCAACATAAATCAATTTGATAATGTGATAATATGCTAATGTGCTAATTATTTTTATTTACCCAGCTTCAGCTTTACATGGCATCCCAGTTGCGTCGCACTCTTCATCGTTCTGTTCGCTACTGAGTTTGTCGAAGTATCAGCATTTGTAACTTAGTCAACTTCGCCTCTTTCAGGGTTTTACTACCGACTCCTGACTAATGACTTCCGACTCAATTAATCCATCCCAAATAAAAACTCAATGGCATCAACGCAAAAGCCAATGGAACGATGATAGAAAACCCTATTCCAATTGCATTCAGTAAACTCAAATATTTTTTATTGCTCACTCCCACCGTTCTGAATGCACTTTGAAATCCATGCAGTAAATGCCAGGCCAGTGAAATGCATCCCAATACATATAGAATTACCACCCAATCAGTTTGAAACACTTCTTTCATTTTCTCATATAAAGAAATTTCAGGACCTAATAGCCAACCCTGGTTGCTACGGTTAGGTACCCAAAAATGTGCAAGGTGCATAATAAGGAACAACAATATTAATGTACCCAGCAAACCCATGCTGCGGCTGTACCATTTGCTGCCTTTACTACCCATCGCAACTGTATAACCTTTCTTTCTTTTGCTACGATTTTGAAGCTCCAGCATCACCCCTTGTAGAATATGTAAAAGGATTCCAGCCATCAATCCGATTTCCAGAAGGCGGGGTACGATATTAGAACCCATAAAATGAGCTCCTGCTTCAAACATCTTGCCGCCATCATTAGCCCAGATAGTAGCATTCAACGCCACATGTACAATCAGAAATAAAATCAGGAAAATACCCGTCAGCGCCATCACCCACTTTTTACCAATCGAGGAAGTAAACAGTTCAGACCATTTCATAAGCGTCGTTCTTAGAGGAGTAATCTATTTCTGCAAAAATAGTGTCCAATGGCCAAAATTGGACAAAAGTTTTACTGATATATATCAATATCCCAAATTCAATTAAAATGACTAATTATCTAATCTTGCCATTAATTCATTGTCTATCTTCTTAAACAAATGAAAAGGCTTGTAAGTTCTCCAATTCTCCAATTCCATCAGTTCTACATACCTGTTGAGCCTGGCATGTTTAAAGTCATACTGGGTTTGTTCAGGCATGTTTAAACAAACGACCCAACCATTTTCATCTGCCGTTTCTTCATACAGTTCCTCGTAGTAATCTTTTCCGTCGCTATGATAATTGAGCACATTCTCTCCTATTAGAATGAATTTGAAAATGCCCTCCTCCATAAATTTTTCCAGGACTTCCCGTTTCAACTCCATGATATCGTTTTCTATAGCATCATTCCACTCTCCTATCATTTCTATGACGGCATATTTTTCCTCGTAATCAGCCAGCAATACTTTCAGGTATAAAGTCCGGCTACCAAAGTCATCCCATTGCGGGTGGATGTAGTAATTATAGACAGTCTGGGAAAACTCAAATTCCGAATAAGTCCTTCCGAAGAAAGGCGACAGCTTGTCTTCTTCGCTGATATATATATGTCTCCAGTTATAAAACGGCTCGATGTCCTGCATACTGATGCAAAATTAATACCTGTAGCTTCAAGTGGCAAATATGGCTGTTCTGTTTTTTGCCAGTTAATCATTACGATTGCTCACCGGCACATACCATTTCAGGACTTATTAAGGAGAAATTCTTTCAACTCGTTGTACAATGGCTTTATAAGAATGCGCTGCTTCTCTTTTTTCATCATTGGCTGAAGGGATAAAGGAATTTGAACAGGTTTACCAGTAATGCTTTCCACGGAATCGGGAAATTTAACAGGGTGGGCCGTTTCCAGAAATAT
>CALRVH010000114.1:0-4420 GCA_943371565.1 Chitinophaga pinensis | reverse complement strand
AGTAACATCAACGGTAATACTACCTTTTCCTTCCATAGCATCTAATGCATTCTTCAACAGGTTCTCAATAACCCAATCAAATAGTGGTCCTGAAACTTTTCCAATAACAGGCAACTGACCATGAGTAATGACGGAAAAATTAATTTTACCTGTCGCCCTCTTCCGCATATAATCAACCATACTATTGATCTGGTTTAATAAGTCCATTTCCTCTAAATGAGGCGTACTGCCTATTTTGCCGAAACGATCAGACACTAATCTTAACCGGTCAACATCTTTTCCCAACTCCTGCACTATTTTTTCATTACCAGAAGTTTCCTTCAGCATTTCCACCCAGCCCTCTAATGAAGATACAGGTGTGCCTAACTGGTGGGCAGTTTCTTTTGCCATACCGGCCCATACCTGGTTTTGTGTTGATCTATAACTGCTGCGAATAGAAAAAATGGTGATAATTATAAATAACGCAACAATACAAAGCTGGATAATCGGGTAGTAACGAACTTCATTAAGCAGTTTGGAATTACCATAGTAATACAAATTTTTACGACCTGTGCTGTCAGGTACCACCCATTCAATAGCCTTATTTTGAGACTTAAACTGCTTTAGTTTTTTACGTACATAGGAGGCATTATTGGCAGCTTTGGTTGAATCGAGATTAATATGTTGTGTAACACTATCTTTTTCATCAGTTTCAATAATTGGTATTGATGTATTCTCTGTAACAATCGTCGAAGCAATCGTAATATCAGCATCGCCGGGTGAAGTAAGAATAAACTGGCTGGCTCTTATCCACTGCTCTACTTTTTGCCTTTCTTCCCTTGCTATCTTCTTCGCCAGGTATTGTGAGTAAATAATGGTCCCGCTTACAATAAAAATAGCCACTAAAGCCAAAGCAGTCCGCCAGTTTAATATTTGCCTAAACATATTTCGAATTTAACAAGGATAAACCGGCTTACCTTATTTTTGAATAAATATTTACAGCACATTGAACCCTTCACCTAAAGTTGCGATTGTCATATTAAACTGGAATGGAAGAAAATACCTTGAACAGTTCCTTCCTTCTGTACTGTCAACCAATTATGACAACTATGAAATAATTGTTGCCGACAACGGATCAACAGATGATTCAATCACATTTCTTGAAACACAGTATCCGCTGATCCGGCTTATCCGATTTACAAAAAACTACGGCTTTGCAAAAGGTTATAATGAAGCATTAAAACAGGTACAGGCCGATTATTACTTGTTGCTCAATTCTGATGTGGAAGTGCAGGCCGGCTGGCTGTTACCAATGGTGAACTTGTTAGAAACAGATAAAAATATTGCTGCCTGCCAGCCAAAGATCCTTTCCTACAAGGACAAAACGACTTTTGAATATGCGGGTGCTGCTGGTGGCTGGCTAGATAAATACGGCTACCCCTTCGCCAAGGGAAGAGTCTTTGACATTATTGAAACAGATAAAGGGCAGTATGATCAAACAGAGCCGATCTTTTGGGCAAGTGGAGCCTCCTTGTTTATTCGTCCCGCCGTTTTTCACGAAATGAAAGGCTTTGATGAATACTTTTTTGCCCACCAGGAAGAAATTGATCTATGCTGGCGAATACAACTGGCCGGGTATAAAATCTATTCCTGTCCTGCATCGGTTGTTTATCATGTCGGCGGCGGCACATTACCAAGGGGAAATTCGCTAAAGACGTACCTCAATTTCAGGAACAACAGGATAATGCTGTCAAAGAATTTGCCTTTTGTAAAAAAATTATGGGTGATGCCGGTAAGAAATTTCCTGGATGGCGTTTCTGCGTGGAAAGGTTTATTGACAGGTGATGGCGGATATTTTATTGCCATACTCAGGGCACAAGTGGCATTTATTAAGTGGTGGTTATTCTACCAAAAGAAAAGTGTGTTTCCTAAAACCAAAAAAGGAACTTTAGCTGGTTACTTACAAAAGAATATGGTATGGCAGCATTTCGCCAAAAAGAAGAAGTATTTTGATGAAATTGTGGGTAAAACAAAGTGATTTTTTAGACTGAACCCTTATTTTTGCACCACAAAACCGGATTATGAGTAATAACCAGGAATACCAGCAGGAATTACAAAAGATTCAGGACAAAGACTTTGCCCACAACTGGGTATCTTCTTCTGCTTTCCTATTTTATCTGCAAGTAGCATGTATCGTAGCATTTGTTTTAGGTGGTTGCTTCATGCTATACACGAAGCGTTACAGCAAAACAGAAGTTCCGGTTCAGGAAAGCACATTATATACTCCTAAGTATAAATAAGTTTCGCTAAAATTTTTTTAAAAAGGGCTCATGCCCTATTTTTGCGACCCCTTAGTTCTTTTAATTGCCTGATATAGAGTCTGGCAAACGATATGCGGAAGTAGCTCATTTGGTAGAGCACGACCTTGCCAAGGTCGGGGTGGCCGGTTCGAGCCCGGTCTTCCGCTCCAGGAATCCTTCCTCCTTTGGTGGAGGGATTTTTTTTGGCTTGCCCTGGTGGTGGAATTGGTAGACACGCAGGACTTAAAATCCTGTGACCCGCAACGGTCGTAACGGTTCAACTCCGTTCCGGGGCACTTTTTGAAAGCGATTCAGTAAACTGAGTCGCTTTTTTTATTTGTAAATTTGAAATAAACTCAGCATAAATGGCAACAGAGATAAAATGTCCCAATTGTGGTCACCAGTTTGAGCCAACTGATGCAATCCGTGAGGAAGTGGAGAAAGAATTGCGTTCAAAAGCCGCCGATTGGCAAAAAAAGAAGAATGACGAATACCAGGCTAAACTGGAAGAAGAAAAAAAGAAACTGCAACAATCACTGGAAGAAAATATCCGGAAAAATGTATCAGCTGATTTTGAACACAAGCTGAAAATGGCTGAACAATACAATAAAGACAATGAAGAAAAATTAAAAGAAGCCCGCCAGCAACAACTTGAGTTTTTAAAGAAAGAACAGCAGCTAAAAAATAGAGAAGCCGAGCTTGAATTATCAGTCCAGAAAAAATTACAGGAAGAGAGAGAAAAGTTGTCTATTGAAATCAGGAAATTAGAAGAACAACGCATCAATGCGAAGGAAACTGAATTCATGCTGAAGCTTAAAGAAATGGAAGAAAAACTCGAAGGTCAAAAAAAGCTGGCAGAAGAAATGAGACGCAAAGCCGAGCAAGGCTCGATGCAGTCACAAGGTGAAGCACAGGAACTTGCCTTGGAAGAAATGCTCCGAGCGGCTTTCCCGTTTGACATAATAACTGAAGTCGGTAAAGGTGTTCGGGGGGCAGATTGCATACAAATCATCAGGAACAATACCGGGCAGGAATGCGGGAAGATCATTTTTGAAAGCAAACGGACTGAAAATTTTAGTGCTGATTGGATAGAGAAACTAAAATCTGATATGCATAACCAGGGAGCCGACATTGCTGTAATAGTCACCAAAGCATTTCCAAAGGACATGTCACAGTTTGGCGAAAAGCAAGGAGTTTATCTCTGCTCATTTTATGAAGCTAAAAGCTTGGTGAATGTGTTGCGTAATGCCATAATAAAAATTGCTGAAACAAGAAAAATCCAGGAAAACAAGGGAGATAAAATGGTGGCCGTTTATGATTATATCACCGGTCAGGAGTTCCGGAGAAGTCTTCAGATAATGAGAGAAAGTTTCAGAGGGCTTCAGATACAATTAGACAAAGAAAAAGAGGACTTTGAAAAAAACTGGCAAAAGAAACGCAAAATGATCCAGGGGATAATCGACAACTCGTCTCATATTTCAGGTTCAATTGAAGGGATTTCCGGAAACGATGTTGATTTGAATCTACTTGGAGATGGCAATGATGATCTTCAATTAGATTAATCGGCACAACTACATCAAGTATTGCATTTAAAAACTCTTTGCAAAATATCGCTGACGATTGAGGTGCTTAGTATTCACTTTCCCATTCGATGCTGAAATCTTGTTAGCGGGTAAAATATTTCTTTATAGCCTCACTCCTCGACCTAACATGCAATTTCTGGTAAATATTGGGTGTGTGTTTTTTTATCGCATCAATAGAAACAGAAAGTTTTGCTGCGATTTCTTTATATAAATATCCGTCAACCAAGAATTCCAGGATCACTTTTTCCTTTTCAGTTAAACTGTGAAAGTCATTCAAATCATTAGTTTTCTGAAAATAATTAATTACTTTTTTGGCGATCTCCGGTGTCATTGGAGCTCCCCCATCTAAAATTGAAATAATGGCCGATTCCAAATTGTTGTATGAATCCTTTTTCAGCAAATAGCCATCTGCTCCTGCCCTCAACGCATTAAATAGTTTATCATCATCACTATAGTTGGTAAGTACTAAAAATTTGGCATTGGAATAGCTTGACTTCAAAATCATAATAGCTTCTATTCCGGTTAAGCCGGGCAAATCCAAATCCATTATTGTAATAT
>CALRVH010000113.1:0-4548 GCA_943371565.1 Chitinophaga pinensis | reverse complement strand
CCTACCGGCTCCACGGGTTATTCATTGAGCTGCAATGGCCCGGTGGTATTTCCTGATTCTGGCAGTTTTGTGATAACGCCGGTGGCTCCGCATAACCTGAATGTTCGCCCCATCATAGTTCCTGATAATAATATTATCTCCTTTGAAATTGAGAGCCGGTCAGAGCAAATCATCTGTGCGTTGGATTCCCGGAGGGAAATTGTCAGTAAAGATGTCCAGTTAGCCGTTAAAAAAGAGAGTTTTGACATCAACCTGGTCCGCCTGAGTGAGAATAATTTCCTGCAAACCCTTCGCAATAAGCTTACCTGGGGCCTGGACAAGCGGAACTAAAATAGCCGTATAATTATAAGAAAATCTTATTTTTATCGTTCTAAGCTAATCCCGAACCATATTTTAAGTTATGATGAAGAAGTTTTTTGTTGCTGTTGCTTTTTCCGCTGTTACCCTCTTTTCTGGAACTGCTGTTTCAGCACAAGATGCTGTCGTACAGGAAGGAGAGTTTGGAATAGGCATTGGGGCTGGTCAATATTTTGGCGACCTGAACACCCGGGCCCGTCTCAACACCGCAAAACTGGCTGCCAGTATATTTTTCCGCAAGAACATGGGTAATTATATCGCCATACGGCTTGGCGCAACCTTTGCTCAATTAGGCTATTCAGACCAATATAATACGCATAACCAATATATGTATAGCCGTAACCTGAGCTTTAACAGCAAGGTTTGGGAATTGACATTACAGGGCGATTTTAATTTCTTTCGCTTTATGCCCGGTGAGCCACAATACAGTTTCACTCCTTACATAACATTTGGTGCCGGTGTCTTTAGTTATGATCCCTATGCTTACCTGAGAGATGAAAAGGTATTCCTCAGACCATTGGGTACAGAAGGACAGGGTAGCAGTTTATATCCTGACCGCAAACAATATAGCTCCATGGGAATCAGTATACCATTCGGCGGCGGTATAAAATATTCATTCAATGAAAGGATCAATATTGGTTTTGAAGTATTACATCGGTTTTCGAATACAGATTATTTAGATGATGTAAGTAAAACCTATGTTGACCCTGCAGCATTTCCTCTCAATCCCGATGGCAGTATATCCAATGCACAGTTATTAAGCGACAGGTCGTATGAGCTTGGTGAACCTATTGGTATTCCGGGAAGACAGCGGGGCAATAGTAAGCAGAAGGACCAGTTTGTTACGGCTATGTTTCATATTATGTTCAATCTTCAGTCATATAAGTGCCCTACGGCTAATTAAGCAAGGGTTCAGGTTAGCAGCAAAAATCACCCCGATGGGTTAGTGGGAATATGCAATATTGCTATTATTTAGCAGTTACATTAAACTACTGTATTTGATCGGTGGTCTATCACACTAAACTTATTAATTAACCAAACACTTATCTATTATGCGCCTGACAAAAATTTTATTTAGCACTATAATCGTTGCTATTTTCAGTCTTACTACTGCGTTTACGTCAACAAATTCTCCTTTAAAAGGAAATGCAGGAGAATGGTTTTTCCTGGAAGATAAAAATGTAGGCTTTGGAGCAGATCATGATGTTATTCATTTTGGAAACTGGAAAGATGATGTTAGACAGATAAAACTAAAAGTAACTGATGGTCCGTTGAAAATGTACAAAATGATCATTCATTTTGATAACGGGTCAACGCAGAATGTGGAACTACGCAATCGTTTTGCACAGGGAAGTGAAAGCCGTGTTATTGACATGGAAGGCGGTTTGAGACATCTTACCAAGATTGAATTCTGGTACGAAACAAAAGGTTTTGTCAGAGGAAAATCAAGGGTAGCTGTTTGGGGAAGAAATTAAATTTTTTTCCGGTAATAGCTGTTGATTCATAGTATTTTACTGGATGCCTCCATTGCGGAGGCATTCTTTTTTTACTAATTACATTGAATGCGGTCAATCAGCAATAACTTTGCCCGGGTTTTGGAACAAGATTTATGTCAACACTTTTAGAAAAAATAGATAAAGAAAAATTACCACGCCACATTGCCATTATCATGGATGGTAATGGTCGTTGGGCCAAAGAGAAAGGAGAAGACAGGCTCTTTGGTCATTTTCATGGGGTAGAAAGCGTAAGGAACATTGTAGAAGGATCTGCTGAGCTTGGTATTGAATACCTGACTTTGTATGCTTTTTCAACCGAAAATTGGGACAGACCCGAGTACGAGGTGATCGGTTTGATGGAACTGCTGGTAAGTACAATCCGTAAAGAAGTAGAAAGCCTGGATAAGAATAATATCAGGCTACATGTAATTGGCGATATGAGTATGTTGCCCGAATATGCCAAGAAGGAACTGAACGAGGCACTTGACATTACCAAAGATAATACCGGCCTTAACCTGATTATGGCATTGAGCTATAGTGGCAGATGGGAGTTATTGAATGCAGTAAAAAGTATAGCATGGGAGGTAAAAAGTGGCCGGTTGAGTGTAGAAAATATTGACCAGGACACCCTCCAGCAATATCTCTGTACCAGTGGATTTCCCGACCCCGAATTAATGATACGGACCAGTGGCGAGTATCGTATCAGTAATTTTTTACTCTACCAATTGGCTTATGCCGAGTTATATTTTACGAATGTCCGCTGGCCGGATTTCAGAAAAGAGAACCTTTATGAGGCCATTCTTGACTATCAAAACCGGGAAAGAAGGTTTGGAAAGACCAGCGATCAGGTAGTGACCAGTTAAGCCCGGTTTTTAGCCTGCTAAAACATGATTAATTGGATGAAAAGGAAGAAATATCAGGCTTTTAGCCCTCTTTCTTATTTAATACTCCCTACTTCCTGTTTTCTTTAACAAAGACTTCAATTATTTACCGTTATTTTGCCGCCTCAACCAGAAGGGGTGGGCTTGTAAAACAAGCCTTTAGCGGTTAATCCGGCTCATTTTGAAACTGACTTTGAATAATCAATCATGCAAAGATTTTTACTAAGGTTTGGCATTACTGTGATGACTGTAGCGGTATCTGTATTTTCGGTACAGGCCCAGGTAGCAGATACAACAAATCCTACCTCCGTTGACCCTAAACTTATCGAATGGAAAAATTCCAAGATACCCAAGGAGTACACAATAGCCGCCGTAAACATTACCGGAATTAAACACCTGGACACTTCCATCGTTTATTCTATCACCAACCTTCAGGCCGGCGATAAATTTATATATCCTGGTACAGATATTTTTGCTAAATCAATTGCGGCACTTTGGCGCCAGCGTTTTTTTTCAGGAGTACAGGTATATGTAACACAGGTGCAGGATGATAAAGTCTGGATTGAAATAGCCGTAGTAGAACGTCCAAGGCTTGGCAATTTTAAATTCGTTGGTGTTACTAAATCAGAAGAAGAAGAGATATTGGGAAAGGTGAACCTGGCCAAACAAACCATCATTACAGAAAATACCCGACGGGAAATTGTTGAGAAGGTTACTAAGTTTTATACTGAAAAAGCTTACTTGAATGTTTCTGTAAAGATCGAGGAAGTACCTGATACGGTTTTTGTCAATTCCAATGCCATGACTATTTATGTGGACAAGGGCAAAAAGATCCACATTGATAACATCCGCTATTTTGGGAATAAAAATGTAGACGGACTACGACTGAAAAAACAAATGAAGGGTACCAAAGAAATGAGTAAGGCTACCCTGTATTCAGACAATACTCCAAGCCCTTACGGTGTCACCAAACCATTTTCTTTTAAGGAATATGTAAAAGAATGGGGCTTCCTTTCGCTTAGCAAAACAAAAAAATTATTAGATCCTTATTTCCGTTTCAAACTTAGTGGTGCAAAATATAATGAGACCAAGTTTGAAGAAGATAAGAACAAAGTGCTCGATTATTATAATTCATTAGGTTATCGTGATGCCCAGATAATTGACGATACCACGATCAATACACAAAAGGGCAACATGAATGTTGACCTGAAAGTAGATGAAGGCAGAAGGTATTACTTTGGCAATATTATCTGGAAGGGCAATGCAAAATATCCTGATTCAATACTCAATCTTTACCTGGGTATCAATAAAGGGGATGTTTACAATATTGATATCCTGAACAAACGCCTTGGTAAAGAGCTTACACAGGAAGGTGGTGATATCAGCGGTTTGTATATGGATGATGGCTACCTGTTTTTTAGAGTAGAGCCCATTGAAACAGCTGTATATAACGATACGATTGACCATGAAATAAGAATCACCGAAGGACCCCAGGCGAGAATAAAGAATGTAACGATTGCGGGTAATGAAAAAACAAAAGACCATGTAATCCGCCGTGAGTTGAGAACAGTTCCGGGTGAGTTGTTCAGCCGTTCCGACCTTATCCGTTCACAAAGAGAATTGGCCAACTTGCAATATTTTAACCAGGAAACAATTAACCCGGGTGTAGTCCCGAATGCTGATGATGGAACCGTGGACATCAACTGGAAGCTGGAAGAAAAATCTTCTGACCAGTTAGAACTATCAGCTGGTTGGGGAGGTGGAGTAGGCCTTACCGGAACACTCGGTGTTACCTTCAATAATTTTTCAATTAA
>CALRVH010000112.1:0-4608 GCA_943371565.1 Chitinophaga pinensis | reverse complement strand
AGCTGGGCAGAAAAAATATTAGAAGTGGGCCAATCTTATCTTGTGTATGGCCGGGTAACTTATTTCAATGGCCAGCCGCAGATTGTTCACCCGGAACTGGAACTTCTATCGGCAGACCAACCAGTAGGAAAAAATTTCCTGGAGCCTGTTTACTCCACTACTGAAAAATTAAAAGTAAGAGGCCTTGGTGGCAGACAAATCGGTAAGCTTACTCAATTGCTGATGGGAATGGTACATGAGAAAGATATTCCCGAAAACTTACCAGATCCTGTAGTAAAGCAATTGAAATTAATAAGCCGCTTTAAAGCTTACCGGCAAATTCATTTTCCACAAACGACCGATGAGTATAATGAGGCGATAAAAAGATTGAAGTTTGAAGAATTGTTCATTGCCCAGTTACGGATGAATTTATTGCGGAGTAACCGTCACAGGTTTTCTAAAGGAGTAGTTTTTGATAAGGTGGGTGATTTGTTTAATGATTTTTATAAAAACCATCTTCCCTTTCAACTAACCGGCGCACAGAAAAGGGTGATAAAGGAAATACGAAATGATACAGCAAGGGGGAGACAAATGAACCGGCTGCTCCAGGGCGATGTCGGTAGCGGCAAAACAATTGTTGCTGTACTTATCATGCTATTGGCAATAGATAATGATTTCCAGGCCTGCCTGATGGCACCAACAGAAATTCTGGCCCAGCAGCATTTTAAAACAATAAACACTTTACTGGAAAAAATAAATGTGCCGGTAAAATTATTAACCGGTTCAACCAAAGCTGCGGAAAGAAAGAAAATTGTAAAAGGCCTGGAAGAAGGCAGTTTAAAAATCCTTATTGGCACCCATGCCGTAATTGAGGATGTGGTACAGTTCAAAAATCTTGGTATTGTAATTATTGATGAGCAACATCGCTTTGGGGTGGCCCAACGGGCCAAACTTTGGCGAAAGGCCGCCATACCACCCCATGTACTGGTAATGACGGCAACACCGATACCCCGTACTTTGGCGATGACAGCTTATGGCGATCTTGATTATAGTGTAATTGATGAGCTGCCGCCTGGCCGGCAACCCATTGCCACCGTTCACCGGTATGAATCTCACCGCAGCAAAGTGATGGATTTTATCCGGGCCGAAATTGACAAGGGCCGGCAGGTCTACATCGTTTTTCCTTTGATAGAAGAAAGTGCAAAAATGGATTATGAAAACCTGATGAAGGGCTACGAAAACGTAAAAGCATATTTCCCGGAACCAAAATATTGGATCAGTATGGTGCATGGCCGGCAACCTGCCGAGCAGAAAGAACTAAATATGAAAAGATTTGTTGAACATGATACGCAGATAATGGTGTCCACTACCGTTATAGAAGTAGGGGTGGATGTGCCTAATGCCTCGGTAATGGTAATTGAAAGTGCGGAAAAGTTTGGTCTTTCTCAATTACACCAGTTAAGAGGAAGGGTGGGAAGGGGAGCCGAAAAAAGTTATTGCATACTTTTATCGGGATCAAAATTGGGTAATGATGCACGGGAACGCATCAAGACCATGACCGAAACCAGCAATGGGTTTGAGATCGCTGAAAAAGACCTTGAACTGAGGGGACCGGGTGATATACAGGGGACAAGACAGAGCGGGGAGTTAAACTTTAAGCTGGCCAGTATAGTCCAAGACCGGCCGATACTGGAAATTGCGAGAAATGTGGCGGCTAAATTGCTGGAAGATGACCCTGACCTCGTTTCGGCAGACAATTTGCGGTTGAAGACTTTCCTGAATCAACAGAAGGGGGCCGTGACATGGAG
Source organism: Chitinophaga pinensis (assembly GCA_943371565.1). Lineage (GTDB taxonomy): Bacteria > Bacteroidota > Bacteroidia > Chitinophagales > Chitinophagaceae > JJ008. The sequence continues at coordinate 2,821 of CALRVH010000112.1, read as the reverse complement.
TAAAATTTCATAATATTAGATTAAGCAGATATTACAATAACAGACCGGAACCAGTACCATAAGAAAATAAATGACTATGCGAGGACATTTCTTAACAGAAGTTTTCAATCTTTTTCTACCAAAATTTGGTTACTTTAATAGAAATAATTTTACCCTGAAACACTTCCTCTTTTTTGCGGCATTCATCTTCACCACTTTTGCTGGTATAGCACAGAGCTTTAATAATATTGAATTTATTGAGAATAAAGGTCAGTGGGATAGCCGGGTAAAATACAAAGGGGATGTAAGTAACGGATCTTTCTTTATCCGTTCGGGTGGCTTTACTGTTGTGCAGCATAACCCGGTAGATTTTGCCGGCGTTTCCCGATACCTGCATGGACATAATGCGGATGGTTCACCGGTAAAACCAACTGATAAATTTGTTCTTCGTTCACATGCATGGCATGTTGATTTTTTGGGTGCATCACCAAATAGTAAAACGGTTCCTGATAAAGTAATACCTACGTATAATAATTATTTTCATGGCAACGACCGATCCAAATGGGCCAGTCATTGCCAGATCTACCAGGCAATGACATTAAAAGATGTTTACCCAAACATTGATGTTCGTTATTATACCGACAATGGATTTCTTAAGTATGATATTATAGTAAGACCTGGAGGAGATGTTTCAAAAATTGCGTTGAAATATGATGGTGTGGATAAGCTCCAGGTAAAGAATAAGGAACTGATGATTACTACTTCAGTAGGGGAGATGAAAGAATCATCACCTTACACCTACCAATCATTGGCCAATGGAAAGAGTGAAGTCAGTTGCAAATATGTTGTAAAAGATAATGTGGTAAGGTTTGAAGTAAAAAATTATGACCCCACAGCTACATTAATCATAGATCCGGTTGTTGTCTTTTGTTCTTTTTCCGGAAGTTCTGCTGATAACTGGGGCTTTACAGCTACTTACGGACCAGACGGCAGTATGTATGGTGGAGGTATTGTGCTGGATGGTGGTGGAAGCTTTCCAGCATCACCCGGTGCTTTTCAAACAACTTTCCAGGGTGGATTAAGTAATGGCTCTGCCGGAGCTATTGATATTGGTATTATAAAACTTTCTCCCAACGGAACTAACCGGGTTTATGCTACCTATCTCGGAGGTGGTGGTAATGAACAGCCGCATAGTTTGGTTGTTGACAACCAGGGAAACCTGGTCATTGCCGGCCGTTCTAATTCCGGTAACTACCCGATTGTAAATCCTGGTGGCCAGGTTGGTGTGGGTGGTGGTTTTGATATAGTTGTTACTAAACTGAATGCAACTGGAACCGCATTAATTGGTTCAAAAAAGATAGGAGGTGCCGGTGATGATGGGGTAAATATATCGGAAGTAAGGGATTTGAATTCCTTGCAACGAAACTATGGTGATGATGGCCGGAGCGAGGTAATATTAGATGGTGCAGGAAATGTTTATGTAGCATCTACTACGCAGTCGGCTAATTTTCCTACATCCGGTCTGCCTTTCCAGGGCTCATTTGGTGGCGGATTACAAGATGGAGTAGTTCTAAAATTAACTCCCACACTTAACGCAGTAACTTTTGCCAGTTATTTGGGTGGCACCGGTAATGATGCGGCATATGTACTCTCATTAGCTCCCAACGGAAATATTTATGTGGGCGGAGGAACAGAAAGCGGTGATTTGCCCGGCAATACTGCCGGGACTGTAAACCCATCTAATCTTGGCAGTATTGATGGTTATGTTTCTATCATCAGCAATAATGGCTCGGCTATTCTCCGCACCACCTATATTGGCACAAATGGTTTTGACCAGGTATTTGGTGTGCAGTTTGACCGGAATGGATTTCCCTATGTAATGGGCCAAACAACAGGTAACTGGCCAATAGTTAATGCGACTTTTAGCAATGCGGGTGGTAAACAGTTTATAGCCAAATTACAGCCAGATCTTTCAACCTACGTTTATTCAACAGCCTTTGGTTCCGGTGCATCAACACCAAATATTTCTCCCATTGCATTCCTGGTTGATCGTTGCGAAAACGTATATATCTCTGGTTGGGGAGGATTTTTCTTTGGAAATAATGTGTTTAATAGTGCCGGAACCGGCGGACTGCCTGTTACTCCGGATGCTATAAAAAGTACTACTGATGGCAAGGACCTGTACTTTTTTGTTTTGCAAAGAAATGCCACGGCACAACTCTTCGGTAGCTTTTTTGGCGAGAACAATCCTAATAACGCAGGTTGCGACCATGTGGATGGTGGCACCAGCCGTTTTGATGCTGATGGTGTGATCTACCAGGCAGTTTGTGGCAATTGTAAATTAGGACTACCTCCATTAAATTATCCAACAACAGCGGGTGCATGGTCTACAGTTAATAACTCAAATAATTGTAACCTGACAATGATTAAGATTGCCATGAACCTCGCCGGGGTAAATGGCGGAATCCAATCTGCTATTGATGGTACACCCAGGGATACTGCAGGTTGTGTGCCGCTTACTGTTGATTTTAGAGATACTATTGGAACAGCACAGAGCTATGAATGGTATTTTGAATATGTGCCAGGTGGTCCCCCAGATCTTACAACAGCCACACCTAATGCTTCTCATGTATATAATGCCATTGGTACTTACCAGGTAATGCTGGTAGCAATAGACCCGAATACCTGTAATGTGAGGGATAGTTCTTTTCTTACAATCAGGGTAGGTAATCTCGAAGCTGCTTTAGCTTTTAACCCTGTAAAACTGGCTCCTTGCGATTCGTTCAAATACCGGTTTGATAATTTGTCTGTGCCTCCGCCTACCCGGCCGTTTGGTCCTTTG
>CALRVH010000111.1:0-4804 GCA_943371565.1 Chitinophaga pinensis | reverse complement strand
AAAGGCGAATTAAAGCAGGCTATTGACCGTGATATCACAGTAGAAGTAAAAGACGGAACAATAACATTTGCCCGTCCAACTGACCAGATTCGTCACCGTGCATTGCATGGTCTCTATCGTTCACTCGTTTCAAACATGGTGAAAGGTGTAACTGATGGATATGAAAGAAAATTGGAATTGATTGGTGTGGGTTTTAAAGCCGCTAACCAGGGTAATGTATTAGACCTTGCTTTGGGATATTCTCACAACATCATTTTTGAAGTGCCTAAAGAAATTAAAGTTGCAACTGCACAGGAGAAAGGACAAAATCCAATCATCACGCTGGAAGGTATCGACAAACAATTGATAGGTCAGGTAGCTGCCAAATTGCGCAGTCTTCGTAAGCCAGAACCTTACAAAGGAAAAGGTGTTCGCTATGTGGGTGAAGTGGTACGTAAGAAAGCTGGTAAAGCGGCTGGTAAATAATTAAGTAAAAAAACCTGGCATCCCGATAGCTATCGGGAAGGGTTGAAAATAAAAAGCGATGAATCCAAAAGTAAAATCACAAAGAAGGCAAAATATCCGCTATCGTATTCGCAGGAAAATTGGCGAAGGATCAGCTCAAAAGCCCCGTCTGTCTGTTTTCAGAAGCAATACAGATATTTATGTGCAATTGATTGATGATGCAAATGGTCAGACACTGGCATCTGCCTCTTCAAAGGATAAAGCGATTGTGGCACAGAAGGTGAACAAAGTGGAGAAAAGTAAATTAGTAGGAGAGGCAATAGCAAAAAAAGCGGTTGACCTGGGTATCAAAGATGTTACTTTCGACCGTGGCGGGTACCTGTATCATGGCCGTGTAAAGTCAGTAGCTGACGGAGCAAGAGAAGGTGGCCTTCAATTTTAAGAAAACAACATTCAAACTTTTAATTACAAGTATAAATGTCAAAGTTTAACGTAAACAGGGTAAAAGCCGGCGATCTGGAACTGAAAGATAAAGTTGTAGCCATCAACCGTGTAGTAAAAACTACAAAGGGTGGCCGTGCCTTCAGTTTCTCTGCACTCGTAGTTGTAGGAAATGAAAACGGTGTAGTAGGTCATGGTCTTGGCAAAGCAAAAGAAGTGCAGGAAGCCATCACTAAAGGAATTGAGGATGCTAAGAAAAACCTCATCAAAGTTCCTGTAATGAAAGGTACTATCCCTCACGACCAGTGGGCTAAAGAAGGTGCTGCAAAAGTACTGATCAAACCAGCTGCCCATGGTACTGGTGTAATCGCCGGAGGTTCTATGCGTGCCGTATTAGAAGCTGCAGGTGTAACAGACGTATTGGCTAAATCACTTGGTTCTGCAAATCCACACAACGTGGTGAAAGCAACTTTCAAAGCTTTAGCATTACTCCGTGAACCAATCAATGTAGCCAAAACCCGTACACTTGGTTTGAAGAAGGTATTTAATGGTTAATTCTGACGACAAACGAATTGAATTATGAAAAAGATAAAGATAACATTAGTAAAGAGCCCTATCGACAGATCTGAACGTCAAAAATTGACTGTACAGGCATTAGGCCTCAATAAAACAAATTCTTCCAGGGAAGTGGAAGCTACTCCTCAAATACTGGGTATGGTGCGTAAGCTTACACACCTTTTGAAAGTAGAAGAAGTAAAGTAATTATTATTAATAAGCGAGCCCCGAATGCTTTCGGGGCGTTAAGTCAAAAATAAAAGCAACATGAAATTACACGAATTAAGACCTGCAAAAGGTTCAGTACACAAAGACAAAAGAATTGGTCGTGGTGATGGTTCCGGACATGGTGGAACATCAACAAAAGGTACAAAGGGCGGACAGAGCCGTGCCGGTTACAAAAGTAAAATGGCCCATGAAGGTGGTCAGATGCCAATTCAACGCCGTATCCCCAAACGTGGATTTAAGAATCCTCATCGTGTAGAATACAAAGTATTAAACCTGGGACAAATTGAACAACTGGCAGAAAAATACAACATCAAAGAAGTTTCTTTAGAGAATCTATATATCAATGGACTGGTTAGCCAAAATGACAAAATAAAAATTTTGGGTAATGGCGAATTGAAATCAAAGCTTTCTTTTAAAGTGAATGCGGTGAGTGAAAAAGCAAAGACAGCCATCGAAGCTGCCGGTGGAACGGTGGAAATTCTAAAGTAATTTCGCTAAATTGCAACGACGCATTGACCATGCGTCTTTTATGTTTTAAGTGCTTTTAAATTTTATTATTTCCCGTGAAGAAATTAATACAAACACTCAAAAATATCTGGAGCATCGAAGAGCTGCGTGGTAAAATACTTTTTACCGTGATGATGATTGCTATTTACCGGCTTGGTTCGCATATTGTATTGCCAGGTATTGATGCTACCGAATTGAAGACAGGGCAGGGCAGTGAAGGTATATTAGGATTGATAGATGCTTTCTCCGGAGGTGCTTTTAATAACGCTTCCATTTTTGCATTAGGTATCATGCCTTATATCTCTGCATCAATTTTTATGCAGCTGATGACCGTACTGGTACCCCGTTTCCAAAAAATGCAGAAAGAAGGCGATAGCGGCCGCAAAAAAATAACTCAGTATACACGGTATCTTACTGTTGCTGTAACCATTTTGCAGGCATCTGCTTATGTAAAGTACCTGGAAGGATTAACAGCACAAGGCGGGATGATGGCGGGTTTTTCACCTGCTAACTTCTGGCTTACTACTGTAGTGGTATTGACTGCCGGTACATTGTTTGTAATGTGGATGGGTGAAAAAATCACTGACAAAGGCTTAGGTAACGGAACTTCGCTGATCATTATGATTGGTATCCTTGCCCGTCTTCCACAGTCTTTCTTGCAGGAATTGAGTGCTAAATCTGTTCGTAGTGGTGATATACTGGTTTTCATTGTTGAAATTGCAATTCTTATTGCCATTATCATGGGCTGTATATTACTTATTCAGGGAGTACGAAAAGTGCCGGTGAACTATGCCAAACAGATAGTAGGTAACAGACAGTTTGGTGGAGCCAGGCAGTTTTTGCCGCTTAAAGTGAACAGTGCTGGTGTAATGCCAATCATCTTTGCCCAGGCAATTATTTTCATACCGACCATCTTTGCCAATTTTAATACAGCTGGTAAGGGAGGTTTGTTAAAAGCACTGACAGATCATAGCAATGTTTGGTATATGCTTGTGTATTCAGTTGTTGTAATTGGATTTACATTCTTGTACACCGCCTTGATATTTAACCCCAAGCAAATTGCCGATAATCTGAAACAGAATAACGGATTTATTCCAGGTGTAAAACCAGGACAACCGACTGCTGATTATATTGGTTCAATAATGGACAAGATTACTTTACCAGGTGCCATTTTACTCGCATTCGTTGGTATTCTTCCGGGTATTGCACAACGTTTTGGTGTTACACAGCAGTTCTCTACATTCTTTGGAGGCACATCTTTGCTGATCATGGTTGGTGTAATACTTGATACTTTGCAACAGATAGAAACACAGCTACTAATGCGCCAGTACGACGGTTTGATGAAAAGTGGGAGAATACAGGGAAGACAGACGACATCAGCCGTTCAGATGTAAAAAATAATATTTGCGATATAAACCCGGTAAGCAATACTTGCCGGGTTTTGCTTTTTTAGAGATATTTGCAGTCTATGATGATCTATAAAACAAACGAGGAGGTAGAGCAGATGCGGCAAAGTGCATTGCTGGTCAGCAAGACTTTGTGTGAAATTGCCAAAGATCTCAAGCCGGGAATAACAACTCTTTCTATCGACAAAAAGATCGGGACGTTTATCCGTGATCATCAGGCTATTCCTTCTTTTTTAAATTACATGGGGTATCCTTTCAACTCCTGCATTTCTGTAAATGATGTGGTGGTGCATGGTTTTCCGGGAAACAATGAATTAAAAGAAGGTGATATTATCTCCGTTGATATTGGTGTAATATTAAATGGCTGGCATGGTGACCATGCCTACACGTTTGCCATTGGAGATCCGGGGGAGGAAGTAATGCAACTGATAAGAGTAACGAAAGAGTCGCTTTATAAAGGAATTGAAAAGGCAGTTGCCGGTAACAGGGTTGGTGATATTGCTTTTGCTATTCAGGAACATACAGAAAAAAAGCATGGATACGGTGTTGTAAGAGAATTGGTAGGGCATGGATTAGGTAAAAACTTACATGAAGATCCGCAGGTTCCGAATTATGGTAAAAGAGGAAGCGGCCCGAAATTAAAAGAAGGATTAGTATTGGCAATCGAGCCCATGATAAATTTAGGTAAAAGAAATGTTTATACAGAAGACGATGGATGGACTGTAAGGACAACAGATGGTAAAGCATCTGTTCATTTTGAACATGATGTTTGTGTAAGAAAGGGAAAGGCGGATATTCTCTCCGACTACAGTATCATTGAAAAAGCAGAATTGGCTAATCCAAACTTGTTTACCAATCAAATACTTCAACCCCTCGCCTGAGGGGTTTATTTTTGTTGTATGTCAAAGAAAAGATTAGTTGTAATAGGTGGTGGTGCTGCAGGTTTTTTCTGTGCCATAAATGCGGCCCGGATGAATCCACAATTAATTGTTACACTCGTAGAAAAGACAAGTAAGCTTTTGTCAAAATTAAAAGTAAGTGGTGGTGGGCGTTGTAATGTAACACATGCCTGTTTTGATATTGCGGAGATGAGTAAAAAATATCCAAGAGGGGAGAAGTTTGTGAAGAAAGCATTTTACCAGTTTTTTACTACAGATACTATTCAGTGGTTCAAAGAAAGAGGAGTGATGTTAAAAGAGGAAAAGGATGGAAGAATGTTTCCT
>CALRVH010000110.1:0-4904 GCA_943371565.1 Chitinophaga pinensis | reverse complement strand
GATCATACGATGGGGAGTACGGTGTGCAGACACGACCGTTACTTCATGCGGAATACCAAATTGTTTCAGGATATCCGATGCAGCCTGCATAACATTTAAGTCGCTATCGCTGCCCATGATGATGCCAATTAAAGGATTCATTTGAAGAGTTTGAAGAGCAAAGAAAAGCTAAATAATGTATCTCGCAAAGATGAATCCATGAATTCATTTCACGCAGACACCGCTGAGTACGCAGAGAATTTTTTTACTAAGTTCAGTTGCAAAAGTATTTGTATTGAATTCTTCTTGGCGTCTTTGCGTGCAAACTATTTTATTAAATCACCTTTCAGTCGCAACAACTCCGTCTCTGCCAGCTTTGTATTGTATCTCGCATCTATTAAACGGGTGTAGGCGTCCTGTAAGCTTTTCTGCGCTTCTTTGAGTTGGATAAGTGTGTTAGAATTGAGCTTATACACCTGAAAAACAATATCTACATTTTCTTTTGCCAGCAAAATATTTTCTTCTTCCAGTGCCAGGGCCATTTTCTGCAATTCGTAGTCCTTATAGGCGGTTATGATGCTAAGGCTTACTATTGATTTTTGATTATCATATACCAGTTGCTGGTATTGGATATCTAGTGCTGCCTGCTTAATCAGTCGTTTAGTTGTAAAATTATTAAGGATGGGAATAGAAATATTAAACCCAATATTTCTCCCAAAATTTCTGCTATACAATGGCTGGAAAGGGTTAACCGTTGCTTTATTATTATTCCGGGTATAATTATACGAGGAGTTGATAGAAACGGTAGGAAACCTTTCTGCCTTTCTTTCCTTTAAAGTATACTTCGCTATATCAATATTTTTTTCTGCAATAAGCAGCAATGGATTATTGTTTTCAATATCATTTTGAATATCAGCCAGCGCCACCCTCATATTAATAGGGATGGTATCGCTTACATCATACTTGCTGTTAGCGGCCACATTCATTACCTGGTTCAATTGCTCTTTCAGCTGTTCGGTAAGTGCTTCGATGTTTAGTTGTATTGCTTTTTGTGCATTCAGGTCTACTTTACTTTGTAGTACATCAGGTTTCGTACCCACACCAATATCTAATTTATATTGCGCCAGCTTTACTCTTTCCTTGCTGAGAGATATTTGCTCTTCAATAGCTTTTAGTTGTTGCTTCTGCCGAACGATGGCATAATAGTTTGTAATAACAGTTGAAATTGTGTTTACTACCTGATTTTTAATTCCCAGTTCTCCCAGTTTAATAAACTCCTGTGCTTTGTCCCTGGTGGCAAACATCTTCATGCCATCAAAAACGACCCAGTTCAGTTGCACAGCTGCATTGTAATTATTGGAGCGAATATCATTAAGCTTTCTTTCCGTGCCATCTGCAAAATTCTGTTTTTGATTGTTATTATTCCAGGTACTTCCAAGATTTCCGTTGACTCTCGGAAGGAAAACTGCATTTCGATATGAGTAATCCAGCGCAGCTACTGCAGAATCGTTTTTTGATAACTGAATAGCATAATTATTTTTTAAAGCAGTAGCAATCGCTTCTTCCAGTGGTAATATCCGCTGTGCAGAAGAAGAAAATGTTATCAGAAGCAGCAGTATTGGTAATAATAATTTTATCATACTATTTCATCAAAATTTACACCTGTGCGGTAATAGGTTCTTCTGTTTTTGGATCGCCATGCATAAATTCATCTATTTCGCTTTTCTTTTTCTTAGTAGAAAGGAAAGAATACATCGCCGGAATAACAAACAAGGTTAATATTAAAGAGAACATGATGCCACCTACAATAACTATACCCAACGGAATGCGACTGGTAGAAGAGGCTCCCAGTGATAATGCTAATGGCAAAGCGCCAAGTGACATAGCAAGACTTGTCATCAAAATGGGTCTTAATCGTTGCGTAGCAGAGAAAACAGCCGCCTCCGTTTTTTTCATGCCTTTCTTCTGGTTTTGATTGGCAAACTCCACGATAAGGATTCCATTCTTCGTAACTAACCCTATCAGCATGATCATACCTATTTGTGAGAAGATATTCAGTGTTTGCCCAAATAGCGATAACGATAACACAGCACCTGCAATCGCCAATGGTACGGTGAACATGATGATCAGCGGATCCACAAAACTTTCAAACTGAGCAGCCAGGATAAGGAATATCAGGCCGAGAGCCAATAAGAATGCAAAGCCTGTATTGCTGCTACTTTCTTTAAAATCTCTTGATGAACCACTAAGTGAGGTGGTAAAAGTTTCGTCCAATAATTTATCAGTAATTTTTTCCATTTCAGCAATGCCATCGCCAATTGTTTTGCCCGGTTGCACACCGGCAGAAATCGTAAATGATTTATACCGGTTGAAATGGTAGATAGTAGGTGGTGTGTTTGATTCGGTAGTGGTAACAAGGTTGTCAAGGCTGATCATCTCGTTCCGGTTGTTGCGAACAAACAATGTTTTCAGATCATTCGGTTCATCTCTGTCATTTCTTGCTACCTGTCCAATTACCTGGTATTGTTTTCCATCTTTTGTAAAATAACCAAGCCGGCGGTTACTGTACGCTAATTGTAATGTTTGTGAAATATCGTTTACAGTAACACCCAGTTCTGCTGCTTTCAACCTGTTAATTTCTACCCGTAATTCGGGTTTGTTGAATTTTAAATCAACATCGGGATTTAATAATACTTTACTCTGTTTTGCCTCTTCCAGTATCGCTGGCATGATAGCAGTAAGCTTGTCAAAATTATTATTCTGAATAACAAAAGCGACAGGCTGTCCGCCACGTCGGTTAACAGAAATAGTTTGTTCTTCTATGGCATTGGCTCGGCCTTCATTAAATTTTGGCATGTTTTTATTCACCATCGCCACAATTTCTTTTTGAGATCGGCTTCTTTCATTTGGTGGTACCATTGTTACCCGTACAAAACCTGTATTGGAATTACCAGAGCCGCCAAAACCGGGTGCCGTAAAGCTGAGCAATAAAACTTTTTCCGGCACTGAGTCCATCATAAAATTGGTGACCCTGTCCACATATTTATCCATGGCATCAAAAGAAGTGCCTTCCGGTGCAGTAAGTTGTAACCGTAGCTGGCTTCGGTCTTCAATCGGTGCCAGTTCAGATTGCAGATTCCTGCCAACGAAAAATATAGATGCGCCGCAAAGTGCAATTAGAACAATAGCTATCCACCGCACTCCCATAAATTTTTGCAGGGCAGCCTGGTAGCTATTTTCCATCCATCGGAAGAAGGGCTCTGTCTTATTATAGAACCAGGAATGTTTGTGAACATCCTTCTTGCTCAATTTTACATTCAGTACCGGTGTTAATGTAAGGGATACAAATGCAGAGATCAATACAGCGCCGGCCACTACAATGCCAAATTCACGGAATAACCGCCCGGTAAACCCCTGTAAGAAAATGATCGGGAGAAATACAACAGCCAGTGTGATGGAGGTGGCGATAACGGCAAAATAAATTTCCCTGGAGCCTTCCACTGCGGCCTGCCATTTGTTCATCCCTTTCTCCATTTTCTTGTAAATATTTTCTGTCACCACAATTCCATCGTCCACCACCAAACCAGTGGCAAGTACAATGGCAAGTAACGAAAGTATATTGATGGTAAAACCCATCAGGTACATAATAAAGAAAGCTCCGATCAGGGAAACAGGAATATCTATTAGCGGACGAATGGCAATAATCCATTCACGGAAGAAAAGGTAAATAATCAGCACCACAAGTAAGAAAGCCAGCATCAGCGTTTCTTTTACTTCCAGGATGGATTTTTTGATATGCCTTGTCTGGTCTATTGAAATACTGATCTTCACATCTTCCGGCACATCTTTTTTTATCTGCTCCAGTCTTTTGTAAAACTCGTCGGAGATAGATACGTAATTGGAGCCTGGTTGCGGAATGAGGGCCAATCCTATCATCGGGATACCATCACCTTTTAAAATGGTTTCTTCATTTTCCGGCCCAAGTACTGCCTCACCCACTTGCTGCAATCGTATATCAGCACCATTTGTATTTTTTACAATCAGGTTATTGAATTCCTCTTCCGTGTTTAGTTTGCCAAAAGTTCTTACTGTTAATTCTGTATTATTACCAGAAATTTTTCCCGAAGGAAGTTCTACATTTTCTCTCAGCAGAGCAGCTTGTACATCATTTGCAGTAATATTTAATGATACTAATTTTGAAGGATCAAGCCAGATACGCATTGCGTATCTTTTTTCGCCCCAGATTTGAATACCACTTACCCCGGGGATAGTTTGCAATCTTTCTACCAGCACATTATTGGCATATTCCGACATCTCCAGTTGATTCCGGGTGTTGCTCTGCACCGTCATTGATAAAATGGCATCGGAACTGGCATCAGCTTTGGAAACAACAGGGGACCCATCAAGGTCAGCAGGTAATGAACGTTGTGCCTGCGAAACTTTATCTCTTACATCATTGGCAGCAGATTCAAGATTTTCACCCAGTTCAAATTCCACATTGATATTACTGCTTCCATTGCTGCTGCTGGAAGTGATATTTTTTATACCAGCAATACCGTTAATAGCTTTTTCTAAAGGCTCTGTTATTTGTGTTTCAACAATATCTGCATTGGCACCGGGATAGGAGGTGCGTACACTGATATTGGGCGGGTCAATGGCCGGGTAATCCCTTACTCCCAAAAATTTAAAACCTATAAGCCCAAATACCACAATGACGATATTCATCACAATGGCGAGGACCGGTCTTCGTAAACTTAGTTCTGAGATGTTCATAATTAAATACTAGGTGAATTGCGAAAAGTCAATGGGGAATAAATACAACACTATTCATTGACAATTCACTATTGACTATTGACTATCCTTCCAATTTGAATCTTTGCTTCCGGTCTCACACTTAATAAACCTGTTATTACTATTGTATCACC
>CALRVH010000109.1:0-4944 GCA_943371565.1 Chitinophaga pinensis | reverse complement strand
CTTTTATCTGTTCTTGCTGTTCCATCTGCATCCACATACATGTCACGGGTTGCAAGTCCCGGAGCTTTCTCCCGGTAATCAATTGAAATCAACTCGCCGTTGCTTAATCTTGCAACAGTAAAGCCGCCACCACCTAAGTTGCCGGCATTGGGATATACGACAGCCAATGCCAGTTGAGTAGCAATCGCTGCATCTATTGCATTGCCCCCCATTTTTAATATTTCAACACCTACTTTACTTGCAAGGGGATGAGCAGAAACAACGGCTCCATTTTCAGCCAACACTTTTTTCTGTCCTGTATACTGATAAGGATTGATGGTGATAGCTGACCAGGTATTATTCTTAGCCGTATTGCAGGAGAAAAGCAAAGTCAGGGCAAGAAGTAGTGCTGCTGTAGATTTATACATCTGTGGTGGAATGATTTGAAAAAATAAAGCTACATAAATCAGGCGAAAATGCTTGCCCATATTGTTATATGAACGGACAATCTTCTTTGACAACAAGGCTTATATTCGCTGAATAATATTTGCAGTATTATGAAGAGACTCCTGCTTGCGTTGTTTGTCATTTGCCAGGTACCCGGTGTTTTCGCCCAGGCACCCCAAAGTTGGACTTCTGCTGAAATGTACCAGGCGATCAGGAAACTGAACATACTCGGTTCTGTTTTATATGTTGCAGCACACCCTGATGATGAAAACACCAGGTTGATTGCTTATTTATCAAAAGACAGATTATTTCGTACAGGTTATCTTTCATTAACAAGGGGAGATGGTGGTCAAAATTTGATTGGTGATGAACAGGGGATTGAATTAGGATTGATAAGGACCCAGGAATTATTGGCTGCCAGGAGAGTTGATGGCGGCGAACAATTTTTTACAAGAGCATTTGATTTTGGTTATTCAAAAACTCCGCAAGAAACATTTACCAAGTGGGACAAAGAAAAAATATTGGGTGATGTGGTATGGGTAATACGGAAGTTTCAGCCGGATATAATCATTAACCGTTTTCCGGTAACAGGTGAAGGTGGTCATGGTCATCATACCGCTTCTGGTATTTTGGCCAATGAAGCTTTTACTGCTGCTGCAGACCCCAATCGTTTTCCCGAACAGTTGAAATACGTATCGGTATGGCAAGCAAAAAGAGTAATGTGGAATACATTCAACTTTGGCGGCACCAATACAACAAGAGAAGATCAGTATAAAATAGATGTAGGTGGCTATAACCCATTATTGGGAAAAAGCTACGGAGAAATAGCGGCCGAAAGCCGGAGTCAGCATAAGAGCCAGGGTTTTGGTGTTCCTGCCTCAAGAGGTGAAGCTTTGGAATATTTTAAAGCGACCAAAGGAGATCAGCCGGTAAATGATCTGATGGAAGGTGTTGATATGACATGGAAGAAAGTACCGGGGGGAGAAAAAATTTCGATAATGATTGACAACCTTGCTGCTTCCTTCGATTTTCTACATCCCGAAAGATCAGTGAATGACCTGGTTCAGCTATATACAACTTTACAAACCCTTCCAGAAGGAAACTGGCAACTAAAAAAACTGGAAGAAACAAAATTGTTGATTCAGCAATGCAGCGGATTATTTATAGATGTAACTGCAGCGGAGCAATTTGCAGTACAAACAGATTCGCTTCGCATTAATTTTGTGTTTAATAACCGTTTAGGAACGAATGCTTTATTGCAAAAAGTGCAGGTTGATGATTTTGACACTATTTTTTCAAAGCCATTGGAAAAAAATAAAAACTTCAGTTTTGGCAAAACCATTTTTGTGCCTTCTTCAAAACCAATAACGCAGCCTTATTGGTTAGCCAGTAAAATGGCAGAAGGTTATTTTAATGTGGCCAATCAGTTATTAATAGGGCAGGCAGATGTTGATCAATCATACAAGGCATCAGTGCAGGTCAAAATATTCGGAGAAGTATTCAATTTTATGAGGCCTGTGAAATATAAATTCACTGACCCTGTAAGAGGAGAGTTGTATGAACCATTAGCCGTTTTGCCACCGGTATTAGTATCACCGGATGAAAAAAATAAAATTTCAAAAGGGAATAATAATTTCGAAGGCATATTAAACCTCACAGGTAAGAAAAAGGGCTTTAAGACTTTTTTGAATGGTGTGGGCAGAGATCAGTTGGACCAGGTCAAGGTTAATTATTCACCTGACAAGATTGAATTTACCGATAAAAACAAAACTATACCAGTAAGTTATTCCATCCAGGCAAACAAAGACAACGATTATTATTTTGCAGTGGATGCTAATAATGGGAAAAAAGATGTGTATCACCTGGGAATGAAAGAAGTGAAGTATGATCACATTCCCTATATTAATTATTTTACTATCGCTACTGTCACCAATAAAAAGCTTGATTTAAAAATCTATGGTAAAAAAATTGGCTACATCGTTGGGGCCGGAGATAAAGTGCCTGAGGCATTAGAGCAAATGGGCTATGAAGTAGTTTTGCTTACGAATAAAGAACTTTCCAGGAATAACCTTAGCCAGTATGACGCTATTATTACTGGTGTAAGAGCTTACAACACTCACGACTGGATGAACAATCAATATGATAGATTGATGAAGTATGTGCATGAAGGTGGTAACCTGATTGTGCAGTATAATACCAGTAACCAGATTGGTCCGGTAAGAGCTAAGATAGGTCCGTATAATTTCAATATAACCAGAACAAGGGTTACCGATGAAAACGCAGCTGTTACTTTATTAAAACCAGAACACCCGGTATTTAATTTTCCTAACAAGATAATTGAGGATGATTTTAAGGGATGGATACAGGAACGGAGTATTTATCATGCCAGCGATACAGCCGGAAAATTTGAAAAGCTTATCGGCATGAATGATCCCGGGGAAAAATCAGATGATGGAAGCCTGATCGTAACTAAATATGGCAAAGGCTGGTTTACTTATACAGGTATTGTGTTTTTTCGGGAATTGCCCGCCGGTGTGCCGGGAGCATTCAGGTTACTCGCCAATATCATCGCCTTGAATAAGAAAAAAGGATTTTGATGGCAGAACGACAACCGAACATACGAAGAGGAGAGATGGCTTTTATTTTTGCAATCGCTATCGGATTGGTTGTAGGTATATTAATAAAAAGAGTAAAAGTTGGGATCCTGATTGGGATCGTACTTGGTATTATCATAGTATTGACAGGCTGGTTACGAACTACCCGAAAATAATGTAATGCAAATGCCGGATAACGATAAGGCGCCATTGTTTAAAAACTGGAACTACTGGTATGTGCTGGTAATTCTATTTCTAATTATTCTTATTGGCCTATTTTACCTTTTCACTCAAAAGTTTGATTAGTATGAGGTGCTATACAATTAATGTTTCTAAAATTCCCCTTCAGGGGTTTGGGGTATGAATCAGCTAGATTGGATAGTACTGGTCGTTACACTGCTTGGCATTATATCTTATGGCTTGTATAAAAGCCGTACTTCCCATAATCTCGATGGTTATTTTTTGTCAAATCGCAGTTTGCCCTGGGGTTTGGTGTTGTTAAGCATCATGGGTACCCAGGCAAGTGCTATCACTTTTTTATCTGCACCGGGTCAGGCTTATACGGATGGAATGCGTTTTGTACAGTATTACTTTGGTATTCCGCTGGCGATGATTGTGATCTGTATTTTCTTTGTTCCAATTTTCAGCAGGCTGAAAGTTTATACGGCCTACGAATATTTAGAGAACAGGTTTGATAATAAAACAAGAACACTTACTTCTTTTCTTTTTTTATTGCAAAGAGGATTGTCCACCGGTATCAGTGTATTTGCTCCTTCTATTATTCTTTCTTCGCTGTTTGGCTGGAACATTTATTATACGAACATCCTGATGGGAGGGCTACTTATCATTTATACGATGAGTGGTGGAGCGAAAGCGGTGGCCTATACGCAACAACTGCAACTCATTATCATTTTTATAGGAATGTTCCTCGCAGCATATATGGTGGTGAATATGCTTCCTAAAAATGTGAGCTTTACTGATGCTTTGAATGTAAGTGGCAAACTTGGCAAACTGAATGTCATAACTACAGGATTTGAAAAAGGACATTTTAACTGGAGTGATCAGTATAACCTGTTCAGTGGCTTAATAGGCGGTTTCTTTTTGGCGCTGTCTTATTTTGGTACAGACCAGTCGCAGGTGGGTCGCTACCTTACTGCAAAATCACTGAAGCAAAGCCGGATGGGATTATTGATGAACGGTCTTGTGAAAGTGCCTATGCAATTCCTCATCTTGTTAATTGGTGCATTGGTCTTCACTTTTTACCAGTTTAATAAAGCACCAATTTTTTTTAATGAGGTGCAGGTTAAAAAATTACAGAACTCAGCTGTGTATAAAGATTCCTTTATGCTGGTGCAGCAGCAGTATGATGCAATTCTTATAAAAAAGCAGCAAGCAGTCATTAATTATTCTGCAGCTGCTGATAATAGTGATAAGATTTTGCAGGAGAAGCATATATCGGAGTTGCAAAATCTACAGGATACTGCTAATGTATTGCGGGGAAAAGTAAAGGATTGGCTAAAGACAAAAGAAGTAGGTGGTGATAATAATGATACTAATTATATCTTCCTTCGGTTTGTGGTGGATAACCTGCCGGTGGGTCTTGTTGGGTTACTGATTGCAATAATCTTTCTTGCCTCATGGGGAAGTATTGCAGCGGCTATTAATTCCCTGGCATCCTGTACGATGATTGATTTTCACCGGCGGTTCAGCAAGAAAAAAGAGAGCGGCGAGGACGAATACCGGATATCAAAATGGTACACACTGGCATGGGGTATCTTTTGTATCATCGTAGCCATGTTCACATATAATATCGGGAACAGCCTTATTGAAGCGGTGAATGTACTGGGCTCCTTGTTTTATGGTGTAATACTCGGCGTTTTTTTAGTGGCCTTCTTTCTGAAAAAGATCAAAAACGGCCATGTTG
>CALRVH010000108.1:0-5020 GCA_943371565.1 Chitinophaga pinensis | reverse complement strand
GAAGGACCACCGCTCTTCAACACAACGTTGAATGCAGTTTTTTCTTCTACTGCTGCTGCGCCTTCGCCGCCACCTGCTGCTACAACTACTGCTGCTGCTGCTGGTTCGATACCGTATTCTGATTTTAAGAAGTCAGCCAGTTCCTGTACTTCTTTTACTGTTAAGGCTACAAGGCCTTCTGCTAATGCTTTTACGTCTGCCATTTGATTTAAATTTTTGCCGCCTTCATTGTTTTTTGACTCCGGCGGAGTTATTAAAAAAATTGCCTTTGTTTACCCTCAGGCCTGGGTGTTTTATTTATGTACAAAGTAAGTGGTACGAAGTACGTACTTCAAACTTCGTATTGCGTACTTATTCTGCCGCTGCAACTTCTGCACTGCCAGCTTTCTGCTCATGATGGTGCAATAAAGCAGCCAACACTCTTTTTGCAGGAGACTGCAACAAGCCGATAACTTCACCGATAAGCTCATTCTTAGTTTTGATCTGCGTAAGAGCTTTCAGGCTGCTGTCACCTGTGTAAACATCACCATTGATAAAAGCGGCCTTTAACTCAGGTCTTTCGCCGTTAGTTGCCTTACGGAATGAACTGATGATTAATGCCGGATCTTTTGGATTCTCCGAAAACATCAACGCAGTTACTTTATGTAATGAATCATATACACCAGTATATTTTTCACCATCCAAAGATTCCAGTGCTTTTTTAATCAATGTGTTTTTAGCCACTTTCATCTCTACCTGCTTGTCAAAGCATGCACGGCGTAATTTAACAACCTGCGCCACAGTTAATGATTCGGTATCAGTAACGTAGAAATTATTGTATTGTGAGAACTTGCCTTTCAGCAACTCAATCACTTCGTTTTTTTGATCTTTAGTCATGACTTTTTATTTGTCATCCGCCGGGGCGGACCGGTTTAGTTATTAATGAACAAATGTTTTTGCATCAATAGTAATGCCTGGGCTCATAGAGCTGGCCATACTAACACCTCTTACATAAGTCCCTTTAGAGGAGGAAGGTTTTGCTTTCAGAATTGCGTTGATCAACTCAAGGCTGTTCTCTGCAATTTTTTCCGGGGCAAAACTTACACGACCGATAGAAGCATGTATGATACCTACTTTATCAACCTTGAAAGCAATCTTACCACCTTTTACTTCATTGATAGCATTTGCTACATCGTTAGTAACAGTTCCTGTCTTCGGATTCGGCATCAGGTTTCTTGGACCTAACACTTTACCTAACTTACCAATCTTAGGCATTACAGAAGGAGTTGCGATGATAACATCAACATCTACCCATCCGCCTTCGATCTTTGTTACATATTCATCCAGGCCAACATAATCAGCACCGGCTGCTTTTGCTTCTGCTTCTTTATCAGGAGGACAAAGCACTAATACTTTTTTTGTTTTACCAGTTCCGTGAGGAAGTGATACTGTACCACGGATAGCCTGGTCTGCTTTTTTGGGATCAACACCCAAACGGATGTGCAGATCCACCGAAGCATCAAATTTGCAGGTAGTAATGCTTTTTACTAATGCAGATGCTTCCTTTAAGGAATATAATTTGTTGCTTTCCACTTTGGGATTTACAACTTTTCTTTTTTTACTGATGAATGCCATTGTAATTCGTTTTAGGATTCGCTAATTAATTTTCCCATGGGGCTTTACCTTCAACATTTAAACCCATGCTGCGTGCAGTACCGGCTACCATTTTCATGGCACTTTCTACGGTAAAACAGTTAAGGTCGGGCATCTTGTCTTCTGCAATTGCCTTTACCTGTTCCCAGTTTACTTTACCAACTTTTGCACGGTTGCTTTCTTTGGAACCCTTTTGAATTTTAGCGGCTTCCATCAGCTGAATAGCTGCGGGTGGAGTTTTTAGAACAAAATCAAAACTCTTGTCAGTATAAACGGTGATTAATACGGGAATTACTTTCCCTTGTTTGTCCTGCGTTCTTGCGTTGAACTGCTTACAGAATTCCATGATATTAATACCCTTGGAACCCAGAGCCGGACCGATTGGAGGTGCGGGGTTAGCCTGGCCACCTTTACATTGCAGCTTTACATAGCCGCTGATTTCTTTTGCCATTTTTTATCTTTTTTGGTGTTAACGACCTTTAGCCTCGAGGGTTACTTAGTCTCCCAAATTCTCATTTTCCGCTTCTTGCGGATTTTCGAAAGAACTAATTGGGGCGGCAAAGGTAGGGGGAAACAGCGTATGGGCAAAGGTTTTCAGGATATTTTTTGACGAAATTATTGCCCGATAGGCCAATTAACGCAGTTATCGACCTCAGTATCTGCTTACAGCAACAAAAGAGCCACCGGCATGCTGCAGGTGGCTCTTTTACAATCTATTCCGGTATTTAGCTGATCTTTTCTACCTGCATATAGTTCAATTCTACAGGAGTAGAACGACCGAATATTTTTACCGTTACTTTCAGTTTCTTCTTTTCGTCTGTTACTTCCTCAATTACCCCATTAAAATCATTGAAAGGGCCTTCAATAATCTTGATTGTTTCTCCAACGATAAATGGCTCACTCATACTTACTCCGCCAGCTTCTGCCATTTCATCCATTTTTCCGAGCATCTTATTTACTTCTGCTTTGCGCAAAGCAATAGGATTTTCTTTACCGAGAAAATGGATAACATTCGGAATATTCTTAATGATATCTCTTAAGTCGTCTGTAAGTTTTCCATTGGCAATTTCAATCATTACATAGCCGGGATAGTAATTTCTTTCCCGCATCACCTTCTTACCATTGGCAACTTTATATACTTTTTCTACAGGCAGAAACACTTGCTTCACCTGATCCCAGCCACCACGGGATACTTCTTTATCCAGATATTCTTTCACCTTTTTTTCTTTACCGCTTACCACCCGCAGCACAAACCATTTGGTGTCCTGTTGTACGTTTTCGGTATTTGTTATAGCTGTTGCTTCCATTGTATATTATTTCAAAACGCCATATAAAAATTTCAGCCCGTTGCCGACAACAAAGTCCATACCCAATACAGCGAATGTAATGACGATGGTTGCCGCTAATACGATCATTGTGGATTGCTGCAACTGTGGCCAGGTAGGCCAGGTTACTTTTTCTGTAAGCTCTTTGAAACTCTCCCGGAAGTAAGTACCTATCTTATTCATTTTATTAATTTAAAATGTGCAAAAAACTCTGCACGGGCACTAGGATTCGAACCCAGATCAAAGGTTTTGGAGACCCGTATGCTACCGTTGCACCATGCCCGTAAGAATCAAAAGTCACCGGTCGTTCGGAAAATCCTTATGACCAATGACTTTTGAATATGCAAATATAAAAGATTATTTCAAAATCTCAGTAACCTGTCCGGCTCCTACTGTACGGCCACCTTCACGAATCGCAAATTTCAATCCTTTTTCCATTGCGATAGGCTGGATAAGCTTCACGGTCATTGAAGTATTATCACCAGGCATAACCATCTCAGTACCAGCGTTCAGTTCTACTTCTCCTGTTACGTCAGTTGTACGGAAATAGAATTGAGGACGGTATTTCTGGAAGAATGGAGTGTGACGTCCACCTTCATCTTTGCTAAGTACGTACACTTCGCATCTGAATTCAGTATGCGGAGTGATAGAACCTGGCTTACAGATAACCATACCACGGCGGATTTGAGTTTTCTCAATACCACGTAATAAAAGACCTGCATTATCTCCAGCTTCTCCTTCATCTAACAGTTTGCGGAACATTTCAACACCCGTACAAACTGAGTTAAGAGGAGCATCCATCAAACCAACGATCTCAACTGCTTCACCCACTTTAATACGACCTCTTTCGATACGACCTGTAGCAACTGTACCACGACCTGTGATAGAGAATACATCTTCTACAGACAT
This sequence comes from Chitinophaga pinensis, assembly GCA_943371565.1. Taxonomy (GTDB): domain Bacteria; phylum Bacteroidota; class Bacteroidia; order Chitinophagales; family Chitinophagaceae; genus JJ008. The sequence goes on along the minus strand of CALRVH010000108.1, from coordinate 1,154 downwards.
CAAGAAAGGAAGATCAACCGGGCGGGGAGGCAATGGAATGTAAGAGTCAACTGCATCCATCAATTCAGCAATTGCACCAACCCATTTTTCTTCACCAGCTAATGCGCCGGTAGCAGAACCTTTAATGATTGGAGTATTGTCACCGTCATAGCCACGTTTTGTAAGCTCATCACGGATTTCCATTTCAACCAGGTCTAATAATTCAGGATCATCAACCAGGTCAACTTTATTCATAAACACAACCATGCTAGGTACACCTACCTGGCGGGCCAGCAGAATGTGTTCTTTAGTTTGAGGCATAGGACCGTCAGTAGCGGCAACTACAAGAATAGCTCCGTCCATCTGCGCAGCACCAGTGATCATGTTTTTCACATAGTCAGCGTGACCAGGACAGTCAACGTGAGCATAGTGACGAGTATCAGTTTGATACTCAACGTGAGCTGTATTGATAGTGATACCCCTTTCTTTTTCTTCAGGAGCTCCATCAATATCATCATATTTTTTTGCTGTCGCCAGGCCTCTTTTAGAAAGAACTTCTGTAATTGCGGCAGTCAATGTGGTCTTACCATGGTCAACGTGACCAATCGTACCAATGTTTACGTGGGGTTTGTCCCTCTTAAAGGTCTCTTTTGACATTGTTATCGGTTTTAAATTGTGTTTTACTAATTGTTGTTTTTATTATAGAGCTAATTGTATTGCTACTATCAGCTTTTATTGCATCGGAGCTGCCTGCTATCAGGCTCTTCAGGGTCCTTTTCTCAACTCAGCCATTTCCACTTTCCTGAAAGAGAGCCGTTAGTGAGAATCGAACTCACGACCTCTTCCCTACCAAGGAAGTGCTCTACCACTGAGCTACAACGGCTTTTCCACTGCCGTCGCAGGCAGTTTAATGAAATGAGCGGAAGACCGGGCTCGAACCGGCCACCTGAAGCTTGGAAGGCTACCGCTCTACCAAATGAGCTACTTCCGCTTATTACCAGAACTACATCCGGTAAACTATTTCAATCCAGATTTAAACCTGGTTTACAAAGAACTTTACTTCATCGCAATTGCGATGAAGTAATAAAGTGGGCAGAGAAGGATTCGAACCTCCGTACTCGTGAGAGAACAGATTTACAGTCTGTCGCCTTTAGCCACTCGGCCATCTGCCCCCG
>CALRVH010000107.1:0-5080 GCA_943371565.1 Chitinophaga pinensis | reverse complement strand
ACCGGCACCAACTTCCAATACATTCCCCTTTATAAATGACTTTATTTGCTGGCTGAAATATTTTTTCCAATTTCTTGCATGCTGAAAAAACTCCAACTCATCTCCCTGGTATGTAAAAGACTCGGTCATTTACTGAATGGATTCAATTGTCCCCGTATAATCTTTATAATGGTGTGCCGGAATAAATTTTCTTTGTGATTGGGAGGAGAGGTATAGGAATATGGTAAATAAAGAAAGTAGAAAACTTTGTAACAATATTATTAACATGGCAGAAGCAACAGTGGAGGTCCAACCAGGAATGGCCAGGTCTGTAAACGTTCTTATACCTAGTAAAGCAAGAATAGTCAGCAATGAAATACCGATGAGCAGCAAGGAGAAAATTAATAGCCTGCTCGCAATTACTTCAATAAATACTGCGATGGCGCCGAGACCATGCATGAGTAAGGAGAGAAAATTCATTTTCGATTTGCCGGCATATCTTTTTCCCCGGTTTGTAATGACGGCTATATATGGTAACTCAGTTTTCATAATGCCACCTGCAATATGGTTCCAGATTTCGCTGTAGTAAACGGCCTTATCCAACAAAGGTTTGGGCATCAATAAGAAGTTGCCAAAAGCAATTTTTTGACCGGTAAGAATTCTGAATGCAAATTTATAAAGCCGGTAGAATAAGCGAAAGCCTGTTCCTTCCTGCCTGGATTTACGTTGGGCAAAAATAATTTTACCTGGATTGTTTATTGAATTTCGAAGTAAAGCAGCAACGTCCTCAGGCCTATCTTCGCCGTCACTATCCATAACCAGCACTTTGTCACAGGAAAGATTTTCTTTTATGTATGCCAATCCAATAGCAATCGCTTTTTGGTGACCGATATTTCGCTGAAGGTGTAATATTTGAATGTCGAAAGATGCCTGGGGAGTGATTGTTAAGTTATCGGTAGAACCGTCATCCACTATTAAGACAGAGAATTTTGAATTGTCAAATTCCTTCAGGGATACTGCCAGTTCAGTAAGCAACATATTCAATGATTCGCCATCATTAAAAACAGGGGTCAGTATAATAATTTGTTCCGCCATAACTGTTGGGCTAAAGATACAATCAAAAAAATGATAATGAAATGCCGCTCCCTTTATACAAATTTTTCTTTGAGCTTTAGAAATCGTTTTTCATAATACTGGTAACTCAACCAGCTTATTCCTACTGCAGCTAATGTGGCGATCACAGATACTGTAAATTGAAGCGATGATCCGCTCACAAATTTTGATACCCGGGGAAATAAATAGGGCCCGAGTAAAATATAAACAGGCCAGTGAAAAATATAGAAGCCATACGATATCTTACCAAAGAATTTTAGCAGCGGGATATTAAATAAAAAGTTGATCAGTTTTGTTTTCCCGGTAACAGCCTCATTAACGAGCAGCCCGAACATCATTGCAAAAGTAGTATAGCCTGCCAAAGCCAGGTAGGGAAAAGTGAAATTATACCTGCGGTTAATAAAGAAAAATGCAAAATTTAATGCTGCGAAAAATAGTACAATTAGAGCAGTGTATCGGCTCAAAAAACCCTTGTTTATTCTCAATAATAATGCAACCATACAGCCAATACATATTCCATCAGTACGGGTAAAAGTATAGAGGTTAAAGTAAGCAAGGTCCGCCACCTGGTTTGTCCATATCCATAGTCGAAGACCAAGTACCGCGACAAGCAACAAAGAGATAAATATTAAAAGGTATTTAGGTTTTCTGATAATCAGAATAACAAGTGGCCACAATAAATAAAACTGCTCTTCTACGGCTAATGACCATAGATGATTCAGCGTATTTGTTTGATCAGGATTTTTAAAAATATAGAGCCAATTTTGCAAATAAGTCCAGAGCCATACCTGGTTATCGGTGTAATATTTTATATCAAACGTTATGTTTAATCTTGGTATGATTAACAAAAAAAGAATAAGGCATAAATAATAAAGAGGGAAAATGCGAAGTACTCTCCGGATATAAAAATTTTTGAGATAATCTTTTCGGTGAAGTGTTTTTAGTAGTATGTCGGTAATGAGAAAGCCAGAGAGCACAAAAAATAAATCCACTCCAAGCCAGCCGAAGAAAAAGACATTAATAAAGCCAAAATTATGATATACTACAACGAGAAGAATAGCTAAACCCCTCAAGCCATCCAGGGCAGGATAATGTAGCCTGTTAGGATTTTCAGGGTTCATCAGCAGTTAAATGGGTTAGTTATTTCCTATAAAGATAGTGTTCTGAGCAGATACTTGCCGATGATGTCAAACTCAAGGTTTACACTATCGCCTTCCTGCAATTCTTTTATGCTGGTGTGGTCATATGTATATGGAATAATAGCCACCCGGAAACTTTTCCGTTTTACATCAAAAGCAGTGAGACTAATACCATTCACACAAATAGAGCCTTTTTCTATAACCAGCCCGGCAAATTTTTTGGGAAACTGGAACTCAAACTCCCAACTTCCTTTTTTTTCTTTTCTTTTAATACATATCCCTGTAGCATCAACATGGCCTTGCACAATATGCCCGTCAAGCCGGTCATTTAATTGCAGGCATTGTTCCAGGTTAATAAGAACACCAGCACCCCACTCAGCAAGATTAGATTTTTGCAAGGTTTCATTAATCGCTGTTACCCGGTGGCTGTTTTCCCTTGTTTCTTCTACGGTCAGGCAAACACCATTATGGCTAACACTTTGGTCAGTTTTTAATTGCATTGAAATAGGCGATTCGACCCAAAAAGTCTTGTTGGAACCGTTGGAAATGACCTCTTTAATAATACCAATTGATTCAATTATGCCTGTAAACATGACTGCAAATTAGCAGTTATCCTGCTTTTTTGAATAGTATCGTTTTTGGAAGGGTAAATTTTAGCCAATTAAACCTTGAATTATTAATTTTTTCCCTCTATCTTTGCCATCCAAAAAAATACCGAAGGAGGTATATAAGTTATGCTAATTATAGATTCAAAAGATTGCGAAAACATTGACAAAGCGTTAAAGAAGTACAAGAAGAAATTCGAGAAATCTAAGGTTTTGTTGCAACTCCGGGAACGTCAGGCTTTTATTAAGCCTTCAATTAGGCGTCGTGGACAAGTATTAAAAGCGATCTACAAGCAGAATCTGGCCAGCGGCAAGATAGAAAGCTAATTCCTGCTACACAATATATTTAAAGGATAGCTGCAAAGTTTAATAGCTTTGTAGCTGTCTTTTTTTATGGCTATACTAACCCATCATTCTATTCAATCCTTTCTTGATTACCTAAAATTCGAAAAGAGGTATTCCATACATACACTTACTTCCTATAAAACGGATCTTATTGACTTTATTGATTTTCTGGAATTAAAATTTGGAGGTAGTTCATTGGAAGATATCAACCATAATTTTATCCGCAGCTGGTTGGCACATTTGAAAGAAAAAGGACTCAGCTCCAAAACGCTCAACAGGAAAATTTCGAGTTTAAAATCTTTTTTTAAATATCATTTAAAAACTGGGACAATTGAAGCGACACCCATGGCAAAGGTGATCAGCCCCAAAATTGGTAAGCGGCTTCCTGTCTTTATGAAAGAAGAGGATACGAAGAAATTGGTGGAGGGGTTGAATCAATCCACAGAAGATTGGAAAACCCTTAATGCAAAGATGCTGATCACCATTTTTTATGCCACCGGTATGCGGTTGAGTGAACTGGTAAATCTTAAGGAGAAGCAGATCGATTTTAGTAACTCCCAGGTCAAAGTGCTTGGAAAAGGGAATAAGGAGCGATTGATACCGGTCAGTAAAGAAATAGCTGAAGCTATTCGTAATTACCAACAGTTGAAAAAAAGAGATTTTGCAGCGACGGACGATGTTTTGCTGGTAACAGAAAAAGGAAAAAAAATGTATCCAAAGTATGCTTACTTATTGGTAAATCGGATGCTGGGAGCAGCCAGTACACTTGATAAAAAAAGCCCCCATGTGCTTCGTCACACATTTGCAACACATCTGATGAATAATGGGGCTGACCTCAACGCCGTCAAAGAGTTACTAGGCCATAGCAGCCTTGCTTCTACACAGGTTTACACCCACAATACCATTGAAAAATTAAAAGATATTCACAAAAAGGCCCACCCCAAAGCCTGATTTATTTCACTTCCTGCACAATAAAAAATTAGTAAAATTTTGTTTGGGGAGAAAACTCTTTTATACTAACTTGAAGTTGATAAAAGAACCGAACCCCTGCGAAAAGCCAAGACCATAATAAGTTCTTTATTTATTGTTTCACTAAAACATGATGATTATGAACGTAAACATTCAATCAGTTCATTTTGATGCTGACAGTAAGTTAATCGGGTATGTAACCCGTAAACTGGAAAAGTTAGAAAATTTCAGTGACCGCATCATCCGTGTAAATGTATTTCTGAAGCTTGACAACGTAGTACATGCTATTAAAGACAAGATTGCAGAAATCAGGGTACATATACCCGGACACAATTTTTTTGTTAAATCAACAAGTAAATCATTTGAACAGTCGTTTGACGATGCACTCGACTCTATGGTAGCACAAATAAAAAAGAATAAAGAAAGAAAAGCCGCTTAAAACATTTCAGACCCCGCTCAAACGGGGTCTTTTTATTTTACAGATGCCTATTTCATGAATAAAAAACCGGTTCAGTAGGAGCATATCCTTATCTTATCAAGCAAACGACATCTGGCATAATAGAGGCTGTTGTAGGATGAGAAGCGAAAACAAATCACAGGCAACCCCTCTTAGGAAAGTGCTGATATTTCCAGCCAGCAAATAACATTTTGAAATAGTTCAAATGTTTTCAATCATTTATTCACAACTAACTGAAAACAAGCAAAAAATTCCCTCTTCAAAATTTTTCCAATTATCAAATTCCCTTACCTTTGCCTCCCCAATAAAAAAGGGTAGTTCTTTGTTGTGTATTATCAAGCCGAAATAGCTCAGTTGGTAGAGCAACTGATTTGTAATCAGTAGGTCGCTGGTTCGACTCCAGTTTTCGGCTCAGGTATAGCGGAATTCCGTTCCGTGATAAGTAAGTTACCGGAACGATGTTTCGGTTTCCG
>CALRVH010000106.1:0-5731 GCA_943371565.1 Chitinophaga pinensis | reverse complement strand
CTGGTGCTTACATCCATTAATGAGTGAACACCTGACAGTGAGAAATATTTCTGTAAAAAATCCCTGGTATGCACAAAACGGAGATGGCATTGATGTAGAGAGCTGTAAAAACGTATTAATTGAAAATTCGGTTTTTGATGTGGGAGATGATGCGCTGTGCATGAAAAGCGGTCGTGATGCTGAAGGCAGAAAAAGAGCCATGCCAACAGAGAATGTTATTATTCGTGGTTGCACCGTATATGCATCGCATGGCGGATTTGTTATCGGTAGTGAAATGAGCGGCGGAGCCAGGAATATCCATGTCAGCAACTGTACTTTCATTGGCACCGATATTGGTCTTCGTTTCAAAACCACAAGAGGAAGAGGTGGTGTAGTAGAAAATATCTTCATCAAAGACATTTACATGAAAGATATTCCGGGTGAAGCGATCCTGTTCGATATGTATTATGCAGCAAAAGACCCCATTCCTCTGACAGGTGAAAAAAGGGAATTGCCCAAGGTAGAATTCAAACCGGTGGATGAGACCACTCCTGTTTTCAAAAACTTCTACGTCAGTAATGTTTATTGCAATGGTGCAGAAAAAGGAATTTTTGTAAGAGGTATCCCGGAAATGCATGTAAAAGATATAGTGCTGGAGAATATGGTATTGCAGGCTGATAAAGGTATTGATGTGCAGGAAGCCACAGGTATCACATTTAGAAATATAAAAATTATCAGTAATGAAACCAACCCTGTAATTGATGTAGTACACAGCGATAAATTGGTTTTTGATAATATCACTTATAAAGAAGGGGCTGAACTTTTATTCCGTATTAACGGTGAAAGAAGCAGCAACATCACCATTAAAAATACAGATGCCTCCGGTGCAAAAGAAAAAATAAAGTACGAACTCGGTGCCACAGAAAAAAGCACCGGTTCTGTCAGCCCCACTCCTTCTCAAAATGAAAAATGGAGTGAACGCCTTTCGGAAACTGCCATGAAATTATGGCCTGATTCGTTCATCCTGGCAGGAGATAAAGCCGCCAAATGGAGATATGACCAGGGAGTAATATTAAAAGGTATCCGGGCTGTGTGGGCCGCCACCGGTAATGGAAAGTTGTTTAACTATATCCAGAAAAGCATGGACTTTTATGTGCAGCCAGATGGAAGCATTAAAGGATACAAACCCGACGAGTACAATATTGATCATGTCAACAATGGAAAATCATTATTGTTCTTGTTCCAGGTTACCGGTAAAGAAAAATATAAGAAAGCGGCTGACTTGCTGCGCAATCAATTAAGAACACATCCCCGTACAACCGAAGGTGGGTTCTGGCACAAAAAAATCTATCCTTCGCAAATGTGGCTTGATGGATTGTACATGGGCCAGCCCTTTTACGCTGAGTATGCCAGACTCTTCCATGAAGATTCTGCCTTCGATGATATTGCCAACCAATTTATCCTGATGGAGAAACATGCAATTGATAAAAAAACTGGTTTGCTATATCATGGATGGGATGAAAGTAAAGAACAGAAATGGGCCAATAAAACAACGGGCCAATCGCCCAATTTTTGGGGAAGAAGTTTGGGCTGGTATGGAATGGCATTAGTAGATGTGCTGGATCAGTTTCCTGTCAATCACCCAAAAAGGGAAGAGTTGATAGCTATTCTTCATCGTTTTGCTATCGCCGTTAGAAAAGTACAGGATAGTAAAACAGGATTGTGGTATGATGTACCCGATAAGCACAATGAACCAAAAAATTATGTAGAAGCATCTGCCTCCTGTATGCTGGCCTATACGTTTGCCCGGGGGGCCAGAAAAGGTTATCTCCACGGTGCTTATTTAGATCATGCAAGACAGGCATACCGTGGTATCCTTAAGGAATTTATTGAAACAGATGCCAACGGGCAGGTAAACCTGAAAGGAACAGTTGCTGTATCAGGACTCGGAGGCAATCCTTACCGTGATGGAAGTTTTGAATATTATATGAGTGAGCCGGTGATAGTAAATGATCCTAAAGGTATGGGTGCATTTATCAAATGTGCTGCTGAAATGGAACTGAACGAAACGCAAACCATTGGAAAAGGGAAAACTGTGTTACTCGATTATTATTTTAATAACGAGTGGAAAAAAGATATCACCGATACTCCTGTACAATGGCATTATACATGGGAAGATAAAACCAATAGCGGCTATGCCATGTTGGGAGATATTTTTACGAAGTATGGCGTAAAAACAAAATCACTGGATAAATTACCAAACACTTCTAACCTGAAAGGAGCTTCCATTTTTATTATGGTTGACCCCGATACCGAAAAAGAAACAGAAAGACCCCGGTATATCAATGGCAAGGATGCAATTAGTATCAGCAACTGGGTAAAAGAAGGTGGTGTATTAGTACTTCTCAGTAATGATGCAGGCAATGCAGAATTTAAAAACTTCAACCAGCTGGCCCGGAAATTCGGAATACAATTCAATGAAGACAGTAAGAACCGGGTACAAAACGACCAGTTTGAACAGGGAGTGGTGATGACCGGAACAGATAATCCTGTTTTTAAATCTAACTGGAAATTATATGTAAAAGAATTCAGTAGCCTCACTGTTACCGAACCTGCTGTTGCCATTGTAAAAAAAGACGGTCATGATGTGATGGCGGTGGCAAAGTATGGAAAGGGAACTGTGTTTGCACTCGGCGATCCATGGATTTATAACGAATACCTGGACGGTAGAAAATTACCCAAAGACTTTGACAACTATAAAGCTGCTGAAGATTGGGTGAAATGGCTCATCAAGCAAGCGAAATGAAAGTAAGAAGCAATCATATAATTGTTTCATTATTTACCGCAATGGTGTTGTTACAGTCATGTGTCGTTACTCAATCTGTTTCCACAGTAAAAAAAATTACCGTTGCTGCTGATGGAAGTGGAGATTACAAAACCATCCAGGGTGCCATCAACAGTTTACCCGACTCCTCTTCTGCTTCACGAATAATTTTTATAAAAAAAGGAACCTACACCGAAAAATTATACATCGAAAAAGCAAATATCATTTTTCAAGGTGAAGACAGGGAGAAGACCATTATCATCGCTTCTATTGCAAGAGATGAATGGCGCTGTGGTCATACAGACGACTGGGGAGTAGCTACCATGAACATCGGTGCCAATGACATAACGCTGAAAAATCTCACCATCACCAATAACTACGGTTTTGATTTCAAAGAAAGAACGATCTGGTGTGCTGCCGACACTACTGCAAACAAAGAAAAGAAATTGAGAAAGGACGGTCACCAGATGGCTTTGCGCACCATGAATATGGCGACAAGAATGAAAGCCATTAACTGCCGCTTCCGTTCTTTTGGTGGAGATACGGTCAGTCCCTGGGAAATATATAACGGCATGTGGTATTTTAAAAACTGCATCATGGAAGGTGGCGTTGATTTTTATTGTCCCCGTGGTTGGGCATGGGCTGAAAACTGCGAATTCATCACTCATACCGGTCCGGCTGCTATCTGGCATGATGGATCCGGCAATGAAGATTCAAAAACGGTGCTGGTGAATTGCAAATTCAAAGGCTACGATAATTTTATGCTGGGTCGTTATCACCGTGATGCACAATTCTACCTTATCAATTGCTCCTTTGCAAAGAACATGAGGGATTCTGCTATATACATTGTTCCAACAAACAATAAGATACTGTGGGGAAAAAGAATATATTATTATAACTGTCATAGGGAAGGCGGAAATGATTTTAACTGGTACAGCAATAATCTTCCTGCGGGAATAAAAAAGAATGATATAACTGTAAACTGGGTTTTCGGCAACCGCTGGAATCCCACAATAAATTGATCATGCAATTATCAAAAAACGCCTTAGGGCAAATTGCGGCACAACCCGGCTTAACAATACCGGATGCCAAACTGCTGGAACTGCCAGAGAAAGTATTACAATTCGGCACCGGAGTTTTGCTGAGAGGCTTACCCGATTATTTTATCGACAAAGCAAATAGCCAGGGCATCTTCAACGGAAGAGTGGTAGTTGTAAAATCTACTGACAGTGATAGTTCTGCTTTTGATAAACAGGATGGGCTCTATACAATATGTGTCCGTGGTGTAGAAAATGGAAATACGATCGAAGAAAACAAGATCAATGCTTCTATCAGCCGGGTATTAAGTGCCAAAACTGAATGGAAAAGAATATTGGAATGTGCTCACAATGCAGACATGAAAATTATCCTTTCTAATACTACAGAAGTGGGGATACAATTAGTACAGGATGATATCAATAGCGAACCTCCTGTTTCATTTCCCGGAAAACTGCTGGCTTTTCTCTTTGAACGGTTCCGGGCATTTAACGGAAGTGCCGGAAGCGGAATGGTGATCGTACCAACAGAACTAATTACAGATAACGGTTCAAAACTGGAAAGCATCGTATTGGAACTGGCGCATCGCAATAACCTGGATTTTAAATTCATTGAATGGCTTGAAACCCATAATACATTTTGCAATTCATTGGTTGACCGTATTGTGCCGGGAAAACCCAACAAAGAAGAAATTAAAAAGATTGAAACAACATTAGGGTATACTGATGAGCTCATGACGATGAGTGAGGTCTTTCGCCTCTGGGCTATTGAAGGCGATGAAAAAGTAAAAGACATTCTGTCCTTTTGCCTGGCAGACGAAGCGGTTGTTATCACCCCGGACATTACCCTGTTCAAAGAATTAAAACTGCGTTTATTGAACGGCACCCATTCTTTCAATTGCGGACTTGCCTTTTTAGCCGGTTTTAATATTACACGGGAAGCTGTTACCGATAAAATCTTTTCTGTATTTGCCAAAAAACTGATGCATACAGAAATTGCAAAAGCCATTCCGTTTGAGATTGATGCAAAAGTGAAAGAAAATTTTGCCAACAGTGTATTTGAACGTTTCTGTAACCCTTTTATTGATCATCAATGGCTCAGCATTACGGTTCAATATACTTCCAAAATGAAAATGCGGAACATGCCTTTGCTGCGACGTCATTATGAGCTGAGCGACACCCCTCCTGTTCACATGGCCACCGGCTTCGCAGGTTTTCTACTGTACATGAAAGCAACCAGGAAAGAGGATAATAAATATTTTGGTGAAAGAAACGGGGTTGAGTATGAAATAAAAGACGATACTGCTGAGTACTTTTATAATACCTGGAAGAATAACACACCTGATAAAGTTGCCGCAGAAGTAATGGCGAATGAACAACTGTGGGATATTGATCTGACAACGCTGCCAGGATTGCTCAGCACTGTGCAGGAAAAAATGAATGATATGATCAGCAATGGCATTTTACAAACTATTGCATTAGTAGAAAACAATAAAGTGACGGCATAAATGAAACATACCGTTTTAAAAGTTCATCCAAAGGATAATGTGATCGTGGCATTAACCAATCTTTCAAAAGGAGAAACGATTTCTTTTGAAGGAAATAACTATCTCTTGCAGGAGGATGTTCCGGCCAAGCATAAATTTTTTATGCAGGACATGAAAGCCGGTGACGAAGTGATCATGTATGGTGTCTTAGTTGGAAAAGCACAAAAAGATATTCTTAAAGGGAGCCGCATGTCGACTGAGAATATTAAACATGCTGCCGAGCCGTATGCATACCGTCATGTAAATTTTGAATGGCAGGCACCGGATGTTTCTAAATTCAAGGGAAGAACATTTAATGGCTATCACAGAAGTGACGGAAGAGTAGGAACTGCGAATTACTGGTTATT
>CALRVH010000105.1:0-5821 GCA_943371565.1 Chitinophaga pinensis | reverse complement strand
GACCGTATAGAAGAAGTTGAAGAAGAGGTGGCGAGGGGAAATAGCCCCATGGCTCTTCCCAATATTACACAATTGAGAAAAGAACTGATTATATTAAAAAGAAATTTTTCGCCGGTGCGGGAAGTGGTAAATGGTTTTTTGCGCAGCGAAAGTGAACTCCTCGAAGACCGGCATACGAAATATTATAAAGATGTGTACGACCACATCATACAGGCAACGGAGTTAAGCGAAAACTACCGTGATGTGATTGTTAGTATGCAGGACCTTCATGTAAACAATGTAAACATGAAGATGAATGAGGTAATGAAAGTGATGGCGATTGTTACTTGTTTGCTGGCTCCAGCTACTGTTATTGGCGGGGTATTCGGTATGAACTTCGAGAAAATACCATTTGCATCCAACAGCATTGGTTTTTTCGTAACAGTAGGTTTTATGTTGTTAATCCCGATTGTAATGCTGTATATTTTTAAACGGCGGGGTTGGTTCTAAAACTGGTTGGTGTGCTGAATTTAACAGTCAACTTATTAAGATCATCTTTTCTTATACACCGGCACTGTGCTGCAGGGCTCTCCATACATAATGCTTTTGGCAACAGGGCGCAGTAGTTTTGTTATTTCCATATATACATAATCACCGATAGGTGTTTCACCGCAGCCCTTTATCACCACTTTTTTATCTGCAAATTCGTTGACATCGATGGCGGATAAATTTTTCAGGAAAAGATTTTTGTGCAGTTCTTTCTCATCACCCATTACTATTTCTTTGGCGATGGGTTGCAGGTAAGTAACCACAAGCATCCAGGCCCAGACAGGAATTACCGCATCAACCGAGCAGGTAAGGGCCACCGCTTTGTCCTTATAAACAGACCAGTCAAGATTCTTTAATGCTTCACGGAAATCTTTTTCTTTCAATATCAATCCCATAAACAAATGCTCCTTGAGGTCAAATACAGCAGTATCTCCTTTGGGATAGTATGTTTCCAGGTCAAGGGTTATTAATCCACTTTCGGCAACCTTATTTACAAACGGCTCACTCATGTCTTTTATTCAGTTATAAAAATAACAATTTATACCCGGCTGTTGTTTGCGACTTCCGCAAAAGAAAAAACCCTGAAGCATTAATAACTTCAGGGTTGCAGTTGGTTTTGGTTCTATAAATCTTAATAACGATTTCTTCTTTTATCCTTTATTGTGGCCGAATTCTTCAGCGCATTAACCGGATAAGCAGGTGATTGCGGATTTGAAATAAACTGCTTGGTTTGCTGGTACAGGTTTTTACGCTGTTCAACGATGTCGCCTGTTGTAACAGGTGTTGCGCCAACGCTGTCTACCCGGATTACGTATACTCCGCTTCCCCCCTCTAATGCTTCTGGCACCACTTTTCCTTTATTAGCAGGATTAAATACGGCGCCGCTTACTCTTGGTTCATAACCAAGCGTAGAGGTTGAATTCATGCGGATACTGTCCAGCACTTCAATTGGTTTTCCACCAAGAGCAACAGCTGCTGCTTCTAATGTGGTTACCTTGCCAATTTTTTGTTTCAGTATATCTGCTTTCTTTTTATTACGAAGCGCCGCTTCTACTTCCGGTCTTGCCGTAGCTGGGCTTTTTGTTCCTTCTTCAAATACGGCCGTAACAACCGCTACCACATAGGTGTCATTAATTCTTTCTGGTTTTAAAACTTCGCCTTGTTTGGCATCATAAATACTTCTTACCAGTTGTCTTGAATAACCAATGCCCTGCACCTGCGCATCATTTGGTTTGATGCCGGTACCAATTCCTTTTACACGACCTTTTGGTTTTTGTGTTTTATCAAAGGCAGCATCAAAAGCGTTTAGGTTGGGGCTGTCGCCTGCAAACTGGTTGGCTTCTTCCTGTGCTTTACTATCCGTTTCAGAACTTGGCAAAATTTGCTGTGCCAGGTAACCAACCTTATAACTTGTTTGTGGTTTGATGAAAGAAAGGATTTCAATATAGTGCCAGCCAAATTGTGTTTTTATAACTTTTTTGTCACCCGGTTTTCCATCAAACAAAATAAACTGTCCGAATTCTTTTGCAAATCCTTCACCCTGTATCGTGGCAGAAGAAAATGTCATGACTCCTTTGTCTGCATGTGCGGCCTGGTCAGTTGTGTATTTTGTTTCCAGATCATCAAAGCTGGCTCCGTTCTTAATTGCTAATGCAATGCTGTCTGCTTTTGCTTTGGCTATTGAATCGGGCATAAGTGGGTTGCCGCTTCTATCTGCTGTTCCCAATAATATGTGACGGCATTTTACAGAATCGGGTAAAACCTTTGTGTCGATCATTTTTGCAAGCACATAGCTTCCGCCGTCAAGGTAGGGGCCGAATACCTGGCCTTTTCCTAACCGCTGAATACTGTCTTTAGCAGCCACCTGCATCTGGGATGCGCCGATATAACCATCAAAGAAATTGGTAACACCATTGCGGGCAAGAAATGAAACAGCGTCTGTAGTAGTGTCAAGCTCTGGCTTCAATAACACTAGTTGATTCTTGATAATTAATGAATCGGCCGCTGTAGGTGATGCATCAAATGTTACGTATGAAATGTTGCGGCTTTCTTCTTGTTTGAATTCGTTTTTATGTTTGCTGATATAGTCGGCAATTTCTTTGTCCTCTATTTTAACCGTGCTGTCAACAATGCTGGTGTAAAATTCTCTAACCATAGAGATCTTTCCGATCTGGCTGTTGTCAGCATTTTGTTTTTCTAAGAACCAGCGGGGATAGTTGCTGGTGTTACTAAGAAGTGCTACATACTTGTCGCCTAGTCGTTGTAATTTTAATTGCTCTACATAACCATTGAAAGCGTCTTTTTGGTCTTGTGGAACTGTTTTGCTTTTCAGCATATCATCAATCTTCCGCTTTGCAGTTACAGGATCGTAGCCATTTTCATCTGTAAGCTGTTGCTTTAAATCGGAAGGCATGTTGGGGCCATATAAAATATCACCCAATTCTTTTTTACCAATCTTCATTCCTAATTTATCAATCTCTCCGCTCAGCAGTATACTATTGATCTCCTGTGCCCACACTTGGTCTACAGCCTGGGAAGAGATCATTTCGGCAGGATAACCCTGACCCCGCATAGTCGCTTCTGCCTGTTGTACTTTTCTGGCAAAATCATCGGCGTTAACCGTTTTGCCATTTATACTACCAAGGCTCTTTGATCCGGTTACCCGGCCTCCGCCACCCCGGCCAGAAAAGTAATCGGTCAATATAAAACCAATCAATGCCAGTGCAATAGCAACTACCGCCACTTTTGCATACTTATCTCTGATATCTTGAATAATAGACATAGTGTACCCTGCTTTTTAAAGGATGGCAAAAATAGGGCTTTTGGGGAAAAGAAGTGAGTAATTCAGAATTAGTAATTGCTATTTGAGGCTGTTATTTCACGGTTTGGCTCCGCGGGAAAAAAGATAGGGGGCTAAACCTCCCGGCAAACCCCCTAATTCCTTAACCCCCTAGTTGTTACTTCCGCTTGGGGTGCACCAGCTTCATTTCCTTGATCAGGTGGCTGGCCCCGGCATATTTATCCACTATAAAGAGTACATACCGTACATCCACCATGATGTTGCGGCAAATAGAGGGGTCATAATTGATATCACTCATAGTTCCCTCCCACACCCGGTCGAAATTGAGGCCAACCAGGTTCCCGTAAGCATCCAGCGCCGGGCTGCCGGAGTTGCCACCGGTAGTGTGATTCTGGGCGATGAAACAAACCGGCATTTTGCCATTAGCTCCATACTGGCCGTAATCCTTGTTTTTATATAATGTCTGTATTTTTTCCGGCACATCAAATTCGTAGTCGCCCGGCTTATATTTATCCATCACCCCGTCGAGGTAAGTATAATGATCATATTTCACGGCGTCTCTTGGATTATACCCTTTTACTTTGCCATAAGTAACCCTGAGTGTACTATTGGCATCCGGGTAAAATGTTTTTTCTTTAAATACATCCATTTGCGCCTGCATGTAAGAACGGTTAAGCTTGTTGATGCGGCCTTGTATTTCATTTAGTTTTTTCGTTACCTCGCTTGAGTAGGTGCTCACCAGGTCTGTATATAATTGTATCGCCCTGTCCTTTTTAATAAACTCAAGAACCTCACTCATGGGCTTATGAAGAAGCGCTGTTGTTTTTTTAGCATCATCCAGGATTGTTTCCTCATATAATTTAATGGCTAATTTTTCAACGTCATTACCATTCTCTTTCAGTAGTTTTTTTAAACCCGGAGATTGATATTTTTCATCCTGGTCTTTTACATACATTTCTATCAGCGTTTCAAAAAGTCGCTGATCCACTTCTGAGTTATATTCACCAAACAATCCTTCCAGCACACCTACGGCCTGGTCCCTGCGTTGGTCAAACCCCTTTTCTCCGTCCTTTTCAGCTGCTGTTTTTATTGAATTTACCCAGCCTGCAATAGTAAACAGCTCGATCTTGCTGGTGATTTCTAAATAATAATCCCGTGCATAGCCGTATGGTTTGATTTCGGCGTACGCCGCTTCCAGGTCACCCAGTAAGCTTCCGTATTGTGTCTTCCATTGTGGATTAGCGTTCACCCTTTTTTGAAACTCAGCTTCATAGGCTTTCTTTTTTCCCAATGCATTGGTGCTTGTTAATCCCAATACTTCGCCCTGCCATTTTTTATAGGAATTTTGAATACCGGCATACTTAGCTGCATATTGAATTTTGATCTGCTCATCTTTTCTCATATAGCCGTCAATCACAGCCAGTGCTTTTTCACGGATGGCAATTTTTGCCGGATCGTTCACGGTCATTATTTGTTCTACTGCAGCTGATTGTAAATACTGTGTTGTTCTTCCCGGAAAACCAAACACCATAGTAAAGTCACCTTCTGCCACACCATCTAATGAAATGGATAGTGATTTTTTTGGCGTGTAGGGCACATTATCTGTTGCGTATGTAGCCGGCTTATTATCCTTGTTGGCATAAATGCGAAACATAGAAAAGTCGCCTGTATGGCGGGGCCACATCCAGTTGTCGGTATCCTTTCCAAAGTTTCCAATAGAAGAGGGCGGCGCACCAACCAATCTTATATCCCTGTAGGTTTCTGTAATGAACATATAGTATTGATTGCCTTCAAAAAAACCGCGGACAAATCCATCCTGGTAGCTTTCTTTCTTTGCTGTCTTTCTTATCTCGTTGATATTTTTATCAATCGTTGATTGTCTTTCACTTTCCGCCATTGAAGGGGTAACCCCGTTAAGTGCCTGTTTTGTTACATCTTCTATCCGTATAATAAAAGTGACAAACATTCCCTGGTTAGGAATTTCTTCACCGTAATTAGCGGCCCAGAAGCCATCTCTTATATAATTACGTTCTAATGTAGAGTGGTTTTGTATGGCATCAAACCCGCAATGGTGGTTCGTTAGTATTAATCCTTTGGAGGAAATCACCTCGCCGGTACAACCGCCGTTAAAACTTACGATGGCATCTTTCAGACTTCCGCTATTGATACTATAAATGTCTTTAGCACTCATTTTCATCCCCAGGCTCTTCATATGCTTTTCATTCATTTTCTCCAGCAACAAGGGTAACCACATTCCCTCATCGGCCCTGGCAAGTGAAACGATGGATAAACAAATGACAACAAACAAGTGTTTTATATACTTCATACAGCAATTTTTTGATGGTTTAAAATTAGGTCATTCTGTTTTATTCGCTTTTCCGTTTATAAAGTCTTCGAAATACTATCAAACCTGGTAGCTGGTTCAATCTTTTTCTCCCCGGAAGGGTGTTAACAGAGAAAAAATAATGTGTATAACCCCGTGTGAAACGTGTA
>CALRVH010000104.1:0-6045 GCA_943371565.1 Chitinophaga pinensis | reverse complement strand
ACGACTCCATACCCCCCTTTAGGGGATGGGGGTTATATGCACATAGATATTCTCACCGTTTTACCAGAATTATTAGAAAGCCCTTTTCAACATAGCATGATGAAAAGAGCACAGGAGAAAGGCTTGCTCACCATACAAGTACACCAACTTCGCAAATGGGCCGTGAATGAATATGGCATGGTAGACGATTACCAATTTGGTGGCGGCGCCGGTATGCTGATGATGTGTGAGCCGCTGGCAAAAGCGATTGACGAATTATCACAGCAAAGAAAGTTTGATGAAATTATTTTTTTAACCCCCGACGGAGAATTATTCAACCAGAAAGCGGCGAACAGTTTATCCTTAAAAGAAAATCTTTTATTGATCTGTGGTCACTATAAAGGCATTGATGAAAGAATAAGAGAGCATTTTGTAACCAAAGAAATTTCCATTGGCGATTACGTACTCAGTGGAGGTGAATTACCAGCTGCTATTTTAGTAGATGCCATTGGCCGTTTGTTGCCAGGTGTGTTAAATGATGAGACCTCTGCCCTCTTTGATTCTTTCCAGGACAATTTATTAGCTCCGCCTGTTTATACCCGACCGGAAGATTTTCGTGGATGGAAAGTTCCAGCAGTACTAATGGGCGGTAATCACAAACTGATTGAAGAATGGCGGCATGAGCAATCGGTAAAAAGAACAAAAGAAAGAAGGCCGGATCTTTTAAAAGATGAATAATGCACACTACAACAATTCGTATCATAGCAATAATTAGTTTAGCAGCCTTTTTTTCATCCTGCTCTCTATCAAAGAAAAATAGTTCGGCAGAGAACACAGGAAGTAACCAGGATGAGTTCTGGCAATCACTTCAGCAACTTTGCGGCAAAGCCTATAAAGGAACCGTAGTAGCTGCCCCGGCTAATGATACTGTTTTTAAAGATAAATTGCTAATCATGCATGTTCGGGCATGTGAAGAAGGCAGGATAAGAATTCCCTTTTTCGTTGGTGAAAATCGTTCGAGAACATGGGTGTTCACAAAAAAAAATCAACAACTATTATTAAAGCATGATCACCGCCATAAAGATGGCGCCCCTGACAGCATTACTATGTACGGCGGACAAACTACCAACAGTGGTATGGTTACCTTACAAATGTTTCCTGCCGACCAGGTAACAACCAAAATGCTGCCAGCCGCCGCTACCAATGTATGGTGGGTAGAATTAGTACCCGGAAAATATT
The DNA here is from genome assembly GCA_943371565.1 of Chitinophaga pinensis. Taxonomy (GTDB): domain Bacteria; phylum Bacteroidota; class Bacteroidia; order Chitinophagales; family Chitinophagaceae; genus JJ008. Next base: position 4,827 of record CALRVH010000104.1, on the reverse strand, counting down.
TCACTTACAACCTTCGCCGAATGGGAACAGACCGGTTGTTTAGTATCCGGTTCGATCTTTCATCAGCAATTAATATTCCTGAAGCTCCGTGGGGATGGAAAGATTGATTGCGGGTTGAATCATTCATCAAACGATTGCCTGATTTTACTTCCGACAACAGTTTCTCCATAATATTTAATGAACTTGCAGCAATAATTAATTGCTGTATGGATAACAACCGCAGAAAATTTCTTCGCCGTCTCGCCCTTGGTAGTGGTGTATTAGCTACCGGACTTCCTTCATTTGCTAAAGTAATCGGTACCACTGATGAACAAATAGAACGTTCCGCTGAATGGGAAAGTAAAGTGCAACGTTTCAACATGTGTGGTTATGCTGCCCCCAAAATTGACACCGTCCGTATTGGAGTGATTGGACTTGGGCAGCGGGGTTCCGAAGCAGTTGAACGGTTGAGCTATATTGATGGGGTGGAGATTGTTGCCCTGTGTGATAAATACCCCGACAGGATTGTAAAATCACAAATTGCATTGGAGAGAATGCAACGACCCAAAGCAAAAGAATACAGTGGTGAAGAAGGATGGAAAGCCTTATGTGAAAGTAATGATATTGACCTGGTGTATACGCCTACTCCCTGGCATCTTCACACACCGATAGCTTTGCTTGCCATGAAAAATGGTAAACATGCCGCTGTTGAAGTTCCGGCCGGAAAAACTATGGATGAATTATGGGAGCTGGTAGAAACATCAGAAAAAACAAAGAAGCATTGCATGATGCTGGAAAATTGTTGCTACGATTTTTTTGAATTGCTAACATTGAACATGGCCCGGCAGGGAATGTTTGGAGAAATAGTTCATGCTGAAGGAGCCTATATCCATGATCTTACCAAAGACTGGATGTTCAACAAGAAGGCGTATGCAGATATGTGGCGGTTAAAAGAAAATATCGGCCACAATGGAAATTTATACCCGACCCATGGGCTCGGCCCGGTTGCCCAGTGCATGAATATTAACAGGGGAGATAAATTTGACCACCTCGTAAGTATGAGTACCAATGATTTTTCCATGAACAATATGGTTAAGGAACTGGCAGCCAAAGATGATTTTTTCAAAGAATATGTTGACCGGCCGTTCCGGGGTAATATGAATACAACTTTGATCCGCTCCAATAAAGGAAAAACAGTCATGGTACAACATGATGTTTCTACAATCCGGCCTTATTCAAGAATTCATTTGGTGAGTGGTACAAAAGGTGCTGCACAAAAATGGCCGGGGCCTCAGCGTATTGCTTTTGGACATAGTTGGGTAAAGCCGGAAGAAATGAAACAACTGGAAGATAAATATGCACCGCCAATTGTTAAACATATCGGCACCATTGCCAAAGAAGTAGGCGGACATGGTGGCATGGATTTTATCATGGACTGGCGGTTGATCGATTGTCTTCGCAATGGTCTGCCCCTTGACCAGGATGTATATGATGCAGCTGCCTGGAGTTGCCTGATGCCTTTGAGTGAAAGATCAGTAGCAAAAAAATCAAGAACAGTTGATATTCCCGATTTCACCCGTGGAGCATGGCAATCAAATAAGCCAGTCGACTTGACCTTAAACGGGGGAGCCACTACAAAAGTGAGGGATATCAAACCCGAACTGAAAATGAAGTAGCTGTTTAACCTGATTAAAATCAGGAGGCATTCGGTAAAACAAAAAGTTCGCATTACAAGGAATGCTGTAATTTTATGCCCTCAGCAAATTTCATTTGCCTTGAGAATCAACGATTTAAATTTGAATTGATGATATTTTAGTCATCAGCGCTATTTCTGAACTTATTTATTTTGGAATGAAGGCCCTCACAGCAATTACAGACCCGGTATACGTAGAACCGCAAAAATTCACCAGCTACGAAAGATTCTGGTTGAACTATATCAATGATAAAAGGGATCTTCCTTTTATTCATCTGCTTACTGCCATACATATATTAGTAATACCCATTGCCATACTTCTTTATACACCACTTTTAAAGGGTTGGTATTGGTGGCTTGCCTATGTTCCCTATTTCTATGTCTCCCAAATGTATTTTAAGGGAAGATTTGGATTAATGCTGCATTGTATCAGTCACCGGAAATTGTTTAAAAAAACACATACCTGGTTATATCATTATGTGATCTGGTTTGTGTGCCCATTCTTTGGTCATACTCCTGAAACATATTTTGCCCACCACATGGGTATGCACCACGTAGAAAATAATATGCTGGATGATGCGAGCAGTACGCTGCCTTATCAACGGGACAGTCTCCGTGGCTTCCTGGCTTATGTTGGTCGTTTCCTCATACTTGGCTTCCGGGATACCTTTATGTATTTCTTTACCCGCAAAAGAAAGAAATTTTATATGCGGCTTAGCGCCGGTGAAATATCATTTTACCTGTTCTGTGTGGGAATGTCATTTGTAAACTTTCATGCCACCCTGTTTATTTTCATTATTCCTTTTGTATTTGCAAGGGTAGTTATGATGCTGGGTAACTGGGCACAACATGCTTTTGTAAATCTTAGTGATCTCGAAGACAATACCATTAATTGTATCAATACAAAGTATAATCAAATGTGCTGGAACGATGGTTATCATTCTATCCACCATGTAAGACCAGCTATGCACTATACAGATATTCCGGGTGAATTTTTAAAAACCAAGGATAAACTGGCAGAACATAAAGTGCTGGTATTCGATGGCATTCATTACCTGCACATATTTGTATGGCTAATGACCAAGCGGTATGATAAGCTGGCACAAAACCTGGTTAACCTCAATAATATGTTTTCCAGCGAAGAAGAAGCAATCGCTTTGATGAAAGAGAGAACAAAAAAATATAAAATTTCTGCATAAAAAAAAGGCTTCAATTGAAGCCCTTTTTTTTGCTTATCAAAGAGTTAATCCTTTACATCCTTTTTTACGCCAATGACAGGCAGTGTCTTTTCATGAATCATCTTGTTCAGCTTCGACACATCGTCGCTCATTATTTTTTTTAGCTTGTTCAATTGTTCATCTATCTGCACTACCAACTCTGCATACGCATCTTTCGATTGGCGGCTAAGCCCCGACTGACCTGCAGCAGCAGCATTGTAAATGCTGGATAGTTTATCATCAAGCTTAATCGGAAAATTCAGCACATCCTGTCCGCTTTTGGCTTTGGTCTGGTGCAATGCTTCTTCTACTTCTTTTATTTGCTTATTAACAGTATCAATCTGCTCTATTACTTCTTTGGGCAAATCATCCTTACCAACCCTTTCACTGAAATCATTCATCTGTTGCCTCACTTCACGGATATTCTTAATGGCTTTCATTATTTCAGACGACTTATCACGGATGGTAATAAGATGATTGAATTGTTCTTCGTATTCAGCCTGTGATGTTTTATAGTTCGGATCTGGCAGTATGGTAAAAAGAATTTCCGTTGAATCATTACCCGATTTGAATTTTGCAAAATAATTTCCAGGGGCAGCCTTTGGTCCGCCGACAAAGCCATTCCACAAGATCAAACCATCTACCTTTTCAGCGATCGGGTAGTTCATATCCCATTCAAACTGATTCATCCCTTTTCCTATTTCTATTTTATTTTCTTTTGATGAGGTAGAAAAAGTTTTAATTATTTTCTTGTTCTTATCTATTAACTCAATGGAAAGTTTAGAAGAATCAGTGGTTTCTTTCAGGTAATAATTAAATACAACCCCATTGGGTGGGTTCATTCCTGTATTGGCCAGTGATACTACTCCACCACCTCCTCCTCCACGGCGGCCACCACCCGGCATCCGGTAAGCCGGGTTTACATCAAATACATGAAGGTTTTTGTTAGGTAGCGAGCTGTTCTTTTGTTGTATCACTGTCAGATCATCCAGTATATAAATACTCCTGCCCTGTGTGCCAACAACAAGATCATTATTCTTAATAGCCAGGTCAGTAATCGGAACAACCGGTAAGTTCAGCTGAAATGATTTCCAGCTGGCACCATCGTCATAAGAAATATACATACCATATTCAGTGCCGGCATATAATAAGCCGGCCCTTTTTCTATCCGCTCTCACTACCCTTGTAAAATGAAGACGGTTAATGCCGTTCACTATCAGCTTCCATGTTTTACCGTAATCTTCAGTTTTGTAGATGTAAGGTGCAAAATCATCACTCTTATATCTTGTACCAATGAAAAAAGCTGCACCTCTTTTGAACGGATCGATCTCAACACAATTCCACATCATAGATTTAGGGCAATCCTTTGGCGTTACATTCTCCCAGTTTTTTCCACCGTCTTTACTCATATGAATGAGGCCATCATCGCTGCCTGTCCAGAGAAGATCTTTTTCGAGCCAGCTTTCCGTTGCAGTAAATATGGTACAGTAATATTCTACACTGGTATTGTCCTGTGTTATCGGTCCACCGCTTGAGGCCTGTTTCTTTTTATCATTGGTGGTCAGATCAGGAGAAATGATCTGCCATGTTTTTCCTTCGTTTTCGGTAACAAAAAGATGATTGCCCGCTGCATATAATTTGTTGGGATTATTCGGAGAAAAGAAGATCGGGTAGTTCCATTGAAACCGATACTTGGCTGCTTCGGCACCGGCGCCCATATTATCTACCGGCCATACATTGATTGCACGGCTTTCCCCGGTACGATGATCAAGCCGTTGCAACATACCCATATAATTACCGCCATAAGTAATATCAGGGTTTTCCGGATCTGCTACTACATAACCACTTTCAGCGCCGGCTGTAACTTCCATATCCGTAGCTGCAATACCTGAGCCATACGTACGGCTTTTGATCCTGAACGCACTGTTATCCTGCTGA
>CALRVH010000103.1:0-6098 GCA_943371565.1 Chitinophaga pinensis | reverse complement strand
ATAACAGTACATACTGGAACTACGATTTCCTTGATGCTACCTATGGTGATAAAAATATTTACACAACGCCGCTGGATCTTTTAAAATGGGACCAGGCACTTTATACAGAGCAGATAATACGAAAATCGTTATTGGATTCAGCTTTTGCTCCCTATAGTTTTGAAAAACCTTCTGTACATAACTATGGCATGGGCTGGCGGTTACAAATTTTGCCTAACGGGAAAAAAGTTGTTTATCATTATGGCAAGTGGCATGGCAGCAATGCAGCGTTTGCCAGATTAATCGATGAGAAAGCGACGATTATTATACTCGGCAACCGGTTTAATAGAGCTATTTACGATGCAGCACATCTCAGTTACGATATTTTTGGTGATTACCAGCAACGCAAAGTGACTGAATCGGATGAAATAGACAGTATCAAAAACACATTTCTTAAACCTCCACCGGTAAAGACCTCCAAAAAAAGGAAAGATTAAATCATACTTTTTGTCAGAATTGTTTCCCAACTTTAAGGTCGGATGAAGATATTTTCAGCAGAAGAAATACGGCTTTGGGACCAATACACCATGGAACATGAACCCATCTCTTCTATTGACCTGATGGAAAGAGCGGCGGGAAAATGTTCAGACTGGTTGCTGCAACAATACCCTGATGCTGCTTCCTTCGCTATTTTTTGTGGCAAGGGAAATAATGGTGGTGATGGGCTTGCTATTGCAAGAATGCTCATGGAAAATAAATATCCTGTCTCCATCTATATTCTCGAGTTCGGTCATAGGGGCACTGATGATTTCCAGGTCAACCTGGCCCGGCTGCAAAAAATGGCCACTCATGATATTCACTTTATACAATCAGCACAAAATTTTCACTCCTTTCAGCAAGGACAAATAATTATAGATGCCCTGTTTGGCTCCGGTTTAAACCGCAATCTCGAAGGTGTAACTGCCGATCTTGTTCAGTATATCAACAATGCTGGTTGTGAAATTATTTCAATTGATATACCAAGTGGATTATTTGTTGACCGGTCATCAAAAGATGCCATTACCATTCAAGCCAATCACACACTTAGTTTTCAATGCTATAAACCGGCCTTTTTATATGCAGAAAATGAGGAAGCGGTTGGAGAAATACATGTACTTGATATCGGGCTTCACCATGATTTTTACCAATCCGTTGTCAACCAGTTTGAATTATTAGATGATGTTGTCATTCATTCTATCTATAAACCAAGAAAAAAATTTTCGCATAAGGGAACCTATGGCCATGCCCTGTTAGTAGCAGGCAGCTATGGCAAAACAGGTGCTGCATTACTTTCAGCAAAAGCCTGTCTGCATAGTGGTGTTGGCCTGCTTACCTGCCATATTCCCGCATGCGGGTACGGCATCTTACAAACCGCAGTACCAGAGGCGATGGTAACTACAGATTTCAATTCATCATTTCTTACTAAAGTCGAAGATGATCTGACGAAGTTTGAATCCATCGGCATCGGTCCCGGTATCGGCACTGCATCAGTAACAAAAATGATGCTAAAGGAAATTTTTAATTCATACAGAAGCCCTCTTATACTTGATGCAGATGCATTAAATATTATTGCCGGGCAAAAGGATTTGTTGAATCTGATTCCGGCCGGTTCTATACTTACGCCGCATCCAAAAGAATTTGAAAGGCTCTTCGGTGAAACTCACAACGATTTTGACCGGGTAGCTATGGCTTTACAAAAAGCAAAAGAACTGAACTGCATTATTATCTTAAAAGGTCATCACACTTTTATTGCTACAGCAGATGGAAAAGGATTTTTTAATTCGACTGGCAACCCGGGTATGGCCACAGCTGGTAGCGGCGATGTGCTAACCGGGATATTGACAGGATTATTAGCTCAGGGATACAACTCTGTTGATGTGGCAATCCTCGGCGTTTATCTGCATGGATTAGCAGGTGATATGGCCGCTAAACAACTTTCAAAAGAAGCAATGATAGCTGGCGATATTATTAATCATCTTGGATCTGCATTTCTTGCAATACAAACAGGTTAACTGTTTTTTATTCCCTAAAATTCATTAGGTTTAAGTCCGTTTTGTAGAAGGATATTTTCACTCCTGCCCTTTTTATTTATTACCATAAACCAACAACCATGAAGAGAATCACTGTATTTTGCCTGACATTGCTTACAGGCTTGCAACTAGCTGCCCAGGTAGATGCCGGCTTATACCGTTTCCCTGATGTATCACACACACAAATTGTATTTACCTATGCCAATGATCTTTGGGTGATACCCAAAGAAGGTGGTACTGCTGTTAAACTCAGTTCTCCTGCAGGCGTAGAAAGTTTTCCAAAATTCTCCCCCGATGGAAAAAATATAGCCTTCTCAGGTAATTATGATGGTAACCAGGATGTGTACACAATTCCTTCTGGTGGTGGCATTCCTGCCAGGCTTACAGAGCATGGGCTTCCAGATCGTGTGATTGAATGGACGAATGATGGCAAACGTATCTTGTTTGCATCAGGAAGAGAAAGTGGCCGGGAACGTTATAATCAGTTCTTCACCGTCCCATCAACAGGCGGAGCAGCGGAGAAACTACCATTGGCGTATGGTGAATTTGGATCCTATTCCGCTGATGGTAAGCAAATGGCTGTTACTTTCCGTTCTACTGTTTTCAGAACCTGGAAACGGTACCAGGGTGGATTGAGTGCTGATATATATCTTTTCAATCTTGATAACCTTAGCTCTGAAAATATTTCTGCCCGCAATGATTTTGCCGACGAATTTCCAATGTGGAATGGAAACTTTATTTATTTTATTTCCGACCGAGGCAAGGAAGTAAGAATGAATTTATGGCGGTATGACCTTGGCAAAAAAACAGCTGAACAACTAACCAATTTTAAAGACCAGGATATCCATTTCCCTTCTCTCGGTCCGCAGGAAATTGTTTTTGAAGCTGGTGGAAAATTATACCTGTTTCAACTTTCCAATAAACAAGTGAAAGAAGTGAAGGTGAATCTTGTATCAGATATGACCGGTATAAAACCAACTACAGAAAGTGCAGAGAGATATATACAACATGTCAGCATTGGCCCGGATGGAAACCGTGTACTGGTAGAAGCAAGAGGTGATATTTTCTCACTACCAGCAGAAAACGGATATGTGAAAAATCTCAGCCGTAGTTCCGGATCAGCAGAACGCTACCCTTCATGGTCCCCTGATGGAAGCTCCATCGCATACTGGAGTGATAGATCCGGCGAATATGAATTATGGGTAACTGATGCGGATAAAGAAACAGCTCCAAGAAAACTAACAAACTATGGCCCTGGTTTCAGGTATGGAGTAAAATGGTCTCCAGACAATAAGAAGCTTGCTTTTATTGATAAAGCAATGCAGATAAAAATATATGATATAGTAACAGGCCAAACCACAGATGTTGACAAAGGATACAGGATGGCTCATGGTCAATTGGAAGGCTTTACCTGCAACTGGTCACCAGATAGCCGCTGGCTTACATACAACCGTAACCTGCCCAACTCTCATAATGCTGTTTATATTTATGATTATCAGAATAAAAAACTGCAACAGGTAACCAGCGGGTATTATAATAGTGGCAGCCCGGCATTTGATCCGGAAGGAAAATATTTATACCTGCTGACCAGCCAATCCTTTCAACCCAACTACAGTGATATTGGCAATACATTTATTTATGCGAATACTACACAGCCTGCTTTTATCAGTTTAAAAAAATCCACTCCTTCCCTGTTGTTTCCTAAAAATGATAAGGTTGAAATAAAATCAGAGGATCCCACTGCAAAAGCGGACTCAGTAAAAAAAGAACCTGCTGCAATAGCTGATAAGAAACCCAAAATTACTCCAGTTGATATCGATTTTGATGGTATAGAATCAAGACTGATACTGCTGCCTGTCAAACCAGGTAATTATGATGAGGTATCAGCTGTAAAAGGAAAGATCATTTATATGGCTTATCCCAATACGGGTGTGACAGGCGGAAAAGCAGCTATCAAATTCTATGATATTGAAAAAAGAGAAGAGAAGGTCATATTAGATGATGCCAATGATTACCAATTGTCTGCTGACGGAAAGAAAATATTAGCCCGCCGTGCAAATATATTCGCTGTAATAAAGCCGGAGGAAAATCAAAAAACAGATAAGCCTCTCCGTACCGGCGAAATGATATCAACAGTCAATCCAAAAGAAGAATGGAAACAACTCTTTATGGACACCTGGCGATTGGAAAGAGATTATTTCTATGATCCCAACATGCATGGTGTAAACTGGAACCAGGCGAAAGAAAAATATTTGAAGCTACTTGACGGAGCCATGAGCCGTGAAGAAGTAAATGTGGTGCTTGGCGAATTGATTGGTGAATTAAATGCATCACACACTTATCGCTCCGGTGGTGATGAAGAGCTGGAAAGAAGAGAATCTGTCGGTTATCTTGGTGTGGACTGGCAAGCCGATGGCAACTATTATAAAGTAAAAAAGATCATTCGTGGCGCAGCATGGGATGCAGAAGTTCGTTCGCCGCTGGATATGCCCGGTGTTGATATTAAAGAGGGCAGCTATATTCTTGCTGTCAATGGAATGCCGTTAACTACTTCACAAGAACCTTTTGCATCTTTTAATGGTCTTGCTAATAAAACAGTAGAGATCACTTACAATACCGCTGCATCATTTACAGGTGCAAAAACCGCAATCGTTCAACTACTTAGTGATGAATCAAGACTTCGTCATCTTGCATGGATAGAAGCTAATCGCAAAAGAGTGGATGAAGCTACAAATGGAGATGCGGGTTATATATATGTCCGCAGTACAGGTGTTGATGGACAAAACGAATTGATTCGCCAGTTCAATGCACAGGTAGATAAAAAAGCATTGGTGATCGATGAACGATTTAACAGCGGCGGACAAATACCTGATCGCTTTATTGAATTACTTAACCGTGAACCATTGGCTTATTGGGCAATAAGAGATGGTTCACCATGGCTATGGCCTCCTAATGCACATTTTGGTCCCAAAGTGATGCTTATAAACGGATGGAGTGGCTCCGGCGGTGATGCATTCCCTGATTATTTTCGTAAAAAAGGTCTTGGGCCATTGATCGGAACAAGAACATGGGGAGGATTAATCGGTATCAGTGGTGTTCCGGCTTTGGTTGACGGAGGGAGTATCACGGTTCCAACTTTCAGGATGTACAATCCGGATGGTACCTGGTTTAAGGAAGGATATGGCGTATCGCCGGATATAGAAGTGATGGAAGACCTGACGTCCCTGGCAAAGGGGTCAGATGCCCAACTTGAAAGGGCTATAACTGAAATAAAAGACCTGATAAAGAAAAAAGGACACAGCAATCCGCCACCCCCACCGGTGGAAAAAAGAGATTGACAAAAAGGCCACTTAATTGTGGCCTTTTTGCTATGAATCAGTGCTTTGCAGGTTAATATCAAAAACCCTCATACCGTAGCCTGAAACCCATTTTCCCCTATCTTTGCCGCCCGGCGAAAAAAGCCGTTTTTCTATTAATTTTTGATTAAGAATCAACTCTTATGGACAAATTGATTTATCTCGTTCCCGTGATGGGCCTGATTGGTCTTCTTTACACGGTTGTTAAATTCAGGTGGGTTGCAAAACAAGATGCAGGTACCGACCGCATGAAAGAAATCAGCCAGTACATTGCTGAGGGTGCAATGGCATTTTTAAAAGCTGAGTGGAAGATCCTCGGTTATTTTGTGGCTATCGTTGGCGTTCTGCTGGCAGTAATGGCTACTGCTAATCCTCACTCCCACTGGTCCATCGCTATTGCATTCGTTGTTGGTGCTGTATTGAGTGCTTTCGCCGGTTATATCGGTATGAAAGCCGCAACAAAAGCCAATGTTCGTACTGCACAAGCAGCTCGTACCAGTCTGAGTAAAGCGCTGAACGTATCTTTCACCGGCGGTGCTGTGATGGGTGTTGGTGTTGCAGGTTTGGCGGTAATGGGTCTTGGTGGTTTATACATTGTATTAAAACAAGTTTTTGCTCCTGATGCGGCTATCAATTCAGAAGAAATGTTCAGGACGATTGAAGTGCTGACAGGTTTCTCATTAGGTGCTGAATC
>CALRVH010000102.1:0-6626 GCA_943371565.1 Chitinophaga pinensis | reverse complement strand
ATGAAAGAAAACGATTATTTCCCCAACCCTATCATTACCCCCAGCACTAAAGCCGCTGAAGGACATGATGAAGATATTGCTGCAGCAGATATTATTAAAACAGGACTGGCTACCGCAGATGAATGGAAAGTGTTAAGCAATTATGCATTGCAGCTCTTTGCAAGAGGAAAAGAAATTGCAGCGAAACAAGGACTGATCCTGGTGGACACCAAATATGAATTTGGCAAAATTGGCGACACCATTTATTTGATGGATGAAATACATACTCCTGATTCATCCCGGTATTTTTATGCAGAAGGCTTTGAAGAAAGACAGGCAACAGGTGAACGACAAAAGCAATTAAGTAAAGAATTTGTAAGAGAATGGCTGATCGCTAACAAATTTATGGGCAAAGAAGGACAGGTTGTTCCCGAAATGGCCGATGATTGGGTAGATACTATTTCTAAACGATATATTGAATTATACGAAAAAGTGATTGGTGCAACATTTGTTCCGCAACAGTTGAGTAACGAAGAAACACAGCAGCGGATAGTTGATTCTTTACAACAGCTTTTAAAATCTTAGCCCACCGCTTAATGATTCTATAAAAAAAGTCACTGCCGGATGAACAGGCAGTGACTTTAGTTTAAGCCCGGGCTTATTTTTTTATTGTCGTAGATTTTTTGAATTCTCTTTTTACCCTTTCACCTTTTCCATAAGGGCAATAGTAATCAAGTGCATCCTGTGCCTCTATGTAGGTAAGCCAGTAGTCGGTAACAGTGCCGGTAAAAACAACACCGGTGGAACGGTTATACATATCCTTTGTGCCCGGGCTGCTGAAGTTTCCGTAAACAATACTTCCCTCATACGGTTTGTAGCTACCGTAAGCCTTTACAATGTTGAAGCCATAGTATGTTTCTACTACAAAGTAACTGCAATAGGTATCGCTGTAAACTACTTCGCCCTGTTCTTTTGAAAGCCAATAATCTTCATTCGTACTGGGATAACTGTCTTTGACGCAGCTACTGAGAAAGAGGGTGATTGAAAGTATCCCGATAGCTATCGGGCTTGACAGAGTAAATATTCTTTTCATGACTTTAGTTTTAAAATGTTTAAAATTTTTGTTTGTCATACTAACAATGATAAGATTGTGCCAGACCATGCCAGCGTTGATACAGGTTTTGTTAAAATCATTTGAAAAAAGGATATTCACTTCTTAAAACAACCGGCATGAAGCTTCTTCTTTCCATTTTATCTTCTGTATTTTTTCTGTCTGTAACAGCACAGGAACATTATATGATAGTTGGCACTTATGATTCTCCTAAGAGTGAGGGAGTCTATGTTTACAAATTCAATACTGCTGATGGTTCTACCAAAGAAATAAGCCATATCAAAACATCCAATCCTTCCTTCGTTGCTGTTTCACCAGATGAGAGATTTGTTTATGCCGTACATGAAACGGCACCAAAAGATGGCAAGGGAGGTGAGATAGTCGCTTTTACATTTAATAAACAAACAGGGATGTTAACTCTTATTAACAAACAACTTTCACGGGGCGATCATCCATGCCATGTTGAAGTAGACAAGACCGGGAAATGGGTTTTCGCCTCTAACTACAGCAGCGGAACTTTGTCTGTGTTACCGGTAAATGCAGACGGTGGATTGGGTACCGCAGAAACCATTCAGCATACGGGCACCGGTAAACATCCCCAACGGCAAAAAGGACCACATGTTCACGGCGCAATCATCTCCGCAGATAATGACCGGTTGTTTGTTACTGACCTCGGAATTGATAAAGTCTTTCTCTATTCTTTTGATGCGGCTTCAGGAAAATTAAGTCCTTCCGCACAACCATTTATTCAATCGGTACCTGGTTCTGGTCCCAGGCTCTTTACCTTCCACCCTAACAACAAATTTGCATACGTTATTGAAGAGCTTTCAGGAACTGTTTCAATATATAATTATAAAAAGGGGAAACTCGCAGCAAAGCAACGGATCAGTTCTATGCCTGCAGGCGATACAAGTTTTGCAGGCAGCGCTGATATTCATGTCTCGCCGGATGGAAAATTTCTATACGCTTCCAACCGGGCTGATGCAAATACAATGGCTATCTACCGGATTAAAAACAAGGGAGGAAAATTAGTACTGATCGGCCACCAATCAACATTAGGTAAGTCGCCACGCAATTTCAGTATTGATCCGTCGGGGAAATTTCTCCTGTGTGAAAATCAGAACAGTGATGAGATCGTAGTTTTTAAGAGAGATGTAAACACAGGGTTGCTTTCTGATTCGGGAAAAAGAATTGCAGTGGGAAAGCCTGTTTGTATCAAATGGGTGGCGGTTGAGTAATTGTATTTAATACATTTAACAAATATTAGCTGAGATGGGCTACCTACTGATGTAGCCGTCATTGATTTTGTACCATTATCCCGGTTGAAATCCTGCAATACAACTATTAGTTTATTAACCTATTAACTTTTTAGCCCTTGGTAAATCAATTTCCTTTTCCCATTTTGCAACTACTATGGTAGCAACAGTGTTCCCAATAATATTGGTTAGTGCCCTACCCTCACTCATAAAACGATCGATGCCAAAAATTAATGCAATGGCTGCAACAGGTATATGACCAACTGTAGGTAACGTTGCTGCTAAAACTATAAAACCACTGCCAGTAACACCAGCTGCCCCTTTAGAAGTGAGTAATAACACAAGTAGCAATGTAACTTGTTGCCCTATATCAAGAGGGGTATTGGTTGCCTGAGCCAGGAATATAGCAGCCATGGTTAAATAAATAGAAGTGCCATCCAGATTGAAAGAATAACCGGTTGGAACAACTAAGCCAACGACCGGCTCAGAACAACCGACTTTCTCCAGCTTATTAATAAGGCTTGGTAATGCTGCTTCAGAGGAGGAAGTACCCAAAACAACAAGAAGTTCTTCTTTTATATATGCTATTAAACGAAATATATTGAACCCCGTATATTTTAAAATGCCCCCCAGCACAATTACAATAAATAAAATACAGGTTATATAAAATGAACCCATCAATTGTCCCAGTTGAGCAAGCGAACCCACTCCATACTTGCCAATGGTAAATGCCATTGCACCTAAAGCCCCCAAAGGAGCTACTTTCATAATTATTTTAATAATAGCAAATAATCCATGTTCCAATGATTGAATCCCTTTTAAGAGTGGAGCTGCCTTTTCACCAATTTTTGACAACGCAAATCCGAGCAGGACAGAGAAAAATAAAACCTGCAGAATATTACTGGTGGATAGTGCATTAATAATATTATCTGGAATGACGTGAAGCAAAAAATCTCCTACAGACTGACTCTTACTTTCAGTGATATAGTTTTCAACGGCTTGGGTATCCAGCGAAGCGGTATCTACATTCATACCCACACCAGGCTTGAGTACATTAATTACTACCAATCCAATTATCAGCGCCAGTGTAGTTACCACTTCAAAATAAAGAATGGCTTTTAAACCGACCCTTCCAACTTTTTTTGTGTTTTGCATACCTGCAATACCTGTAACAATGGTACAAAAGATGATAGGGGCAATCATCATTTTTATAAGTTTTATAAAACCATCGCCTAACGGTTTTAACTGAACAGCAAAGCCAGGATAGTAGAAACCTAGTAATACCCCAACGGTAATGGCAATAAGCACTTGCACATAAAGAATTTTGAGATATTTCATCGGTTATAATTGATGTGTGTGTTCGCAGGAAAAATAATTTTATAGACTGGTTGATGTTGAAATTTTATTTTTTGTAAAAGCCAACCTGAGCCAGCCATCTAATGGCATCCGGTAACCAGTATTTATCTTCGGCCTTATTATACAAAGCGAACCCATGCCCACCTTTCTTATAAAGAAGCAGTTCGGCAGAAATTTTATTTGAAACAAGCCCTTTATAATAAGCAATACTGTTTCCCACTAACGATGTTTTGTCATCTTCTGCATGTACGATAAAACCAGGAGGCGTAGTATTTGTAATATGTAGCTCCGGAGAATAGGTTATTTTATCTTCCTCCCGGATATTCTTACCCAATAAATTACTTCGTGAATTGGATGTGTTTGAAGTGAGCGAATCTAAAAAACTGATTACAGGATAAATCAAAAGTGTAAAAGCCGGTTTACGTTTTTCAAATGTAGTGGCAGCCATTGCCGTAAGATGTCCGCCTGCTGAAAAACCCAATATGCCAATATGTGTAGTATCAATATCCCACTTCTTAGCATTAGTATAAACAATATTGAGGGCTTGTTGCAAATCCTCTAAAGGAATTTTCTTAAAATCGTTATATACCGAGTCCCGCCAGGTTCTATATTTTAATACGATTGCTGTTATCCCTTCTTCTGCAAGTGCCTTACCGGCTTCATATCCACCATCTTCTATTGACAGCCTGGCATAGCCACCGCCAGGACAAATGATGACTGCAGTTCTGGATGGGTTATTTTTTTTGGGCAAATAGACAGTTAAAGTTGGATTCGTAACGTTTATTACAAAAGCCCTGCCATTGCCGCTAGAAGGTTTTGAAGAACTCTCTCTGTCTTCAACAGGTAACGCCCCGGGCGGCGTTCCTGTATACAATGAAATTACCTGCTGCGCTTTACAAGACAGGTTAGATAAAACAAATAATAAAAGCAGTACCCTTTTCAGCATCATAAATTATTGTTTTGCTATGATGAATAGAAATAATGAAAAAAAAACGATTACCCTGATTTTTTATTTATTCTTTACTGGTTAACCGGTGTTCTTACAAATATTCCCGGAATCGGAATTGGAGTGGATGAATTTCTATCTATTTCACTTTGCGGATATAAAAAACGTTGAGGCAATTCAGTGCCCGTATTTGGCGATACCGGAACCCGAACGAGGGTTTCATTTTGTGTCCTACGCATATCATTGAAGCCCTCAATCTGCCCAAAGAAGCTAACATAGCGTTCTTCTAAAATCTCTCTAAGCAAAGCCTGATCAGCGGTTAGAGAAGAGGCCGGTGGTATAGTAGATAAAGTAAAAAAGCTACTCCCAACATTTACTGTGGCAAAGTTGCCAACAGAAGCAAATTTTCTCCAGATGATTAACCTTACCGAAAAGCGGTTGGCGGTAAGAGGTACTGAAGCCGCCAAACCTGCAGAAAGTGATGCTGCACTGCTTATAAGTTCTCCTCCATTTCCATTTAAAGTGAGATAGGTATGTGTAACCCAATTATTGGTTGAATAAGCAACGGCTGCATATAATGAACCGGCTCCGGTTACAGTTACCGGTAAAGAAATATTTTGCATAGCAAAAGTTGAACCCGGTGCTGTAGTAATATCATATTGCACATAACGGATTGTACCATTAAAAGTGATACCAGAAAAGGTTGTATTCACTGTTGTTGTTGTTCCTTCTGCAGCCCAATTAGGATTTGTTGTAGAACTGTCGCCATTGGCATTACCCGTTAATTTCATTCCCAAATTTCTGTAAATAGGTGCCGAATACCCGGTAGTAGTTACATTGGCTGGTGTAATAGAAGCAGCACCGGGCCCTGTTACTGTACCTGCAGCATTAGCAGTAAGTGGATAGGTTACAAAAGGGTTGTTTGAATTTTCAATACCGCCAGTACCAAAATCAGCAGCCACATAAGGGTCATATTTGAAAGTGCCGGGCACCGCATAAGTGCTGCTTAAATGTGCCCCGGTATTTAACCAGGCCCTGTAAGTATTTAAACGGTTAAGGCCGGCTGTAAATCCATTCAGTCTGTAATCTGCTTCTGCTAATATTAACAGGTTTTCGGCATAGGTAATTAAGGGGAATGCAGTGGTTTTGTAAAAAGCCCCACCCACATTGCTATTATTAATATCGGTTCCGCTTTTATAAAAAAATCTGTACCTGCCTGTTTCATTTGTTTTGGTATTACCACGGTATTTGGCTCCTCCCGGGTTAATTATTGAGACAGCATACGTACCTGCTGCACTCATAAATCCCGGTCTTTCGTCTATCGTAAATTGTGAATAGAGATTGGAACCATTCGCATTATCAATATGGGTCATCACCATACTATTTGCTGCTACACTAATCCCATTTTGAGCAGCGGCCAACGCTAAAGCATATTGTTTTGTTTGTAAATAATAACGGGCCTTTAAAGTGTATGCTGCTTGCCTCCATTTTATGTTATCGCCCTGGTAAATAATATCCTGTGCAGCAAAACTGATAAATGAGGGAGAATTTAGGTTGTTGATTGCACTGTCAAGCAATACCTGCAAAGAATCATACACCCTGGCCTGTGGTTCGTATGCCGGGTTTGGAAAGTCTGCGTTATAAACCTGGCTGTAAGGAATATCTCCCCACAACGCTAATGCAGTTCCGGTAGCATGGGCTTCAATTACCCTTGCCACTCCGGCCAACCGGATATTATTTATCTCTAAAGATTTTTGACGCATCAACCGGCAATTTTTTATAGTTGCAGCATATACCTGGCTCCACGTATCGTTGTAATCGTTAGCAATTACATTATACAACTGGTAACTGTTATATTGAAATAGTTGCCCGGAAAAATATCCACTCCACATACCTGATCTTCTTGCCAGTTCACCTTCCTGTACAACTACATTAGCAAGTTGTACCCCAGTAAGCATCGTTGCTGCTGTAGCATCTT
>CALRVH010000101.1:0-6646 GCA_943371565.1 Chitinophaga pinensis | reverse complement strand
TGACGTAATTTCTCCAATGCGGTATGATACTCTTCCGAATTAATATCCTCCTTTCTCCAGATAATTGCATCCAGCATTTCTTTTAACCGCTCCGGTGTCACTTGTTGTTTTGCATCGCTCCATGCCTTATCAGGATCTATATGACTTTCAATCATCAATCCATCATAGTCGAGATCAATGGCTTTTTGCATTACTTCCATTAATATATCACGGCGACCACAAATATGTGATGGATCATTAACCAGCAACATTCCCGGATGCTTCAATTTCATTTCAATGGCCAAATGCCACATTGGTGCATTGCGGTACTCTGTATTACCGTAAGAAGAAAATCCACGGTGTATCAACCCGATTTGCTTCACCCCGGCCCTGGCTACTCTTTCCACAGCACCACTCCATAATTCCAGGTCGGGGTTGATAGGATTTTTTATCATTACAGGTACATCTACACCACGCAGGGCATCTGCCACTTCCTGAACACTGAATGGGTTTACTGTTGTTCTTGCACCAATCCATAATACATCTACATCAAATGTCAATGCGTCCTGTACTTGTTTGCCAGTTGCTACTTCTACTGTTGTCGGCAAACCCGTTATTTTTTTTGCCTGCTGCAACCATGGTAATCCCTTTGCACCGATACCTTCAAACATACCCGGCTTGGTCCTTGGTTTCCAGATGCCCGCCCGCAACATATCTACTTTACCGGTAGCTGCTAACCGCTCCGCTGTTTCCAATACCTGTTGTTCAGTTTCAGCACTGCATGGGCCGCTGATAATAAGGGGCCGCTTATTCCATGCTGATTGTGCGGTAGTGGTTGTTGGTTGGTCAATTTCCTGCATGTTGCAAATTTAATTTATTTATTCGCCTGTTCTTTTAATCATTTTATAATCCTCCTGATCTTATTTGCCTCCTCTATCAACCGCATCAAATATTCGTTATCCTCTTTCTCGATACTTTCTTTAAACCTTGTCAGTTGTGCAATATGCTCTTTCAATACATCCAGCACATTTTCCTTGTTCTGCATAAAGATAGGCACCCACATAGCAGGATTACTCTTGGCTAACCTTACTGTACTTTCAAAACCAGCAGAAGCCAATTCAAAAATGGCATTGTCTTCCTTTTCTTTTTGTAATACTGTATTCGCTAATGCAAAGGAAGTAATATGAGAAATATGGCTTACATACGCCGCATGCAGGTCATGTGCTTTGGCTTCCATCTCCAGTAAATGCATACCAATTTTCTTATACATTCCTTTTACCCATTCTAATGCATCAGTATCACTTTCGTCTGGATTACAGATGATCACTGCCTTATTTTCAAATGCACCACGAACAGCTGCCCCGGGGCCACTGTATTCAGTTCCCCACATTGGATGGGTGGCTACAAATCTTCCCCGCTTCGGGTGGTTCTTTAGAGATTCTATTGACAGGGTTTTGGTAGAACCCAGATCAATCACTATCTGCGCATCAATTTTATCCATGATAGAAGGCAATACTTCAACCACTTTGTCAACCGGGATAGCCAATACAATTACATCTGATGCGGTAATCGCATCATCCAGGTTCATTACTTCATCTACCAGCTCAAGCTCTATTGCCTGCTGTGCATGATCAGCATTGGCATCCACACCAATCAATCTTGATGATATTTTTTTTTCATGCAACTGAATGGCCAATGAACCTCCGATAAGACCCACTCCTACAATTGCGATTTTCTTTCTTTCCATCTTTTATTTTTTAATCCGCTGAATGGCTTCTTCAATTTTTTTTTCCGGGCTGCATAAACTAACTCTCACATATTTCTCACCGGCACTTCCAAATATGCCACCTGGTGTAATAAATACATTCGATTTGAATAACACTTCATCACTCAACACATATCCATCCTTGTACGTTGCAGGTATTCTTGCCCACACAAACATACCCACCTGTTCTTGTGAAAATTCACAACCTAATAATTTCAATAATACAAACACTTTCTCTCTTCTTCGTTTGTAAACTGTATTAACTCCGTCATGCCATTCTTTATCCAAAGACAATGCTTTGGCCGCTGCCAGTTGCACGGGCAAAAACATTCCACTGTCCATATTACTTTTAAACCGCAGCACTTCTTCCAACCTTTCTTTGGCACCACAAAGCATCCCCACCCGCCAACCGGCCATATTATGACTTTTGCTTAATGAATTTAATTCAACTACACAATCCCTGGCTCCTCCTATACTCAACAAGCTCATTGGGCTGTCATTCAATATAAAACTGTAAGGGTTATCATGGACAATAAGAATGTTATGCTTCTTTCCAAAGGCAACTAATTTCTCGAATAGCTGCTTCGCCGGCAACTGACCTGTTGGCATTTGCGGATAATTGACAAACATCAGCTTAACTTTCTTCAAGCCTTTTTTCGCTATTTTTTTAAACTCCGGTTCGTAGTTGTTCTTTTCCCTCAATTTATACTCGATACATTTCCCTCCGGCAAGTTTAACTGCACTTCTATAGGTCGGGTAACCAGGATTAGGCACAAGTACTTCATCTCCTTTATTCAAATAGGTCATGCAAATATGCATGACACCTTCTTTGCTTCCAATCAATGGTAATATTTCGGTATCAGGATTCAACTCCACTTTGTACCATTGTTTATACCAATCGCTGATAGCTTTTCTTAAAACTGGCGAACCCTTATAGGATTGATAAGCATGAACCGTTGATTTTGCAGTCTCTTCCTGCAACACTTTTATTACGTCCGGATGCGGTGGCAGGTCGGGACTGCCTATACCGAGATTGATAATATCTTTCCCGGCCTTATTCAGTTCGTCTATCTCCCGTAGTTTTTGCGAGAAATAATATTCACCAATTCCTTCTAATCGTTTACTAAGTCCTATCACCCCCCGAAAGCGGGATGTAGCATCAGCACTTTCCTCGCTTTTCGAAGACTCAATATTTTTCCTCTTGCTTTCCATGTGCTAATATTTTTACACAATAAACAAATTAGTTCTATCAGACTCTAAAGCCCCTCCTTCGGAGGGGTTTGGGGAGGCCGCCCATTTTTATAAATACCATAGATCTTTATTTCCGCCGTCAGTGGTTTAATAGTCTCAATTACTTTGTTGAATTGTTCTGCTGAATCGAATTCCATATCCGCATGAAAGCTATACTTGAAATCACTACCGGGAATCGGAAAACTCTGCAGCTTGCTGAGGTTAATTCCACCATCTGCAATTTTCGTCAGCACTTTCGCCAGGCTTCCTCTTGAATGGTCGGTATGAAAATTTACAGATGCTTTATTTGCATTCTCAACGGCATTCGCCATATCCTCCCGTTGCAAAATCAAGAATCTTGTATAATTATTCTTCAACGTTTGAATATTCGGAGCTATCACATCGAGATTATACAGTTCAGCTGCTAGTTTGCTGGCAATCGCCGCCACCTGTTTGCTTTTATGCTGATGAATATGTTTTGCACTCAACGCTGTATCATCGGTCTCTACTAATTTCCATTTATACTTATCTAAAAAACCATAGCACTGCTGCAAAGCCATTGTATGCGAATGAACTTCTTTGATATCTTCTAATCTTACACCCGGATTTACCAACAGGTTTTGCCGTATCTGTAAATAAACTTCTCCGATGATCCTCAAATTGCTTTTTTGCAATAGGTTGTAATTGGGCAAGATGCTACCGGCAATCGAATTCTCAATCGCCATCACACCACCATCACTTTCTTTTTTGTTGCCGGCAACTTTCGCTACCTCTTTAAAAGTATTGCAGGTTATCACATTAATAGTTTTACCAAAGAACAATTGTGCAGCCACCTGGTGAAAGCTGCCTTCGTATCCTTGTATAGCGATACCCCCTAACCCCCTAAAGGGGGAACTTACATCCGCACTAACCTCGCTTTTAAAATTGTCTTTACTGTTGGCCATTTTTATGATTTCATCTTTTATGCATCCTGTATTACTCCCCTTTAGGGGTTGGGGGTAAACAAGAATCCCGGCCAGATTGGCCGGGATTCTTTATGTTGATTTTTAGTTGTTCTTAATTTGTTTTCAACAAAAGCATTCCCGGCCTCTTTCCAAAAAAGAAGTAATAAAAATAGTAACCAAAATATGCCTTTGTGATCGTCATGTAACAAATGTAGTTTTTGCTTTTGTTAAATCCAACAACTATTTCAATTTATTTTCTGCCTCCGCTCTCTGCATCGTTCATTCTGATTTTGCGGCCACGATAATTTTTACCGTCAATCGCTTTTATCATTTTCTTTCCGGCAGAAGGCTCAATCTCAATCCAGCTGGTCATCTCCTTCATATCGATGCGGCCCAGTACTTCCTTCTTCAAATCACTCATGTCAAGAATGAATTGCAAAAAACTGGCTTTATAAAATCCATCTTTAGTCCCAAGGTTAACAAACAGTCGTTGGTAATTTCCGCCACCACCGAAACTTCTTCCTTTGGTATCCCTGTCTCTTGGTGAAGGCCTGTCACTTCTTTCCTGCCTGTCGCCTCTTCTGTCACCTTTCCGGTCATCGGTTCTCATATTCAGGTCAGCAGCATTTTCATAATATTTCAGGAAGCGGTCAAACTCTAAAGCAGCCACCCGCTGCATGATCTCTTCCTTATCTATATCAGCAAATTTCTCTTTCAATGTTGGCAGATAGGTTTCATATTGCCCGTGACTTATATCAGCACTCAGCATTTTATCTATAAAATGGAAAAACTGCTTCCGGCAAACATCTTTACCGGTAGGGATATCCATTTTATGCACTTTGGCATTCAGTATTCTTTCTATCTGGCGAAGGCGGTAAACCTCTTTAGGTGTTACAATCGAAACGCAAACCCCACTTTTACCTGCACGACCGGTACGTCCGCTGCGATGCGTATACACTTCTACATCATCCGGCAATTCATAATTGATAACATGGGTAATACCGGTTACATCAATACCTCTTGCTGCCACATCAGTCGCAATCAATAGTTGAATGCTTTTATCTCTGAAGAGACCCATTACTTTATCCCGCTGCTGTTGCGTCAGGTCACCGTGTATTGCATCAATATCATATCCTTCTCTTGTCAAACGTTCTGCAATATCTTGGGTATCGGCCTTTGTTCTTGCAAATACAATTCCATAGATACCGGGATTAAAGTCAATGATACGTTTGAGCACTTCGTATCGGTTATGGTGCTGTGTAGCATAATACTGATGATCGATATTTGCGGCACCTGCATTGGTCTTGCCAATAGTAATTTCAAAAGGCTTGTCCATATACCTTTTGCTTACTTGTCTTATTTCTGCTGGCATGGTAGCACTGAAAAGCCAGGTACTCTGACGATTGGGGGTATTTTTAAGGATAAACTCAATATCCTCTTTAAAACCCATGTTCAGCATTTCATCTGCTTCATCTAGCACTACATAATGTATCTTCTCAAGATTGATAGCTTTTCTTTCGATCAGGTCTATTAAGCGGCCCGGTGTAGCTACTACTATATGAGTTCCTTTCTTCAAATCCCTTATCTGCATCGAAATAGAAGTACCTCCGTAAACGGCTGTGATAATAATATTACCCTTCTTATTCTTAAAAGTGTTCAGGTCATTGGTGATCTGCAAACACAACTCCCTGGTAGGGCAAACGATAAGGGCTTGCGGAAATTTATCGTCCTTATTAATTAATTGC
The DNA here is from genome assembly GCA_943371565.1 of Chitinophaga pinensis. Lineage (GTDB taxonomy): Bacteria > Bacteroidota > Bacteroidia > Chitinophagales > Chitinophagaceae > JJ008. The sequence continues at coordinate 983 of CALRVH010000101.1, read as the reverse complement.
AAAAGAGGTAATCCAAAAGCAGCTGTTTTCCCGGTACCGGTTTGGGCCAGGCCAATAAAATCTTTGGTTCCCTGTAATAAGACAGGAATAGCTTTCTCTTGTATGGGGGTTGGTTCTGTAAATCCTAATACTTTAATAGAATTAAGGAGGCCTTCTTCAATGCCTAGCGATTCAAATGTGGTCACAGATAAAAAATTTGGTAAGGCGGCAAAGGTAGCTTTAAATAAGGGGAAAGGAGAATGTATTTTCTTTGAAAAAGAGGGATATAAAAAAGAAAACCTCCCTTGTGGGGAGGCTTCTAACGATTGCTTGCCTTATAAAAGCTTTACAATTAGTTTGTCTTACTTAGACGTAGTGTCTGTAGTAACAGTTTTTTTCATTGTAGTATCGCCAGGAGCTGATACAGTAGTGTCGTTGGTAGTAATTGTAGTTACAGTGTCAGTACCGGGAACTTCTGTTTTAGTTGTGTCAGAACCTTCTTTCTTTTCAGAACTGTTGTTACAAGCTACTGCAAAAGAAGCGATAGCGATGATTGCTAAGAATTTTTTCATTTTTTGTTTTTTGATATTTGTTGAAATATTTCGCTGTTAATACCCTGAAAAGAAAAAGGTAACCCATATTTTAAAGTTTTTTTTAGATGGCTTAGGGTTACTATTTTTAAAAATCTGTATTAAATAACGGAATGTGAAACCTCAGACAGACGAAAAGGCCTTATTGGAAGGATTAGCTACCAGCGACAAGAAAGCCGTGGAGACCATTTACCAGGAGAACTTTAATATGGTTCAGTCCCTGATAATCAACAACAACGGCTCTTCCGATGATGCTAAGGACATATTCCAGGAAGCGATGATAGTTCTTTATGAAAAAGTGAGATCGGGGAGTTTTGAGTTGAATTGCCAGATAAAAACTTTTGTCTATTCAGTCTCCAGGAGATTGTGGCTCAAAAGGTTGCAGCAGCAAAACAGGTATTCATCACCTGGTGA
>CALRVH010000100.1:0-7135 GCA_943371565.1 Chitinophaga pinensis | reverse complement strand
TGCCCCGGTTCCTTCTTTTATCACTTCATACTGAATACCACCGGGTAATTCTTTAACGCCTTCTTTACTGATATTTTCCGCCATGAAGGCTGCACCGGCTGTTTTTTGTGCTTCGATTTTTCCAGACATAAATTCCTTTAGTTTATTTTGAATACTCATACTATCCTTCTCTTAATGAATGGCCTGTCAATTTAATAAATACGTCTTCCAGGTTGGCCAGTTTCATTTCCTTTGGACGTTCAAACCCAGATGCTACCAGGTTGTCAATTAATTTGTCAGGAGAATCCATCGCTACAATATTTCCAGAATCAATAATCGCTACCCTGTCACATAAATACTCAGCTTCGTCCATGTAATGTGTCGTAATAATAACGGTAGTTCCTCTTTCCCTGATATTTTTTACTAGTTCCCACAGACTTCTCCTTGCCTGTGGGTCAAGACCAGTTGTTGGTTCGTCTAAGAATATAATTCTTGGTTCATTAATTAATGTTGTGGCGACAGAGAAGCGTTGTTTTTGTCCACCACTAAGTTCTTTTACTTTGGATTTAGCTTTGTCTTTCAGGTTCACCCTTTCGAGCAGTTCCATGGGATCTACTTCCCTGTTATATAAACCGCAGAATAATTCAATCAGGTTCAGCAGGTTCAACCCCGGGTAATAACCGCTTGTTTGCAACTGTACACCAATTATTTTCTTGATCTCGTTAGGCTGTTTATCAAGACACAATCCATCTACCATTATTTCTCCGCTCGTTTTAGGCCGGAGTGTTTCAATAATTTCAAGAGTAGTTGATTTTCCGGCGCCGTTAGGCCCCAATAAACCAAATATTTCTCCTTCCTGCACTTCAAACGATATACCCTTTACAGCCTGAAAATTGCCATAGTTCTTGACGAGATTCTTCACTGAAATAATTGTATTCGACATGTAGTTCTATTAAGTACTAAAGATAAGTTTCTAATTCATCCATCATCAATTTACTACCAATAAACATCGGGGTACGCTGATGCAATTCAGTTGGCTGCACATCCAGTATCCGGTCTTTACCATTGGTTGCCCTGCCACCAGCAACAGTGAGTATAAATGCAAATGGATTACACTCATACAATAATCTCAATTTACCTTTCGGCTTATCGGTGGTGCCCGGGTACATAAATATCCCACCTTTGATGAGGTTGCGATGTACATCGGACACCATGCTTCCTATATATCGCTGTGTATATGGACCACCGTTCGTTTTATCTTTCTTCTGGCAAGTTGTAATATAATTTTTTACCCCTTCCTCGTACTGGAAAAAATTTCCGTGATTGACTGAATAAATTTTCCCCTGGTCAGGACATTTAATATCAGGGTGACTAAGTGTCCATTCGCCAATAGAGGGATCAAGTGTAAACCCATTTACACCTCTTCTTGTTGCGTACACCAGCATCGTAGACGACCCATAAACAACGTAACCAGCTGCTACCTGCTGGCTTCCGGGCTGTAAAAAATCTTCTTCTGTAACGACAGTCCCTATTTCAGTTTTGCGACGGTAGATACCAAAAATTGTTCCGATAGAAACATTCACATCAATATTACTGCTGCCATCCAACGGGTCGAAAAGACAGACATACTTCGATTTGACACTTTTAACATCATCAAAGGGTACAAAATCATCCAGCTCTTCACTTGCAATACCTGCACAGGCTATCCCATGGCGCAGCACCCCGGTAAACTGGTCATTCGCATAAACATCCAATTTCTTCACTTCTTCACCCTGAACATTTATTGTTCCGGCATCTCCTAATATGTCGACCAAACCTGCCTTATTTACCTCGGTGTTGACCCTTTTTGCAGCCAGGCCAATATTGCGGAGTAAATGTGATAGTTCGCCGGTAGCATGGGGAACATCCCGTAGCTGCTGAATAGTGAATTCATCAAGGGTCTGAATTTTTCGGTTAACATTCATATGGGCAGTTTTTACTTGGAACAAAAGTAAGGGATTGGAAGGTAGTTGAAAAGCCGGCCGGCAGACTAGTTAACTGGTTGACGGGTTGAAAGGGAATAATACCGACATTTGCCGACTTAATAACCTGTCAAAAAAATCATGAAAGTTTTCAAATTCGGCGGCGCATCTGTAAATACTGTGGAAAGGATCCAGAATATGGCTCATATCATGAGACATTGGAGCAATGAAAAAATTGTAGTGATTGTTTCAGCGATGGGCAAAACCACCAATGCACTGGAAAAAGTAGTGGATGCTTTTTATGCCGGCAAAAAAGAAGAGGCGCTTCAGCTGTTTGACCAGGTAAAAAAACAACATCTTACTACTGCCAAATACATACTTGTTACCCACTACCTGGCCTGCGAAACCCAACTAAGAGATTTTTTTACCGAAGTAGAATGGTTGCTGCATGATAAACCGGTTAGGGATTACGATTATTATTATGACCAGGTAGTTTGTGCCGGCGAATTATTTTCTACAGCTATTGTTAGTGCTTATTTGAATGAAACCGGTGTTTCTAATAAATGGCTGGATGTTCGTGATATTATCAGAACAGATGATGATTTCAGAGATGCTACAATTGATTGGGAGTTTACCCGTCAAAAAACAGATGAATTGGTGCTGCCGCAATTCAATCAATGTAATATTGTACTTACGCAAGGCTTTATAGGCGCAACAGATGAGAATGAAAGTACTACCCTTGGCAGGGAAGGAAGTGATTATACCGCAGCGGTTTTTGCCAATATGCTGGATGCCGATAGCCTCACCATCTGGAAAGATGTGGAAAGTGTGATGAATGCAGACCCCAAGCAATTTCCGGATGCTGTTCCCATTCCAGAACTGAATTATAATGAAGTGATAGAGATGGCTTATTATGGTGCGCAGGTCATTCACCCCAAAACGATAAAGCCATTACAGAACAAAGGCATTCCATTTTATGTAAAATGTTTTTTAGATCCTTCTTTGCCCGGGACAGTCATCCACAATAAACCAGTTCATAACTTACCCCCCATTATTGTACTGAAAGAAAAACAGGTGATGCTGGAAATGAGTTCGAGGGACTTTTCATTTGTTGGGGAACATCATGTTGGACATCTTTATCATCTCTTTGAAAAATTAAACATCAAACCAAACCTGACACAGAACGGCGCCATCAGCTTTGTTTGTGTATTAGATGACAGGATAGAGAAAGTTGAAAAACTGGCATCAGCAGCTTCTACATTTTTAGATGTACAGGTAGTAAAAAGCTTGTCACTCCTTACCATCCGTCATTATACCCGGGAGTTATTTGAAAGTATGACAAATAATAAATCCATCCTTCTTCGTCAGCAAACGCCTGAAACAATCCAGGTACTTTTGACAGATAACAAGATTGAAAAATAACTGCCACTATTTTCAAGCTGATCAAATGGAAGCCTTCTTAAATGGCCGGAAGGCATTGTAGTAGTTTATTTCTCCGGAGCCTCGATTGTTACGGTCTGTATCATTTTCTTGGCAACCGGTTTATCATGCAGTAAAGCAGGTTTCCAGGTTCCCATATTCTCCATCCGAACGATTAATTCATCATTAAACTCATCACCGTCTTTTACACTTTTCAATACTTTGAAATTGGCTGGTACACCATCCTTGTCAATTACAAACTCAACTTGTACATATGCTTTCTTCACGCCTTTTGGCAAGTAAGACACCATGTCTTTACCCAACGTTTCCAGGTATTTCATAAAAGCATCTGCTCCTCCTGGAAACTGGGGCCATTGATGAACCGCATCAACCAGTGTACCTACATTACGGGTACGATGCTGTATTGGCGGTTTCTTTACCGGAGGTTTATTTTCCAGAATAGTTTTGGGCTTCCGGGGTGGCACTTCGTTAATGATGTACTGACCCTTGTCGCCAATCATTACCACCGGAAGTTGTTTGTATTTATCAAAATAATCAAACGCATCTTCCATTCTATCCGAAAACTTTTTCAAAGCAGGATCATCTTTCGTAAGATTCTCCAGGTACTTTATACTTCTTTCAACATTAAACCGGATGGGGAAAATATGCACAGGGATAAAATCCTGCCCCTGGTCTTTGGCATAAGCAGCCATAATATATAATTCATCGATCTGCTCATCCCGGATAGGAATGCAACCAACCGTAACACAACTACCATGAATAAATATGGCGCTGCCTGGTCGCAAAGAATCGCTTAACACCTTATCAGATACATTGGGATAATTGATACCCAGTGACAAGTAATAATTGCTCTTGGGATTAAACTCATTGATATAATAAAAACCTTCCGGTACCTGGTAATCCCCTTCCATTCTTTTGGGACCAAGAGTTCCTGCCAGTGCACAAACTTTATACGTCTTGAACAATTGAAAGGGGTCTTTAATATCATTCTTTACCCACACTTCCATTTGAAAATCATATTTGAAAGACCGGATGTAAATGTATTTAGCGGGCCATATCAATTTCTTTTCCTCAAATTGTTTTTGCAGTGTATCCACCTTTTTCTGCAAAGCTTCACTTGGCCGGGGAAATGTACGTTGATAGTCGATAAAGGAAAAAGAGTTGCCGGCCTTGGACTGAGGTGGTTGTGCCAAAGCTGCCATAGCTGTACCAAAAAATAGAGTGAATGCGAGGAGGTTTTTCATGCTTATTTCTGTTAAAGTTAACGGCGGGTAACAGATTTTATTTCAGCGGTTTTGCTAAACTAATTGTAAAAGTAATCAGAAATATCAGAAAGTCATCATTCCCTACTGGAAACGTCATTCCGGCCCTGTCGTCTTCTTACAGGTTCCCTCTTGCATCCTGTTCCCTCTCCAGTGCTTCAAACAATGCTTTGAAATTTCCTTTACCAAAACTTTTGGCTCCTTTGCGTTGTATGATCTCAAAAAATAAGGTGGGCCTGTCCTCCAATGGTTTGCTGAATATCTGCAGCAGGTATCCTTCATCATCACGGTCAATCAAAATACCGAGCCGTTGCAATGGCTCAAGGTCTTCATCAATTTTACCAACCCTTTCCAGTACTGTTTCATAATAGCTGGCAGGAATATTCAAAAATTCAACACCCCTGTTTTGTAACTCGGTCACCGTGGTTACAATATCGTTAGTGGCAATTGCCACATGCTGGCAACCTTCTCCATTATAAAAATCAAGATACTCTTCTACCTGGCTTTTCTTCTTTCCTTCCGCCGGCTCATTAATAGGAAATTTCACATAACCATTACCATTGCTCATCACTTTGCTCATTAAAGCCGAGTACTCAGTGGAAATATCTTTATCATCAAAACTTAAGATATTGCGAAAGCCCATTACGTCTTCATAAAATTTTACCCAGGGATTCATCTGGTTCCAGCCAACATTACCCACACAGTGGTCAACATATAATAAGCCTGTTGACGAAGGATTGTAATTGCTTTTCCATTCCCGAAAGCCTGGCATAAAAATGCCGTTATAATTTTTCCGCTCTACAAATACATGCACTGTATCACCATATGTATGAATGCCGCTTAATACCACTTCGCCATTATCATCTTTCAATACGACAGGCTCGAGGTATGCCTTACCTCCCCGTTTGGTGGTTTCTTCGAAAGCACTTGTGGCATCCTCTACCATCAATGCCAGTACTTTTACCCCATCTCCATGTTTATAAATATGATCGGCGATTGGATTATTGACCTTTAATGGGGTGGTTAAAACAAAAGTGAGTTTGTTCTGACGGATCACATAACTCACTTTATCCTTCACTCCTGTTTCCGGACCTGCATAGGCCAGTGATTGAAACCCGAATGCTGTTTTATAAAAATGTGCCGCTTGTTTGGCATTGCCAACATAAAATTCAACATAATCAGTGCCTTGTAATGGCAAAAAATCTGTTGCTGTATTTTGAAGAATATTTTTTTCAGTTATAGTTGACATATCTGTTAGATTTTCTGGTAAAAAATTCACACCCTAATGAAAAAGAGCAAAGGTCGAAGAAGTATAGCTTCCCTTAGCGGTTTGGAGGATCCATTGCCAATGCCTCCATCAGCATGTTAAAATTACTGCGAAGGTCGTTGAACAGTTTATGGGGATAGTCGGGAATCACCCGACAAATTTAAACAAAATCCTGTCCCGAAATCTTAAAGTTCACGGACTATCTTTGCGATCATGTTAAAAATTGGAATCCTTGGTGGTGGTCAGCTTGGCAGAATGTTATTACAGGCAGCTGCTAACTACCCCGTTGAAACATTTGTATTGGAAAACGATAGCGAATGCCCCGCAGCCCATCTCTGTCATCATTTCACCAAAGGAGATATCAAAGATTTTGATGCTGTTTATAATTTTGGAAAGGGATTAGATGCACTGACAATTGAGATAGAAAACGTAAATGTAGAAGCATTGGAAAAATTGGAAACAGAAGGAGTACAAGTTTATCCACGGCCTTCTGTTCTCAGGACCATTAAAAATAAAATTTTACAAAAACAATATTACCAGCAAAATCAGCTGCCCTCCCCTGCGTTTATCATTACGAATGATCTTGATGAATTAAAACAGCAGGAAAGTTTTTTACCGGCGGTTCATAAAATTGGCGAAGGTGGTTACGATGGCAAAGGAGTACAATTGCTGAAATCTAAGGATGATATTTCAAAAGGGTTTGACGCCCCGGCTGTACTCGAAAAAATGGTTGACATTCATAAAGAAATTGCGCAGATGGTAGCCATCAACTCCACTGGTGAAACGGCTTTATACCCGCCTGTCGAAATGCTGTTTGACCCATCACTGAATTTATTGGACTACCAGTTATGCCCGGCCGAATTAGATATGAAAACTCTCTGGAAGGTTGAAGCTATTTCTTTATCGGTTGTCAGGAACTTTAATTCTCCGGGAATATTTGCAGTAGAAATGTTTGTTGATAAAAACGGTGATGTGCTGGTCAACGAAACAGCACCCAGGGTTCACAACAGTGGTCACCATACCATTGAAGCTCATTATTGTTCACAGTTCGATATGCTCTGGCGAATAATGCTGGGCTATCCGCTGGGAAATACAGATGCCATTCTTCCCTCTATCATGGTCAACATTATCGGTGCCGAAGGCTATAGCGGCGATGTAAAATACGAAGGCCTGGAAGAGGTGTTGAAAATTGAAGACGCATTTGTCCATCTTTATGGAAAAAAACA
>CALRVH010000099.1:0-7206 GCA_943371565.1 Chitinophaga pinensis | reverse complement strand
TTATTTATTTTTTTGAATATTGTAACAGGCATCCACTCTCCGGCAAGTACCAGTTCCTTTATCCCATCTTTATCGAGATCTGCAAATTTTGCATCAGTGATCATTCCAATATTTGATAGCTCCTCGGACCATTCTGATGTTATATCTTTAAATATTCCTTTGTCGTTTCTAAGTAAATAGCTGACCGGAGGAAGGGGGTATTGACCGGGAGTTAACCGGCCTCCTATAAATGCATCAAGGTCGCCATCTCCATCGATGTCGGAAACTGCGACACAACTGCCACTGGACCTGATCCCTTGCAAATTGCCATCAGACTTTGTAAAATCACCTTTACCATTATTCAGGTAAAGGCGGTGTTGGTATTCAGGTGCATTCAGCGGTTTTTCATTGCCGCCGCTGATGACAATTAAATCGTTGAAACTGTCTCCATTAGCATCAAAGAAAATTGCAGCAACATCTTCATATAATTTATCCTGCTCAAAGATATTTATCTCGTTAATCTTGAATCCACCATTTTTTTTCTGCAATAATAGCTTGCCGGGGTATCCTTCAGCACCTCCAATAAAAACATCATCCAGGCCATCATTATTTACATCAGCAGTTGCAGTTGCTGGTCCTTCTTCTGAGTATTTATGATGCAAAAGAGGCTCTCTTTTAAAATCAATGTATGGATTCTCCTGGTGGACCAGATCCGACGGTAGTTTTGAAGAAACGTCTTCGAAAAATAAATTCTTGTTTACTGCTGCCTGATATTTAGAATTGGAATTAGTTTTATCAACATGATGTGTCTTATTGATTTCTGGCTTTTCTATTACCTGAACTGTTCCATCCGGCCATACTAATTCAACCTTATCTATTTGGGTCGCTTTTCCAATACCAAAATGTAAAACAGGTTCAACGCTTGATAGAAACCCTCTTGTAGGATTGAATTGCTGAACCTGAAACTTGCCATCAGTTTGAAAAAGTTTAACCTGGGTGCCCTGGACTGGTTCTTTTTGTGTTTTTAACATGAACCGGATAAAATTATTTGCCCTTGATGCTTTACCATCATTTTTCAGGATAAGTGCTGGTTCATCAACACGGTTGACAATGATATCCAGGTAACCATCATTGTTAAGATCTGCATAAGCTGAACCATTCGAGAATGCCGGCGGGCCGCTGTTCCACTGAGTTGAAACATCACTAAAGCTGAGGTTCCTGTTATTTCTGAAAAGAAAAGACTGGGTTTTCACACTCGGAATAATTCCCACCCAATCTTTAAGCGTTATTTTCTTTTGATTCAGTTCTTTTCTCAGCGAATCAAGCCTATATCTTATATAATCGTTATTAGTAATGTCCCGTTTACAGCCATTCGAAACATAAATATCTTTCCAGCCGTCATTATCGAAATCGGCCATCAGGGTACTCCAACTCCAATCTGTGTATGCTGTATTTGACATAAATGCAATGTCACTGAATTTTCCGTTACAGTTGTTTAATTGCAGTGTATTGATTGAGTACTGTGCTTTTAATCCAAAGCCGGTCATTTTTTCGAATTTGTCAAAATTCTGAAGCATAGCAAGCATGTTTTGCCTGTAGTGATCACGGGGTAACATATCTAAGGTCATAAGATCAGGGCATCCATCGTTATTGATGTCTGCATAATCAGAGCCCATGGAAGAAAAAGAGCTATGTGCAAAATAATCAGAAAATTTATCGGTAAAACTATTGTTGCCTTTGTTGATATACAGGTAATCAGGTTGGATATAGTCGTTGCACACATAGATATCAGGCTTCAGGTCATTATTAAAATCTGCAATTACTGCGCTAAGACCAAATCCATCATCTTCAAGTCCTGCTTTCTTAGTGATATCAGTAAATCTCCCGTTCTCATTTTCATAAAGCCTGTCGGAGATGTAAGTGAGGTCTGTCGTTTTAACTACTTCTAATTTAGCTTCTGTGTTGTATGCAACATTCAGGTTATTCCCTTCTAAAAAGTTAAAAGGATGGTTTAAAAGGAAAAGATCCAGATCGCCATCCGTATCCATGTCAAAGAAATATCCTTGCGTTGAAAAGCTTGCATCATCTATTCCAAATTCAGAAGCCTTTTCTGTAAATGTCAGATCGCCATTATTGATGTATAATATATTTCTCCGGTATTGAGGGTCAGAAAGCATTGACTTGCATACGTAAATATCCAGCCACCCATCATTATTTACATCAGCCATCGTTACTCCGGTTTTAAATCCCATCCCCCCATCGGTACCAGTGCTCGCAGTAATATCCCTGAACTTGAAATTGCCCTCATTCAAGTACAGTTTGTTGGGCACCATGTTTCCTGTAAAATACAGATCAATAAGACCGTCATTATTTATATCGCCAGCGGCAACTCCACCACCGTTGTGTAAATATTCGTAGGTAACTATATTTATCTGTTCGGATTCTGTAATAGGGTTTGAAAATGTTATTCCTGTGCTGGTCGAATCTAGCTTCGTAAATAACTCTTTCTCATCGTTAGTCAGGCCGGTTTCATCATAGTCAATTACTTCAAAGGTTTGATCGGTTTTCTTTTGTTCCTGCTTACATGACAGGATGCCAAAGATTGCAATAACAACCGGTAATAATTTATTTCTCATAGCAATTCAATTTTTCAGCAATTCAGATTCATGTTATTATTATAAAAACAATTTCTTTCTTATTTAAACTTATTAATGACTATTTGCCCGATATAATTTCCTTGTTTATTTCCTTCCGTTACTCCATTCATATAGTGGATACCTGCATAGAACCTGCTTAGGCTAACTTCCCATGCAGCCTGATTGAACGAATCAAACTTTCTAATAGGCTGTTCAAAGATGGTTTCAGTGGAGTCGGTAAATACATAATTATCTCCGTAAATAGAAGTCAGTACCGTAGCAGCGGATGCAGATATAACACTATGCCCACTAGTGTATTCAGGAAAAGGCGGTGTTTGAATAAGTGGTTTCCAATTAATATCAATAAACTCCTGGATATATGAAACAGGTCTTACCAGGTTAGTTTTGTATTTTTCATGCCAACAAGAAATAACTCCGTCATACATGGCAATTGCTGAATAGGTATATGCTTTGGTTGTTTTAAACAGGCTGCTTTTTTCCCGGTTACTTATTTGGGCGATAATATTTAACCAATGACCGGGTGGTGAAATTTTGTGAATGATGGTCATTAAATGACCCCTGTGTTCAGAGGTATTGGGGTTGTCATCCCAGTAAAGTGCTATTTCTTTTTTTGAAGTATCAAGTATTTTGGACTCTTTGTAAACCTGCGACACCATATTGTAGAAAGCAGAGTTTTTGGTGGTCGTATATTGTGGCGGTGGGGTAACAGTGTATATTCCTGCACTATCAATGAGCAGTGGTCTCATTTTCATCCAGTGCGGTTCAAGTCCATTGATATAATCGGGGGGAGTTTCTCTCCATTCTCCCGGTTTTTTTGAACTGGTAAAGCGATCCATGGTTCTGGTCTGAACATAATTATCTTTATTGATCCAGTCTATTAGTTGCTTTGCGATAGCTGCGGCACATTTATCTGAAGCTTCAATTTCTGAATTAGTTATACCAGCAGATTTTGCTTTTGATTTGAATTGATCAGCCTGTTCATCCATATAGAATTCTGAGAAGACGACTTTTTTTGCTGTCTTACAAAATGCCAATAATGCTGTTAATTCAGGATTCGCATTTTCTGCAGATATATTAGTAAAGGAACTTAATCCGTTTAGCTTACCCGCAAGATCAGGCAGGCTATCGGGGTAAAATTTTTGTAAGGCCAGGTAATGGGCTATATGCGGATATACATAAACCCTAGATGCAATAGGAGGTGAAAAACCATCTTCCATTGCCACTTCCAACAATTTTCTATTAGCAGTATTAATGTCAGCAATCCCAAATGTGTGTGGTACTACCCTGTGGGGGGCTGTGCAGGATAAAAGGCAGAATAATGCTGCAATAAAACCTGTAAATGATTTCATCAGTCTTGGTTGAGATTAACTAAAGATAAATTAAACTAATTGGTTTCACTAATACCTGCTTCACGTTCTGCTATAAACTTATTAATTACTTTAATTCCTATTTCCGAACTTTACCGCCTTATGAGAAAAAGAGAGAAGGCAATATTGTTCTTACTGGCCGGATTGAATTTTACCCATATTCTTGACTTCATGATCATGATGCCCCTTGGAAATTATCTGATTGATAGTTTTGGCATCAGCACTATGCAATTCAGCATCCTGGTAGGTGCTTATTCTATTGCGGCTTTCTTTTCAGGTCTTGCAATAGCCATGTTCACGGATAAGTTTGACAGGAAGAAATCACTACTATTTGCTTATATCGGTTTTGTAGTGGGTACAATTGCCTGCGGATTCGCCCCGACGTATGGCCTGTTACTTGCTGCAAGAATTGTTGCCGGTTTATTTGGTGGAATTATCGGTGCCCAGGTGTTGTCTATCGTTGCCGATATGTTTACTTATGAACGCAGGGGTAGGGCTATGGGAATTGTTATGGGAGGTTTTGCCGGGGCTTCTATTCTTGGAGTTCCTATTTCACTCAATCTCACTAACCTTTTTCAAAAAGACTGGCATGTTCCATTTTTACTCATTGGAGGCCTGGGTATCATTTTTATTCCGTTAATTCTCCGGGTTATTCCCAGTATGACAAGTCATATAAACAAGGAGGATGGTAAGAGCTCACTTTTTCAGGCGTTAATAACAGTGTGTAAAGTACCGGCACAACGTTCGGCTCTTATATTTTCATGCCTCCTTATGACAGGGCATTTTTTGATCATCCCATTTATTAATCCATATCTCGAATTCAACAAAGGATTTTCCAAAGAACTTACTCCCTGGATATATCTTGCTGGTGGAGTGGCTTCACTGATAGCTGCAATTTATCTCGGGAAACTGGCTGATAAACGGGGAAAATTAGTTGTCTTTTCAATCTCCGTTTTCTTTTCTCTATTTATGGTACTAATTATAACCAGGATGCCGAATGTTCCATTTGCGGTAGTACTGTTGTTTTTTGCTATCTGGTTTGTTGTAGCTACTGGCCGTATTGTTACTGCACAGGCTATGATAAGTGAAGTGGTAACGCCGGCACAACGTGGAAGTTTCATGAGTGTAAATGGAAGTATCCAGCAACTGGGAAGTGGTCTCGCTGCTCTCTGTGCCGGCGCTATTGTATTTACTGATAAGACCGGGAAGATCCACAATTACAATTGGGTTGGTTACTTAAGCATATTGGTATTACTTATGAGCTTGTTGTTTGGTCGTGCAATATTCCGTAAAATGGAAACCCAACAACCCCAAACAGAGACGGAAGAAGAGCTAATCCGGGAAACTGTTTAATCACCTACCTGATGATACGATAAACAGGGTATCTCATGTGTGCTGGTTCATACCAATGAGAATTCTGGTAAACAAAATTTAATTGAGCTCTTCCATTTTTTGCAAAGGCTGTATCAGCTGTTCTTTGTTGTTGCAGTTTGAGTCTGATCTCAGGATTGTCTTTTAAATAGTTAGCGGCAATGTCTTCAAACGCATATGCGGAATAACCTTCTTTTTGACCGAGGATGGCATCAAAATAATTCCATGCAAAATAGGAGTCTTCCCCCTGTGGCTCCAGCGTTTCTATTAAGAAACGATTTGCCACCTGGTTCATCGGGATGAACCAATCTCCTTTTTTGAAAGCGATAGATTGTATACTGGTGCTGATTTTTACTTCGGAATTGAGATGGTGCATTTCATACTGTCGTGGTAGTGTTTTGTAATCCTCTATTTTATATGTTTCTGCTTCAATGGTGGTGTCTTTTTTTAATTGCGTCATCTGCACTTTGTTCAGTTTGAGCAGGTCAATTACTTTCCACCAGCCTTGCGGAATAATATAAGCTTTGGGTTTTGCAATAGAATTCTTGACGGCGAAGTAGTTGTAAATTTTCACCGTTTTTTCGAAAGGCTTGCTCCTGTCATAATATAATCTTTGTAAACCCGAAACCTCACTTGGTTTACGTCCTGCTTCAAATCCCTTATACAACACTTCTTTGAACTGTGACTTATCAAGTGACCAGCTGATGGGGAACTCAGTAGCTGATTGCACAGACTTTTTAGTTTGATCACGGACTTTTTTAATTTGCTCACTATTGTTGGCTGTAAATTCAATAAAGGATTGCATTAATGCATACGTAGCTTTAACCCGCTGGTCGTAAGGTTTTAGCATATGACTTTCAGGCACAAATGCGAAAGTGTGCCAGAGTGCAGCGTAGCCACTTGCATAGCGGGGACCGTCCCAGTATTCTGGCCAGCCATTTTCCGGAGTATCACCAAATGAATTTACGTAGGGAACTAAATCAAATCCTTTCGTTTTCATGGATGTGTAGAGAGCAGGTTCGAATTGCTTGCTGAGGAATTCTCCCATCGCACCACCGAGCTTATTGTGCTGAGTGGTAAGTAATGTCATGACATGCTGGTAATCGGCACCATTGCTTACATGATTATCAACAAAGACATCCGGATCCGTGAGATGAAATATTTCTGTGAATGCCCGGGCATCTTTTGAATCACATTTAATAAAATCTCTATTAAGATCAAGATTTTGAGAATTACCACGAAATCCAAATTCTTCCGGGCCGTTCTGGTCTACCCGGTAATTGGCACTGCGGTTTAAACAACCACCGATATTATAAATAGGAATAAAAGCAAGCACCACATTATCAGCTATTTTATATTTATTGGTTACAATATCTCTTACGAGTAACATGCTTGCATCTACGCCATCAGGTTCGCCGGGATGTATACCGTTATTGATAAGTATAACCCGTTTATTTTTTTGGCGGATGTTGTCAAAATTATAATCTCCATTATTAGATACAATGATAAGATGCAAAGGATAGCCGGCATCGGTCATTCCCATGGCGAGCATTTTTACTTTGCCAGATCTCTCATCCATTTTTTTCCACCAGTCAATGATCTCAAAGTAGGTAGGTGTTTGTGTGCCTTTGGATTGTTCGAACTTAGTGGTGATATTTTGCGAATATGTTAGGGATACTATGAACAGGAAAAGTATAAGTGTAATAAGATTTTTTTGCATAATTGATAATATTTGGACAAGCTCAATAGAATTTCCGGAATATGAAATGTTGTTCTTTCACTGAAAGATAATAAATAGAACAAATCAAAGATGGGGGCGAACGATGAAGTGA
>CALRVH010000098.1:0-7233 GCA_943371565.1 Chitinophaga pinensis | reverse complement strand
GAATTATTTTTACTTCTTTCTTTTTACCAATCGATCCGGCAATACCAATAGCATGCTGTAAATGATAATTAGCTGTTGCTGTTGTTACAGGAACACGATAAGTAGACGTGATGAAAAGGTGTGCTTCGTCAAAGAAATTCACTTTCAATCCCAGACCTAATGGCATAAAAGCACCATAGTAAGAACGATATTTATGTGCACCGACCCCAAGATAAATGTATGGTTGAACCCAGTACTGTTCTGTAGTCATCTTTAAGTTTACTGCTGCACTTGTTTCAAGGAGGAAATTATCGCTTGCAAAAGTTTTGCCCGGCATTGGATAGTCTACAAATGAACCACCGAGGCTGGCAGCGAAATCAATATGATTGGTTAAGCCTTTGAAATAATTAATAGCTATTCCGGGAGACATCTGGCTCATTTTTGCAAATTTCTTATCGCTGATAACCGAACTCAGGGAAGTAGTGCGGATTCTGTCAGCCGTAATGAAATCATTAAGAAAAAAGCTGATACCTATAGCTGGCTGTCTGACGTAGTCCCTATTCTGGCCATAGGTAGAGGGTACAAGCAGGTACAGCGCAAAAAATGCTGATAATATCTTCTTCATAAAGAGATAGTTTGGTTTATAACTGAACAAAAATAACTGGTAAGTTCAATATCCGGAAATAAATTATTTACTTAATATTCACCACTTTGGAGGGTGTTAGATCAGTTCAAAATCCAGTTTTAGGTCCTCCTTTACCAATCCTGCACAAAGCCATGTCATTTTGAAGCGAAATATTTCTCTCTCAGCATCTTATCCTCTGAATATATATCATCATAAAAAACAATACCATTATTCCCACCTGCACAGGTAATATAGCGGATATAAACGGGGATTTTATTGCGAACAGCGATACTCTTTTTTTGCTTTTGCCGAAGCCAGCTTTTTACCGAATCAATTTTAGTGTACCCACCACTGGCATTGAGACTGTCGTTACGCAAAATATAATAAGCCAGTTTCTCCCATTCCTGCACCCGGACACAACCATGGCTTAATGATCGCATCGCATTCCCGAACAAATACCGCTGATTAGTGTCGTGGAGATAAACGGAATATTTATTACTGAAAACAAATTTCATTATTCCAAGTGCATTGGCATCGCCACTACCCTGAACTACCCTGTAGGGAATACTTTTGCTATATTTTGACCAATCTACCGAATAAGGATCTACTTCGTTACCCTTGGAATCTACGAGACTGAACCCTTTTTTTGCCAGGTAACCGGGATTCTTTTTCACGGCCGGTAGAATTTCTTTTGATACAATACTCGGCGGTGGCACCCACTGCGGATAGGTAATCAGTTCTGTAATATTACTGGTAAGTACCGGTGTTCTTGTTTTGGGTTTGCCACAAATAACTTTTGAGCTGATCTTTACTTCATCCCTGTCAATCAGTTCTAAAAAATTAGCTGATGCATTCACCCATATGTATTTCGAAGGCATTTTCTCCGGCAGCATTTTGTACTTATCCATACTGATAGCAATACGGATAAATTTTTCACGGTCATTTACATTCAGCATCCTGACGGTGCCTTCTCCTGCCCTGCCATCTACAGCAATCCCTTTTTTCTTTTGAAACAACTTAACAGCATCTGTCAGTTGCGCAGAATCAGCAGCTATACTATCGAAAGCTATAAAGCCGCCTTCATATAATCTCTTTTGCAATGCCCTGTTGAATTTCGAAATATCTTTTTCAGGGTAAGGAACAATCGTAAATTGTTTGTAATCGGCGCTATCAAGAAATTTTTTGATCCCTGCTTTTAAAAATTGATAGCCCCTTTGATCCGGCTCCAGTGATTGAACCATTTTTGCAAGTCCTGATTGGTGCAACGCATCAAATTGCTGCTGATAAAATTCATCGCTGAGTACAGAGTCTTTCCGTAGTGTAATGCTATCCTGTGGCAACCGGCCCAATTTTACATCTTTTATTATCTGTACAAAAGCATCCGTAAGCATTATATCTGCTTTGGACCAAAGTGCAGCATCCTTTCTGTCGCCCTTTGCAAGACTATCAATAAAGATTTTTTGCCGGATGTCTTTTAATTGCTGAAAATGATAATCTTCCGGGAATAAGCCAAACAACTGTGATGATTCAATAAAGGAGAATAAAGAATCGCCGGCCGGAAGCCATTCTTCTTTTTGACACCAAAGCGGTTCAAATGATTTTTTTTCATACAACAGTTTTGCGATACGAGCCTGGCGAAGTATAATAGTTGAATCTTCCAACTGCCCATTATTGGTAGCTGCTATCCCAATGAAACTCCTGACCAGGTCGCTTGTTTTTTCCTGCAATTCCTGTGGGGTACTGGCAATAGTATCGCCTTTCCTGCTTTTATTACCGCAGGCTGACAGTAGAAAAAGGACAGCTGATATTCCAATTAAATGCAGGTGCTTCAATCTGTATATAGGCATAGAGGTATAGTGGCGCTGGAAGGCATATCCGGCTTTTACACTAATTTACTTTCACAATTCCTGCCGGTTATGACAAACAAAATAAGCAATCGTTTCTACATTAAAGAGCAGATGTTCTTAATTTTTTCAACATTGCTACTACTGCATGCCGGAGCACAGGACACAAGCTATACCCGCCCCCCCTTAACAAACAAGTGGGACGATTATCAAAAGCAGGTAAAAAAGGATTCTTTAAAAAGGATGGTAGAATTGAGAACCATGATCCCCGGAATAGTGTATGATCTACGCTATGCAACCGTGAACAATTTTATGCGACGGCTGATGTATCCGGTTGGTACCAATACTACTTATTTAAGGTTGCCTGCAGCAATTGCATTGAAAAAAGTACAGGCAGAACTAAGTAATATCGGCCTGGGACTTAAAATTTTTGACGCCTACAGACCTTATGCGGTAACAGTAAAATTTTGGGAATTGATAAAAGATGAAAGGTATGTAGCACACCCAAAAAATGGAAGCGGCCATAATCGTGGTGTTGCTGTAGACCTTACCATCATTGATATAAAAACTGGAAAAGAAACAAATATGGGAACTGGTTTTGATAATTTCTCTGACACAGCCCATCATAGCTTTACGAATATCAGCCAGGGAATACGGGAAAACAGAAGTCTATTGAAAATGCTAATGGAAAAACATGGTTTTAGGCCTTACAACGATGAATGGTGGCATTACTCCTGGCCTAATGCAGGAAAATTTGAGATACTGGATATTGATTTCAAGAAATTGAAAAAGAATTTATAGTGCTATAATGTTAACTACAGCATCAATATTAATCGACCCATAAACATGCGGAAATGTATCTTTTGTAGAGGGTGACCAGTCAAAAACAAATTTACTGGTTAGCTTATCTGTATCAATTACCAATTTTAAAAGATCAGTCTGTCCAACAAAATATCGCTCCAGAACGCCTGACACCTGGTGTTCTTGTGAGCAATGAATAAAGCCCTCCTCAACTAAGGAAGGATGATCGTAAAAACCTTTTTCTTTCGCTGCCTTCCAGTTCTCAGCAGTTGTTACATGATAAATAATGGGCATTATAAAACTCTTTTGATTCTTTGCTCCAATAATAAAAGATCGGCCAGCACAACAGCTGTTACCGCTTCAAGGACAACAGGCACTCTCAATGCGATGCATAAATCATGTCGGCCTTTAACCGAAACCGTTTCCATCTTTTCTGTTTCCCAATTCAACGTGGTTTGTTCTTTGGGTGTTGATGAAGTCGGTTTGATGGCAACCCGAAATACTAATTCATTTCCATTGGTCAATCCGCCCACTATACCCCCTGCATGGTTGGTAACAGTTTTACCTTCCATATTTTCTATTGCATCATTATGTTGACTGCCAAACATGCCGGCTGCAGTAAACCCGGTTCCGAATTCAATACCACGAACAGCGGGAATGGCAAATGCAATATGACCAATTAATGATTCCACTGAATCAAAAAAAGGCTCTCCCAAACCAACGGGCAAACCATTTACCCGACACTCGATAATACCACCGATAGTATCTTTTGCATCAATAGCTTTCTGCAAGCCTTTGTCAATATCTGTTTCACCACCTATTGCAAGAATTTTCGATTCTACTTTTATTTCATTCAATAACTTTTTGGCAATAACACCAGCGGCCACTAATGCCACAGTCAGTCTTCCGCTGAAGTGGCCACTGCCACGATAATCTTCAAAACCACCGGCTTTTGCTTTAGCCACAAAATCTGCATGACCAGGACGGGGTACATCCCGTTGCTTTTCATAATCACTGCTGCGGCTATTTTTATTCTCAAATAAAATAGTAATAGGTGCTCCGGTGGTTTTATTATTAAAAATGCCGCTCTTGAAAATCGGTAAATCTTCTTCTTGTCTCGGCGTTGTTCCTTTTTGGGTCCCTCCTTTTCTTCTTTCAAGATCAGGTAAGAAATCGTTGGTTGTTAATGATAATCCAGCCGGGCAACCATCAATAACAATACCTACTGATTCGCCATGCGATTCACCAAAAATGGAAATGCGGAATAATCGACCGAATGAATTCAAGACTTATAAATTAAATTGTTGATACGGTAAAGATACAGATGCGTTCAGAGATTTTAAATCATTGTAAAAATCAGGATAAGATTTCTTAACCGCTCCTGCTTCTTCAATTACGGTGTCCCCTTCTGCTTTTAATGCAGCCACTGCGCAAGCCATTGCAATACGATGATCATGCCTCGAGTGTACTTTAGCACCCTTCACTCCTTCACCACCATGTATAATCATCCAATCATCTCTTAGTTGAATACGAACTCCCATTTTTGAAAATTCTTCCTGCAAGGTCAATGCCCTGTTACTTTCTTTATGCGTTAAGCGGCTTACTCCTTTGATAGTTGTTTCACCTTTACAATAAGCAGCCAACGCAACCAATGGCGGAAATAAATCCGGGCAATCCGTTGCATCAAAATCAAAAGCATTCATTTCAGCTGGACGAATTTTAATTCCTTTCGCTTCGATCGCAATAGCTGCATTTGCTGACATTAGCGCATCAATGATAGCTTTATCTGCCTGTGAAGAAGTTAGGTCCAATCCACGGACTGTTACAGGACCAGCAATAGCACCTGCAACTAAGAGGAATGCTCCGCCGCTCCAATCAGCTTCTACGATATAATTATGCATCATCGCATTTTTGCGCACAGGATGAAAATAGAATTCCTCATAATTCCTGTTCTCTACATTACCCAAACCAAAATGTTTCATCACATGTAAAGTAAGGTCAATGTAAGGTTTGCTTTTTAAGTTCTTCACCTTTATTGAAACATCAGTGGCATTTGCTGCTCCATAAGCGATCAATAACCCGGTAAGGAATTGAGAACTTAATGAACCATCAATCTCAATATTCTTTGGTTGTAAAGGCCCTTGAATAACCAACGGCAATTTTCCGTTATTCGATTTTATCCTGACCCCTAACTGAGGCAATACTTCATCAAAAAAATCCATTGGCCGTCTTAACAGACTTCCTTCGCCATTTACTATAATTGATTTTTTGTTTAAAGCTATTATCGGGACAAACATTCTTATACTTAATCCGCTTTCACCGCAATTAATTTCATCTTTCTCTTCATCATTTCCTCTCTCCACTATGACAAGGTTATTTCCCGGCATTTCCACTTTTGCTCCAAGAGCTCTGATAATACCCATTGCAGCCATATCATCATTTGAATGTCCCGGGTTAAAAAGACTGCAGGTCTCTTTTGTGAGAAAAGCCGCCGCCAAAGCTCTTTGCATAGAGCTTTTGGATGCCGGTGCCTGAATGACTCCTTTTAATTTAGATGGATGTATTGTTACTTTCATTTACTAGAACGCAGATTGTTATGATCATGACAATCCTGGTTATCAGCGTTTACTTTATAAAGCCGAAATGATCTTTTCTAACTGTTTTAACGAAATACTCTTCACTACGCCCTTACCAATTTTCTCCAGCAACACATAATTCATATCCTTTCTTTCCCTTTTCTTGTCCATCTTCAATACATCAAATACTTTTTGCTTGTTGAAAGAAGCATAAGTCGGGAGATTGTATTTTTCTAATACACTAACTATTTTTTCCGTTTGTTTAAACCCGGCTAATTGTTCAGAAATATGACAAGCATAGGTCATACCAATAGAAATAGCCTGCCCGTGCAACAATTCATACTGGGTTTCCAGGGCATGGCCGAGTGTGTGACCAAAATTTAGCAGCCTTCTTTCTCCTCTTTCAAATTCATCTTTCTGCACCACTTTAGTTTTGATAATAGCATTTTGCTGAATCAACTCACAAATATTTTTTTGTTTACCCGAGTATGTCTTCAATGTATTTCGTTCCAGTTCTGTAAACATTGCTGCATCTTTTATACAGGCATGTTTAATTATTTCTGCAAACCCGTTCTCCCATTCTGCGGGTGGCAATGAATTCAGGAAACCCATATCATGCAGTATGAAAGAGGGCTGACGTATCACACCAACCATGTTCTTATAAACTCCAACATCAATTCCATTCTTCCCACCGATAGAAGCATCGACCAGTCCTAATATAGAAGTGGGCACAAATCCAAACTTCAATCCCCGCATATAAACAGCAGCTACATACCCTGTAATATCCGTAATCACACCCCCGCCAACGCCTACTAATGTTGTTTTGCGGTCTGCTTCCATTTCAATCAGTTTCTCAATCACTGCATCCACTGTCGCCTGTACTTTATATTCTTCACCGGGTTTTAATACAATCGTATTCCACCCTTTGAATCTTTTGGTGTGAGCATTGAAAACATTTTCATCGGTAATAATTACCGTAGTCTTTGGGTCAGTTATTTTTTTAAGATGACTGATGCCATAAGCCAGGTAGTAATCCGTGGAAGAATTGGAAAATTTATAATTGATATGCTTCATGATTTTTTTCTCGCAAAGACGCCAAGACGCTATGAATACAAATTGCGTCTTTGCGCCTTGGCGTGCAATTTAACTATCCATAATTTTTTTCTGGTGATTAATGCTTTCCATATGCACCGCATCAAGATACTTTGTAATAAACTCTTTACTTAATCCCAGCTTATCTCCTTTGGCACAAGCCCGTTCAATGATCTCATTCCAGCGGCTGGTTTGTAAAATGGTAATGTTATTTTCCCGTTTGTAATTACCAATTTGCTCGGCCACTCTCATTCGTTGTCCCAGTATCTGCATCAGTTCGTCATCCAAATGATTGATCTGCTGACGTAATTTCTCC
>CALRVH010000097.1:0-7440 GCA_943371565.1 Chitinophaga pinensis | reverse complement strand
TATTCTAAGCAAGTTCCAGAACGATATTAAAACAGCTGAAAATAAAGTTGTTACTTTCTGTCATACCAAAGTAGGTGAGGTAAAAGTAATTTTTGATACCTACACAGCTATTGTTGGTCAAAATTCAAATTACCTGATGCCAGGCCAGGAAATTGAAATTAAAGCTGGTGTTGGCGCTTTCAGTAAAGCGGCAGCCCCACAAATAACAATCGGCGGTTCCAGCGTAGCTATTGGAGAAGAAGGTTATGCATTATATAAAGGACAGGCTGGTGGAGTTGGTTCACATAGCATTCCAGTTAGAATCAGCTTCTTTAACCAGACAACTGGTAAAGATGATGTTCGTGAAGTAAAAGTGGACTATGTAGTTGGATCAGCTAATGCTTCTATAGCCCTTGACAAAATGAATGTTCTTTACATAGGTGTTCCTAACCCAGTTACTATTGCAGCAAGTGGCGGTGGTGATGATAAGGTTAACGCTACTATCAGTGGTGGCGGTAGTCTCCAAAAAGTAGGACCTGGTAAATATATAGCCACAGTAGGTACTGTAAATGACAATACACTTATCAGTGTGTCTGTTGATGGCAAATTAGCTGGCCAGTCTCAGTTCAGGGTTCGTACGATACCTGAAGCTCAGGCTTACGTGGGTGGAAAGCCAAGCGGAGAAAATTATCCAGCCGGGGCTTTTAAAGCTCAGGGTGGTGTTGGAGCCGGTATTAAAAATTTCCCTTTTGAACTGGAGTATAATGTAGTAAGCTTTACGTTTACCTGCGATACTGACGACGATATTGTATCAATTCCTAACCAGGGTGCCGGTTTCTCCGGTGCTGTAAGAAATGCTATGAATCAGTACGTTCAGGGTGGAAGAGTTGTTACAATTGACGATATCAGGGTAAAAGGTCCGGACGGACGTACTACAAAGGCCCCTTCTCTCGTTTATTATATTAAATAAGGTGTGTATGAAAAATAATTTCTTAAAATTCGGATTTTGTGTGGCTGTTGCCGGTCTTCTGGCTGTTGATGCAAGTGCTCAACGTACCCCCAGGAGAAGGACCAATAATAATACGCAGCCAACAACCAATCCATCTGATACCATTCCGCAGCAGGGTAATAATAACAATACCCAACCACCAGTTGGATATGATGTATTGGCCAATCTGCCGGTAACGTATGATACGGTAGGTTCCGATTTGTCTCCCAAAAAATCATTGAGAAATGATAATGCTTTTGACAAAAGCAACCTGACTCAGCGTAATCCATTACCATATGAGCATCTTCGTTGGGATGATGCCCTTTATGCAGAAAAAGTATGGAGAGAGCTTGATCTAAGGGAGAAAATGAATAAGACCTTTATGTATGAGGCTGTTGATGACAACGGAAGCCAGATGTTCGTAAATATGCTGATGAAGGTTGTTCAAACCGGAGAAATTACTGCTTTTGCTGATGATAGGTTCACTACTCCTTTAGCGATTGCCGATGTGCAGCAGTTAACAGCCGGAAAATTGGATAGTAATTATATTTATGACACCAAGCAGATCGATAAGGTTATTGGTATAAGTGTATCGAGAACAAGTTTTGATCCAAAGCTGGTAACTAAGATCCGGTTGAAAGAAGAGTGGGTGTTTGACAGGGAATCAAGCAGAATGTTTGTACGTATCCTTGGCATTGGCTTGCTTAAAACAGAGTATTTCCCTAATACCACTAAAGAAAGAGGTACTTCCTCATTGTTCTGGCTTTATTACCCTGACCTGAGGCCAACTCTGACAAAGGCGGAAGTGTATAATCCCAAGAATATGGGACAAAGCAGAATGACATGGGAAGAGCTGTTTGAGAGCCGCATGTTCAGCAGCTATATTGTAAAATCAACTATTGATAACGCCTCCAACAAGATGATAAGAAACTACATCAATGACCCTATTTTAAGGTTGTTGGAAGGTGATAATATCAAAGAGAAGATCTTCAATTTCGAGCAGGATTTGTGGTCGTATTAATACGAAACTGATCGTTTAAAGATAATAGAAGAAGCCCCGTAAAAGGGGCTTTTTTATTGCCTAAGTGTTTCATTATAAATAGGGAAAAAAGTTTCAAAAATCGTAAAAGTCCTATAGGAAAATCGGATTTAAGTTGTATTTTCGTCTCGGTTTTTCATAGGATATTGGATTTTAAAAACGGGGCTGAATTTCTATTCTGGCCCCATTTTTTTTGCCTATACTGAAGCGCTTATATAAAAACCCGGAGGTTTACTCAACCGATTGTTTAAAGTAGCGAATTATCACCTTCGCTTTTGCAATGCCAATCACTTTCCCGATTTCTATTTCACCTTTTTCTTGCTGACTAGTTTCCCGAATGTTTTTAACGGACTTGAATTCTTTTAAGAGGGTGTCAGCAATAGCCTTGCCAATGCCCGGAATTTCCTCCAATTCATTTTTAAAGGTGCCCTTGCTTCTTTTCAAACGGTGGAAAGTAACGCCGAAGCGATGGACCTCATCCCGCACCCGGCGGATAAACTTTAAGCTATAACTATTATAAGGTAGCTTCAACGATTCCTTATCTCCGGAAAAAAACAGTTCCTCCTCATTCTTTGCAAGTCCAACTAAAGTGGTTCTTCCTTCAACCTTGAGTTCCTTCATGGCTTCTAAAGCGGCACTTAGCTGCCCTTTTCCGCCATCTATTATTACCAATTGGGGAAAAGGCTGTTCTTCTTCCTTAAGCCTCTTATAGCGGCGATAAACAGCTTCTTTCATCGTGGCAAAATCATTGATACCTTCTACTGTTTTCACATTAAAGTGACGGTAATCCTTTTTACTTGGCTCGCCATTTTTAAAACAGACCATTGCTGACACCGGGTAGCTTCCCTGGAAGTTGGAGTTGTCGAAACATTCAATATGAACAGGAAGTTCTTGCAATTGCAGATCCAGTTGAAGTTCTTCCAGCAGCTTCATTTTATCATGGCTCTTAATATTCAGTTGAAGTCGTTCATTGTGCTGCAATTCGTCAATAAAATGCCGGACATTTTTCTCTGAGAGCTCCAGCAATTTTTTTCTGTCCCCGGCTTTGGGTACCGTTACTTTTATTTCATCCTGCGGATATTCTATGGCGAACGGAACCACGATTTCTATTACATCACTATTAAAAGTAGTTCTGAGCTGTGCTACGGAAAAACTGAGTATCTCTTCTGTTGACTCATCCAGGTGTGTTTCCACTCTATTGGTTTGCGTCTGGATGATAGCACCATTGCGGACCATCAGGTAATTGACATAAGCAATCTCTTTTTCTTTAAGAATAGAGAATACATCCATATTGCCGGCCCTGGCATTTGCCACAACTGAACGGGATTGATAATTTTCGAGAAAATCAATTTTCTTTTTTACTAATTCCGCTTTTTCAAATGAAAGAGAAGCAGAATAGCTCTTCATTTCATCTTTAAAATGCCTGATTACTGGTCCGAGGTTACCCCGTAAAAGATTTTTTAATTGCGACAAGTCTTCTTTATAGTCTTCTATAGTTTGCAGCCCTTCACAGGGGCCTTTGCAATTTCCAAGGTGGTATTCCAGGCATACTTTGAATTTCCCCTTTTTAATATTGCTGTCTGTAAGATTCAGGGAACAGTTTCTTAACTGGATAGTTTGTTTAATAAACTCCATCAACTCTCTTACCCTTTTTACGGATGTATATGGTCCGAGGTACTCAGAACCATCACTGATGTTTTTACGGGTAAGGAAAACCCGGGGGAAGGGTTCATTTTTAATAACAATAAAAGGATACGTCTTATCATCTTTCAGATTGATATTAAACCGGGGCTGAAACTGTTTAATGAGGGTATTTTCAAGCAGGAAAGCGTCCTGCTCAGAATTAACGATAGTAAATTCAATCCGATCGATGCGTTGCACCAGTTCATGTGTTTTGTAACTGGTAAATGTTTTGGTGAAATAAGAGCTTACCCGTTTGCGGAGATGTTTTGCTTTACCAACATACAATAACTCATTTTTGCTGTCGAAGTATTTGTAAATACCCGGCTGCTTGGGAATAGTACCGGCAATATGTTGAAACTGTTGGGAAGTCATTAGTAGGAGGGGGCTTCATTCCATATTACTTTGGTGGTAGTAGATATTTCTGGTTTGCCGGGTTTTTGACTGGTAGTAACTACCTGGAAGCTTTTATCTAATTGCCATAGCATCTTTTTTTGCAGGAAACTATCCCGGTTACTTATTTCCCGGATGATGATAATATTATTTACCCTGGCATCCTCTCCTGGGATAGGTGTTGCCAGAAGTTCTTGTCTTTTTATTTCTTCTTTGTCAGGGTTAATGGGGGTGTAGGTTATGATTACACGGTTCATCATTTCATCATGTACGGCCGGGTCTTCCTTATATCTTTTGGCTACCTCTTTATCAGAAAGATCAGGAATGTCAAGAAATTCTTTCGCTACTTCTGCAAATTGCTCTCTCGGAATATAAGTTGTATCACTATTCAGGCTGTCGGTATAAACAACTTTCATGATCGAATAAAGGGAAGTGTCTACATGTGCTACCTGTTTTTTTATCAGGGATACTACAGAAATAAAATTTTTACTTTCTTCATCCTTTTTCTGTTTACAGGCAGAGATTATAATAATTACAGACAGAAATAATGATAATAAGTAGCTTCTCATGCCGTAAAAATAACGCAAAACGGGACTGTAACATTATGTAAAACAAATATCCCGTTTCGTATTAAACGAGACGGGATATTTAAGCAGAGGCAGTTAGTATCGGCTTTATTTACTTGAGCATGATGCCCAATTTCAAACCAAAATCAAATAAATGTTCCTGAACAGGGTATTTTTTTTGGAAACTTGACATGGTCTGGTAACGAACCTGTGGTCCAACTCTCCATTTAAGTTTGCCGGTTGTATAACCAGCGAATACTTCAAACCCGGTGTTGATATTCCATTTGCGGATAAGAGAGGGAACTTCAGCATAGTTCTTATAATCTGTTGACAGAAGGTAAGCTCTATTACTGGTTATATAAGTGGGTTGAATGGTACCAGTGATACCCATATAAGTTTTTCTGTTGCCCAGGAGTTTAAGCTCAAGACCAATAGGGGCAGAAGCTGAAAAATATAGATTATGCAACCAATCGGCTTTTGCTCCCCCGGCATTTCGGTAGTTAGTAACAGTCGAAACGGTGTTAGTTCCGCCGGCAGCAGTGCTAAGGGCTATAGTGGCTACTTCACTAGTATGAGAATATGCCCTGATATCGTATTTGCTTATATTGAACTGAAGACCACCAATTATTTTAAGTTTTTTAGATAGCGGATACCCAACAGAGAAACCCAATTGCAAGCCCAGGTCGGGTTTATGGGTGACAACGTTATTAATATCTGTTGAAGCGTAAGAAGCAGTAATGCCGGTGGTGGCATTTCTTGCAGCGTTAATGAAAGGTTTATTCTCTTTCAAACTCCTGTAACTGATGGTTGGGGTTAAGTAAAACTGCCAGGAAGTTTTTTTCCTTTTTGCAATGTGCTTGTAAGAGTTTATAACACTTTCAATGCTGAAAGGATAAATATCTTTTTGGGCTAACTTTTTTTCGTCATTAGTAGTCGGGATACTTTGTTTATTTTCTATGTCAGGTCTTGGGGCAAACGAATAGTTATTTGCCTTAATAGAAGTGACCGGATTTGTAATTGCCTTATGATAAGTGATCGCTTTAGCTTGTACAGGAATATTTTTAACCAATGCTTCAGGTTGCTGTACAATGTCTGTTCTGGTATCAGGTGCCGGATCAGTGTAATTAACAGCCAGTGATTCGGTTAAATTATCAGTTTTAGTTTCCTCTTTCTCAATGAACAAGTCCTTTTGTAATTTTTCAGCAGTAGTAATGAATGCAGTTTTGTTGGTGGATGATTTGGCGGGAATAATAAGTGGTTCAGTAATTTTCTTCTTTATTTCAACAGGTTGCTGAACTGTTATTTCTGGAAGCGAACTAATTACGTTCCTGTTTTTTCCTGCTGTGTTTAACATTACCCAGGTAACAACTCCGGCAGAAAGTATTAATAACCCAAGACCTATCACATACCAGCGTTTGCGGGTATGAAGCGTACTATGAATATTATTCCACACCTTGTCAGACGGGAACATCCTGTACTGATCAGCATTTTGTTTTACAAACTGCTCAAAATCTCTGTTATTAAATCTATTCTCCATAAACCAGTCGTCAATTAAGGATACGGTTAAGATGTTATCGCTGGCCGACTGCGGCAAGCCAGTCAGTTTGTTGTTTTGGTTTTTGTAATATTCTTTTACGAATTAAAATATCTTCAAGCATTGCCTTAGCCCTTGTGTACTGGCTGCGGCTGGTGCTTTCTTCTATGTCAAGCATATTGGATATTTCCCGGTGACTGTAACCTTCTACTGCGTAGAGGTTAAGTACTGTTCTGTATCCAATCGGTAAGAGCCTTATACATTCTACCACCTGTTTGGCCTGTATAATGGCCGGCACACTATCTTCTCTTACCTGTACCCCGGTGGCATGAATAATATCTACACTTTCATTAAACTTCTTATTCTTTTTCAGAATATTGATGCAAGTGTGAACCACTATTCGCCTGATCCAGCCCTCAAAAGCTCCCCGGTTCTCAAACGTATGAATTTGTAAAAAGACCTTAATAAAACCCTCCTGCAGCATATCCTCGGCATCCTCCCGGTTGTGAGCAAAACGATAACACACAGCCAACATCTTTGGGCTGTACCTGTTGTACAACTCCCGTTGGGCGGTGGTATCCTTATTCAAACAACCTTTTAAAAGGGCTTCCTCAGTCATAAGTCTCTTGGGTTGCCTGTAAATTAGACAATTTTTCAGTACGGATGCTGCACATAAGTGTAAAATTTCAGACTTAATAAAGCTCTTGTTGATTTGAAAGGGGGATTTTTACGAAACTATCCCCAAGTGGCCCTTTTCCGGCTTTTTTCAATGCTTTAATTAATAAATAAGGGCCTGCTTTTCACAGGCCCTATTTAGTTTTAGAGACTGGCTCTAAGTGCAAGAATAAAGTTTCTTCCGGGGGCTGAAAAGCCAGAAGCAAAATATCGATAATTTCTGTCACCGATATTTTCAACACCTGCCTGTAACGTCAGTTTTTTAGTGAAAGCATAACTCCCTCTCCAATTGAAAGTAAACCACGATGGCATACCATCAGCAGTGGCGTACTGTCCATTGTCTTCACCATCCGGATTATAATCCTTGATTTTTTTCCAGCCATTGAACATGCCGTACACTTCTGTGCTGAATTTTTTGTCGGCATATGCAAGACTGGTTTTGCCAAATACCGGCGGTACATGGTCTAATGGTTTTTTAGTTCCATCGGGGTTTTTGTATCTGCCGTAGGTCTGGTTGATTGTATTATCCCAGGACAGTTTTTTGCTTAGCTCAATTTTTAATCTTGCATTGAAACCCCTTACATAA
>CALRVH010000096.1:0-7486 GCA_943371565.1 Chitinophaga pinensis | reverse complement strand
CAAACAGTTATATCTGGTCCGGCATCAGCTATTGGTGCGGGCCTGATGAACAACTGCACCGAATCAATAGTAGAGCAGATGCCGGTGGTAGCCGTCAGGTAGTATTTTGTTGTTACTGAAGGACTGGCGGTAGGATTTAAAATGGCTGTATTATTTAATGTAGCCGCCGGCGACCAGGAAAAACTTGTAGCGTTGGATATTGCAGGAATTAAATAACTGGTGCCTTCACAAATAGTTTCATCTGCACCTGCATCATTGGTTACCGTATTATTTAATGTAACGGAAACAGGTTGAGACACAAGACAGTTGTTGCCATCTTTTATTGTGATTGTATAATTGCCGGCATTTACAGTAAAAGAATTGGAAGGTTGAAAGTTTGTGCCATCAATGGAATAGAGATAATTACTATTGCCACCACTTCCGGTAACGGTAATTGTTCCATCCGGATTGCCTGAGCAACTGGCTGCTGTTGTAGTAATATTGGTGATAAGCAGATCAGGAAATGCCTGTGCAATGGTCACTTGTAAACTGTCAATGCAACTGCCATCCCTCATTTTTATCCAATAAGTCCCGGCAGGCAGGTTATTAAAAGTACTGTCGGTCTGCCAGTTTATTCCATCCAGCGAAAATTGTACAGGCTGTGCCCATTCAGCACCACCGGCAACTTTTATTTGTCCATTGGTGGCGTTGCGACAGTTCACATCAGTTTTGGAAATAAATTCCATGTCTTTCCATCGCAGAAAAACAGAATCTTGTGCATTACAGGTGCCAACAGACGCTGTACATATGTATGTAGTTGTACTATTTACAGGCGTGGCAACTGGGTCACGGATAGTGGTGCTGCTCAATGTCGGGTCCGGCAACCACTGGTAAGTAGTATATCCGGCCGATGCATTTAGTTGTATAGAACCGCCCCGGCATACAAACGCTGTATCCGGTGTTAAAGACAAGATATCATAATCTCTTATTTGAATAACTGTACTGTCTGTGGGTGTAACAGTGGTGCAGCCGGCAAGAGCATATATTTTTATTTGTTCTATCCCCTCAGGTACTCCATCAATCAGCGGAATAACATTGACGGTAACAAAACTATCATTAGCCGGTATTATAACAGATGTTGGCAGTGATACATAATCAACACCATTGATTGCAGTGCCTCCATAAGAAAGAGCAACACTCAACGGAAAGGGATCCTTTCTTAATCTTCTTATATTAAATGCACCAGTAACACATCCTTCCACGAGGTAACTCAGGCCGGTAACCGGGTCTGTCTGTGTAAGGTTGGTTATTCCGTTTATATTAGAACTTAGACTTTTTGCTTCAAGAAAAACACCGCTGTCATACTGATCATCGCCTACATCGGAAATAACTAATTTGAGGTGATAAGTTTGACAAGGCTGTACTCTTTCCTTTGCTGTTAATACAGTAGTATGCCCGTCGTGAGTAAATAAAACGTTTGGCTCGTTGTCAACATAGTAAGCAATATTATTAGGGCAGGTGCCGGATGGTACATTGTTTACATTAAAAATTGAAACAGGAATGGTAGTGTTAGGTACCAGTGCTATATTTTTTAATCCTGTAATACCCGGGCCTGAAATAAAAAAAGCAAATGCATCATTGAACGTACATACAAAAGCAGGAGTGTATTCTTCTGAACTGAATACATAATTGAATTTAATACTGTCACCCAGTGGAGTGAAATCAAATTCAAGTACACAGGCATCTTCCAGGTCAGATAAGGGTGAACTGATTGCAGCTGCCAGGTTAATATCACCCGGTAAACCCCATGCATTATCAGCCAAAATATTTTGTGCTTGTGTAGCTCCGTTCCCATCAACTCCCCGGAGAGTACCCACTGTTTTTGCTCTGCCACTTGTTAATACTATACCACTATCAATGCCGATATTGGTGCCACCATTGTTGTTAAAAAAAGAAGCCATTTCCCTTCTTCCAGTAAAACTAACATTGCTGATTACAACACCATCACCAACTAATTTTTGAGCAAGTTCCAGTGCTGAATTATGTTGTGTAACCACCAATTGTGCATCGGCAATATAGCTGCTGCAAATAAGTATAGTAATAAATAGTCTGGTCAGGGATGATTTCACTAATCTGATGGTCTTGGCTGGCGAATATAAAAGAAATGACCCAGAATCAGTTATAGGGACCGCCAAGCTTCCTTTTGCCGGCAACGATGCCTCCCTTATCTTTGCGGCCTCAATTTTCGAATCGTATAATTCTCAAATTTTCAAATTACAATGGCAAATACATCAGACATCAGCCGGGGTTTAATCATCAATTTGGATGGTAGTCTTTACACAGTAGTGGAGTTTGGCGAAAACAAAACGGCCCGTGCGGCTGCTAAAGTATGGGCAAAACTCAAAGGGGTAGATAACAACCGTTCTATTGAGAAAACGTGGAATTCCGGTGACAATATCTATCCTGTAAGGGTGGAAAGACGTTACTACCAGTTCCTCTATAAAGATGATACCGGCTATAATTTCATGGATACAGAAACTTTTGAGCAGATCCAGTTACAGGAAACTACCATTGATGCTCCTCAGTACCTGAAGGAAGGGCAGGAAGTAGGTATTTTAATAAATACCGAAAATGACCAGGTGCTTGGCGCCGAATTACCCGATAAAATTGTTTTACAGGTTACTTATACAGAGCCGGGCATGCGGGGAGATACTGCAACCCGTACGTTGAAGCCTGCTACTTTAGAAACGGGGGCCACACTTGGCGTTCCACTCTTTGTAAATGAAGGAGAGCTTATCCGTATTAATACGAAAACGGGTGAATACCTGGAACGAGTAAAAGCTTAAAAATAGTTAAGTAGAAATGGCCTTAAATCACCCGATTTTAGGCCATTTTTCATTGATTTTGCACCATTTTTGACCAAAATCAGTAAAAAATCCTTGAATTTCTGAAATTGATTTCATTACCTTAGCCCCCCGTCCCGGCACATCGGGACTACTCTCTAAAACCAAAACTGTCTATTAAATTGAAAAACATGGACTTCAAACAAATTCAGGAGTTGATTAAAATGATCAACAAATCGAATATTGGTGAGCTAACGATTGAGCAAAAAGATTTTAAAGTTACGATCAAACAAAAAGAAGAACATGTAACGCAGGTCGTTTCTGCAGGCCCGGTTCAACAAGCTCCGGTTTATGCTGCCGCTCCTCCACCTGCCGCCAGTAATCAGCAAGCTGCAGCGCCTGCTGCAGAAAAATCAAAAGCTGCTGAAGCTCCCGCTGCCAATACGATAACAATTAAAAGCCCTATGATCGGTACGTTCTACCGCAGAACATCCCCCGATAAACCAAACCTGGTTGATATTGGGTCAGATGTAACTCCCGGTAAAGTCGTTTGCATCATTGAAGCCATGAAGCTTTTCAATGAGATTGAAAGCGAAGTAAAAGGCAGGATCGTAAAAGTGCTGGTAGAAGATGCTTCACCGGTAGAATACGATCAACCACTGTTCCTTGTTGAGCCTGCATAAGTAAATATTAAAATTGAAACCAAAGTGGACTAAAACACCTGCGGGTTCTTTTTTGATTATTAATTATTAATTATTAATTATTTCCTTGTGTTTAAAAAAATACTAATTGCCAATCGTGGAGAAATAGCCCTCAGAGTTATCCGGACAGCTAGAGAAATGGGGATCAAGACAGTTGCTGTTTATTCTACGGCCGATAGAGATAGCCTTCATGTAAAGTTTGCTGACGAAGCTGTTTGTATAGGAAAGCCACCAAGCAGCGAATCATATCTTAATGTTGCACACATTATGGCTGCGGCTGAAATTACCAATGCAGATGCCATTCATCCGGGCTATGGTTTTTTGGCAGAAAATGCAAAGTTTGCACAGATATGTAATGATCATGGAATAAAATTCATTGGCCCTACGCCGGATATGATCAATTCCATGGGCGATAAGATTACGGCCAAAGACACTATGATAAAAGCAGGTGTACCTGTTGTGCCAGGTGGTGAAGGATTGTTGCAAAGTGTGGACGAAGCAAAAGGCTTAGCAAAGAATATGGGCTATCCTGTTATATTAAAAGCAACAGCCGGTGGGGGTGGTAAAGGCATGCGGATCGTATGGGAAGAAAGCGAATTGGAAAAAGCCTATGATACTGCCAAAGCAGAAGCTGCCGCTTCGTTCAAGAACGATGGCATCTACATGGAAAAATTTGTAGAAGAACCACGGCATATTGAAATACAGGTAGCCGGCGACCAGTACGGCACTGTTTGTCACCTGAGTGAAAGAGATTGTTCTATTCAGCGTCGTCATCAGAAATTAGTAGAAGAATCACCTTCACCTTTTATGACGGATGAGCTCCGATTCAGAATGGGAGAAGCTGCTAAGAAAGCTGCCGGTGCTATCAATTATGAAAGTGTTGGTACGGTTGAATTTTTAGTGGATAAGAATCGCAATTTCTACTTTATGGAAATGAATACCCGTATACAGGTGGAACATTGTGTAACTGAAGAAGTCATCAATTTCGATTTGATAAAAGAGCAGATCAAAATTGCCATGGGCGAAAAAATAAGTGGCGATGATTATATTCCCCGCAATCATGCCATTGAGTGTCGCATCAATGCTGAAGATCCTTATAATGATTTTCGTCCTTCACCGGGTCGCATCACTTCACTCAATCAGCCGGGTGGTCATGGTGTCCGGGTTGACAGTCATGTATATGCCGGCTATGTTATTCCACCATATTACGATTCGATGATTGGCAAGCTTATCACCGTAGCACAAACACGGCAGGAGGCGATTGCCACGATGTACCGTGCATTGAGTGAGTATGTTATTGAAGGTGTAAAAACTACCATACCATTCCATCTCCAGCTTATGCAGGACGAACGTTTCCGCAGTGGTGATTTTAATACAAAATTTTTAGAAGGGTTTACACTGAAATAAAGTTTACAACAGTAGCAAATAAAAAATCCGGGGTTTCTCCGGATTTTTTTTATTCATCCTTCATTAATTACAACTTTACTTCCCACTCATGATACAGTGGATTGGCAGAAGCGTTTACCAATTTGGTTCGCATTTCTGCAGTTAGGTTCTGGTCCCGCAGGTCTTTGGCTCGTTGATGTTTTATCACTCCTTCATCAGTCCGTATAATGGCGCCGCTGGTTTTATCAATCAATTTTTCATACAAAGGTATTGCCGGAAAATTTTTTCCTGTACGGTCCCATACATAAGGCACTTTGTCTTTTCGTAATGGCATAAATGCTACCATATCTTTATCAGGCATTTTTTCCAATCCGCTTTTTGATGCAGTGCCATTGTGGCTGCCATGATGTCCTACTTTATAGAACACTGTATTTTTTAGTAACGTATCAGCATCCATTCCACCATTCTTAACCAGGTCACTTTTTACTTTCGGATTATGCCATGACATCCAGTTGCCTGATTGTGCATCCGCAGGGAACAACAATACTTTTTCGCTGTTTTCGAAGCCGATGGCCATTGCGAGGCTGGTATTATTTACAAAATCTGTAAGGGCAATCGCCAGTTCGTCTGATGAGTCGAGCCAGTCCTCTTCTATCTGGCGCCAGTTCAGTTTAGTGCCGTTATATTCTTTTTCAAGTTCCGCTTTGTCTTTCCCTGTGGCTTCATATTTCTTACTAAAAGGAGAGCCGGCATTACCATGCGCCATATCAGTAATAGCTTTCAGTTGCATATCACGGCCCGTCATGGCAAGCTGCCTGGTAAGAGAATATAACTCATCATGGTCTTCATCATTTTTAATGCCTGTCAGTTCTTCATCATACGGCGGTCCGAGTATGAAGAATTTTATTCCTTCTGCTCCGGGTAGTTCATTGCTGCCATGTATCACTTGCCCGGGCTTTTTATACATTTTTGTTTTCAATTTCAATTTCGATTTGTTTCTCACATATTCCATAGCATCACTTACCGTCAATCCTTTGGCGGCTTTTGTTAGTGCAACGCCGCTTTCAAACCGTAGCATCTCAAGGGTATCAGCTACGTTTTTCTTACGTAATTCAAGTGTACGTTTGAAACCGGTGACTTCCGTATTGGAACGGGAGAGCCGTTGTAATCGTTGTTGTTGTGTTGTTAGTGCTGTTACCAGTGCTTTTATCTTCTTGCCTTTTTCTTCAAATAATTTTTTAGCAAGACGGTCTTTGTTGTTTTCCGCCCAACTCATCCATACTTTTTTAAATTCAATCGTATCAAAAATGGTTCTGGCTTCATTAAAGCCACTGGCATGATCTTCATGCTCATGGGTTAGTACTACAAGATCAAGACTATTATTGATGATCGTATTTTTTATATCCGCCACACAGGCTGAAATGGCTGCTTTTGATGTATTAAAACCACCACAATCAATCAGCATATTGAAAGTTGTTACACCGTTTTTTTGAAACGATAACAGGAAACAATCACCGACAGAGCCGGTATTGTACATTCGTATTTTAATAGTATCTATGTTGCTCATGCTTCAAGAGGTTTGTGTTTATGAATGTGTGCAAAAGGCTCTACCATGTTTCTCAACCCGGCCAGGCCTGTCAGTTCGGCGTAATCGCCAAAAGTGGTGCGGTACTGAATGATAGCCCTGTTCCGGTTCAATTCATATTTCTTATTACGAACAGAAAGATTACTTACATCAATGATAGGTTTGGAGATAACATGCTTCAGCGACAGTGTATTTAAATCAAAGATGAGAGTGCAACCACCACGAAAGATGAAACAACCTTCCTCATTCTCTTTTTTCCCATCCAATGCAAAAACTGAAGTGCTGTAATCATCTGTTTCTTCATCATGTTCTACTTTCACCCCGCAACGCTGGCCCAATGTAATGATGGCCTGGTTTTGTACTGAGCCATTGGGGCTTACCCGGTTGTTAAGACGGATATCATGTATTTCAATGGAAGGCCCTCCTTTGGATGATTTGCGGATCTTGAAATCAGTGTACTTGTCGGAAAAAATAAGTCCTGTCAATTTTTCAAACAGAAAATTATTTTCTTTCTTATTAATGGCTTCCTGGAAAATATATTCATGCAGACCTGTTATTTTCTGTCCGTCAATTTCTACTTCTTTAAAACTGATGAGTTTTTTTGTGCCTTCAAATATTTCCCGGCGATTGCTTTTGTAGGCCATCGCATTTTTAAAGCTGCGGAGAAATTTGTTCAGGGTGCCGGCAAATTTTTTAAAATCATCCGGTTGTTCTTCTGCGGAATAGGCTAATGTTTCTACAGACAAGTTGGTAACACCTTCCGGGTAAATACCTCTTTTGCGGAATGCATCAATAAAAGCGATACGATAGTTGCGGTTGTCATCCGCCAAAAGTTCGGCATCGGCGGTTATAACTGCCCGAAGATAATCACCGTAGGTAATGTCAACCGGTGGACAATAATCCAATGCACGGATGCACATATTGAGTATATGGGATGCAGTTTTTGATGCTTCGATCGCTAACCGGTTGATAAGATCAGTATTTAATTCTCC
>CALRVH010000095.1:0-8695 GCA_943371565.1 Chitinophaga pinensis | reverse complement strand
AATCCTTTGAATCTTGTTACTTCGGGTTTTGTTCCCAGTTTCTTCATAGCTTCCTGCTTCTCCTGTTCGCTGAAACAATAGATCGTTTCCTGTTTATTCCGCACCCTGAATAACGGGGTCTCCAGCACATATACTTTTTCATGCTTTACAAGGTCCGGGAAAAATTGCAGGAAAAATGTCATTAATAATAAGCGGATGTGCATTCCATCGACATCAGCATCCGTTGCAATGACAACATTATTAAATCGCAGCCCTTCTAATCCTTCTTCAATATTCAGTGCATGCTGCAGCAGGTTGAACTCCTCATTTTCGTATACTACTTTTTTTGTCAGCCCAAAACAGTTCAACGGCTTACCACGGAGACTAAACACCGCTTGTGTTTCTACATTTCTTGCTTTAGTAATAGAACCGCTGGCACTGTCACCTTCCGTAATAAAAATGGTGGTTTCATTTTGCTTGGCCACAAATTCTTCCTTGCCTTTTGCCGGTGGTTCGTCATCCAGGTGGTAACGGCAGTCCCTTAATTTCTTATTATGCAAATTGGCTTTCTTGGCCCTTTCATTCGCCAGTTTTTTAATGCCGGCCAATTCTTTCCTTTCTCTTTCACTTTGTTCAATACGTTTTTTTAAACCCTCAGCTACGGCAGGGTTCTTATGCAGGTAATTGTCTAATTCTTTGGCTAAAAAATCTCCTACAAACTGCCGCATACTCGGTCCTTCAAAGTCCACATTCAATGAACCCAGTTTGGTTTTCGTCTGCGATTCAAAAACTGGTTCCACCACCCGTACTGAAATAGCAGCCACAATACCTGTTCTTATATCGGAGGCATCATAGTCTTTCTTAAAATAATCCCGGATCGTTTTTACATACGCCTCCCGGAATGCCTGCTGGTGTGTACCCCCTTGTGTAGTATGCTGACCATTTACAAAACTGTAAATATCTTCTCCATACTCATTTGTATGTGAAATGGCAACTTCAATATCATTACCCGTAAGATGAATGATAGGATAACGGATCTCATCCTCATTTGTTTTTCGTTGCAACAGATCAAGTAATCCATTCTTACTGATAAAACTTTTGCCGTTGAACAGGATCTTCAATCCCGCATTTAAAAAGCAATAATTCCATATCTGGTTTTCAAGGAATTCAGGAAGAAATTTAAAATTCCTGAATACTGTTTCATCCGGGATGAAAGTCACCAATGTACCATTATCCTCACCAGTCTTCGCTTCTTTATGTTCTTTTACTAAAAATCCTCTTTCAAATTCAGCCGTTTTTTCTTTTCCTTCACGAACAGCCATTACTTTAAAATAACTGCTAAGGGCATTTACAGCTTTAGTACCCACTCCATTCAATCCGACAGATTTTTGAAAAGCCTTGCTATCGTATTTGGCGCCGGTATTAATTTTACTGACCACATCCACCACTTTTCCCAGTGGTATACCACGGCCATAATCCCGGACGGTTACCGTCTTACCATCAATGGTCAGTTCTACGGTTTTACCATGCCCCATGGTATATTCATCAATACAGTTGTCCATCACTTCTTTCACCAGTACATAAATACCATCATCGGGAGATGAGCCGTCGCCGAGCTTACCGATATACATTCCAGGTCGCAGGCGGATATGTTCTTTCCAGTCGAGAGATTTTATACTGTCCTCATCGTAATTAAAAAGGCCTGTTTCTTTTTCTTTTGCCATTGCTCACTTTTGTTTTTCAGAGATATATTGTTCCGTTCTCACCACAAAAAACCTCCCAATCGGGAGGCATTGGGTGGGGTTGGGCAAATATAACGAAAGCAGACCTGCCTTCTGGTTTTGGAGTTATTCACAGATGGGGAAAAAATGAGCTTACAAATCCATTATCGAATGAAATAACTGGATTTTTTAAAACCCCGGGTGATTGAGCAAAATCGCTTAACCAACTGACCCCACTCACCTCTATTCATAAATAGCTGTGCTAATTTCATTGTCTAAAAGCAAGTATATGAAAAAGCTATTTTTCATTCCACTATTAGCCTTCTTTATTTCCTGTCAACCCAGTAAAATCACCCAGTCGTGGACGGCCAAAGATGTGGCGCCTAAAAAATACCAAAAAATACTGGTGCTGGGTGTACTTACAGACAACGATAATGAATTACAGGTAAAAATGGAAGACCATATCGCCGGTGATTTAAAAGACCTTGGTTATAATGCGGTGGCGTCCAATAAAGTTTTCCCTCCCGGCACATTTGTAAAAGGAGATACTGTAAAAGCCAAAGCGGCAGTCGAAGGAAAAGGTTTTGATGGAGTTCTGACCGTTGTACTTCTAGATAAAAAAAAGGAACGTTTTTATGTTCCCGGCCGTATAACAGATTATACTACTTATAACAGGTATGGCCGTTTTGACAGGTATTATAATACAATATCAGAGAGAATTTACACTCCTGGGTATTACGGTGAAGAAACAAAATACGTATGGGAAAATAATTTCTATGACCTCTATTTAAAGCAGATGATCTACTCCGCCCGCAGCAGTTCATTTGATATTACATCGAAAAGCACTTTGGCACATACCTATGGATTGCTGATGGTTAATAACCTCGTAGAAAAAGACATATTGATAAAACCGGTGAAGGCTGACGCTGAGTAGCATTTTTCAAAGCCTCTTCGATACCAACTGGGACAGTTTTGCACAGGCAATCTGTCCCAGTTCTTTTTCCGTATATGTGTTTCTATCCTTCCGTTTCCTTCAGCATACGACCTGTCTCGCCTTGGGCGAGGCGGGTCATTTTTATTTGCAGACTTTCGAAAACACAGTATTTTTATTGATGCCTGCACCGGACTATAAAACTACTCACCCAAAAGACAGAAAGCAATGGCGGCAATGGTTGGAAAAAAATCACCAAACATCACCCGGTGTTTGGTTTACGTATTATAAAAAAGAAACGGGCAAACCAAGAGTAAGCTATGAAGTTGCAGTTGAAGAAGCATTATGTTTCGGATGGATAGATAGCCTGCCCCGCAAATTAGATGAAGAAAGAACAATGCTGAAATTTACTCCCCGTAAACCAAAAAGCGTATGGAGCAAGCTGAATAAGACAAGGATAGAAAAATTAAGTAAAGAAAAGCTGATGATGCCTGCCGGTATTGCAGCGATCAAACTGGCAAAAGAAAACGGAAGTTGGGATACACTTACTGCCACCGACAATGCAGCTGAAAATAATACACTGCCTCCTGACCTTGAAAAATCATTATCGAAAAAAAGAAAGGCTACAGAAAATTTCTTGAACTTTTCTGTAAGTGTACGCAAACAGTTTTTATACTGGATAGACAGTGCCAAACGGCCAGAGACCAGAAAAGACAGAATTAAACAAACAGCATTAATGGCGGAGGCCAATAAAAAGCCCGGGGCAAGCGGATTCAAATTATAGATTTGGAATAGGGCGAGGCATACTACAACTCATAAGCAAAAAATTACTTTATGTCATATAACTGGAAACAATTCACCAAACGCATCCCCATCAAAGCACCGGCAAAAGCCATTTATGCAGCCTGGTCAACACAGCAGGGATTGGAAAGCTGGTTCCTGCGACTTGCACAGTTTACAAAAGCAGATGGCACACCCCGGGCAAAGAGCAGCCATATCGAGGCCGGAGATACATATAAATGGCTTTGGTTTGGTTATGATGATACTGCTACTGAGGAAAGGGAAATTCTTCTGGCCAATGGCTGGGATAAACTGCAATTTATTTTTTCAGGTGGTTGTATCGTCACAGTTTCAATAAAGCAGGAAGATGGTGAAACGATCTGTGAACTGGTACAGGATATGCCAATGGAAGACATAAATGAACAACAGCATTTTTTTATTGAATGTGGGAACGGTTGGGGGTTTTATATGGCCAATCTCAAATCTGTTCTTGAAGGAGGCCTGGATCTGCGTAATAAAAACGTTAACCTGAAGCAGGTCATTAGTGCCTGAGAAGTTTTGCTGAGCTTTTATCCGCCCGGTACACCACTCATCA
This sequence comes from Chitinophaga pinensis, assembly GCA_943371565.1. Taxonomy (GTDB): domain Bacteria; phylum Bacteroidota; class Bacteroidia; order Chitinophagales; family Chitinophagaceae; genus JJ008. The sequence goes on along the minus strand of CALRVH010000095.1, from coordinate 4,689 downwards.
AAACATTATTTTGTGTGATGCAAAATCATCGTAACTTCTCTTTCTAAACTTTGAGGTATGAAAAAATTATTGGTTGCTGTTGTGTTACTGGGCGGCGTTACTGCTGTTGCCTTTGCCAGCTTTAATAATAATAAGAAAAAAGCTGGTGTTGAAAAGAAAGCTGAAAAAAAGAAAGACTGTAGTCACTATTGTCCTTTCAGCAGCTAACCTGTTTTAAAAATTTATACCTCCGCCAGTCTCTGTGCTGCTGGAGGTATTTTTATTTCACCGCTTGTACCACTTTACCATTATCCGTTATATGCGGTGATTAATTTTAATAAATGAGAAAGATATTCCTGCTGCTGTCTGGCATTATTGCTTCCGGCATTTATAGCTTTGCCTGTACTACTTTTTTCATCAATAAAAACGGGCAGATGATATTTGGCCGTAACTATGACTGGATCACAGGCAATGGAATGGTCTGCACCAACCAGAAAGGATTGGCGAAAACTTCCGACAAAACAAAAGATGGAGCCACGATCAGTTGGGTATCACAATACGGCAGCATCACTTTTAATCAATACGGCAAAGAATTTCCTACCGGCGGTATGAATGAAAAAGGATTAGTAGTGGAGATGATGTGGCTGGATGGGACAAAATACCCGGTTGCCGATAACAGGCCGGCTATTGGGGAATTGCAATGGATACAATACCAGCTTGATAATTGCAGTACGGTTGACGAACTGTTAGAGACAGATAAGAAACTACGCATTACAGCTATTGGAACTGCTCCTTTGCACTTTTTAGTGGCCGATGCAAAAGGGAATACAGCTACGATTGAATTTTTTGACGGCAAAATGAAAGTGCATACCGGCAAAGACATGCCTTTTCCTGTTCTTACAAATAACGCCTATGCCTCAGTAGTAAACCAGGGTCGGGTTGCTGTCTCTTCTCCTGGTATCGATTACCTGTCATTCAATGATAACTCTGTTGACCGATTCGCAAAAGCCTGTTACATGGTGAAACAATTCCAGGAAACGGATATTTCAATGCCGGTGATTGATTACTCATTTAGCCTGCTTGATAAAGTTGCACAGGGCACACACACAAAATGGAGTATCGTTTATGACATAACCAATAAAAAAATCCATTTCAAATCACTCGGTTTTCCGCAAGTTAAAAACCTTGCTTTTTCTGTCTTTGACTTTACCTGCTCTTCTACGGCAAAAGCTTGGGAAATGAACCAGACCGTAACCGGGGATATAGCAAAACTATTTGGTAATTATTCAGAAGAATTGAACCGAAAGATCGTTGAAAGATCCTTTGATGAAAGTAGAAGTGAGTTTACCGTAAGCGAAGAAGGAATTCGGGAAACCTGGCGTTATCCTGCCGGAATATCCTGTAAAAAGACCAGTAATTAGTATTGCATTAAAAAGATTAGATAATAATTTTAATCAGCTGAATATCAGCGATAAAAATAAAATTTATTTTATCCAAATTTAGTAGTCTTTGAAATTTCATCGCCCAAAAACAAGTCAATCCCCTAATTTTGACCCTGACTACTAACCAGTCAAATTCTACCATTTCAACCTGCCTTGAGTATCTATTACTGTTTTATTTACTAACCCGTAATTAATGAGTAAAGAGCAATTAAAAGGAAGCCTTATGTATACCTATGACCTGCTGGAAATTGGATGCTATTACCTGGTAAAAGAAAAGGAAGATTCTCCCGTTACTATGATAAAAGTGGCGGTTGAGTCAGACCATTGCCTTTTCATTCAACGGTTTGATGAACCACTGGAAACAGCCTGGAAATTGAAAAAAGATATTCTGCACGACATCATCGAATGCCTGAGTGATGAGGCTGTGAAAGCATGGGAGCAACATTTTCAAAACAATCTCGGCGCTTTTTACGAAGGGGATGAAGAGGAATAGTTTGCCGGATGCTTCTCACCCGTTCATACAAATTCATTCTAAAGTCGATTTAAATAAGTTATTTTAGCCTTCACTGCCTAATGGCAGACTATTCAATCATTTTTTATGGCTAAATATTTTCAGGTAAGACCTATTTTACTGGTCATCGCTGTTTTCTTTTCTGCACTTGCCTTTTCACAACCAGCTCCGGACAACGAGGACAACCTCCCTACTGATTATCTTACCAAAGATTTTCATGCTGGCCGCAGGGCCGCTCTTCGGGAACATATGCCAAACAATTCCGTAATGGTTGTTTTTGCCTACCCGGAAAGAACTTTTTCGGAAGATATTACCTACTTCTATCATCAGAACCCGGATCTGTATTATTTCACCGGTTACAAAGAACCGCATTCACTTTTGTTGGTTTTCAAAGAACCGCAAACCAGTTCTACAGGAGAAACTTTCAACGATATTTTATTTGTACAGGAAAGAAATCCCCTTAGAGAACAGTGGGATGGCAAACGCCTTGGCACTGACGGCGTTAAAGAAAAACTTGGAATACAAATGGTACGGAACGGAAAGGAGTTCAAAGAATTCGCAATTGATTTTACAAAATTTGAGAAAATTATCCTTAACGAGTTGCCTGCCGATGTAAAAAAGAACCGCTACGAAAAAGCTGATCTCCTTAGCCTCATCCAGCAGTTTAAAGAAAAATCTGCTATGCCTGAGCAAATGACACGGCAAAACAGGTTTGACTACAAATTATACCGTGACCTTACTTCCCAACTGAGAGAAATAAAAACGCCGGAAGAAATTGATCTGCTCCGCAAAGCAGTAGAGATTTCCTGCCAGGGACAAAATGAAGTAATGAAAGCTGTAAGACCCGACATGTCTGAACTGGAAATACAGGGCTTGCATGAATATGTTCACAAGAAACATGGTGCTGAAGGTGTGGGTTATGGTTCCATCATCGGTTCGGGAGAAAATGGATGTATTCTTCATTATATGGAGAATACAAAAACCAAAGTTGGTAACTCTATGCTGCTCATGGATGTGGGCGCAGAATATCACGGTTATACGGCGGATGTTACAAGAACAGTGCCGGTGGATGGTAAATTCTCCAATGAAGAAAAGGCTATTTACCAGTTGGTCTATGATGCACAGGAAGCTGCTTTTAAAACATTAAAGGATGGTTCTAAATGGACAGATGCGAGTACTGCTGCCAGGAATGTTATTGCGGAAGGATTGCTGAAGCTCGGTATTATCAGCGATAAGAAAGATGTAGGTAAATATTTTCCGCATGGATTGGGCCATCATATAGGACTTGATGTACATGATCGTGGTTTTTATGAAGCATTAAAAAAAGATATGGTCATCACAATAGAACCGGGCATCTATATTCCGGAAGGAAGCAACTGTGATAAGAAATGGTGGAGCATCGCTGTCCGTATTGAAGATGATTTATTAATAACACAAAATGGATACGAACTCCTCTCCCATTTTGCTCCCCGAAAAATTGAAGACATTGAAAAAATGATTGCTCAAAAAAGTGTACTAGATAATTTCAAATTGCCACCGCTGGAATCGGGAAAGAAAAAAGGATTTTAAAAAAAATCATTGTGAAAATAAAAATGCCGCTCAAATTGAGCGGCATTTTATATAAGATCTATCAATCGTAATTAATTGGGATAAACGATCTTGAATGTACCATTTGTGATCGTCTTAATGGTACTGGAAACATAATCGAAGGCAGTTCCGGAAAAAGTCCCGATGATAGTTTTCGTCGCAACGGTATGACTGGTTATTGTAAAAATAATATTAACTCCTGGTGTAGTAGCAGGATCAGTAGCCTCCAGTTCCAGTGTGGCTCCACCATCAAAATAAAAATAAGCTCCGTTTACAAGTGTGGTGAAATTAGAATTGTATGTTTCGCCGGCAGTCAATACACCACCAGCCGGATCGCCCAATGTGATATTAAGAAGATCGGGGGTGCCACCATATTCGCCATAATAGTCAACAATTGTAAAAGGCGGGAATGAAGTATTATCCAAACCAATTACATCAGAAGTAGCCCCTGAATACGTGGTTGTACCGATCTTAAAGCTCCAATCAATTACCGGTGCCGCTGCCACTGTAATTGGAATCGTACAGCTCGACGGTGATGTAATAACAAGATTGGAAGTTGGTGAAGCACCCACAGATGGTGTACCCGTTCCTGTCAATATAATATTTCCGGGAACTGTTATCGTGCCCGAGCCGGAAAATGTCATTCCATTGATTGTTCCCGTAATAAGATATGAACCGGGAGTCGTTACCGCAGTTACAGGAATAGTGATAGTATTAGCTGCAGTTAATGCAACACCAACCTGGTAAGTCCCCTGTACTGTAACACCCGGGCAATCGATAGTAAATACAGCCGGCCCAGCTGCCGCGGCAACCGTAATCGGTATTGTACAAGATGTTGGTGATGTAATAACCAGGTTCGATGTTGGTGAAGCGCCTGGAGCAGGTGTACCGGTTCCAGTCAAAATAATATTCCCTGGAACTGATAAAGCACCCGATCCGGAAAATGTCATCCCATTGATTGTTGCGGTGATAAGATATGAGCCGGGAGTCGTCACCGCAGTTACGGGAATAGTGATAGTATTAGCAGCCGTTAATGCAACGCCTACCTGGTAAGTACCCTGTACTGTTACACCAGGGCAATTGATCGTGTAAACAGCCGGGCCAGCTACAGTTACAGTAAAAGAACAACTAGCAAACGGGGCATCAAATGTAATGGTATTGGCTCCTGCA
>CALRVH010000094.1:0-9244 GCA_943371565.1 Chitinophaga pinensis | reverse complement strand
CTAAAAAGGATGCTCATTGGAATTTATCACCAAGTCTCCCCCACCCATTTGCATAGATATTGCAACGAAGCCTCTTACCGATACAATACAAGAAAAATAAAAGACTGTGATAGGTTTATGGATGCCATGCAGAAAACAAGCGGAAGGCTTAAATACAAAGACCTGATAAAAGATACTCCTAAGAAATACACAGGGTTTGAGTTTATCGAAGGCGGTAACTAATAGTAATAAGTAAGTAACCTAATACGGTAAAAAATAAATCTACTTTTGGGAGTTGCTTTAAAAGCAAACAGCCTACTGGTAATAGGCTGCTAAATATCTTTCCTCTCTTAAAGGCATAACAAATTTAATACTTTTCGTTATGCCTACCAAATTCATACTCATTTTACTATTCGTATATATAAATCTTAATTGTACAACTCCTACACATACCACCCATAGAATATCAGTATATAAGATTTTAGAGCAGCCAGACACTATTAGTAAAAAACAATTTGACTTGTTTATCAAAAGATTTCAAGATAGTTGTAAATGTATTTTTATTTATTGATTTTTTTTATAGCCCTAAGTGTGTGTTCTGGCTTTGTAAAAACTAATTTTTGGTCGTCAATCACCATTGTTGCAGTTCCCATAAACACCCATTTCTTTTTTTTCTTATCCTCTATAAAAACAGGAGACCCGGAAAATCCACCTAAATTATCAGTTCGCTTTTTATAAGTCTTTAAAACATAGTCAACTGAATCCACCCACATCATACCATCACACCCTTTAAAACTATAATAATTGTATAATAAAAAACTATCAACGACAAAATGTGTGGCATTTACTTGTTGAAAACCCCCTGCTATTCTATTAGCATAATCGGGGAAACCATAAATACTGATTACTCCTTTTTTCTTTGGCAAAGTAGTAGCTAAAAAGTTTTCAACCGAGTAAATTGTATCGTTATTTGTATTGATTACCTCACAGGCCACAATATCAGCCTCCATTGGAGGGCTTAAACATTTTTCCATCTTTATATGTTTAACATCAATTCGTATATACCTAAAATTCATATTCCCTTGAAAGTTCAAATATATATTCATAGTATCTGGATAGATACTTGCTTTTACTGGTAATTTGCAAGTATCACGAGATGACCGACAGCCAGCTAAAACATGGTGGGCTGTAATAAAAAATAATTTATTCCTATCTCTTACAAAATAACCAGAACCAGTGGCAGGGAGATAATTGGTTGTATTTACATACACACTCCCCATTACCCAATAGCTATATTTTTTTAGTGTATCGGATGGTATTTGTCCATATACAGAATAGGTACTAAAGAATATCAGAAAACCGACTAAAGTATGTTTCACCTACTAAAAGTAGCAACAAGTTTGTAACTTTATGCCTATGGCAACCAAAAAGAAAGCCCCCAAGAAAGTAGCCAAAAAACACCAACCCTTAAAGGTTAATACTTCTTTTGAGAACCTACTTAATATGGTTATCAATACTCCTCCTAAAAAGAAAAGAAAATAATGAAATTTATACCCCTTAATTCAACTGGACACGGAAGTACCGGCGATGACCCAATCAATAGGTTTAATTTTTTGATATGGGAGGCTGATAATGTTAAATATGAAAAATTAGCACAGGCAACAGTTAGATTTCCACTAAAAGGAGAGCAAGACCAAAGACCGAGAATAGAATTTATATGGAATGTTTACTTGCTTTATAAAGGAGTACAAGTATATAAGTTTCATGCCTACCGAGATTTTTTAATTGAGGAAACGCAAATACCTGAAACTGATACTCAACTACGAGACATAATTGTCTTATCACATCAAGCGTTACAAACGGCTTTTGAGGAAAGAAGAAAAGAATACACGGCTTTTAAATCTATTGAGGGGGTTTCGGAAGAAATGATTCAGAAAATTGTACCCCTGTTAAGGGAAGTTCTCCAAAATCAACTAATAAAGTAAATCCTTTTAGTTTGCCACTATCGTCAAAATTCTGCTCAACTACTTTCGGGAGTTCGCTTTCTGCACAATTTTCACTTAATATTAAATTAGAGGTAGATTCCGGCATCTTTTAGCCCTTCCGGTTTTGTACCTTCCTGCAAGTTTCAGAACCAGAACGCATTGCATTAAAACCTAACATTTAAAAACGCAACTCTCTGTGTCTCCACCTGTACAGTAGGATTGGAAGTGTACTCCAGACCCCGGGTCATTTTCTCAAATAAAGAATGCTTTCCCCTATTTTGCAGGTATTAATCAAGTTCATGAAAAATCACCCTCTCCTCTCCGCTTTACTCATTTTGCCAGCCTTTTTTTTATTCTCCTGCGGGGAGATCAGGGAGCCAGATTTTAGGGGAATTGAGAATGTCAGGGTGAGCAAGGTTGGGATGAAGGAATCTATACTTTTTCTCGACCTCCATTATTTTAACCCCAACAATGCCCGGCTGAAATTAAAAAGTGCTGAAGGCGACGCTTGGATGGAAGAAAATTTCCTGGGCCACTTTTCTATCGATACAATGATCCAGGTACCTGCAAACGGAGATTTCAGGCTGCCGGTAAAACTGCAGCTGGATATGAACAAAGTGCTCAAAAATTCATTGGTTGCTTTTTTGTCGAGAGAAGTGACAATAAAAGTAGAAGGTAAGGCCCGGGTCGGTAAAGGACCGGTCTTTATCAATTACCCTATCAGGTATGAGGGTAAGCAGGATCTGGAGAAGCTGATGAAGTGAATACTGTCTCGCAAAGACGCTAAGGCGCAATAATAAAACTCAGAAAAGCTTTTACGTCCTGGTTAGAAAAAACTATTGCGCCGGAACCGGCACTTTTGGCTTTGGATGCCCTCCCCCGTCTTCAAACTTTTTGCAGGTTTTGGGTAGTCTTTCGTACGAGTCTTCAGCAGCAGGTACATCGCCAGCATCATAACCACAATTGGCAATATATGCCTTGATCTCTTCGATATTTATTCTGTCGGTGAGGTATTTCACTTTTGTTTCTGCCTTACGATAATTCACCGTTATCTCCAGTATTCCATCATACGGTTTTATATAGGCTTCTATCCTTTTTTTGCAATTTTCGCAAAGTGCATTGGGTGTTTTAATCGTATCAACACGGATCGGCTTTACCTGGGAAAAGGAAGCGGTAGAAACTATAATCGCAAGTGCGGAAATAAGAAATCGTTTCATCAACTAATAATTTGGTAAGTAAATTACAAAACCCCTTTCCAATTGGCGGGATCATCTCTCCACTTTAACAAAATATCCTGCTGCCCTGCCGAAACCATTCCTTTCTGAACAGCTGATTCGATTAATGTCGGGTAATCTGTAAGTGAATAGTAAGTCAATGATGCTTTTTGGAACGCTTCCGTTGCAGCCACAAAACCATAGGAAAAAATGGAGACCATCCCCACTACCTCCAGGCCTTCTTCTTTCAGCACATCTACTACCTGCAAGCTGCTCTTGCCTGTAGAAACAAGATCTTCTATTACAACTACCTTTTGCCCCTTCTCATAAAACCCCTCTATCTGGTTACCCAGCCCATGCTCCTTTGGTTTTGGACGAACATATATGTAAGGCAACTTCAACTGATCGGCCGCCATAGCTCCCCAGGCAATACCCGCCGTGGCTACTCCGGCGAGAAGCTCAGCGTCAGGAAATTTTTCAAAAATCACATTGCACATTTCCGATTTGATAAAATCACGGATAAAAGGGAATGAAAGCACTTTTCTGTTATCACAATATATCGGGCTCTTCCAACCACTAGCCCAGGTAAAGGGCTGTTCTGGATTTAGTTTAATAGCGTTAACCTGAAGGAGTTTTTCGGCTACGGCTTTTGCGTCTGTCATAGCAGCGAAGATAAAAAAAAGCAATCATCCCCGTGTTACGGGTTACGAGACATATATTCGTAACTTCCTTCCTTAGCCCGCAGTCAACAACCCAAATCTTTTTAGTATGTACATAAAAATTTACTTCGGGGATAAACCACTTTTTTTATGTGACAATGTGGATGAAACATTACAACCTTATGTTCATCATGATGATGCCGTCTTCATTGACGAATTGAATAGCCATACTGTAAAATCCATGATACATGAAATGGAGCAGCCTGAAATTCATGCCGGGGTGTTTTATCACCCTGACTTGGCGGAATTGAAAAAAGCGCTTTATAAGAAGTTTACAATAGTCGTAGCCGCAGGAGGAATAGTACTGAATGAAAAGAAAAAAATATTAATGATATTCCGCAGGGGAAAATGGGATCTGCCAAAAGGGAAATTAGACAAAGGAGAAACACTGGAAGATTGTGCAGTTAGAGAAGTGGAAGAAGAAACAGGATTACAACAAGTGAAACTATTATCCCCTCTTGTAATAACCTATCACACTTACCACGAAGGGGCAAGATTTATATTGAAAGAATCGCATTGGTACAATATGAAAGTGAGCGGTGAACAAAAATTAGTTCCGCAAACAGAAGAAGGCATTCATGAAATAAAATGGGTAACCAACAAAGAAGCCCAAAGTCTTTTTCCTGAATGTTACCCGTCTGTAATTGATGTTATAAAAGAATTTACAAAGTAAGAGGCATCTATAAAGACCGGGGCGTTTTAAAATCCCTCTTTTCAATAATAGCCAACGTAAGCCTGCTTACACAAACCATTTTGCCACTGTCATTATAGATTTTAATATCCCAGACATGTGTAGCTTTTCCAAGGTGTAAAGGAGTAGCAACTGCAGTTACATAACCTTCGGTAGCACTATGCACATGGTTGGCATTTATTTCCAATCCCACACATTGAAACCTGGCAGGATCAATCACCTTGGAGGAAGCAAAACTGCCAATCGTTTCTGCGAGTACACATGATGCACCGCCATGGAGCAAACCATACGGTTGTTTGGTCCGGTTATCAACCGGCATTTTAGCTTTCAGGAAATTCTCTCCTAATTCTGTCCACACTATCCCCAGATACTCACTCATAGTCTCCTGGTTAGGCTGATGAAAGTTTTCAATAGTCAGCCCTTTATCGAACCAAATGCTCATTTGTATTATTTTGGAAGTGATTTAAAAACAACCTCAGGAAGGAAATGACTGGCATCACCATGGTTCCTGATAATATCTCTTACGATCGTAGAAGCGACAGAAGTATATTTTGGCTCGCCGGTCAGAAAGACTGTCTCGATACTCCTGTCCAGCGTCCTGTTGGCATCAGCAATTGTTTTCTCATATTCAAAATCACTGACGTAACGAATTCCTCTTAAAATAAAGTGTGCACCAATCTTGCGACAAAAATCAATGGTGAGGCCTTCGTACACAGCCCCTTCTACCCGTTCCTCATCTTTATAAATTTCTTTGATCCAGCTCAGCCGTTGTTCATCCGTAAACATCGGAGCTTTTGAAGTATTTAAACCTATACCTACCACAATTTTATCAAACAAAGGCAATGCCCTGTTGATTATATCCACATGACCAAGCGTCAGGGGGTCAAAGGTTCCGGGAAAGAGACAGATGCGCATACTAATTGATAATTAATGTCCTTAACTCAAGTATTTCTGAAAGTCGTTAATACGTTACAAATAAAAAGCATTATCCATTATCAACTAATAAATTATCAATTCATCAGTTTCTCCCGGACAACAAATACAAGACAGCCATCCTCACAGCCACTCCATTTTCGACTTGCTGCAAGATAATTGATTGTTTAGAGTCAGCCACATCACTATCCAGTTCTACTCCCCTGTTGATAGGTCCAGGATGCATGATCACAATTTCTTTGTGCAGGCTGTCCAATAAAGTTCTATTGATACCGTAAGCCAAACTATATTCTCTGAGTGAAGAAAATAAAACCTGGTTCTGCCTTTCCAACTGTATACGCAGCACATTCGCCACATCACACCACTCCAGTGTTTCTTTCAGGTGATAACTCACATTTACACCCATTGCTTCGCTGATATATTTTGGAATTAATGTAGGGGGACCGCAAACTGTAACTTCTGCTCCCATTTTTTTCAGCAAATAAATATTACTCTGTGCCACCCGGCTGTGCATGATGTCGCCGATGATAGCCACTTTTCGTCCTTCTAATGTTCCTGTTCTTTCTTTGATAGAAAACGCATCCAGCAACCCTTGTGTAGGATGTTCATTGATTCCATCACCGGCATTGATAATCGCAGCCGGTATATGCTGTGCCAGGAAGTGAGGTGCGCCGCTGGCACTATGCCGCATTACAACCATATCCACTTTCATGGATAGAATATTATTAACCGTATCAAGCAATGTTTCGCCTTTTGCTGCAGAAGATGTAGAAGCAGCAAAATTGATCGTGTCGGCACTTAGTCTTTTTTCCGCCAGTTCAAAAGAGAATCTTGTCCGGGTAGAATTTTCGTAAAAAAGATTTACGATGGTCACATCTCTTAACGAAGGCACTTTCTTAACGGGACGCTGTAAAACTTCTTTGAATTGCGCTGCAGTGGAAAGAATAAGGGAAATATCTTCTTTGGTGAGGTCTTTAATGCCCAGCAGATGTCGAGTGGATAGTTGCATTAAAGGTCGAAGTTAAAGGTTTTGGCCACAGAATAATACATTTTAGCCACCAATTATACAGATTTATACAGACCTGCCTGCCGGCAGGCAGGTTAAGTACGAAAACCACTGATTAGGAAGTGATCAATACTACTTCTTTGTTTACAAGTTTTACCTTATCGGTTTTATTAGTTTCTACTGTTACACCCACATAATCAGCCTGTATGGGAAATTGGCGATGTTCTTTCCTGTCAATCAGTACACATAATTCTACTTTCGCAGGACGGCCATAGTCCAGCAATACATCTAAGGCGGCTTTGATTGTACGGCCGGTAAACAGTACATCATCAATCAGCACTACTATTTTATTTTCAATCTCAAAAGGGATATTCATCGTATCGGGAGTGAGTATTTCTTTGCGGATATCATCCCGGTAAAATGTAATATCCAATTGGCCGTATTGTACTTTTTGTGCCGGATCAATTTGTTGAATGGCAGCTACAATATCATTACCCACCTGTACACCACCCTGCTGTATGCCAACAAATACAACATCCGTTAAAACCGGGTGTGCATTCTTTAGTATTTTACCTAATGAATTAGTGGCTTCACCTAATTGCGCCGCTGTTAATATTGTTTTCAAACAAGAGATTTAGAATACAAATATATCGGAAAATAAAAAAGGCCGGATTAATCCGGCCTTTTGGCTTAAAAACGTTCACGAATAATTTACTTCTTCGCAAACATATAGATCAAATTCACTTGCCAATACCTGTTCTTATATTCAGGAGCTGTTGCATCATAAATATTTTGAAGACCCATATTGTAACGAACACCAAAACCAAAACCTGATTTCATTACATATCCTGTTCCCAACGCTACACCCATATCAGTTCCATCAAAAGAATCTTTGATATCAGTTTCTGTGGTTGTTGAACCGGTTTTGGTTTTAACCTTTCCAGATGTCAGGAACCCGAAATAAGGTCCTGCTTCTCCATAAAAACCCATAGACTTATATTTCAACATCAGAGGGATATTAACGTAGTTCAAATTATAATTGGTTTCAGAAGTTGTTGTTGGTCTGAATTCCATGCCTTGATTCGCAGAATACATGATCTCAGGCTGAAACACAAAATGGGTACTTAACGGTATACCTGCTGTTACACCAAAATTGAAGCCGGTATTAGATTTTTTTCCCGCTAAATCGGCACCATCACCACCCAACGTTGAATTATTCAATCCCGCCTTGATACCAAAACTAACCTGGGCATTTACTAAAACAGAAGATAAGACTACTGTAAAAACTAAAATGACTCTTTTCATAAATTTGTTATTGATTTACCCCCTGAAGCCAAATACGATGCCACGATCAGATAGTGATATAGAATACATTATCTAAGAGTTTTTATCAATATTGATTGGGAAATTTAACCCCAGTTCCCATGTTGGGATTTTTCGCTACTCAATTAGCAGTTATTGTAATTGCCGTGAAAATCAGTTTTAAAACGATGTTTTGATGGACATAAAACCAGTATTACACTGTCTTTGCGAAAAAACCACCAATGACTTATAGATAACTTTATTGTGGTATAACAAAATTCATCTACCCTGCAGAAGGTATTGTTTATCGCTAACCAAAAGAGTAACTTTATAGCATGACTGCCGGAAAAATTGATCATATCAAGTTTTTTTTATTCCTGCTATCACTTGCCTTCATCCCTACCATAATTTTTTCTCAAACACCCAAAGGGCTTATCGTTACTGAAAAGGAAGCAGCGCCACCCGGAAAGACCAGGGCATTGATCGTTGGCATATCAAAGTATGAATATATTGACACCCTTCAATATGCCGACAGGGATGCAAAAATGTTTGCTGACTACCTCCGGCAAAATAACTTTTGGGGCATAAATAAAGACGATGTAACCCTGCTGGTAAATGATAAAGCTAAATACGGAGACCTTACTGTTCAATTGCAACGAATAGCCATGGTGTCAAAACCTGGTGACAACCTGCTCTTCTATTTTTCAGGGCATGGCGATGTAGAAACACAAACATTATTTAACCGGGGTTACCTGCTGGCTTACGATACCTATTCCAGTAACTATATGGCAAATGGTCTCAGGGTCGACGACCTGAAAGATCTTTTTGTAACACTGCTTACCAATAATGTAAAAGTAATTGTTGTAACGGATGCCTGCCGCTCTGGTAAACTGGCCGGTGGTTTGAAAGGGGCAGAATTTACTGCTGCAGCTATCAGCAGCATGTGGAAAAATGAAATTAAAATTCTAAGCTCCCAACCCGGTCAGCTTTCTTATGAAGATAAAAAATGGGGAAACGGAAGAGGTGTTTTTTCGTATTACCTTATCAATGGCTTAAACGGTGAGGCCGATGCTAATAAAGATTCTTCCATCACTTTATCAGAACTGGAAATGTATGTGGGCAGTAATGTGGCAAGAGAAACTGGTAATAAACAACAACCTATTTTCGAAGGGCCGAATAAATTTTCAACTGTTATCGGGAAAATCTCACGGGAGCTGGCAAAGACAGAAGGTAAGCCAGGTGGCAACAGTTTTTATCAAACAGTAAAGGAAATAAAGCTACCCTATGACAGCTGTTTATATTTCTATGATAAAATGGATGCTGCCATCAAAGAAAAAAAATTAAGCTCCGGGGTGCCGAACTCTGCTACCGCTTTTTATCAACAACTCCGATCCTGCGCAAAAGGAGAAGATATC
>CALRVH010000093.1:0-9458 GCA_943371565.1 Chitinophaga pinensis | reverse complement strand
AACAAGGTCTCTTTTTTCAGTTTTTATGACGTGACAGAAAAAATTGCTGCCGTGATTGGAATTCTCAGTTTTGGCTTTATTACTGAACTCACCGGTTCACAAAGAAACTCCGTACTCACATTGACTATTTTCTTTATTATTGGGTTCTTTCTATTAATATACGCTTACAACACAAAAAATAAAACCATATGAAACTGTATTCGATAAATACCGGTTATTTTAAATTAGATGGTGGTGCCATGTTTGGCGTAGTGCCAAAAAGTATGTGGAATAAAATCAACCCTGCGGATGAAAATAATTTATGCTCCTGGGCCTTACGTTGTTTACTGATAGAAGATGGCAACCGGTTAATACTGGTGGATAATGGTAATGGTGATAAACAGGATGCAAAATTCTTCAGTCATTATTACCTGCATGGAGATGATACACTTGACAAGTCGCTGGCGAAATATGGTTTCAGCAAAGATGATATTACCGATGTATTTTTAACTCACTTGCATTTTGACCATTGTGGTGGCAGTATAATAAGAGAAGGTGACAAGCTAATTCCTGCATTTAAAAATGCTACTTATTGGAGCAACAAAGAACATTGGGATTGGGCTGTATATCCAAATGAAAGAGAGAAAGCATCTTTTCTAAAAGAAAATATTTTACCGATTGAAGAAAGCGGCAAACTACAATTCATTGAAATAAGTGGCGGTGTAGATGGCAAGCTTGGCGAAACAGCCTTTACAGATAATGTTTCTGTACGTTTTGTAAATGGCCACACACAAGCCATGATGCTGCCGCAAATAAAGTACGGCGACAAAACGGTTGTATTTATGGCAGATCTGCTTCCTTCAGCAGGGCATATTCCTATTCCGTATGTAATGGCCTATGACATGTTTCCGCTTACAACACTGCATGAAAAAAAGTCATTCCTGAAAGAAGCGGTAGAAGGAGATTACATCCTTTTCTTTGAACATGATCCGGTAAATGAATGCTGCAACCTGCAACAAACCGACCGGGGTATACGGGCAAAAGATCTTTTTAAAGTTGAAGAAATCTAAGATTGAGCTTTCTTATCTTCCTTATTTGTGTAGAGTTTCTTAATTCCCAGTATAAGCAAACTGCCGATAATAGCAGGGACTATAAGATTTATAAACCAGATAGTAATGGTTGTAAAAAGTATGCCCAGCTGATTTATGGTAAAAAGGCCAATCAGTTTAATTCCCACTTCACCCCGTAAGCCAATATCTGCGATAGCAAACGAAGGAATAACTGCCAGTACAAAAAATGTTATGCTGACCGACCATAAACATTCCCACCATGAAATACTGACTGCAAACAACTGAAACAGCAAGTAATATTGAATAATAAAAACAGCAAACCGCAAAGCAGATAACAGTAATAGTTTTAAAAGTAGTCCGGCATCAAAATCTTCCAGTGCCCTTACCAGATAAGCAAACCGGTTACTGCCGGGCAACTTGTCCACCCATTTAATAAGCCATGACAACCGAAAATAAAAAAGCAACAGTCCGGATAAAATGCCTGTTACTCCATACAGTATCACTTTCATCCAGAGCGGGGAAATAAGCTGACTGGCTTCTATATCGTTCCGGAGCATTACCAGTCCTATACATCCCATCAATAGCGTAATGATGAGTTGACTGATACTGCCAACGATGGTAATTGAAATTGTCTTTAACCGGTTGCCTTCATCCATATATAATACTCTTCCGAGGTATTCACCCACCCTGTTAGGTGTACTGACAGAAAAAGAAACGCCGGATAATACAGCCCTGAAAGCTTTAAAAAAACTGACTTGCTGGATGGAGCGTACCGATATCTTCCATTTCACTGCTTCAATAGACCAGTTAACAATCATGAATGCAATAACAGCAATAAGGTTCCATACCAGCGGGGTGCTGAAAGATGCTTTTATTCCCAGCCAGGCAGTTTCCAGGTTCGGTTGTTTTTGTATCTGGCGATAAATAGCCCATGAGAGCCACACAAACAGCAGGGGGCCGAGGAAGTAGTTGATGAAGATTCTGCTATTTTTGTTTAGTTTCATTAACCTTCCTGCCGTCTGGCAGGTCTTGTAAAAATACAGCCCTGTTTGCAAAAGCCTGCTAAAATAATCCTCGGTATTGATCCTGGCACCATCGTGATGGGCTATGGTTTAATTACGATACATAACAATAAAGTATCGTTGCTCGAACTGGGTGTATTAAAACCCGGAAAGGTAAAAGACGGTTACAAAAAATTGCAATTGATATTTAATACGGTTAGCGGATTAATAACCAAATACCAGCCAACTGATTTTGCTATTGAAGCCCCCTTCTTCGGTAAGAATGTACAAAGTATGCTGAAACTTGGTAGAGCACAGGGTGTAGCCATTGCAGCAGCGATGCGGCATGGGCTGGAAGTAACTGAATACTCACCCAAAAAAGTAAAACAATCCATCACCGGAAATGGTAATGCCGACAAAGAACAGGTGATGAAAATGCTGCAAACCTTATTATCGTTTACCGAAAGTCCAAAACATTATGATGCAACAGATGCACTGGCTGTGGCCATGTGCCATTATTTTCAATCTAATTCTATTTTGAATAAAGCTGGTAAAGGCCTGACAGGATGGGATGATTTTATAAAAAAGAATCCGGGACGGCTTCGAAAATAGTACTTATTCAGGCTTTCGGATCGGGCTATCAGATTTCTTTTTGGTTGATTTATTTTTCTCCGGCTTTTTTTTATCGGTTTTCTTTTTGGTAACCGGCACTTCTGTAATGGCGGTCATAGTGCTGTCTGCAATAGTAGCTGCCACTACCGAGTCCATTACCTGCAACGTTGAATCAACGATCTTTCCATCCCAGTCATACACATCTGTTTCTTTTTCCCGGGCTACTACATCAATACGATCAACATTTACTCCATACCACCCTTTATTATCAAACCAAATGACCTCATCAAAAGCAAGAAAGTATTTTGTTGTATCTACAGTAAAATAAATCTTCCCTTTCAACATAGGAGTGCTTATTCCATCCTCCTCTATCTGTACTGAATCTACAGTATAAGAAACAAATTTGGTTTTCAACCAGTCCACCCCTTTATCTTCTCCAAGACGGATATAATTAAAATACGACTCCCTGAACTCAAGCTGCATGGTACTATCCTCCATCCCTTCTAAAAAAGCTTTTACTTCGCTGTTTTCTTTCGCCGATGTATCAGCATTTAATGCCTTTAACATATACTCTTTAAGCGTTTTTGCATCCGGGAAAAGATTTACAAATCCTTCTTCATCTTTCTCGGCTAAAACAGCAAATATCTTTTTTATCATTACCTCCTTATTTCTTTCCTGTCCCAAAGAAGGTTTTATCGTCATTAAAAAAATTGCCAGCAATAGTAGTCCTGCTTTCTTCATCATATTAATTATAAATGAGCCAAAATCATTTCCTGTACTTTCTTCAATTTTTCTGCGGATGCCTGTGGTTTTGATTGCACAAAATTCAAATCATTAGCCGAGTTAATAGGTATTAGATGAATATGTGCATGAGGTACTTCCAGTCCGATAACACTAATACCACAGCGGTTGCAGTCAAATGCTTTTTCAATAGCATGGGCAATCGGTTTTGCAAACAAGAGCATTTCACCTAAATATTCATCAGGCAAATCAAAAAGTTTATTAGTTTCATTTTTAGGGACTACCAGTACATGACCTTCCCGCAATGGAAAAATGTCGAGGAATGCAAAAAATCGTTCATTCTCTGCAATTTTATAACTGGGAATCTCACCAGCAATTATTTTTGAAAATATTGTCATCCCGCCAAAGAGTTTTGCTTTATATAAAAGCAGGTAATGTTTTATTTTTTGAAACACTGTTCAGCTATTAATGAAACCCCACTGCAAAAATAAAAGTTCTGCGGGTTACAGAACTTTTATTGATTCACTTTAACTTATTGCTTACGCAGTAATTCCTTCAATTTTGAACTTGAGTACACCGGCTGGCGCCTGTACCTCAGCTGTTTCTCCAACATGCTTGCCCAAAATTCCCTTTCCAATTGGCGAGGTCACGGAGATCTTACCTGCTTTTAGGTCAGCTTCCTGTTCACTTACGATTTTATACGTTACCTGTTTTTTGGTACCCAGGTTAGTCAGTGTAACTTTTGTAAGTATAGATACTTTGCTGGTGTCGATATTGGCCTCATCCATCACCCGGATATTAGCCATTGCTCCTTCATAGGCCGCAATTTTTGCTTCCAGTATACCCTGTGCTTCTTTGGCAGCATCGTATTCTGCATTCTCTTTCAGGTCACCTTTTTCTCTTGCTTCTGCAATAGCCCGGCTGGCAGCAGGACGATCTACCCCTTTCATACGCTGTAGTTCCGCCTTCATTAGCACCAGCGTTTCTTTTGTTACATATTGAAAGTCGCTCATATTCACCTCCATTTTTATGTCTCCCCGTGGAGAGACGGCAAAAAAAATAACAACGCCTCAGTGTTTGCTGAAGCGTTGCATTAATATGTCACAAATATAAAAAAGATTCGGATAAACAACTATTAATCTAAGCCCAATTTCTCTAACAAAACTTTGGCCATTTTATAGAAAGATTCATCACTGTACCCTGCAATATGCGGAGTTACAATCACATTGGGTTGCTCCAGCAGCCAACCCAGCAATTCTTTTTCTTTTGCTGAATAAGTGTCCAGTTTTTCATTTTCCAGTACATCCAGCCCTGCACCCCCTATTTTATTTTCCTGTAAAGCAGTTACCAATTCTTGGAGACTTACCAGGCTGCCTCTTGAACTGTTCAGAAAAATTGGCTTTCGTTTTAATAAATTAAAAAAATTACTATCCGCCATGTGATACGTTTCATCTGTTAAAGGCACATGAAAACTTATTACATCTGCATACCGGCACACTTGCTCCAGGTTAGCCTCCTTTATATTACCCTCCCCAAAACCAAATTTATATTTATCATAAGCCAATACCGTAACCCCAAAAGGTTGTAACAGTTTTGCAAAGCTCTGCCCCGTATTTCCAAATCCTATAATACCTACCGTTTTACCGCTTAATTCTGTACCCCTGTTTTCATCCCTTCTCCATATTCCCTGTTTTACTTCATTATGGGAGGACGTAATATGATTCATCAAATTGAGCAGCAGGCACAATACATGTTCTGCTACAGCATTCCTGTTTCCTTCAGGGCTACTTTCACATCTGATGCTTCTGCTACTGGCATACTCAACATCAATCAATTCCATACCACTGCCAAGACGGCCAATCCATTTTAGTGCGGTTGCTTTTTCAATAAGCTTCTTATCAACTTTTATTCTTGTAGTAACTACCAACCCTTCTGCATCTACAATAGCATGACTCAACTCCTCATACGTAATAGAAGGCTGGTATAATACTTCATATCCTTTTTGCTGAAGGGTATCCATCAGGTATGGATGGGTCTTTCCTGAAATAATAATTTTTTTCATCGCATTTTAAAAGTAAGTGCCGCAAACTGTTCAACGGTTAGCTGCTCAGCTCTTTTATTAAACAACTCATCTTCGAGTATTGTTGCATCAAATAAACTTTTTACTGCATTGCGCAATGTTTTCCGGCGTTGATTAAAAGCCGTTTTAACCAGCAGAAAAAAATCCTTTTCGCTTCGCATTGCCGGTGTTGCCGGGTTTGGCAACAGCCTTATCACCCCGCTTTTTACTTTTGGCGGCGGTTGAAAGCATTTTTCATTTACATCGAATAAATACTCCACTTTAAAAAAGGCCTGTATCAATACACTGATAACGCCATACACTTTATTTCCTTCTTTGGCAGCTACCCGCTGCGCCACTTCTTTCTGAAACATTCCAATGGTACACTCTACATCTTCTTTCCATTCAACTATTTTAAAGAGGATCTGTGTAGAAATATTATACGGGAAATTACCTATTACTGTAAACCGGCCGGTAAATGGTTTGTCAATATCTAAAAAATTCTGGTGAATGATCTTTCCTTGCAATTGCGGCCACGTATGGAGAAGGTAGGCTACTTTTTCTTCGTCAAGTTCTACCCCCTTAAAATCAATTCCCTTTAATTCCAATAAATATTTGGTCAATGCCCCGCCACCCGGGCCTACTTCCAGCAACTGGGTAAATGGATGCTGCTGCACAGCTGAAACAATCTTGCGGCAGATATTTTCATCTTTTAAAAAATGCTGGCCCAGCGACTTCTTCAGGGTATACATGAATACAAATGTAACTCATTATAGGTTTGACAATAAGAACCCTAAACAGGGCAACATTAATGTTGCCCTGTTTAGGATAAGAGTAAACTTGTCTTGCCTGTAAGAGAAAAGGGGTTAATGAAAAACAATCATTTTTTCTGTTCTGATTATTTGACCTTTTTCCCCGGTGATTTTTAAAACATATAATCCATTCAAGAGCCGTGAAGTTTCAATTCTTGTTGTTGTTGAAGTCATTTGTGTTCTGTTAACAATTCTGCCATTCATGTCATACAATTCAACAATCCTTCCCGGCGCATTAGAATAGTTATATACCATAATGAATGTACTTGCCGGATTAGGATACACATCAATACTCCTGTCATTCAGGAATTCTTTTATGGAACGATCAGCAGTGATTAATTCCTGCATTGGTGGGGAAGGCTGGAACGTAAATTCAAGAATACTTCCCGGGTTAGCCGGTGTGGTAGTAACATTCCCGGTAGGGCCGGAAGTTGAACCGCTCGAATCACAGGCGACATAAATTTTTAACCCATCTGCTGATACCACTACATCCCTGAACCTGCCAAGTCCCTGGAAATAGTGAATTGTATCGGAAATAATATTTAATCCGTCATTACTCAATTTTAACCTGGCAATGGCGCCTTTTTTTAACTGTGTTACTAATAATGAATTCTGCCAGCCCGGTATTGCCGTGCTACCATAAAATTCTGTTCCGGAAGTTGCGGTGGAAGGCCACAGCATATTATCGCCGCCTGAAGGCGGATTAGTAACTGGAAATAAAGAACGAAGAGGCTCCTTTGCATTCAACGTCGTACAATTGGTTTGCTCATTATTTATAGTAAACCCTCCGGTTGTTCTTCCGTTATAATTGCCATCACACCATCCAATGACATTGGGCCAACCGTAATTACGACCCGCTTCAATTGTATTTATTTCATCATCACTGTAAGGGCCATGTTCAGAACTGTATAAAATATCAACTCCGTTAACATTACCCCACACCAAACCCTGTGGATTCCGATGACCAAACGTATATACGGCCGTAGGCTGCCCTGCATTAGTAAAAGGATTATCAGCTGGTATCCAGGAGCCGGAAACCTGCTCCGTATTTAATCGTAAAATTTTCCCTTCATTAATAGCCAGGTTCTGTGCATTATTAATACGGCTTATATTATCATACTGACCGGCACCCATATCACCGACTGAATAGTATAATTTCTGATCAGGCCCGATGGCAAGCCTGGCAGAATTGTGGTCATTGCTACCCGGTATGTTCTGTAAAATAGTTACAGGAGATTCCAGGAGTTGTGTGGTCGAGTTGTAGGTATATCTTTCAATTCTTGTTTTTCTTACTGTACTACTCGTTGATTCATAGGTATAAGAAATATACACATATGGTTTACCGCTATTAAATTCCGGATGTAAAGCCAGCCCCATCAAACCATCTTGTCCGCCTACACGAACCATCGCACTTCCTAAGGTGAGCACTGTTGTTTTAGCACCTGTTTCCGGGTTTACAAAACTTACTTTACCGGCAAACCTTTCGGTATACCATAAATTATTGTCCGGACCATAAACCAGGTCATGGGGCATTCGCTGACTTGCAATAACAGTCCTCATGGTAAATGATTCTGAAGGAGTACCAGGCACCAGCGTAGTTACATCTAAGTTGCTGCTTGGAACACTCTGGTTACCAGCCGCATCTTTTGCTACCACATAAAATGTATAGGCTGTTGCAGAAGTCAGACCGGTTACATTATAAGAAGTGCCTGTAATTGTTGCACCATTAATTTTTAACCCATTCTGATAAACATCATACCCGGTAACGCCGATATTATCTGTTGAGGCAGTCCATTTTAAAGTAAAAGAAGTTTGTGTGATTATTGAAGAAGTAAGATTAGTAGGTGCAGTTGGTGGTTGTGTATCCGGTGCAGTAGTAGTGACATTTAGTGTAGCACTTGCCGCACTCTGATTAGCAGCTGCGTCTTTTGCTTTTACATAATAACCATACGTTGTGCCTGCGGTTAAACCGGTAACATTATAAGTTGTTCCTGTAATATTTGCGACATTAATTTTTACTCCGTTTTGATATACATCATACCCTGTAACTCCCACATTATCGGTAGAAGCAGTCCATGATAAAGTAAAAGAATTTGTTGTGATGGCGGAAGAAGCGAGATTGGTTGGACTTGAAGGTGCTTGTGTATCCGGTAATTGAGTACGGAGATTAGTACCCGGTATTACCTGACTCGGTGCAGAAGTTGATTGCCCGGGTTTTGCCCATCCAACAGCAAGGTTGTCATTCCCTGATCCTTCTTTCATTAAGGCTTCAACATAATACAATTGTCCGGCTATTAATGAAATGGCGACTGATTTTTGCGTACTGTATTTAGTCCACTGCTTTGAATTGGTTTTGGCGGTATTATAGGCAATACGAACCTTATTGGCACTACTGCTGGTAGTGCTAAGCCATAATTCCGCTGATTCGTCACTGGCAATCCAGAAAACATAAGAGCCAGTAGTTGGGGGGCAAATATATCCGTACATCCTGATACCAAAATTATTGCCGCCATTATTCGGCATTTCAAAAGTTGTTCTTGTGCCGGTAGAAGATGGGTTATTGGGATAATTGGCATTGCTGGTAAGATTTGAAACTGCAGTGCCGTTTATATTATTCCATTTTTGAAAATTGATCGCAGCTGTACCGCTGCAACTGGACTGGGAAAATGACTTTGCATAAACTAAAAACAAAAAAATGATGAGGGTGGTAGGCTGCTTCATGTTCAAGAATTTTAGATGGAGCCAAAAAGTATAACTATTTTATAGAATAACAATTTTTTACGATATACTTTTTTTCCATGGCAGCCGTACCCGGGTAACTTTTTTGCAAAAAGAGTCGAACAGATTCCTGGTAAATAAGCAAAAAACCCTCTTCGTTGGAGAAGAGGGTTTGTAGAAAGCATTTACGATATGAGCAGTGTACTTTTTATAGTTTTTGTAATTTCAGGTTCTGGTTGTAGATACCCGCCCCGGTAACATTCAGATAATACATTCCGGTTGATAAGCCACTCATATTAATCGGAATGGTGTTGATAGCTCCTTTTCTTACCTGTATTGTTTGTTGCAAGACAGTACGACCGGCATTATCAGTTATTTTATAGTGCAATATGCCATTTTCAGATGCGGTAATTGTTACCCTTGCTTCATTTGTAACCGGGTTTGGCATTACTGTTACCCTACCCGT
>CALRVH010000092.1:0-9795 GCA_943371565.1 Chitinophaga pinensis | reverse complement strand
CTGTAGATGAAGACCTCGAAGATCATGATCAACGGAATATGGAGTTTGAGATGATGGAAAAAGCCATCAATAACCTCGGAGAACCCTGCAAAAGCCTTTTGGAAGCTTATTACCTTCAAAAACAGAATATGCAGGTGATAGCCGCCAATTTCGGATATACCAATGCTGATAATGCGAAAAACCAGAAGTACAAGTGTTTGATGAGATTGAAAAAAATATTTTTTGCACATTATAAAAACGAGAACGGTGATGGATGATATCAAAATTTTAGAAACAGTAGAACGTTATATCCGGGGCGAAATGAAACCTGACGAGCGGCTTCAATTTGAGACCCTTCGCAAGACTAATTCAGAGATCGACCAGTTAGTCGTGGAGCATACCCTGTTTTTACAACAGATGAACCATTACGGCGAACGCAAAACTTTCAAGTCTACATTAAATGACGTTCATACAGACTTAACCGAACAGGGTAAGATCGACTCTATGCGGTTAAAAGGCAAGGCAAAAGTTGTGTACATGTGGAAACGGTACAGAAGAGTTGCCACTATTGCTGCATCAATTGCCGGTATAACAGCGTTGGGAATTTCTGCATTGGTTTGGGCTTTCGCTCCCAAAACAAATCCTGATTTCGATACTTTAAAAAGAGAGATCAAAGACCTGCGTACAGCCACTGCACAGCAGGGAAATGAAATTAAGAATGTTAAGAACAGCATAGGAAAAGAAAACGCCCCCATCATTTACAAATCGGGCGGTACCGGATTTATTATTGATGGTAAAGGTTATTTAGTTACCAATTACCATGTGGTGGAAAAAGCCAGGAATATCGCTGTACAAAACAGCCGGGGAGAATATGTTGCAAAAGTTGTGCACTCAGACAAATCTAAAGACATCGCTATTCTTAAAATAGAAGATGAAAGTTTCAAGCCTTATGCCTCTATCCCTTATTCTATAAGCAAATCATCTGCAAAGCTTGCTGAACCCATTTTCACATTAGGATATCCCAAAAATGAAATTGTTTATGGCCAGGGCTACCTGAGTTCATTAACAGGATTTAATGGTGATACACTTAGTTGCCAGATCGAGATAGCGGCAAATCACGGAAACAGCGGGAGCCCGATACTAAATAAAAATGGCGAAGTTGTTGGTATTTTAAATGCAAGACAAAACAGTACGGAAGGCTTTACATTCGCCATCCAGGGCAAGTATATTTATAAAGCCCTTGATGAATTAAAAAAATCTGATACCAGCTATCAGCGTATAAAACTTAATTCAAAATCACAGATTGCCGGAATGGACAGGACAGAGCAGGTGAATAAGCTGGAAGACTACATCTTCATGGTAAAAGTGAATTAAAATATTAATCCCTATAAAAAAATAAAAACCGGCCTCGAGAGAAGCCGGTTTTTTATTATGCCCAAAGACTTTCCGGGTATTCACCCTCTTTAATAAGCCGATTCAGACTTTGCTGAACAAAAGGAGCATCCTCCTTATAGGTAACGCCAAACCACAACGAGGTAGTTGGGATTACTTCTACCCGGCCGCCTTCTTTTATAAACTGGTCCGCAACAATCGGAATAAAAAATTCTGATTTCAATTCCTTACCGTGTTCTTGTAAAAAATTTTGAAACAGGCTTTGTGTATACAAAAAGAAAGAAGTATCAAAACACCAAAAATTCATTGAAACCCTTGTACGTTGTGAAAGTTCTTTTGGTTCCAATCCATCGTCACAAGTAATCGTATCTCCTTTTTTCGCAATATTGATACGTTCCGTAATAGTAGCCAGGTTTCCTTCGTTGTCTAATCCACAAACACCCCGGTTTACTGTTCCATGTTCGGATAACGTTCTTAGCAGATCATATCCCACAATTGCATAATTCTTTTCATTGCATCCGACATTTAAAAAAGAAGCTGCGTTCTGAAAAGCGTTATACCCGTAAAAATCGTCCGCATTAATAACAGCAAATGGTTCTTTTACTGCATCCATTGCACAAAGCACTGCGTGAGCTGTTCCCCATGGTTTGGTTCTTCCGGCAGGTATTTCAAACCCGCCTGTAAACGAATCCAGTTCCTGGAAAACATATGCTGTTGCAATCCTGTTTTTCAGTTTGGGTTCAAATATTGTTTTAAAATTATCCGCAAATTCTTTCCGGATAATAAATACCACTTTCCCAAAGCCTGAGCGTATGGCATCAAAAATGGAATAGTCCATGATGGTTTCACCAGTGGGGCCAAAGCCCTCTACCTGTTTCATACTTCCATACCGGGAAGCCATACCAGCTGCTAATATTACAAGTGTAGGTTTCATATTCAATATTAAAATTGAAGGGCAAAATTAAAGTAAATTCGCCAAGGCAGTAATGCTATTTTGCATGAAGGACATTAAATTTTCTGACATAACGATTGACGAACTATCTCTTCCACTACTAATTGAAAAAAGAGTAGATGCAGATGTATTGCGATTGGACAAAATACATCCGTTGATTTCCGGGAACAAATGGTTCAAGCTTCGCTATTACCTGGAAGATGTAAAGCGGCTACAAAAAAATACGATAGTGACTTATGGAGGTGCCTGGTCAAATCACATCATTGCGACAGCTGCTGCCTGTAAAGTTAATGGCCTCAATTCCATTGGTATCATCCGCGGCGAAGAGGCTATTCATCTTTCACCCACTCTTACCAAAGCAAAAGAACTGGGAATGCAATTATTTTTTATAAGCCGGGGAGATTACAAAAATGGAAAAATTCCAGCTGCACTGGACCAAAGCGAATATTATATTATTCCGGAAGGTGGTTATGGAATAAAAGGAGCTGAAGGAGCATCCACCATGTTGGATTATTGCAAAAAAGAAAACTATTCACATATCTGCTGTGCAGCCGGCACTGGCACCATGACTGCCGGGTTAATCAAGGCTTCATTGTCATCTAATAAAGTTATTGCATTCAGCGTTTTAAAAAATAATTTTGATATCAACGAAGATATACGGTCACTTACCGGAAAAGATGCGAATGAATTTCAACTTATACATGACTATCATTTTGGCGGTTATGCAAAGCATAAGCCCGAACTGATAAATTTTATGAATGAGTTTTACCGGCAAACAACCATACCATCCGATTTTGTCTATACGGGCAAGCTATTCTTTGCGGTCAATGATCTTATCAACCAGAATTTCTTTGCACCAGGTAGCAGATTATTAATAATTCATAGCGGGGGTTTACAGGGTAACGCCTCCCTAAGTAAGGGAACGTTAATATTTTAGTTTTTTTGACCTGCTACCCTATCTTTGTTAATACTAGTAAACGAATCCAATCCTAATTTCGTTCTGACAATATGAAAAGACTAACCTTTTTCTTTTTATTATCTACAGCCCTTATTGTATGCAATAGCCTGCATGCACAGGATACACTACCAAAGTTTTCATTAAAAAACGTTGGTAATAACAGGATCATCATCGGCTGGGTAAATAACTTTCCGAACATCCGGCAAATTAGTATTCAACGTTCATTCGATAGTCTTACCGGGTACAAAACAATCCTGACAGTTCCTGATCCTACCACTCCGCAAAATGGCTATGTGGATGCGAAAGCCACCAATGATCATATGTTTTACCGCATCTATATTATGCTGGAGAAAGGTGTTTTTCTTTTCAGTGATGCAAAAAAACCGGTGATTGATACTTCCCGGAGAGTCGATTTCCCTGTCAGGATCGATCAGCTACCGGGTGTTGATTCTGTAGCAATCCCCAAAGTAAATAATAACAAGCCCAAGGCAAATGTCTTTATGCCTTCGCTGCATGTGTATACCCATCGTGATGGTTATGTACGGATAAGCCTGCCGGATGATGAAAAACCAAAAAAATATTCGATTAAATTTTTTGAAGAGGATGAAACTTTTCTTTTTGAATTAAAAGAAGTGAAGGAAAAGAATTTCAAGATTGACAAAACGAATTTTTATCATGCCGGATGGTTCCGCTTTGAATTATATGAGGATGGAAAACTGATAGAGAAACATAAATTTTACTTAGAGAAAGATTTTTAAAGTAGTACTGCATCAAAAACAGCTGCAAAATTCTTTTTTACCTTTTCTTTTACTTCTTCCATATTCACCGTATAGCCCAACTCCTTTTCCAGCGAAGTGACTTGCTTATTTACAATACCACATGGGATGATATGATTAAAATAGGATAGATCTGTATTTACATTAAAAGCAAACCCATGCATAGTGATCCAACGGCTGCACCTTACTCCGATTGCACAAATTTTTCTTTCTTTTCCGGGCATACCGGGTTCTATCCACACTCCTGTTTCTCCTGCTGAACGATCTCCCCTGATACCATACTCTGCCATTGTCAGGATAATAGCTTCTTCCAGGTTACGGAGATACTTACCAATGTCCTTATAGAATTTTTCCAGGTCAAGGATCGGGTAACCTACAAGCTGGTCAGGACCATGAAAGGTAATATCACCGCCGCGGTTCGTATTAAAAAACTGAATATTATTTTCCTTTAATCCATCATCATCTAACAAAACATTTTCTTTATTTCCACTTTTGCCCAGTGTATAAACAGGTGGATGTTCTACAAACAAAAGATAATGCGAAGTATCGGGAGGCAGAAGGGAATTGCTGGCCGGAGAAGCTGCTACTGTGGGAGATTGTGTAAATGCTAGGGACTTTAATTTTACATTCTCCTGTAATAATTTTTCCTGGTAATCCCATGCCGATTGATAATCCATTACTCCCAGATCCCTGAATATTATTTGCTGCTTTTCCATACTATATTACAAATTTATACCAAAGTAGAATAGCATACCGGCTTCATAAAATATTGCATTAACGCCTTTCAGTAATTATATAAAAATGACCCGGCTTTATACTCACTTTGGTATTCTCAACAAATCCTCAACCATTACCTTTGCCACTATGCAGGAAGAAATGGAAAAGGATAACCCGGATATCCAGGACAATAACGACGAACTCTACGAACGTTTCAATATCACTATTGATAAAGGACAGGAACCCCTTCGCATTGACAAATTCCTGATGCACCGAATTGAAGGAGCCACCAGGAATAAATTACAACAGGCTATCAATCTCGGAATGGTACTGGTGAATGGGAAAGAAATCAAGCCCAACTATAAAATAAAACCGCTTGATTCAGTAATCGTCTATTCGGACATGAGCCCCGATGAAACAGATGTGGTGCCGGAAAAAATGGACCTGAATATTGTGTATGAAGATGCTGACCTGATGATCATTAATAAACCTGCCGGCATGGTAGTCCATCCCGGAAGCGGCAATTATACCGGCACTTTGCTGAATGGGGTTTCTTATTACCTGCAGCAGCAAAATCCGGGTATCTCTGAAGATACATTACCAAGGTTCGGATTGGTGCATCGCATTGATAAAAACACCAGCGGTCTTTTGGTATTAGCCAAGACAGATAAAGCGATGCGACAATTAGCCAAACAATTTTTCGACCATACCACCAGCAGAAAATATGTGGCATTGGCCTGGGGGGATATACAAAATGATGAAGGAACAATCGTAGCACATGTAGGACGTAATCTTCGTTTCAGAAAATTGTTTGAAGCCTATCCCGAAGGGGATCATGGAAAAGAAGCCATTACTCATTACCGGGTACTGGAACGATTTGGTTATGTAACATTAGTAGAATGCATTCTGGAGACCGGCCGTACACACCAGATCAGAGTACATATGAAATATATCGGTCACCCTTTATTCAACGATGATTTTTATGGTGGTGATAAAATTGTAAAAGGAACAGTGTATGCCAAGTACAAACAATTTGTAGATAATTGTTTTAATATTTGTAAACGACAAGCTCTTCATGCCAAAACACTGGGCTTTGTTCATCCAACATCAGGTGAACAAATATTTTTTGAAACTCCATTGCCACCTGACATGGAGCAGGTGATTGAAAAGTGGAGAAAATATGCCGGCTCAGTTGGTAAAGTCGAATAGTGTAGCTGTAAACATTCCCCTCTCCCTTTTTTTAAAAACAACATCCCAGTTGCCGATGTAGCGGAGCAATTTTGGGACAAGGTAGTTTCCAAATTTTGTCATTTGCACTTCCATGTGTACATCAAAATCGTACACTCCGGCATCATAGGTCATATCATAATTACGGGCCATTACCTCCATCGTTTTTGCATTGAACCAGGTTATCATACTATCAATAACGATACTGTTCTTTTCTGTTCCACTTAATTCACTTTTTGCTTTTACAGAAAAAATATAACAGGACTGGCCTTCGTATTCACCAAAATCAATAATGAAATCATAGAGCCGGGCTTTGTCCGGATCAAAAATATTTATCTTCTCCCCTATAAAAGGGATACCAGGTATCTTTTTGCCGGGATTAAAAAAAAGCATTTTCAATTGCTCCTTTCTTTTCTCCATTCCGCTTTGAGATTTGGGGCGAAAATCAATTCCCTTTACAATATTTGTTTCTCCGCAAACCAAACCTTTTGTAAAAAAAAGTCCGGCATATAGTTCACCGGTATTATAATTATAACCTCCGTCATCATTATAAAAATCCCCGCTGATCTTTTCATTTAATACTTCCATGCTGCGGCAATTAGCCGATCGGATCTGTTTTGTTTTACTAACCAATGAAGCTTTGATCTTTCCTTTTTTATCTTTCACCCGGATATCATTCCAGGCGGTGAACCCCAGTATGTGGAGATTACGAAAGGCCTTATAAAAAGTAGTATCGTTTTTTACCTGGTCAATAAACCGGGGTACATTTAAATCAGTCCGGAGTATAACCTCAGTAAGGCTCACCATTTTGGCCAGCCGCTCCGTATCAACGGAGTCCTCTTGCTGAGACCTGGCTGTTAAAGAAAAAATCAAGAAAATCAACCCTGTCAGTGTTTTCAGCGTCATCCTGCAAATTAAATTTTTGAGTTGAGAAATGCTTGAGAATATAGAAAGGAACTCTTACTTTTATCCACTAATCAAAAACCTTTTATGATGAAAAAGTTTGTACCATTTTTTACCTTTTTATTGATGGCTGCTGCCGGCTCTGCGCAGGATACGGGGGGAATGAAGAATCATTACCTGAAAGTGTATAATCAGGCCATAAAGTATAATGATGTTAATGCGGCGATTAACGGACTGTATGGCTACCTGGCCGTTGATAACAGCCTGAATTATAAAGACACCCTCTCTATGCTGTATTTTTCTACCAAGTCTTATTATAGCTCTCTTATGCTGGCGGAAGAAGTATATAAAGCCGATGCAAACAATATGCTGGCGATGGCAAGAGCTGCGGAGTGTTATGACGAACTGGGTGACCCCAAAACCGCAACTACCTTATTTGAGCAAGTAGTTCCCAAAACTAAAAACCCTTATCATATCTATAAATTAGCTACTGCACAATACCAGTTAAAAAGAACAGTAGAATGCGAAATGTCGGCCAGGGCCGTATTAGCAGATACCAACAGTAAAAAAATCGGGGTGAATTTCACCATGGTAAATGGCGAGCAACAGGCAGTTCCTATTAATGCAGCCGCAGCTAATTTGATGGGTGTATTAAAAATGGATGCAAAAAATTATGCCGGTGCAAAAGTTGATTTCGAGCAGGCATTAACACTATTCCCGAAATTTGGCGGTGCAAAACAGAATCTTGATATCTGTGAAAAAAATCTGAAACCAGCTGCTAAAACACCGGGTACAAAACCAACTACAAAACCCAAATAGATCAAGTTCTATTTCCTGATACGAAAAAGAGAAGGTTGCTTAACCTTCTTTTTTTTGCCCGACAGAACCCTTTCCTAAGAAGAAATTGATTCCTACACGCTGATCAACGGAGTACTCTTTAGACTATGCCTTTAAAAATAAAAGGTGTAACCCTCTGGCATCGCAGGAGAAAATAAAAGAACTGCCTATTGTAATTTTCATATAATAACATTCTTAGATTCTACTTACATCATTCTCAAAATAAAAAGAAGGCCACGAGGGCCTTCTTTACTTTCAATTGGTGGTTTTTTCAACTAACGTACATTAATTCGTCTTTGTTTGTGATCCGGTAGAATTACTAGTGGCCGGATTTTTATCTGTCTCTGTCTTAAGTGTTGGCGGTGCCAGCGGCACTGTTGTTGCCTCTGCTTTTTGAGTAACAGGTTTTACATCTTGCGGAGTTGTAGTACCTGCACCCTGCCTGAATTCCACTTTTTCAACTGTTTGTTTTGTCTTTGATGCTTCTACAGGAACAAACTTTGGGTCTGTAGGTTGTGCCGGGTTACTCTTTAACTCTACAGGAGTTGGAGCTGAACGGTTAACAACTTGTTTGTCTGCAACAGCTGTACCATTCCATGTTGGAGTAGTGGCAGGCAATTTAAACTGCTCAGGTACCTCCGGCTTTGGTGTAGCTTCTTTAGCCGCTGTTTTTGTAATAGAAGCATCTGCCTTTCCTTGTACCGGCTTTATATTGTTATCATTTTCAGCCTTCTTTTCTGTAGACTCAACTTTAGCAGGAGCAGGTCTTGCATCAGTTGCATTGATGGCGACAATATCTAAATGTTGAGTTCCTGC
Source organism: Chitinophaga pinensis (assembly GCA_943371565.1). Taxonomy (GTDB): domain Bacteria; phylum Bacteroidota; class Bacteroidia; order Chitinophagales; family Chitinophagaceae; genus JJ008. The sequence goes on along the minus strand of CALRVH010000092.1, from coordinate 1,238 downwards.
AACCTTGTTTTGTTGTGCTTGCTTTTTTGCCCTTTCTTCTGCCACCCATTGAGAATACGGCTTTCCGTCCTTCATAGTGGGTTGAGCGGCGCCATTTAACTGCTTAGCTTCCTGCACACTTAACGACTTAGCAGGATCCTGTGCAATAACAGCACCTGTAAGACCGGCAGAGGCAAGAATTGCTATAAAAAAATTTTTCATTATTGTTGAGTTTATAAGTTTATTTAATAAGGTTTATTGACCAGGTATTTGCCCGATCAAGACTATTATTTAATGTAACTGAACCAGATGTATTGTGGAAGAGCTGGATCTGTACTAGTTCGCCAGCAGTGAGATCAAGATCTACGCTAGTATGCATGCCATTGAAAGCCGTAGTTGCATTCATTGAATTATATCCGCTTTTTACCGGGATTCCATTTACAAACACAGAGAGTCCTGAATACCCGTTACCTGATGCTCCAGGCTGGTCAAATACCATTTGTACACTAACATGATACTTACCAGTTTTAGGAACCGTGTATTCGCCTGTACCAGCATTATAATTGCCGACACTTCCTTCTTCATAGTCAACTATTGACCACTGTGAAATGGGTGTAAAGGTGAAAAGGGGAACAGATACAGGAGACGTCAAACCCCTCACTGCAAATGCAACCCTTGTTGCAGTAGCATCCTGCCAGGTAGCATTACCACTTGCATCGCTTGTAAGCACATAGCCATTGGCTTCGCCAATACTTGCAAGCCGAACATTCCCGGAAGTATGTAGAGCCCGACCACCCGCTGTTGCTAACCCTGCTATTGCTGTACCCGTGCCGGTGACTCCTGCCAAACCATAACCTGATTGAGAAATACCTTGCACACCCGTATTTCCACCAGTACCAGCGCCAAGGACTGCCTCAGACCCTACCAATTTTGTTATTATTCCTGCAGCAAAGTTTCCTCTTTGTGAATAAAATGAATTATCACCCCATCCCACAGAAATGTCAAGTACTACACCATCGCTAAGCACTTTCGAAGCAGAGATACCTATTTCATTATCCTGTCTGACTATCAAACCACCTTTGCCTGTTGCAGCGTTATCCACATGTAGTTTTGCCACAGGAGAAAGGGTTCCGATACCAACGTTCAACGTACCATCGTCAAAAGTCATGATCTTAGTACCCGAACCTGCCGCAGTATTATTTGCTTCAATGTGCAAATTACCATCATCAGTTTCATGAATATTAAAAGCCTCCCCTGTT
>CALRVH010000091.1:0-9953 GCA_943371565.1 Chitinophaga pinensis | reverse complement strand
GCGATAAAATTTATCAGTAAGAGCACCTGTATTAATGATAGCAATGACTCATTCTTCATTCCCTTACCAATCTTAATAAAGAGCAGCAGGAAGATGATGAAGGTGATCACCAGTTCGCTTTTCATTAATGTGAGAAATTCATTCATCCGGTCAAATTTTATTTTCCACTAAGCCTGTTCATTATTACTTCTGCAGCAGGCTTTAGCAGGTCGTTCAACCAACCTGGCACAATGCCGATGGCTAAAATTGCTAACACCAATATAATTGTAGCTAATTTTTCATTCCAGTTTGCATCTTTCAATGGTAAATAACTTTCATTCTTTACGGGCCCCATCACTGTCTGCCCGATTGCTCTTAGTATATATACAGCCGTTACCACAATTGACATTGCTGCTGCAATTGTGGCTATACGATGAAAGGCATCATCATTTTGCCAGGATCCCATGAAGACGGTCATCTCTGCTACAAAGCCGCTGAGCCCCGGCAGCCCTAACGAACAAAGACCTACAATAAAAAATACAGTACTAATAAAAGGCATCATTTTCATCAGTCCGCCCATCTCACCCACCATACGGGTATGAGTACGGTCGTAAATCATTCCGATAACAGCGAAGAAAAGGGCCGTCATCAAACCATGAGATACCATCTGCATTAATGCACCGGTGATGGCAGTTTGTGTGAGCATGCCAATACCTAATAAACTAAATCCAACATGGCTTACGGATGAATAAGCATTGATGTATTTCAAATCCTTCTGCATCATGGTGGCGAAGGCGCCGTATAAAATTGCAATGGCAGAAAGTATAATGATGATGTCGGCATATTCTTTTGCTCCTTCTGGTAATAAATAGGTAGCAACTCTCAGACAACCATAACCACCAAGCTTCATTGATATACCTGCGAGGAACATAGAACCGGCAGTAGGTGCAGATGAGTGACCATCGGGTACCCAGGTGTGCAATGGAAACAATGCCGTAAATACACCAAAGCCAACAAAGAGTAATGGGAATATAATATTCTGCAAGTGGCCGGACAGATTGACTTGCGATAAATGCATGATATCAAAACTGTGCCCTGCATTATAATAAAGAAGGATTATCCCTACCAATATCAATGCGGAGCCACCCATTAACATCAAGGCAAGTTTATTGGCACTGTATTCTTTTTTGCCGCTTCCCCAGATGCCAATCAGCAAATATTTTGGGATAACAGAAATTTCAAGGAAGAAGAAAAGAACAAATAGATCAAGTGAGATAAAGAACCCATAAGCACCTAAGGCCAGCAGGATAAGAAGAAAATAGAATTCTTTTGTCATCTTCTCGATATTCCATGAAACTAAAACCCCGGCTATCAGCACAAAAGAAGTCAGTAAGATCATGGCTACTGAAATGCCATCAACACCGATATGAAAATTGATATTGAAGGAAGAGAATAATTTATAGTTCTGCTCAAATAACATTTGAGTGCTGTTGCCGGCAGTTCGCTGACCCTGGTAAGCAAATAATAAGGCGAAGGATGCAGCCAATTGAACGGCTGCCCCGGTTAATGAAATCCATTTCACCTGCTGTTTGGAACGGGATAATAGAACCGCCACCGCAGTGATCAATGGAATTCCTATGAGTAATAAAAGATTCATTCAACTGTTATTTAACAAACATTCTACTTCCAGATATAAATAAATACGGCTGCCAATACAATCACACCACCCAGAAAATATATAGCGTATTGCTGTACTTTGCCTGACTGCATTTTTTTGATCTTCTCCGAAACAAATTCAGTGGCATTGCCGGAAAAATTTACCAGCCCGTCCACTATATTCCTGTCGAACCATGCTGCCGGTCTTCCAATCAGGTTAAACAGCACTTTCTTTGTTATGAAAAGGTATATCTCGTCAATATAAAATTTATGGTACGCTGCTTTGTATAGTCCGCTGAATGAGACAGCTAATTTTTCCGGTTTATTATTTTGTTTTTTATAAAGCCACATGGCTATAAAAATTCCAGCAAGCCCTAATGCTACCGGGGCGATCGAGAATTGCAGGTGAAAATGTGATTCCAGTGCTTTTCCATCGGTACTTACAAATTCACCAAAGGGAATAAAACCGGCTGCAGCCGCACCAATTGCTAATAAAACAAGCGGCAGCATCATTACAAAACCACCTTCACCGTGTTTTTCTCCGTGAATTTCATGTGGCTTGTTCCAGAAAATACTGAAATATAAACGGAACATATAGAATGCGGTAAGCCCGGAGGTGATCAAAGCTATCCAGTAGATGGCCATATTGTTCTGGTACGCTGCCAGCAGAATTTCTTCTTTGCTAAAGAAGCCGGCAAATGGCGGCACTCCAGCTATGGCGAGACAAGCTATTAAAAAAGTGATATGTGTGATGGGTAAGAATTTTCTCAGTCCGCCCATATCTTTCATATCGTTGCTATGTATATAATGTATCACGGCGCCAGCTCCAAGGAATAATAATGCTTTGAACATAGCATGAGTGAACAAATGGAACATGGAGGCCGTGTAACCTAATCCTGCTTCGCCGCCATAGTGAGAAACCCCGAGTGCAAACATCATATACCCGATCTGCGACATGGTGGAATAGGCAAGGATCCTTTTTATATCTGTTTGTGTGCAGGCAATAATGGCTGCGATGATCGCTGATACGGCTCCCACCCATCCAACAATTTCTAATACGGCCGGAGTAGTGATTGCAAACACCGGGAATAATCTTGCTACTAAATAAACACCGGCTACCACCATTGTTGCGGCATGTATTAATGCGGAAACAGGAGTGGGGCCCTCCATGGCATCGGGCAACCAGATATGCAACGGGAACATAGCACTCTTACCTGCACCACCGATAAAGACCAGTGCAGCACCCCAGGTTAAAGCAGAGGCACCAAGGAAAGTAGAAGCCGCAGCAGCAGTTACCGGGCTTGATTCGGGAGAGGTCAACGTTGCAATCAATGTATTAAAATCAAGTGTACCCGCAGAATTAGATAGTATTAAAATTCCAATAAGGAAACCCAGGTCTGCAAAACGTGTTACAATAAAAGCTTTTTTGCAAGCGGCAACTGCACTTGGTTTATCATAATAGTATCCAATAAGCAGGAAGGATGATACGCCTACCAATTCCCAGAAAATGTAGATCTGGAAAATATTACTGGATAATATTAATCCCAGCATGGAGAAAGTAAACAATCCAAGGAAAGAATAATAAGTTGGAAACCGTTCTTCTCCCTTCATGTAACCGAGGCTGTAAATATGCACCATCAACGAAACAAAAGTGACAACGACCAGCATCATTACTGAAATCGGATCTATGAGAAGGCCAATGTCTATTGAAACGCCTTTTGAGAATTCCAGCCAGGTCATTTGGAACGGAACGAATTTCTGGTAAACACCATCTACCTTGCCATACACAAAAAAGTACTCATAAGCAGTATAAAAAGCCAGGATGGTGGAAGTAAGTAAGAGAGCTGTCCCGATTATACCAGAATTTTTTTTAAATGTTTTCCTGCCGAATAAACCCAGCAATAAAAATCCGGCAAGCGGCAACAATGGAATCAGTGCTATGGCAGTTGCGTTGGGCATATTTGTTTAGTACTTTAAATCTTCTGCGTTTTCTACATCAATAGATTTATGGCTGCGGTATAAATTGATAATTATCGCAATTGCTACAGCCGCTTCAGCAGCAGCAATTGCAATAATGAATAGAGTAAAGAACAAACCATCCATTTTATCCGGCCACACATATTTATTGAATGCAATAAAATTCAGGTTAACGCTGTTCAGGATCAGTTCAATGCTCATCAGCATGGTAATAAGGTTTCTGCGGGTGAGAAAGCCGTACACACCGATAAAGAACAGTGCAGCACTGATAAACAGAATATGATATAGTCCGGGGTTCATCATTTTACTTCCGGTTTACTTCGTAAGGCAATTACAATACATCCCACCATCGCTGCTAACAGCAGCATTGAAATGACTTCAAATGGTAAAGCATATCCTTCATCATCGACATTCAGCATTTTTTTGCCAATATCAGCTACAGTTGGAGCCGGAGTTGGTGCAGCACTGTTAAAATTATGCTGGTATACCTGTAGCATCGTCAATGCAAATCCGCAAAAAACGGCCAGGGCTGAAAATATCTTCCTGTCTAACTTTTGTTTGGCTAATTTCTCACCGGCCTGCTGTGTCAGGAATATGGAGAAGATGATCAGCACTACAATCCCTCCAACATAGACCACAATTTGTACCGCTGCAATAAACTCGTACTGCAGCCAGAAATAAATGCCGGCGATACCAATCAGGGAGAATAATAAATAAATGGCAGCCCGGAAGATCTGCCTGGTGGAAACAGACAATACACCACAGGTCAGCGTTAATGCTGCCAGTAAATAAAATACTATGGTTGAGCCGCTCATCATTCTACGCCTTCCATGATTTTAGAACCAGGGTTATTTAAAATTTTTGTCAACTCGTTCCTGTCAAACACACTATGCTCAAATGTCTGTGCCATTTTTATGGCATCAGAAGGGCAGGCTTCTATACAAAGATTGCACATGGTACAGAGCTCCAGGTGGTATACCAGTTTGTCAATAGCTTTTTTCTTTTTACCCTCTGCATTTAGTTCATTTTTGAAAATCACTTTAATGGTTCCATTGGGACAAGCCAGCTCACAAGCCTGGCATCCTGTACAGCGGTGCTCATTTTTTTCATCATGCGGCATCACCACTTCACCTTTGAACCGTTCCGGCAGGTTCAGCGTCTCCCTGTTTTCGGGATACTGCTGTGTAATGATTTCTTTGTGATGTGTGAAATAATACAGTGTTCGTTTCATCCCCGTTGCCAGTGATTTCACCGCACCAAAAACATCTTTTATGTATTTCGTTATAAACATAATTTTAAAAATGCCATTTCAATATAGCCATTGCTGTTACGATCAATAAGTTTATCATACTGATGGGTAGTAAATATTTCCACTCCAGGTTGAGCAGTTGATCGATCCTCAATCTCGGGAAAGTCCACCGGAACCACATAATGACGAATATCAAAAAGAACGTTTTTCCAAAAAACCAGATACTGGATGGAATATAGTCCATCACATGGTTAAAGTCTGTCCAGTTGCCGATATGGAAAGGCATCCAGCCTCCAAGAAATAATGTAGCGCCGATAGCACATACAATAAATACATTCACATATTCTGCAAGGAAGAATAAGGCGAATTTCATTCCTGAATATTCGGTATGAAAACCGGCGGTTAATTCTGATTCGGCTTCTGCGAGGTCAAAAGGAGCCCGGTTGGTTTCGGCCGTTACAGCAATAATAAAAGTAATGAAGGCTATGACCATCGGGATGTGCCCCTTAAAGATCCACCATCCGTTTCTTTGTGATTCTATTATTTCAGAAACTTGTAAGCTGCCGGTCAGCACCACTACTGCCAGGATAGATAAGCCTGCAGATAATTCGTAGCTTACAATCTGCGCACCACTCCGCATGGCACCCATCAGAGAGTATTTATTATTACTTGCCCATCCGGCCATTAAAATACTGATGACCATAATGGAGGAAACGGCAGATACATATAATACGCCGATATTTAAATCCCATAATTGAAAACCACTGGCAAAAGCAATGGGTGCCATCAGCAGCATCGCCACGATCATCGCAATAAAGGGAGCCAGGTTGAATAAGAATTTGTCAGCACCATTAGGTGTTAATCCTTCTTTTACTAATAGCTTCAGGGTGTCTGCTAATGATTGCAGCATTCCTTTTGGTCCGACACGGTTCGGCCCCAAACGTATCTGCATCCAGGCCGATACTTTTCTTTCCATAATAACCAGTACCAATCCTAATGCCGCGAATAAACCAATTACAGCAACACCTGCAATGACCATTTCGATGATCAATGTCATTGTCGGGTTGAAGGTTTTGCTCAACCATTCATGCAGTTCGTTGGCGATATGACTAAAACTCCACATTATTTATCTGTCTATATCCGGAATTACTAAATCTAATGTTCCCATCATCGCTACCAGATCTCCCAGTTTGCTGCCCCGGGCAATATGATCCAGCACGGAAAGGTTTGAAAACCCGGGTGAACGGAATTTAATCCTGTACGGCGTTGTTCCACCCTCACTTACTATATATACACCCAGTTCGCCACGGGCCGTTTCCACTCTTGTATAAAATTCTCCTTTGGGTAATTTCAATACAGCTTTTGTTTTCGCCTGGAAATCTCCTTGAGGAATATTATCAATCAGTTGTTCAATGATACGGATGGACTGTTGCATCTCCCTGATACGAACCATATAACGGGCAAATGAATCGCCACTTGTTTCGAGCACTTCGTCAAATTCCACTTTATCATATCCATCATAAGGATATAATTTTCTGATATCACAACTTACACCGCTGCCTCTGGCCGCAGGGCCCGAACATCCATACGAGATAGCATCTTCTGCGGATAAATAACCAACATTCTTCATCCTGTTCTGGAAGATGATGTTACCGGTTACCAGTTCATCATATTCATGGATCTTACGTTTGTATAATTGCATGAACTCTTTCACCCTTCTTTGAAAATTAGGATGAATATCATGCATCACTCCTCCCGGAACCATATAGTTCATGGTCAATCTTGCCCCGCAGGTTTCTTCCATAATATCATTAATGTTTTCTCTTTCACGGAATGCATGAAAGAAAGGAGTGAAAGCGCCGAGGTCCATGGCCATAGCTCCCCACCAGAGTTCATGGGATGCAATCCTTGTCAGCTCATCCATCAATACTCTTATCACTTGTGCTCTTGGGGGAACTTCTACCTGCAATCCTTTTTCTACACAAAGGGCACAGGCATGATTATTAATATGGGATGATAAATAATCCATCCGGCTGGTAACATAGATAAACTGCCGGTAGCTCAGACTCTCACACATTTTCTCAATGGAACGATGTATAAAGCCTAAATGCGGTTCAACCTTTTTGATCGTTTCCCCGTTCAGCGTAATGACCAGGTGCAATACACCATGTGTAGCAGGGTGTTGTGGTCCTACGTTTATGACTAAGTCACCATCTGTGGTTGTGCCTACTTCTTCAAACATATCAGAGTTTGATCATATTGATGGGGTCTTCAAAATCTTTTCTCAATGGGTTTTTCCCTTCCCATCCGTCAGGAAGAATCAATAAACGTAAATCAGGATGATTCAGGAAATTCACACCAAACATTTCATATACTTCTCTCTCATGAAAATCAGCTGTTCTCCAGGTAGCAGCAACGGATTCAATTTCAGGATTGTTTCTGTCCAACTTTGATTTGATAACAATATTATGCCTGTATTTAGTAGAGGAAAGGTGATACACCATTGTAAGGTGGGTCTTCCAGTCTATACAGGTCAGGCAAAAAAGATAATCGAAATATAAAGAAGCGTCATTACGAAGTTGCTGTGCCAGGGGTAGCCAATCTTTCGGGTCAATATTAATATTGAGCCATTCACCACCTTCTTCAAAAGTGGCTGCAGGAAGCAGTTCCGTAATTTTGGCTTTGAGCTCTTCGTTCAACATAACTATTCTTTATCCGTTCTGATCTGTTCTCTGGTCAGCCCACTTTTTATCTTCTCCTGTAATTTTATTAAGGCATGAAGCAATGCTTCCGGTCTTGGCGGGCAACCCGCTACATATACATCCACCGGAATAACATGGTCGGCGCCTTTTACAACAGAATAGGTATTATAAAAAAAGGGGCCGCCACTGATGGCACAGGCACCCATGGCAATTACATATTTGGGATCTGCCATCTGGTCGTACAACCTTTTTAAAACCGGTGCCATTTTATTTACGATAGTTCCCGCAATAATAATAACATCGGCCTGGCGGGGAGTAGCTCTTGCTACTTCAAAACCAAAACGGGAAAAATCATACCTGGCGCCGGCCACCGCCATATATTCAATTCCACAACAACTGGTGGCGAATGTCAATGGCCATAAAGAGTTTGACCTTGCCCAGTTAATTACATCATCGAGTTTGCTCAATACAATACCACCTCCGGGTGTTTCATGTATTTTTCCGGGAAAAGCCCCCCCACCCCCCGAAGAGGGGATTGGAGAAGAGTCATTTGTTATGTTATTTTTTTCACTCATTCAGAATTTCAAAAAAATTTTTTCTCTGCAAGTAAGCCGGCTTTGCCTTATATCCATTTCAAAGCACCTTTTTTGTGCGCATATAAAAATCCCATAAAAAGAATAAAAAAGAAAATAACTATTTCAATCAATGCGACCCAGCCCATATTCTTGGCTACCACAGCCCACGGGTATAGAAAAACCAGTTCCACATCAAAAATCAGGAATATCAGTGCAAACAGGTAGTAGCCTACATTTAATTGTATCCATGTTTTACCTGTTGTTGGAATACCACATTCGTAAGGTTCGCCTTTTTGTTTGTTGGTCGTAGCTTTTAATACAAATTTTGCAATTAAAATAGCAATGCCAGAGAAGGCAATGGCGGCGATAATAAGTACAATTAGCGATGATGGACCCATGCGCAGATTGATTTGTACGAATATAGGAACTATGCGTTAAAATGAAACATGACAGTTATCAACGGCCGTGTTGCGAAATATCATATTTAAATTCCTTCCGGCGCTACAAAGAATTTTATCCATAAAGTTCCAGGTGAATGGCTTTTTTGTCATACCCCATTTCTGTAATTCTTTTTAGGGCTTCGTCAATCATATGCTTCCAGCCACATAGGAAAAAAGAAGCGTCCTGTTTGTTCTTACAAAGCTCCTGGTAAATAGGGTGGACATATCCAAAGTGACCTTCCCAATGCTCACGGGACAGTGTAGGCAAGTAATGAAAACCCGGTAATTGTTTTTCCAGCGCCTTTAACTCATCATAATACAGCAGGTCTTCTTTTTTACGGCAACCAAAAACCAGGTAAATATTTTTAACCGGAATATTTTTCAGCCTGATATAATTCACCATGCTTCTGAATGGCGCTATCCCGGTTCCTGTACAAATCAGGAAAATATCTTTATCTATTTTTTCTGCTAAGGTAAATACACCTTGTGCGCCACGAAAACTAAGTTCAGAGCCTACTTTTATCTCATTAAAAAGATAGGTAGTGCCTGCTCCGCCCTGCGCCTGTACGATTAATAATTCAAAAACATTGCTGCCGTCCGGCCAGGAGGCTATTGAATAACTGCGCCAGCGTTTATTGGACTTTTCATGAATAGGGAGGTCAAGTGTTACAAACTGGCCAGGAGCAAAATCGAATCTTTCCAGTTCGGGTACTTCTATCCAGTATCTTTTTGTGTTGTGTGTGTGGTCGTCAATCTTGATTATTTTACCTTTTCGCCAGGGTTGAAGGGCCATTCTTGTTGATTTTAATAAAGATAAAACCAATAACAGGTTATTATGTTCTGAAACCGGGAAATTATTAGCGGCAACTTTTTACAGATGATTTATCTTTGAACCTTTCATGAGTGTACAGGATTTGCTGGAACAGTATCGGAACACCCCCCGCCTTTTTCAATTGGCGGAAAGGCTTTCTGCGCCTGTCTCGTCTCAGTCGACGACCCAACCTCAAAAAATCTATCTTAAAAATTTACAGGGAAGCTCACCACAGTTTGTCGTGGCGGCTGCTTTTTCGCATCCTTCCTGTTCTCAGCTCAACCATCTTATTGTTTTAAACGATGCAGAGGAAGCCGCCTATTTCCATAATACCCTGGAAAACCTGACAGGAGCTTTAGATATTTTTTATTTCCCTTCTTCCTTTAAGAACAGGAAGAATTACCAGTTGCTCAACTCTTCTCATGTCATGCTTCGTACAGAAGCCCTGACGAAAATTGCGGCCGGGGGGAATAAAAAAATATTGATCACCTATCCGGAGGCCTTATTTGAAAAAGTAGTGTTACCGGCTACGCTTTCTTCCAATATCATTCATATTAAGTCAGG
>CALRVH010000090.1:0-10400 GCA_943371565.1 Chitinophaga pinensis | reverse complement strand
ACAAACAAAGTAGTATCCGGCCTGGTAGTGATCCAGCATTAATACCGGTCAACCGATTATACTCAAATCCCTCCCGTTAAATACGGGAGGGATTTTTTTACAGGGCTGTTAGTATTATTTTTTCATAAATAAATCAAAAAAAATTAACTTGGTGCCGTTTCTGGACTTTGTCGGCTAATCCGGCTCATATTATCACCTAAAATCTCTATTATGCAAACAAACTTTACTCAACGAAAAGTGCGAACTTTTCTAAAATTTCTTGTTTTACCTGCTTTTTTATTCTGTCTCGCATCGGGGCAGGTGAAATCTCAGATAATTACCCTTTCTACACAGACTGACCCCACCTACAATGGGTTGAATACATTTGGGGCCGTAAACTCAGCTGTAACCTTTGTAATTCAAAACACAAATGGTTTCCCTGTAACATTGACCGGTGTTGATTGTTATTTTAACCCAGGAGCTATAGGAAGTACCAGTACTGTTCCTACTTTATGGTATTCAACTACTTCATTGTCAGGCGCACCTACGATTGCAGGACCGACTTGGACATCATTGGCAACAGGTCCCATAGTAAATTTTCCAGCTGCTGGATATTATAATGTACTGAATGGTTTAAGCTTCAGTATTCCTGCAGCCTCCAGTGTAAGGTTTGCTTTACAGGGCTCTACCGGACTTAGTTATAGCGGAGGCGGAACCGGAGTTCCTGCTATCAATACCTTTAGTTCAAATGGTGTGAATATGCAGGTAGGTAATGTTCTTATAGGCGGACTTAATGTCGGTTATGCGGGATCTTTTCCCTCACCTACTTTTAATCCAAGACATTTTACGGGAAGGGTTACTATAGATGTATCTACTACACCATGTACCGGTACTCCGGCACCCGGTAATACCTTGAGCAGCGTAAACCCAGTTTGCCCTGGTATCAATTTCAACTTATCCCTTCAAAATTCAACTACCGGTTCTGGGGTTACTTATCAGTGGCAATCAGCTCCTGCAGTAGGTGGTCCGTGGACAAATATTGGAGCTAGCAGCCCTACATTGTCAACTAACCAGGTTGCAGCAACTTTTTACAGATGTACCGTTACCTGCGGTGCTAACTCAGGAACTTCTACACCGTTGCAAGTAAATATGGCACCTGTTACATCTTGTTATTGTACAGCAGGAGCTACCAGCACAGCATTTGAAAAAATTTCGAATGTGACATACGGTACGATAAATAATAACTCAACTTCTACAGCGGGTTATGAGAATTTTACCGCTTTGTCAACTACAGTAGTTCAAGGACAAACATCACCAATAAGTGTATCTATATCTACTGCATTTTCATCTGACCAGGTAAGGGTCTGGATTGACTTTAACCAGGATGGCGATTTTATTGATGTAGGAGAGGCAGTATACGTCTCTGCACAAGGAGTGGGGCCGCATGTAGGTAACATCACTATACCTTTAACAGCGTCAGTTGGTACTACAAGAATGAGAGTTCGTATGCATGATGCTGCTCTTGGACCAAACAATACTCCATGTGGTACATCAACATATGGTCAGGTAGAAGATTATAGTGTCAATATCCAGCCATGCGTACAGGGAGTATTTACAACGAACCCTTCAAGTACAAGTATTCAGTGTTCTAGTAATGCCAGCTTTACAGTAGTGGCAGCAGGATCAGCGTTGACCTACCAGTGGCAGTACCGTGTGACTGCAGCATCACCATGGTTAACGGTACCGAATGCGGCACCTTATTCTGGTGTAAATACAACAACGTTGACATTGACAAATGCACCACAGACATTGAATGGCTACCAGTACCGTGCAGTAATGCAGGGTCCATGTACAGCGGTAGATTTCTCAGGTGTTGCAACATTGACAGTAACCCCGTTGATAGCAACAGTTACCCCAACGGCAGCTACGATCTGTACTGGAACGATCCAGCAGTTGTCGCTGACCAATGCATCATCACCAACAACAGTAAGCTTTAATAATAATACACCACTTGCGATACCAGATGGAGTCGCTGCCGGTGTACAAAGTACAATAGCAGTAGCGGGTATACCAGCGGGAGCGATAGTGAGCAATATCAGTGTACGGTTCAGTATTCCGGCTCATACATGGGTAGGAGACCTTGACATCAACCTGATAGCTCCGAATAATGTGAACATGAACCTTGTAGGCGGTCTTGATAATGGAACCGGCAGCAATAGTACGGATGGATTTTTGAATACAGTGATCAGTTCAACATCAGTAGGTGTAATAAGCGGAGCTCCTGCACCACGTACAGGAACGTATGCAGCAGAGAGAAGAAATGGCTACGGCCCTACGGGTAATACACAGACCTCAGCAGCTACGAACTGGGCGAACTTGCAGACGACGCTGAATGGTAACTGGAGATTAGCGATAGCCGACTTCTTCGGAGGAGACGTTGGTACGTTAACCGACTGGACGATTACGATTACTTATGGTGCCCCTGCAGCAGGTGTGTGGACAGCGTCACCGGCAGCACCGAATACGATGTTTACTGATGCATTGGCAACAGTACCATATGTAGCGGGAACACCAGTGAATACGATTTATGTAAATCCGACAGTGAATACGAACTACACAGTAGTGTACACGACAGCTACACCATGTACAAGTAATCCGACAGTGATACCAGTATCAGTAGTGAACCCTGTAAGTGCAGTGGTGAACCCGACGAATAAATCAGTATGCGTAGGCGGATCAACTACATTTACGACAAGTGCAGCTGGCGGTCCGTTGACCTATCAGTGGCAGGTAAGCACCGATGCAGGTTTAACCTGGACGAACATAAGTGGTGCGACATCCTCTTCACTGACACTGACAGGCATATTGCAGTCAATGAATGGTTATCGCTACCGTGCAGTACTTACTGCGGCACCATGTGCAGGATCAACGAATACCGGATCAGCAACGCTGACAGTAAATGCGTTACCAACGGTAACGATATCGTCACCTGATCTGTCAATAACACCGGGTCAGACAACAACGATCACAGCAACGAGCAGCCCTGCGGCAGCGACAGCGAACAGCTGGAGCTGGACCTTAGATGGCTCATCGTTAACCGGAACAACCAATACCCGTGTGGTAGGCATAGATGGTTTGGGTACTTACCAGGCAACAGTAACAGATATCAATGGTTGCGTGAATAGTTCAAATAGCCTGACGATAGGAGCTGAGGCTTCAGACAGGTTGTGGATCTATCCGAATCCAAGTGAAGGAGCGTTCCAGGTAAGGTTGTATTATGCAGGACCAGTGACAGAGAAGCGGGTAGTATCGATCTTCAAGTCGAATGGTCAGCTGGTAGGTTCGAAAGAGTTTACCCTGGATAATGTAACGAGTCCATATTTACGGATGGATTTTGATCTGGGCAGTCTTGCGGCAGGAACGTATGTAGTGAAAGTGCACAACACTTACACAAACAAAGTAGTATCCGGCCTGGTAGTGATCCAGCATTAATACCGGTCAACCGATTATACTCAAATCCCTCCCGTTAAATACGGGAGGGATTTTTTTTACAGGGCTGATGGAATATAATTTTTCTATTGCGATAAGAAATCCCTCCAGATCATGACACAAATAACCAATCATGCATAGGGTGCATAACAGCTGATTCTACTGTCAACTATATAATTTTCTATTTGGAAACCATCAGTTTGTCAGATCCTGATGCATTGGGGATTTGTCCGGGTTGCACTTTTCTGGGTGAATAATTAAAATTGTAGAGGCTGCCAGAAGAAAGATTGGGCATAACCTGGAACTGATGTAAGTCCGGTTTGATGCAGGGCATGGTGCCATTGCCATAATGAACAACATCACCATTAGATAAAGTATAAGAAAGATGGGATTGAATAATTGATGCAGGGCTTATAAATTGAAACTTCTTAAAAGATGGTAGGATGAGTTTCTTTTTTTCAGCAGCTATTTTACCGTCATCCTGTTTTTTTATTATGTGCTTTTGAATATCAAACAGTTCTTTTTGTTGCGCCGAAACGGCTGAGAAACCAGCAATGCCAAAAAGAAGAAGTATTTTTTTCATAAACGATGGTTTTAGCCAGGTGAGAAATAAAATTATTTTTTCATTTGCTTCCAGGTATTAATTAAACCATTGGTTGAAGAGTCGTGATTCATAACGGAGTCATCTGTTTGCAGTTCTGGTAAAATTCTATTGGCTAACTGTTTGCCTAATTCAACTCCCCACTGATCAAAGCTATAAATATTCCAAATAATTCCTTGTGTAAATATTTTGTGTTCATATAAAGCAATTAACCCTCCTAACGCAAAAGGAGTGATCTTTTTAATAAGAAAAGAATTTGTAGGCTTATTACCTGCGAAAATTTTGTAAGGAAGCAGGTTGCCGATCTCTTTGGCTGATAGTCCTTGT
This sequence comes from Chitinophaga pinensis, assembly GCA_943371565.1. Lineage (GTDB taxonomy): Bacteria > Bacteroidota > Bacteroidia > Chitinophagales > Chitinophagaceae > JJ008. The sequence continues at coordinate 6,004 of CALRVH010000090.1, read as the reverse complement.
TTTTCCAGTTCTTTTCCGGCTTCTTCTTTTGTTTTGCCATTCATCAGTGCTTCGGTTTGAGCAAAGAAATTACTGAGCAATTTTGCATGATGGTCACCAATCGGATTATGGCTTTGCGCAGGGGCAATAAAATCACAGGGGATCAACGGTGTGCCCTGGTGAATAAGCTGATAAAAAGCATGTTGGCCATTAGTGCCGGGCTCGCCCCAGATAACAGGACCGGTCGCATATTCAACCTGTTTACCATTGCGATCAACTGTCTTGCCATTACTCTCCATATTCCCTTGCTGAAAATAAGCTGCGAAACGATGCATATACTGGTCGTAAGGAAGAATGGCTTCACTTTGTGATCCGAAGAAATTGGTGTACCATATCCCTAATAGGGCCATTAGTACAGGTATATTTTTTTCAAAAGGTTCAGCAACGAAATGGTTGTCTGAATGGTGTGCACCCTTCAGTAATTGTTCAAAATTCTTATAGCCGATCGTTAACGAAATAGATAAACCGATAGCACTCCATAAAGAATAACGTCCGCCAACCCAATCCCAGAATTCAAACATGTTCTTTTTGTCAATACCAAAATTCACTACTTCCTTTTCGTTGGTAGAAAGTGCTGCAAAATGTTTGGCAATATGTTTTTCATTTTTTGCTTTCTTCAAAAACCATGCTCTTGCAGTATGCGCATTGGTCATGGTCTCCTGGGTAGTAAAAGTTTTGGAAGCGATGAGAAACAACGTCCTTTCAGGATTTATTTTTTTCAGTGTTTCGGCGATATGCGTTCCATCTACATTTGAAACAAAATAAGTTTCTATATCATCAACCCAATAAGGCTTCAGCGCCTCGGTGACCATCTGCGGGCCTAAATCGCTACCTCCGATACCAATGTTGACAATATATTTTATTTTCTTCCCCGTATAGCCCCTGAATTTTCCCGAATGCACAGCGTTAGAGAAAGCCTTCATTTTACGGAGAACTTTTGTCACTGCAGGCATTACATTTTCCCCTTCCGCATAAACAGGCCGGTCAGAAAAATTTCGCAGGGCAACATGAAGCACAGAACGTTTTTCTGTGGCGTTAATAATATCGCCATTATACATGGCGTTGATGGCATCCTTCAGTCTGCACTCATTGGCCAATTGAAGCAATAGCTCAATGGTTTTATCGGAAATGATATTTTTTGAATAATCAAACACCAACTCACCGAGGCACATGGAATATTTCTTAAATCGTTCAGCATCCTCGCTGAACAAAGCTCTCAAGTGTACATTCTTTATGTCCTCAAAATGCGTTTGCAGGTCTGACCAGGCTTTCGTTGTTCTGGGATTGATTTTCGGTAGCATATTTTCTAAATACTATAGTTGATTAAAAGCTTCAATGGTTTTTGACACCATTTCTTTACTTATGTCCAAATGAGTAACAAGTCTTACCCTGTTTGGTGAAATGGCATAGCCAAGTATGGATTGCTCTTTCAGCTTGCTTACCAATTCGGGGGCCGACATTCCTTCCTTAAGTTCGAAAATAATGATATTGGTTTCAGCTGGTAATACGAGTTGAACAAAATCCTTTTCCGCTATAGCATCAGCTATTTGCTTTGCATGTGCATGGTCTTCTGCCAGCCGTGCAATATTATTTTGCAAAGCATAAATGCCGGCTGCTGCTAAAAAACCTGCCTGCCGCATGCCGCCACCAAATGCCTTTCTTACTCTTCTTGCTTTCTTAATGAAATCTTTTTTGCCAACCAGCAAACTGCCAACAGGGCAGCCCAGGCTTTTACTAAGACAAATTGAAATACTGTCAAAGGTTTCGCCGTATTGTTTGGGATTTTCATTTTTTGCAACAAGGGCATTCCAAAGCCTGGCTCCATCCAAATGAAAAGCAAGTTTATTTTCTTTACAAACAGCCTGTATCTTTTTTATTTCTGAAAAATCATAACAACTGCCTCCACCACGATTAGATGTATTCTCCAATGAAACCAAACTGGTATGGGCCCGGTGTGCATCATCAGGTTGAATGGCGCCTTTTACCTGCTCTGCAGTAATTCTTCCCAGGTTGCCCAACAATAATTTTACGGAAGCACCTGAATTGGAAGCGATGCCACCACCTTCGTATTGATAAACATGAGAACTCTCATCGCAAATTACTTCATCGCCGGGTTGAGTGTGGCATTTGATCGCAATCTGGTTGGTCATGGTACCGGAAGGGCAGAAGACAGCTGCTTCCATACCAAACATTTCGGCAGATATATTTTCCAGCTCATTAATAGCAGGGTCTTCGCCAAACACATCATCACCCACTTTGGCTTTCATCATGGCGTCAAGCATGGCGGGTGTTGGCTTTGTTACAGTATCCGACCTGAAATCAATTATCATTGGTAAATTTTCCTGCAATATACTCCGTTCACTCCTGAAATTGGGCATTTGGCGAACGGCGATTGGCATAACATGCCCCATTTCTTATCTTGCCTCCTTGTATGAAAGAACCCACCATTTTATTTTACGCTATTCTTATTTTGTCCTGCCTGATTTTGGCAGTAGCAGGCCTTTTTGTACTGGCAAATTTTGGGCGGCTGTTTCGGGGCAGTATCAAAAACGAATTAGTAAGAAAGAATGTGGTGGCCTGGTTAGCTATCTTCTTTATTTCCGCTGCGATGTCGCCCATGAGTTCGGGCTTTTTTTACTTGCTTTATCTAAAAGGCTGGGGGACTGTTTTACTCCTGGAATTGATTTCAACCATCGCAGACACTCTTTTCATTTATAATATTGTCAGGTATGTTGCCGGGCATAGTCGAATAAAGTCACTTCCATTTTTCAAACATAAGCTGTTGGTGCTTGCGGTAATAATCGTAACAACATTAGTGGTGCATTTGCCTATTACTTATGTTATTTATGACTACAATATTGACTATCTAAAATTTTCTGTTATTTCAAGTGTTTATTTGGGCGGGGCTACCGGTCTAATTTATACTGTTATCAGTTACCTTGATATTGAAAGAAAAAGAAAGTTTGATGAAAAAGAATTAGAACTAAGCAGACTCCGGGAGCTAAAAACAAAAGCAGAGCTGGATGCTCTTCATTCTAAGATCAATCCTCACTTCTTATATAATGCTTTGAATTCAATTGCCGATCTTTCAATAACCGATGGGAAGAAAGCAAGGAAAATGACGATTGCTCTGGCTGACCTGTTTCGCTATAGTATTAATTATAGTAATAATAATTATTCCACCATAAAGGATGAAGTGGAAATGGCTAATGTTTATTTGCAGATCGAAAAAATCAGGTTTGAAGATAAACTGAATTATACGCTGAAGGTGGAGGAAGGGTTAGATAACTATTTGATTCCCCGGTTTATTTTGCAACCCCTTGCAGAGAATGCAGTGAAGCATGGTTTAAAAGCAACAGGTCAAATGACAGAGATAAATGTAGGTGTTAAAAAAGAGGAAGCAGGATTAATAATAAGTGTGGCAGATACCGGCCCGGCATTTCCGGCCGAGCTAAGCCCGGGATATGGAGTAAAAAGTGTGTATGATAAACTGGACCTTCTTTTCCCCGGCAATTATGAGATGCGTTTTAATAATGAACCGATAAAACAAGTTTCACTTCGTATTCATAAATTAGTAAAAGATGAATCAGCTATTTAAAGCGATGGTGATAGATGATGAGCCAGCAGCAAGGCGATTGATGAAAAGCCTCTTGCTTGAGTATAGTGATGTGCTGGAGGTGATCGGGGAGGCCAGTAATGGGAGAGAGGCAATTGCAGGTATAGAAGAATTAAAGCCGGATGTAATTTTTTTGGATATTCAAATGCCAGACCTCACCGGGTTTGAAGTAATTGATCAGCTGAAAGTGAAGCCGAATATTATTTTTACTACTGCTTATGAGCAATATGCAATAAAGGCATTCGAATCTTTCTCAATTGATTACCTGTTAAAGCCAATTAAAGAAGAGAGACTGGAACAAAGTATCAATAAGCTGAAGCAATTCGGAAGATTAGCTTCACCCTCAATAGACGTTGCAGGCTTACAGGAAATCATTCGCCAGTTCCAGTTGCCACAAAAGTCAACAACGCTCCCAATTAAAACCGGTGACAGGATTAATCTTATCAAGTATGAGAACATTTGCTATATGGAGGCAAGCGATAAATATGTTTTCATTTACACTATCGACGGACAAAAGCATGTGACTGACCAGTCCCTCACTACAATGGAGGAAAAATTACCGCCACAATTCTATCGTATTCAGAAATCGTATATCATCAATAAGGACAAAATCAAGGAAATGCACCGGCATTTTAACAGCCGTTTCCTCTTTATAATGGATGACAAGACCGGTACCAGGCTGACTTCAGGCCGCACTTACCACGATGCTATCAGGACAGAATTTGGCCTGTAATTACTCAAACCGGCATTTCTTAATCTCACAACACCAGACCCAAAGGTGAAGAACTTGTGCCCCCTTTTTAAGCCTTTTTCCAGGCCTTTTTCCCTCTTTTTTATGAACAGGTTGGATTCTAACCACTCATGCCAATTTTTTGCCATTTATCAGAAAAGGAGGGCATAGTGTAACCGAATCTAAAGCCATGCGTCAAACCTATGTCACGAGAAACGGCCGATTATCCCTAAAATAGGCCGTTTGCTTTAAAACAATGTTCTTGGTAATACAAAGTACCTAATTTTGGCCTGTAATACTTAAAGTATAGTACAAACACATAAAAACAACGAAAATGAGAAAGATTTTAACCCTGTTGACAGTCGCTTTAACCGCCTTATCCTTTGTAGGGTATGCTCAACTGAAAAACGGGAAAATTAGTGGAACCGTTATTGATGGCAGTACCAAAACCATCGAATCGGCTACTATCACATTACTGCGGGCAAACGACTCTTCTGTGGTAAAAATGAGTGTTGCAGATAAAACTGGTAAGTACGAGTTTGATGCTATCCCTGAAGGACAATACATCGTTTCGATTTCTGCTGTTGGACACAACAAAGGTTATTCTGAAATTTTTGTTGTTGATGCAACAAATGCTGTTGTGACACTTAAAACTATTGAACTGGTACCTAAACCAAAATCAATGGGAGAAGTTACCGTTACTGCAAAGAAGCCATTGGTAGAGCAAAAAATCGACAGGATGGTTGTGAATGTAGAAGCTTCGGTTACTAATGTTGGAGCTACTGCTATGGAAGTTTTGGAAAAATCTCCTGGTATTACAGTAGATAAAGATGGCAATATAAGCCTGAAAGGAAAACAAGGAGTGCAGGTGTATATTGACGGAAGACAAAGTTATCTGTCAGGTACCGATCTGGCCAATTATCTCCGGAATATGAATGCAAGCCAATTAGAGCAGATAGAAATCATGACAAACCCACCCGCAAAATATGATGCGGCCGGTAATAGTGGTATCATCAACATCAAAACAAAAAAGACAAAACAGTTTGGGTATAGCGGAAGTATTTCTTCGACCTGGAGCCAGGGCCGTTATGCTAAAGTGAGTGAATCAGCTAATTTCAATTACCGGAAAAATAAAGTAAACTTCTTTACGAATGTTGGATACAGCAATCGTAAAAATTTCCAGGACCTTAATATACAGCGCAAATTTATTGATAATGGTACCAAAGAGGTTAAGTCACTTTTTGACCAGGAGGGCAGGATCAGGGAAGGCGGAGAATCCCTTAATGGCAAAATCGGTCTTGATTTTTTCGCTACTAAAAAAACTACAATTGGTGCAGTGGTGAATGGCTTTTTTAACCCCGGCTATTTCAGCAGTCGCAGTAATGTCTCTATTTCAAATCCGGGTGGTGTATTATTGAGCCGTACATTGTCTGCTACCAGCAATGACAGAAAATGGAAACACCTGGGAGCTAATTTTAATCTTCGCCATGTGTTTGATTCTACCGGAAGAGAGCTGACGGTTGATGCAGACTATCTTACTTACAATAGTACTAACGCCCAGGATTTGTTTAATAGCTACTATAACCCGGATGGAAGCACTTATGCTAAATCAGATACAT
>CALRVH010000089.1:0-10574 GCA_943371565.1 Chitinophaga pinensis | reverse complement strand
AATTGTCCAACTCAGCGGACCCCAGAACACCACACTGTCACCACCGAAGAAAATATTAGGCCGGAGGTGCTGAAACAATCCGACAAAATCTATATTAAATCCTATTGCCAACGGCAACAAACCTAATATGGTTGCCACTGCAGTAAGTAATACTGGAATAATCCTGATCTTTCCGGCCTGTATCGCCGCTTCTCTTGTCCGCATTCCCCTGCCACGCAGCTCATCCGTAAATTCAATAATCAGGATACCATTCTTAATTACAATACCCGCCAGGCCAACAATACCTACCAGTAACATGATGGTAGCGATCGTCATTCCTGTAATAGCATATCCCATTAATACTCCAATTACCGAGAAGAATATTTCAGTAATTACAATAAAAGGTTTACTCATAGAGTTGAACTGCAGTACCAGGATTAAAAAGATCAGACCAATAGCAATCATAAAAGCAGTACCCAGGAACGATTGTGTTTCTTTTTCCTGCTCACTCTGGCCGCTTAATCTAATGGTTACATCAGGCGGAATCTTTGCTTTATTTTTAAAGTCATCAATTTTTAATTGTAACTCTTTATTGATCGGGCCTACCAATGTTGGGTCTGTTACATTACTTTGTAACTGAATGGTGCGCCTGATATTTTTTCTTTTTACACCACCCGTTGTATTTGTATAATCAATAGTAGCCACTGCACTAAGTGGTATAGATTTAACCTGCATCGTATTCATATCCATAAATGTGATACGCATATTGATCAGGTCAGTGATATTATTACGCTTCAGATCGCTATAGCGAAGCTGGATCTTATATTCATCTTCACCGTCTTTTATCTTACTTACTTCTTTTCCGAAAACGGCAGTTCGTAATTCCATACCTACCTGCCCGGTGCTAATCCCTTCAAACATCGCCTTCTCCCTGTCTACATTGATAGTGATCTCCGGATTATTCAAATCCACATCAGCCTGCAGGTTCTCAATACCTTTTACCCGGTTGGTGTCTAAATAATTAGATAATTGTGTAGCAACAGAAGCAATGTTTTCAAAATTATCACCCACCACTTCAATATTCACTGGTGGGTCAGTGGGTGGGCCACCATCTTCCTGTGCCACTTCCACATTGGCACCAGGAATTCCCTGTACTGCAGCCCGTATAGCATCTTTATATGGCATAGTTCTTTTGCCATGTCTTTTTTCAAATTCAACAAATGAAACCTGGATACGTCCAAGATTAGACTGTACACTCCGGTTATTATCCCTGGGGTTATTGGCACTCACTGCCACATTTGTAATAATACTTTCTACGATACTGCCCGGTGTACCCGGCTTTTCTTTCTCCAATACTTTTGCTACCCGCTTTTCCAATACCGTGGTTATACTGTCTGTATATTTTACATCAGTTCCTACCGGTAGTTTTAAATACACATATACAAAATTCGGGTCGCCGCTGGGGAAGAAGGTAGATTTGGTTCTGCCGGCATTAATACTCATCATCAACAAACCAGCCGCAAAAATAAATACACCAAACAGTGATATGAATGTATAAACCGGCCTTCTGCCTACCAGTATCCAGCTCAATAGTTTTTCATAACGATTCATCAGCTTCGGTAATACTCTTTGCTGGAATGAATGAATCCAGCCATTCAGCACATAAGCGTTGAATACCATCAACACCGCCATCAACAATAAGAAATTGGCAATGCCATGCATACCCGGCAGGTGTAATAAAATACCAGCTACCAGGAATACGATGAACCATTTATTTCTGAATATCGCTTTCTTTGGTTTCTCAAATTCCTTGCCCTCCGGCTTCATAAAGCTGACAGCAAAAACCGGGTTGAAAATAAAGGCAACAATCAATGATGCTGCCAGGGTAAGAATCAGCATGGTAGGCAGGTAAATCATAAACTTACCGATCAGGCCCTTCCAGAATAACAGCGGAAAGAAAGGAGCCAATGTAGTTGCCGTACCTGCCAATACGGGTATGAATACTTCACCTGCCGCCGCCTTAGCACTTTTTACAATTGGCACCTTCCCGTTATTATAAATTCGGTGGGTGTTTTCAATTACCACAATGGCATCATCCACAATAATTCCCAATCCGAAGAGCAGGGCAAATAAAACAATAAAGTTCAACGTAACGCTGGTACCGATAATTCCATCTGCAATAGGCAAGAATAAAAAGGCAACAAATACACTCAACGGCACACTCAATGCCACAAAGAAGGCGTTGGTAACTCCCATAAAGAACATCAGGATGAGTAACACCAGGATAAACCCGATGATAATCGTATTGATCAATTCATTGAAAGAGGTCTTTGTTTGCCTGCTGGTATCACCTGTAAATTCTACTCTTAAATCTTTAGGCAGTTCTTCAGCCGCCTGCATCTCTTCCACCGCCGCTTTTACTTTATCAGCACAGTTAATAAGGTTCTCTCCGGCTCTTTTTACAATATTTAAGGTAACAACGTTCTTACCATCCAGCCGGGCATAGCTCTCTTTGTCTTTAATAGTATCCTTTAATTCGGCAATATCTCTCAAATAAACAGATGCTCCCCTTGCACTGCTTCGCACCACAATATTTTGTAAATCCAACGCACTGCTAAACTGTCCTTTTACTTTCAGGGTTCGCTTCATATTTCCCACCTCTATTAATCCCCCTGTGATGTCGTTATTCTCCCGGCTGATCGCATTTTCAATATCCATGAAACTTACCCTTGCGGCCGTCATTTTATACGGATCCACATTTACCTGTATCTCTCTTTCCGGCGCACCAACAATTTCCGCCCTGGTCACTTCACTCAACTCTTCAAACTTATCCTGCATTTTATCAGCATATACCTTCAGTTTCATCGCATCATAATCTCCGCTGATATTGACGAACATGATAGGCATTTCGCTAAAAGCAAATTCCTGTGCATCCGGTTGTGATGTCAGATCATTGGGCAAATCAGTTTTTGCCTTATCTATCGCATCTTTTACTTTTTGTTTGGCGATATCAGTTTTTACATCGGTATCAAACTCAACTATGATCAGGCTATAATCCGCCTGTGAGGTACTTTGAATCTTATTTACCTTGGCACCGCTGATACCTTTCAGTTGTTTTTCTATTGGCCGGGTCACCAGGTTCTCAATATCCTTTGGTGAATTACCTACATATACTGTTGCTATAGAAATGGTTGGCACTACAATATCCGGGAACTGCTCCTTCGGCATACTGTTAAACTTTATCAACCCGTATAAGGAAATAAGGATAGCAATAATATAGATGGCCGTTTTGTTGTCAATGGCCCAACTGGTTGGACCAAACTGTTTGAACTTGTCTTTGATGCCTTCAAAAATTTTCATCTGAAATATTTTAAATCGTCAATTGAATTTTGGTTTAGTCAACTACAGTAATTCTGTTTAGCTGACGTTGCGACGCTCCGTTCATGGTTCTGTTCTTTATTCAGCAGACCCACCCCAGATTGATTAAAGCATTTAGTGTCTTCTATTCACCCCTCCAAGGAGGGAAAGAGTTTCAATCACACATTTTACTTTTCTTTCAACAGCTTTATAATAGACTAAAGTTTATCTGACCTGAGTCTCCCCTTTAGGGGACAGGGGGTTACTTCCCTGTAGTCACTGACTGCCCGTCATACACTGTTTGATAACCTTCTGTGATGATCAACTCGCCACCCGTAAGGCCACTTTTAATTTCAATAAATCCATTGTATGCCTCACCTACATTCACCACTTTTTTCCGGGCAACCATTTTGTCACCGGCCTTTTCCATAACATACACATACTTACTTTTCTCATCACTCTGTACCACATTCACTGGCACAGCCACGGCACCTTTTGCTTCGTAATCAAGTATTTTAAGGGTAGCGGTCTGATTTGGTTTCAGCAACGGGTCAGAGGGAAGTTTTGCTTCTGTTGTAAATGACCTCGTAGTTGGGTCAATAGATACGCCAACTACACTGATGACAGATTGATAAGGAGGCTTGCCGCTGTCCGCAATTACTACTTCCACTTTATCACCTTTTTTCACTCTTGTTATATAATTTTCCGGCACATTGGTAACTACTTTCAAATTATTGTTGTTCACAATACGGATACCAGAACCCGGCATAGCTGCACTTTGCGGAGAAAAAAATTCTCCCACTTTTACATTCATCTCATCAATGGTTCCGCTGATGCCTGCATAAACGTTCGACATATTGGCTTGTTCCTGGGCCATACCAACCTGCGCCTGGGCTGCCCGCAATTGTGCCGCCAGTGCATCCACATCTGCTTTGGCATTTATAACCTGTATCTCTGCACCAATATTTTGCTTCCATAAATTCTGGTAACGTTCATACACTGTTTGTGCCTGTGCCAGTCTTGCTTTTAGTTGACCAGTTTGCTGTTGTGCAGCAATCACACCCTGTCTTGCCATAGCATCATCCAGCTTCAGGATCAATTGTCCTTTACCAACTTTTTGCCCCGCTTTCACAAAGATGGCTTTCACTTGTCCGCCCTGACCCGATGGTGCCACATACGCCATTCCCTCTGCATCAACCCTACCCTGCAGTTCGATAAAATGGTTAAAGTCCTGTATGCGAAGTGTATCAATACTTACAAGTTTCCTGGCCTGTTGTGCTGCTTTCGGATCGGCTTTGGCAATCTGGTCTTCCAGCTGGCGGATGTTTACATCCAATTCATTTTTTTCTTTCTTTAATTTCTCCAGCTTCACTTTCATATCGCCGATATCGCCTTTTTTATCTTTTGCACCGGCTCCACATGAAGCAAGGAAAAATGTTGACGCAACAATGATTACTGCCGTAGTTGTTGTTCTTTTCATATACTGTGTATTAATCTGTAAAGTCATTTTAACATAGTTTAACCTGCCTGTCGGCAGACAAGTCCGTGTTTATAGTTTACCCGTTGCTTTCATAAAATCAACCTTAGCAACAATAGCATCATACAGCGCCGTGATATAATTGGTTTGCGCCGCTTTTAAATCTGTTTGAGCTGTATTGATCTCTGTTTGCGAGCCGGTGCCCATTTCATATTTCTTTTTTGTTTGCTGATAAATTTTTTCTGCCAGCTCCATATTCTTTTTCTGAAAATCCATACTGGCAATGGCAGATGTAAAATTATTTTTTGCCACTGCCACTTCATTATCTATCGAGAGCTTCAACGCCTCAATCTGGTTTTCCGATTTCTCCAATTCCAGTTTTGCCTGCTGTATTTTTGATTTGGTAGCAAACCCATTGAAAATAGGCACAGCAATATTCAGATTGATGGAGGCTATACTGAACCACTCTCCTTTGCCAAATAAATCGAAATTGTTCCGTTGTGCATTTTTAGCATAGTTGGCGTTTAAAGAAATAGTTGGCAGGCGGCTCAGGTTATACCGGCGAACATTATAACTAAAAAGTTCTCTTCCTATCTGTGCATACTGATACTCTTTCCTGTTGTCATAAGAATAATCAGTGGCTTCCAGCATCCCTTCTTTAATTTGCTCATTAGATAATTTATCAGTGAGTACCAGTTCGTCGCTTACCGGCATTCCCATCAATACTTTTAATCCGTAATAGCCATTGGAAATAGTGTTGAGTACTTTTCTTTTTTCCGTTTGCAGGTTAGTCAGTTGCACACTTACTTTGTCCACATCTAATCGTTCAGCAAATCCATTTTCATAAATAAGGCGGGTGTCATGCAACAATTTTTCCAGCAAGGCTATATTGGCATCTAATAATTCAACCTGTGTTTTACTGACTACTAACTGGTAATATATTTTATGGATATTGGCTTTTATGATTTCTTCGGTTATTTCTACATTCTTTTTGGCGAACCGCATCGTTGCATCTCTTGCCTGCAAGCCAACAAATACCTGCCCGTCAAATAACAACTGACTAAGGCTAATACCGGCAGATGCACTGAACTTGCTGCCAAACTGTGCGGCAATAAATCCAAAATCATTAGGCATTACAATTGGATTACCGTTACCATCTTTTACACCCTGGTCTATCAGTACCTGGTAGGTAGCCGGCGAAATAAAATTGGGCACCACCTGTGTAGCCACTGCCGGATTATAAGTAATTCCCATGTTCGCATTGATATGCGGATAAGCATTGGAGGTCACTTCCCTGTTTACCTGCTCCTGCAGTTTTACTTCTATCAATGCATTCTTCACATTCACATTATTCTTTGTTGCATAATCAACTGCCTGCTGAATAGAAAATTCATGCCGGGTAATTTTTGCAGTGTCCTGTGCAAATAGAACAGATGGGAATAAAGCCAGTGCTAAAAGCCATTGTTTATTTCTTACTCTCTTCATACGAAAGATTTTTTTTATGTTGCTCATTATATTTCTGAATCAGTTTGTGTCCTTTGATAGTCGCCAGACCGTAGGTGAAGTTTTCGATCATTATTCCGGACGTAGTTCCCAAATCATATTTACCCGGCGGAAATACGGCCACATTAAAGGGGATCATGATAGATTCAATCCTGTATTTTGACAGCACATCTATATTAAGATCCGGGCGGTATAACTCGTCCCTGATACCCCATTCGATATTATTGCGGATTATTTGCAACAGGAATTTGTCTTTGTACTCCCGGAACCGCTGGTAGGCCTTGAAATGAAATTTCTCCAGGTCGTACACCAGCATGGGGTTCATATTACTGAACTCCTGCATGATATGCTCCATGGTAAGAAAGATCTCGTGGATAGCATCTTTTGCCCGGACCCTGCAGTTTATACAATCTCCCTGTACTATCGTAATATGGCCTTCAACAACCGCTTCGACCAGCTCATCCTTATCAGCAAAGTACTGGTAAAGTGTTTTTTTCGACATGCCAAGGTTGTTGGCAATGTCATCCATAGAAACTGAGCGGATACCGTATTGCATGAACAACTCCTCAGCCTTAAATAATATGCGTTCTTTAGGTTCCATTAGTTGATAATTCGGGCACAAAACTATGGAAACTTTTTTCGTAACCAAAGTTTCCGTCCTTTTTTTTTACCGCTCACCGATTTTTTGCCCCTTTCGGGACATAATTTTTAGTTTACCTTAGTCTGTAAATCAGCTGAATGGATACTGCGGCCAAACCACAAACAAAGAGCTTCGTGAAAAAAATATTACGTTTTTTCATGCAGGGGTTGCTCATTATTGCCCCGATTGCCATCACCGTTTGGGCTATTGTGGCTGCTTTCAACTTTGTTGACGACCTTCTTCCTAACCTGATAAACAAGATATTTCCGTCCTGGATCAAGGAAGATGCGAACGGAAACGTCAAAAAGATCCCCGGCCTTGGCTTTGTTGTAGTTATTTCCTTTGTAATTTTCGTAGGATGGATAAGCTCCAATTTCCTGATGGGCAGCTTTATCAATTTCTTTGACCAATGGATGGCCAGAACACCGGTGATAAAATTTTTGTACACCTCTACAAAAGACTTTTTTGAAGCCTTTGCCGGTGATAAACGTAAGTTTAATAAAGCTGTGCTGGCAAATGTGTTTTCGGATGATGTGTGGATAGTTGGTTTTTTAACTGACGAAGAGATGAGTAAATTTGAATTGGGCACTCAACATGTGGCCGTATATGTGCCCCAGGCTTACAATTTTGCCGGTCAGTTATATGTTTTACCCAGAGACAAAGTAAGAAAGATTGATAAAATTTCTTCAGGTGAAGCAATGAAGTATGCAGTGACAGGCGGTGTGGTGGATTTGGATGCTGAAAAAATCGAAGAACATTCCGGACCCAATAGTACCAAGTAATGCAAAAGTTGTTTTTTATTTTCCTGTTTTCTCTCCTAACCAAAGATTGCTTTTGCTGGGGATTTTATGCGCATAAAAAAATCAACTACTTCGCCGTATTCCTGTTGCCGCCGGAAATGATGGTACTGTATAAGCCACAAATCGATTTTCTTTCAGAACATGCTGTTGATCCGGACAAAAGAAGATATGCGATACCGGAAGAGGGTGCAAGGCATTATATAGATATTGATCATTATGGCAGCTACCCATACGATGCGTTGCCTAGAAAATGGAACGATGCGGTGGCAAAATATTCAGAAGATTCTTTAAATACTTACGGTATTGTACCCTGGTGGTTACAAACCATGCTGTACAAACTCACTGATGCTTTTAAAGAAAAGAACCAGGCCAAAATTTTAAAATACTCCGCAGAGATCGGTCACTACATTGCCGACTCGCATGTACCACTGCATGCTACAAAAAATCATAATGGTCAATTCACCGACCAGAAAGGTATTCATGGCTTCTGGGAAAGCCGTATCCCTGAGTTGATGGCAGAAAAAGACTGGGATTTTTTTATTGGAAAAGCTGAGTACATCAAAATCCCATCTGATTTTATCTGGAAAAGAGTATTAGAAAGTGCTGCGGCAGCAGATACGGTTTTGAAATATGAAAAGGAACTGACAAATCAATTTCCCGGCGATCAGAAATATTCCTTTGAAGACCGTAATGGGATAACCATCCGTCAGTATTCATCCGCTTTTGCAAAAGCTTATGATGCAAAACTGAAAGGAATGATTGAAAGAAGAATGCGTCAATCTGTTTATGCAGTGGCAAGCTTTTGGTACACAGCCTGGGTTAACGCCGGACAACCGGATTTGAAAAATCTCGGTAACAAAGAATTTTCTGCTGAAGATCTGAAAGAATTTGAAACCCTAAATAATTCATGGAAGAATGCTCCTGTTAAGGGCAGGGAACATGAGTAACAACTGTTTACTCAACCGGTTGCCTTTATTTTCGCAAGTGCTAATCCCCACTACGAATTTTATTTACTTTTATAGACTCAAAGCATAAACCATTAACCAACCGTTCATGAAAAAAATTCTTCCCTTTTTTTTACTGCTTTCTTGTGCTATCACCACTTCGGCGCAACACCAGGTTTTTGAATTAATGGAAAGGAATGACCTTTCTATTACTGAAGTGGAAACAAGAGCTAAACGGTATTTTGATAGTGCAGGTACTGGCCGAGGAACCGGCTACAAACAATTTCAACGCTGGTTGTATGAACGTAAATTCCATACAGATGAAAACGGTTTTTTCATTTCTCCGCAGACAGAATGGAATAATTTTCTGCAAAGCCGGAATAGAATGAGAACAGAAGCGACCGCTGCCGCCAACTGGACGCCACTTGGACCTGGCAGCTGGACACATACATCCGGTTGGAATCCGGGTGTTGGCCGACTTTCTGCAATGGCTATTCACCCCGCCAACCCTAACATAATTTATGTCGGGTCACCTGGCGGTGGATTGTGGAAGTCTACCAATGCAGGCAGCAGTTGGGTACCACTTACAGATAATAATTCTACCTGGATGTCCATATTCGCCATTACAATCGACCCTATTGATCAAAATATTGTATATGTTGGAACAAGCACCGGCCTGTTGTTGAAATCAACAAATGGCGGAACCTCTTTTACTTCAACTGGTGGTGGACCCACTGGTACAATCAGGAAAGTGCTTATCCATCCAACATCTACGAATATTGTTTTTGCTACCGCTACGAATGGCATCTGGAGATCTGTGAATGCCGGTACATCATGGACACAGGTACATACAGGAAGTAAAGAGGATATTGAATTCAAACCAGATGATGTAAATATTATGTATGCTTCGGGCAATGATGTTATCCGTTCTACTAATAATGGCGTCAACTGGACTTCTTTAGGAGCAACGCAGGGTATTACTAATAGTGGCCGCACATTAATATCCGTGTCTGCCGCCAACCCAAATATTGTGTATGCCGTGCAGGCAAGTGGCAGCTTATTCGGAAGAATGTACCGTTCAACTGATGCGGGATTAAGTTTTACGACAACGATCGTCGGTAGCCCCACCAGCGGCACCAATTTTTTTGGCTATGAATCAGATGGAACGGGTACGTCTGGCCAGGCCACTTATGATATGGGAATGGATGTATCCCCCACCAATGCAGATGATGTTTATATCGCTGGTATTATTTGCTGGAGATCTACCAATGGTGGCAATAACTTCACCGCATTAACAGAATGGTTTTATCCTAACGGCCGTGGATACAACCATGCAGATGTACATGGATTATTCTGGATAGGCAATATCCTTTATTCTATATCCGACGGCGGTATTTATAAAAGCACTGATAATGGAGACAACTGGACCGACCTTTCAGTGGGATTAACTATCCGGCAGTTCTATCGTATGGCTAATTCAAAAACGAATGCCACGGTAATTACAGGTGGTGCACAAGACAATGGAAGTGTAACCAGGCAAGCATCTGGTAACTGGGCAGATTGGCTGGGAGCAGATGGTATGGAAGGGCTCGTAAGTCCGACCGATCATCTAAAGATTTGGGGAACCAGCCAGGGAGGCGGGCTTTACAGATCAATAAATGGAGGAAATACTTATTCCAACCTTCCGCAGCCTTCTGCCGGTCAGTGGGTTACACCGATTGAAATTCATCCAACCAATGAGACCATAATATATGGTGGATGGACGGGTGTATATAAATCAACCAACAGTGGTTCAAGCTGGTCGAATATTTCGGCAGGAGTTATTACAACATCACTTGCTGACCTTGCTGTAGCTCCATCTAATCCTAATTATA
>CALRVH010000088.1:0-11365 GCA_943371565.1 Chitinophaga pinensis | reverse complement strand
AGGCTTTTGCGGCCAAAAAGAAAGTGACCGTAAAAGTGATTCAGAAAACAAACGGATACAGAGAAGCAACACTTGTGTTGTAAACAACTTCTTTGCCAAACTATAATAAATTGCGGAGCCATGGTTCCGCAATTTTCATTTATACAACTAATAGTCTTTGCAGTACTTCACTCCTACTGTTCCTGTAAATCCCGGAATTGGAGGATGTAATTTAGTAACCGCCATTTCGATCTTTTTTATTTTGGGAAATGACAGGTGAATGATTTCCGAAACTTCCATCACAAATGTTTCAAGTAAATCACGGGGCTTTTGCATTTCAGATTTCAGCAATTCATATAGCTGAACATAGTTAACTGTGTCTGAAATACCAGTTATCATTCCGGAAGCCGGCAGATAAGAAACAAACAGGTTTACTTCGAACTCATTGCCTGTTTTTCTTTCCTCTGCATACAAACCATGATAAGCGAAAAAATGAAGCTGTTTTAGCTCTACCGTTATTAATTCAGCCATAACAGAAGATAATTTTAGTGAATACCCTTAGCACCCAAATACCTTTCAGCGTCTAAAGCTGCCATACAACCGCTACCAGCGGCTGTTACTGCCTGCCGGTAAATTTTATCCTGTACATCTCCTGAAGCAAATACACCTTCAACATTTGTTTTAGAAGTACCAGGAATTGTTTTGATATACCCTGCTTCATCCATATTCAAAAATTCTTTAAATATTTCCGAATTGGGTTGATGACCGATCGCTACAAAAAATGCGCTGACTGGAATTTCCTGCTTCTCTCCTGTTTGATTATTTTTTATTCTGACCGCCTCCACTTTTTTATCGCCAATAACTTCATCTGTCTCACTGTTCCAATAAATTTTAATATTGGGCATGTTGATCACTCTTTCCTGCATCACTTTACTGGCCCGCATTTCACCTTTGCGAACTATCATATGTACCTGCGAACATATTTTTGACAAATACAATGCCTCTTCTGCCGCAGTATCACCAGCACCAACTATCGCTACTTCTTTTCCTTTAAAGAAAAAGCCATCACACACTGCACAGGCACTTACTCCATAACCATTCAGTCGTTGCTCACTTTCTATTCCCAACCACTTTGCAGATGCACCCGTAGAAATAATAACGGCATCTGCTTCTATCCATTTCTCCTCATCTATCTGTACTTTATGAACAGCACCTGAGAAATCAACCTTAGTGGCTAATCCATAACGTATATCTGTACCCATCCGGGCCGCTTGTTTTTCAAAATGTACCATCATATCAGGCCCCTGGATGCCATCAGGATATCCCGGGTAGTTTTCAACTTCCGTTGTAATGGTCAATTGCCCCCCTGGCTGTATACCCTGGTATAAGACGGGATTTAATCCTGCTCTTGATGCATATATTGCTGCTGTGTACCCGGCTGGTCCTGATCCTATAATCAAACATTGTACTTTTTCTGTAGTATCCATTGCGTTATCGATTTATAATCTGGTAAAATTAAAGGTAAATTGGCAATCAGCAGGTGAGTTACATGACCGGAAACTTAAGAGATGAAAACCGTTTCTGCGATATCAGTTTACTGCGGGATAATTATAGTTCTGTACTGGACAGCATAGCCTCCAAAATAACCCAGGCCGCCGCCTTTTATATTGCTTATCACTTTGGTGGGGGAAGAAAACGGATTGCCAACACTGGCATATGTAAATTCCATAGTCCGCCAGAAATCATAAGTCGCTTTGTCAATATTGCAAAGTTTTATGGTAACGGTATCACCCCTGTTAAAGAATGAATACCCATCGGGGTTGCTCATATTTCTATCTACGCCTCTTTCAATCTGCACTTCATAACTGCTGCCGTCAATTATCTGGTCATCATATACTGAATTAAGACCCGGATAAAATATCTCGCTGTTTCGCTTTGTAAAATAACGGATGTAATCACCGAATCCGGGCTGGTCATACCCTCTGAACATTAAAGCTACTTTTTCAGGCGGGTTTCCCGTTGGAGCAGGTTTCCAGAAAACAGAATCAATTCGCCGGGTAGTATTGGGTATCGTTGTTACGGCTGTATACTCCTTTCCTTCAGCTACTATTCTAAGAGAATATTGCCTGTTCAACTGCCCAATAAATGCTGTAGCTGGGCTGGCCGGGTCATTGGTATAATAATAGAAGTTGAGGCCGCCGCCAACAGGTAAAGTATATTCTTTCAGCTTGTGAGTCAGGATACCATCAGAAACATATACGTCTGCATTACGGACAAAACTATTGGCCAATGCGGTTAAGTCGATCTGAGAAAAATAAGCCTGGCTTTTGGAAAGGTAAACAACAGGAGCTTGCCCGTTTTCAATCGTTGCCTCTACTACCAGTTTCGGAGTTACTTCATCCAGATTGAACTCAACCCCTTTTTCGCAAGAGGAAAACAATAATCCAGTGAGAAAAGAAATCAGAAGTATGTGTCGCATTTTCATAGCTATCACAAAATTAACCAGCAGAAAGCAAAAAGGTTGTAAAAAAACAATCCCGTCTCGTTTTAAACGAGACGGGACGCTTATAAAAAACCCATCAAATTAAAATTGATTAGCCCAGGTATGCTTTTAAAGCACTGCTGTAACGGGCTTTTTGCAAACGCTTAATGGCTCTTTCTTTGATCTGGCGGATACGTTCCTTCGTCAGGTCGTATTTCTGCCCGATTTGCTCAATGGTAACTCCATTTTCGCCGTCCAAACCGAAATAAGCATTTACGATTTCAGCTTCTCTTGGAGACAATGATTTCAAAACACGGCGGATTTCATTTCTCAATGAATCCTTCATCACATCATCATCTGTATCATCACCACCTTCCAGCAAATCTCCCATGGCTACATCTTCAGCTTCATGCACGGGTGCATCAAGGGAAGTATGACGGGTGTTGCTTTGAAAAATGTTGTTGATTTCCGTTTCACTCATCTCCAGTAATTCAGCTAATTCTTCTGTAGATGGCTCTCTTTCATGTTCCTGTTCGAAAGCCATGTAGGCTTTGTTAGCTTTGTTGTAAGTGCCAATTTTGTTTTGTGGCAAGCGGACTAATCTGCCCTGCTCTGCCAACGCCTGTAGTATCGATTGGCGAATCCACCACACAGCGTAAGAAATGAATTTGAAACCCTTGGTTTCGTCAAAACGTTGAGCCGCTTTGATCAAGCCTAGGTTACCCTCGTTAATTAAGTCACTAAGTGACAATCCCTGATGTTGATACTGTTTTGCTACAGATACTACGAAACGGAGGTTGGCTTGTACAAGCTTATCTAAGGCCCTTTGAGAGTCTACGGGATTCCTGTTAAACATCTTGATACGCTGGGCAAGAGTAGTCTCTTCTTCCGGCGTAATCATTGAGATTTTAGAAATTTCCTGCAGGTATTTCTCAACAGCCTGTGAGTCTCTGTTGGTAATCTGGGTAGCAATTTTGAGCTGCCGCATAACTAAAAAGATTTAAATATCAACGTATAATGACAGTCTTTGTTTGCAGAATGTTGCAAATGGATAGTTAATTGAAAATATGTATTTACCGTCCCAGACCGTCTGCAAAAGTACCTAATAAAGCCGGTATCTCATAGCGTTTAGGCGTGAAAATTACACACAAGATATTACGCAAACGATACCAAATGTGAACTAATCGTAAAACCCACTGCCAGAAAGGCTTTCAAGTGACTCTCCCTTTTAAAAATTCAGCCGTAACTATCAAGAGGGCTTAACCGCTCCTCCTGTCAATTTTTGTTTTTTGGCTTTTTGGGCCCGGATAATCAAGATAGCTAATCCCGAAAGGAAAAGAATTGTAGAAATAACTTCTGCTTGTGTAGGCCTGAAACCAAAGATATCAAGGCGGGTATTTACCCTTATTTTTTCAATAAAAAACCTTTCCAGACCATTTAGCATTAAATAAAGCCCAAAAAGCGTCCCGGGAACTTTAAACTTTTTTCTTAGTGACCAGATAATGAGGAAAAGGATGAAACAAGCTACAATTTCATAAAAGGCAGTTGGGAAAACCGCAACGTCGAGCTGATTACAATACTTGACATCTGTACACCCGGGAATTTTTTCTCCCACTTCGTTCACATTATGAGGGAATCTGTAAGCCCACATCCAATCTGGCAGCCAGTTGAAAGGCTTTGGGCTGGTATTGGGTATCCCCCAATCTCCATCCCCAGAAACCTGGCAACCAATCCGGCCTAATGAATAGGCCAACATCATGGTTGGAGCCATGGCATCATTCAAATGCCAGAATCCAATCTTATGCTTTTTGGCATACAGCCAAATTGCAATGGCAGCACAAATAAGGCCACCATAAAAAGTGAGTCCCTGGGCAGAAAAAATGTATGCGGATGGGTCCTTTAGAAACCCGGACCAATTTTCAAAAATATCAAACAATTTCGCCCCAAGCAACCCGAAAATGAGAGCCATGATCGTTATTTCCCCTACCCTGTCATGGGGCCAGATTCTTACCGTTCTTTTTTCTGGTTTGGCTAATTTTTGCTTATTCTTTTCCCACCATTTTAACCCGGCAAATAACAATCCCAGGCCGATACCGGCAGGCCAACTTCCTAAAGTAGAAAAAATAAATGCCTGCGGGTCTTCTGTAGCCGTGCTGTCCATTATAAAAAGGGCTACAATTTTGTATCCTAGTAAAAAACCCAGTAAAAAATTTAACCCTAAATCAAGTATTGTAGCAGGCTGTCCTACCATCACCTGCATTTCTGTAGGTTGAAAAAGCCCTTGTTTGCTTTTTCGTCTTAATTCATTAGCTAAAACAATGGCACAAATAATAAAGGCAATGGCAACAAAAAAGCCGAATGAATTTACAAAGCGAAGAAACTTCCACTCTACTCCGAACAGGTCTTTAAATGCGTAATAAAGGTTGGGATACATGCTGTTGATTAAGGAAAGCGAATATACTAATAAAGCCGTGAGCTGTGAGTTTCGAGCTGCGAGTTTTTACCTTAACGAAAAAAGTTTCGAGTTATAGGTCTCGAAACTAGTAACTCAATACCCGTTGCTTCCTCAATTACAGTATTGCTCAAAAGCCCCGATAAGGTTCTGTGCAATTACCTGTGCCGGTCTGCCTTCTATCTGGTGACGTTCGATAAAATGTACCAATTGGCCATTTTTAAATAAGGCTATTGCTGGTGAAGATGGCGGATAAGGCATCAGGTGCTGACGCAATGTTTTTACAGCTTCTACATCAAAGCCTGCAAAACTGGTAGTCAGAAAATCTGGTTTCTTGCCTTTGTTGGCAACGGCCATAAGCACTCCCGGCCTGGCAGTACCTGCTGAACAACCACAAACAGAATTAATCATGACCAGGGTTGTTCCTTCTTTTGTCAATTGAGATTCTACCTCAGAAGATGAAAGTAATTCGGTAAATCCGTTTTCCGTCAGCTCTTCTTTCATAGGTATTACTATTTCTTCGGGATACATATCTTTTATTTTTTTGAACCACAAATGTAAAGAAAATGTTTACGGTATTGTGACTGTATTTGCCCATAAGAAATTATGTCAGCAAATTTTCCCCTTTTCGGAAATTCTGTCTTTTGGATATTCCAGTTTCCGCCAGTATTGACATAAAAACTTATAAAAATATGCTGTGGTATATGGTTTGACAAATACTTTCCGGAAACAAACATCATCAAACAAATAAAACATAATAGCGATGACAAACGTAAAATTCAACAGGAAACCATTTGAAGGGACCTTCAATACCCTTGTAGACGACCTCTTCACTGAACTACCAGCATTATTTAAAACAGAATTTAACAATGGTGAAAGAAAAGGGTCTGTTCCGGTCAACGTCAAAGAAACAGACAAGAGTTACCAATTAGAAGTAGTGGCTCCTGGTTTTGAAAAGACGGATTTTAAATTGAGCCTTGATCAGAATCTGCTGACTATTTCAGCAGAAAAGAAAAATGAGGAAATAAAAGAAAACGAAAAACAAATCCGCAGGGAGTACAGTTATCGTTCTTTTAAGAGATCTTTCACATTAGACGAAAAAATAGATGCAACGAATATTGAAGCTTCTTACATCAATGGAGTGTTGACATTAAACCTTCCGAAGAAAGAAGTAGTCAAAGCATCGGCAACAGAAATAGTAATTAAATAAAATATTCGAAGAGTTTCTCATAAGCAGTTGGTTTTGGTTTATACCCCTCGTTTCCACGAGGGGTTTCTTTTTGCCCTGTACTAAATACTTACTTCTCAATACAGCCCTGTTTCCTTCTTGTATCAATCAAATATTGGATCTTCCATTCGCCATTAAAACGGACCAGCTGGAAAGAATTTACACCACAATGGCTAAATTGGCCTTTATAATAAAAGTTATAGGGAGTCCAGGCAATAGCAAGCGGCCCATCTACTTTTACCACATCGAATACTATTCTCTCATCTGCGTTTCCCGGCGATTCCTTACTGATAAAGTCTATAAAACCTGCCGGATCTTCGTTCCTTACAATAAGCTGTCCTTCTTTATTTCTTGAAATGGTTTGCAGCACCATGCTATCAGCAAAACTGCTCTTCAATAATACTGGGTCTGCTGCCCTCATACCTGTGAACATTTTGTTGATAACAGCCTTAACTGAATCTTCAGCTGATTCCTTCAGATTCGGAACAAGTTGTGCTTTTGCATTTGCTCCGCACATCAATACTGTTAAGACTATGAAAAAGTATTTCATACTGGTTGATTTTATGATTTTATGGCAAATGAATTGGAACATGAATGCGTTAAGATGTTATTCCCCTAAAATTAAAATCAATAGACATGCAAACAGCGAGAATAGGACAAGCGGTGATTTTGATTATGATTGTGGCAATGGCCGCAAGCTGTGCAGCCAGTAAAGAGTATACCAGTAGGTTGTTTGCGCCCCGAACGCCTGTGGTAACAGATAGCCATTCTGTTGCACTCCGGTTTCTCAACCTTGATAGTGCAGAAACCAATACAGAAGGATGGGTAACCACCGATATCATCATGGGCAGAGATACAATAAGTAACACATTGGCACTTGATAAACTGGCAAAAACATTTCCTTCAACAACGGTCACTACTGATACGGTTGCAAAAACCGACCAGGCGAAAACATCTCTTGTCGTCACTGAAACAAAAACAATACCTGCAGAAAGTGTACCGGTAGCTAAAAATATCACTCCCGGTGAAGTGAGAAACAAACGAACAAGAGAATAGGAATGATAAAACCAGTGACAGAAACTTAACATTTTACAAGTACAACGCAAATAAATAATTAGTAGTCCTTGATTCAACAGGTAAAGATTTTAATCAATCACTATTTCTTAAATATTAAAAGTTACACTATGAAAAGAACGCAACTCCTTTCTGCGGCTTTAATTCTTACCATTGCGGCAACTGTTACCAGTTGCAAACCCAGCAGGGTTTGGGCAACAAAAGACAAAGATGAAAGAGAAGAAAGAACCGTAAGAAACACACCGGCCCCTCCTCCTTCGGCCCGTTATCGCAGTTCAGCTGCCCTCATTATCAGCCCAACACCCGGATTTGTAATGAACCGCTATTCTGACGGAAGATATTATCACCGAAGCCCACAGGGATTTATGTACTGGAAAGGCTATGATAACCGGTTCTATTTAGACAGAACTTACTTGAGCAGGGTAAGTTATAGCAAATTGGAATATGAACAATGGAAACGATACAGCAGAGAAAGAAGATAATTAAGGACTTGAATAACAAAAAACCCTCCTGTTTTCAGGAGGGTTTTCTATGAAAGAATTATTACTTCTTACTTATATCCCAATATTTTCAACATGCTTTGTGCAGTTTGTTGTTTTGCATATACCCAATCGACTAGCTTACCATTCCTGTCGTGGCCAACAATAACATGCTTTGGCGAAGGGATCAGGCAATGTTTGATACCGCCATAACCGCTGATCTGATCCTGGTAAGCTCCTGTATGAAAGAACCCAACATACAAAGGATCCTTGTCTCCATTCACCTTAGGCAAAAACACTTCATTGATATGCTCCTCCGAATCATAATAATCATGGCTGTCACAAGTAATCCCACCAAGTACAACCCGTTGGTAATCCTGGTCCCATTTATTTACTGGCAGCATCAGGAATTTTTCACCAATACCCCAGGTATCCGGTAGTGTAGTGATGAATGAGGAATCAATCATATACCATGTTTCCCTGTCATTCTGAATTTTTTCAGCAATCACACTATAAATGTGTGCCATACTTTCCCCTACGGTATAACTGCCAAACTCGGTGTAAATATTAGGCATCGGAACTTTGGCTTTCTTACACGCCGTTTTAATATTGCGTACGATCTCGTTGATCATAAACTGGTAATCGTATTCAAATCCCAGTGAATGCTTGATAGGAAATCCCCCTCCGATATTGATGGAATCCAGTTCCGGACAAATTTTCTTTAGCTGACAATAAAGGTTTATCACTTTGTTCAGTTCGCTCCAATAATAAATATCGTCCTTGATGCCTTTATTGAGGAAGATATGCAGCATTTTCAACTGGAACTTGCTTTCGTATCCCTCTATCCTGTCAACATAAAACTCAAGGATATCTTTTGCACGAAAACCAAGCCTGGATGTATAGAAAGGGAAATTGGGTTCTTCCTCGGCTGCCACCCGAATACCAAGCTTGAATGGCACTTTTACGGACGTCGCATAGTCTTTCAATTCTTCCTTGTTATCAAGGACCGGTATCACATTATGAAAACCTGCATTCAACAGGTTGGCGATACGGCGGGTATAACCTTTTTGCTTAAACCCATTACAAATAATGTGAGTATCCTTGGTAATTTTCTTTTTGGCGTAAAGCTTTTTAATAATTTCAATATCATACGCATAAGAAGTCTCTAAGTGAATATCACTTTTCAATGCCTCCTCCACTACGAAACTAAAATGCGAACTTTTGGTACAGTAACAATAAAAATACTTACCCTCATATTTATGCTTCTTAAAAGCCGCAGCAAACATAGTCTTGGCTTTTTTTATCTGCATGCCTATTTTGGGCAGATAAGTCAGCTTCATCGGGGTGCCATATTTAGCTATCAGGGCATTAAGATCCAGACCATTGAAGTACAGGTTACCTTCATCTACTTCAATACCGTCTTGCGGAAAATTAAATGTTTGCTTTACGAGATCATGGTAGGAATTTGTCATTTCGGCATAAATGGGGTTGGGCCAGTAATTGTTTTATCGGCACAAAAGTATAAGATTGGAGAAATTATGAGGTAAAAAATATTAACTTCCGACCACCAAAACCATTATCATGCGATTTTTCATTTTTATTACCGCCATTTCGCTCCTCTCCTGCGGGCAAAGTTCTACTGCAAAAAAGGAGGATTCTGCAAAACAAGACACCGCTAAAACAGCTATTGACACCACCACGGCAACATCTGTAGTTAAAACAGAAGAGGCTTCTTACACAACTCCAGACGAAGCAACTGTCAACGGATTACTCAATGCCAAATTTGGAACACAATGGCATGTCTTAAACGATAAAGAAGCCAAATGGATGAAAGATGCCTTTGACTATTTTATTGTTCCAAAAAGGAAGGAAAGCCCCAATTATCCCTACATCACTAAAGGAGATTTTAATGCGGATGGAAAGAATGATATGGCAGCGGTTGTAACAGACAGCATAAAAAACAGTTATAAGATCGCTATTATTCTCGGACCGGATAATATAAAACTATGGGAAGAAGATATAATGATAGATGCTGCATTGTCCACTACTCCAAAATCTGTCATTGAAGGAATGGAAGGTGAAAAAATTAAAAAAGTGAAACTGAAAGCTGATGGTATTAATGTGGAGTATTTCGAAAAAGCATCTTTTGTTCTTTACTGGAGTGGTACAGACTTCAAAAGAATACAAACTGGTGATTAATCCCTGTATGAAAGTAAATTCTATAATAATTAAACCCTTAACATTTATGAAAAAAGTATTTCTATTTGCTCTAACCGTTACCTTGCTGACTGCCTGTGGCAAAGGGAAAAGCGGCACACAGATTGGACAGGACGTTTGTGATTGTTCTAAAAAAGCTAATGCGATAGATGCCGCTGACCCAAAACGTACTGCTGCACAGGATGATTGCGCAAAAAAACAAGTTGAAGCATGGAATAAAGTAAAAGATGATCAGAAAAAAGCTGATGAATTTAATAAAGTCCTCAGCGATTGTGCTTCGGAACAAATTAAAAAGTCCTTCGGTCAATAATATCCGATAATAAAAAGGTCTCCTTCCTTTCGGAGGGAGACCTTTTATTTTTGCTCAAAGGGAATTTATTTTACAGAATCAACCAAGCCTTTGAAAGTTTCCGGGTTGTTCATTGCAAGATCAGCCAGTACTTTTCTATCCAGTTCAATACCTTTTTGCTGAAGCTTATTCATGAAAACAGAATAAGTCATTCCTTCTGCACGAACAGCCGCATTGATACGGGCAATCCACAATGCACGGTACTCTCTTTTCTTCAGCTTACGGCCTACAAACATGTAGGTCATACCTTTTTCTACAACGTTTTTGGCAACGGTAAGTACGTTTTTACGTTTACCATAAAAGCCTTTGGCTTGTTTTAATATTTTTTTGCGGCGGGCTTTAGAGGCCACTGCATTTTTTGAACGAGGCATATCTAATTAGTTTAGAGTTAAAAGTTAAGTGTTCAGTGTTGTAAGCAGTGGCTTACTTTAAGCGCAATAGACGTTTTACAAAGTGCAGATGTGAATCCGCTACAGTTCCGTCTTTCCGCATGTTACGTTTACGTTTTTTGGATTTCTTCGTCAGGATGTGACGTTTGAAAGCTTTCTGATGCATGATCTTCCCTGTGCCAGTCACTTTGAAGCGTTTTTTGGCACTGGAGTTTGTTTTTACTTTAGGCATTTTACCCAGTATTAAAATTATACCCTTGAGGTGTTTCTGCACAGGCAGAACCCTTATTGAACCTCTTCGGCAATACATTGTCCCTTTTAAACAAGGACTTTAGAAGAACTACCGCTTTTTCAAACGGAGTGCAAAGATAAGGCTGAATCACAAGCCAGCAAAGCTATTTGAAAAGAAAAACGGGGAATCCTTATGGCTCCCCGTGTTAAAATACTACTAAATATAATCTTGCTTAATCTTTCGGATTCAGCGCATTATCTATTCGTTTAGACACATCTTGTAAGTGATATTTGCTCATCTGGTCGGCTGTTCCTGCAGCCGCAGCATTTATTTCAGCTCGCAGGGAAGCCAGGTGTGCCCTTACCACACTCTTTACATCGGATTTATCGTTAGGAGCAGCAACTGTTGTTGTAACACCTCCCGAAGTAGATGTACTTGAAGCCGCCAACAGACTAACCATTGAAGATACATATGATTTTTGCAG
>CALRVH010000087.1:0-11505 GCA_943371565.1 Chitinophaga pinensis | reverse complement strand
GCGGCCGGGTACCGGACGAACGCCGGTTTCTAAATAAACAATTTCCCAATCTGCATCCCAGGTGGCAGGTAAGCGGCCCGCTAAATAATCTTCAAAGCTGCCCAATACCAATCCTGTTTTGCCAGCTTCCTTATTAAAACCAACAATCTTTTTACTCGCCGGATGATACAATACTAATTTATAGCTGATGCCGGGATTATACCCGTCTGCAATATCCAGTGCACCGAGATTAATATATCTTTCTTTATCAAGAGGAACTACCACCCACATGAACTCGTCTGCTGTGCCTTTACGGGACTTAGATAGATTGATACTATAGCTTATTACGCCGCCCTTGACTGGCAACACCTGCAGGTATCCTGCTATTGAATTGGACATTGTAAAACGTCCGGGAGTAGTTGCAGCGTAATTCCATCGCAATAAATTGACAAGCCCGCCGGCTATAGCGGTATTTCTTTTTATATCAGCTATCAAAAATGAATTTCCGCCAGTAGTTGACACCGGGTACACGGCTTTCACATCATCCGTCATCAGCAAAAAACCACCTGCCTCATTTATCAAATCAAGATAGCTTCCCATATTAACACGGGGGTTCCAATAGCCGGCCCATTCTTCTGCAAGGGAGATGGTGGGGGTAGCAGCTATTTTTTTTACTACTGCTATACCGGGAAGTTTGTACCGGGTACTTACATTAATGCTGTATTGAGGAGCAGCGGGAATCTTATTAACAACAACATTTTTTTGTCCTATTACCACCCACTTACTTTTATCAGCTTGTGCTTGGCTGGTAAAAGTATTTAACAAAAGACAGGTGATAATAATAACAGCAGGATTAGGATGTCTCATATTTTAGTTTTGAGGTAACAATAATGGAAGCTAAACTAATTTAGCATCTTCGAAACTGATTCTTATCACACTTGCTTTTCATATTGTTTAAGTCTTGGTTGGTGCCTGTCTGCCAGTAGATTTGCTCGGCACTAACCACCGAGAGAGGGTGAGCAGGGAGTTTCACTGTGTTTCTCGGTGACGTTGTGTCTCCGTGGTTAAATTGAAAACGTCAAAAATTGATACAGGCATTTTATGCATCTGTCAATATAATTTTCGTCAGTAACTTCATCGCAAATAAAACAGTATGGAACTCGGTATCGGTATGTTTGGTGATAATCATTATGATAAAGAAGGTAAACCACAACCAGCAGGGCAGCGGTTACGGGAGTTGTTGGAAGAAATAAAACTGATGGATGAAGTCGGTCTTGATTTCTTTGGCATTGGGGAACATCACCGTCCTGATTATGCGGTATCTACACCAGAAATAATTTTAGCAGCAGCAGCCAGCGTTACAAAGAAGATTAAACTCGGCAGTGCAGTTTCTGTAATAAGTTCTGCCGACCCGGTAAAACTGTACCAGAGTTTTGCAACCATTGATTTGCTATCGAACGGCAGGGCAGAGTTAGTAGCTGGTCGTGGTAGTTTTATAGAATCCTTTCCGTTGTTTGGTTACGACCTTAAAGATTATGACGAACTGTTTGAAGAAAAATTAGACTTGCTGCTTCAAATAAATAACAACGAACATATTACCTGGAAAGGCAAATTCAGACCTGCATTAAAAAACCAACAGGTATTGCCCCGTGCAGTAAACGATCATCTGAATATCTGGGTAGCAGTAGGTGGTACACCGGAGTCCGTATTGCGGGCAGGCAAATATGGCTTGCCGGTCATCTTTGCGATCATCGGTGGCAGCCCATCACAATTCAAACCATTGTTTGCATATTATAAGAATGTGTATGAGCAATCTGGTCATGATATGAGCAAGTTCCAGGTAGGAGTACACATGCATGCTTTTTTTGGCGACGATAGTAAAAAAATTGCGGAAGAATATTACCCGGTCTATTCATCGCAAATGAACAGGGTAGGTGCATCAAGGGGATGGCCGCCGTATCATCCCAATCATTATGAAGCTGGCAGGCACCGTAACGGTCATTTAATTATCGGCGATGCCAGTGAAGCCATTGATAAGATATTGCAGATGCAGGAACTATTTGGCCTCACCCGTTTTTCTGCCCATATGGATGTAGGCGGACCTTCACATAGCTCGATGATGCGATCAATTGAAATTTTTGGAACTACCATTGCACCAAAAGTGAGAGAGGCGTTGAAAAAATAAGGAGCCAAATGTATTCTTTGCGGCTTTGCTTCTTAGCGACTTTGCGAGAAATGTATTCAATCTGTGGCTAAACTTGTATTCCAATTATAGCAGTCAATTATTTTAACAGCCAGTTACTGCTTTAGCCACACACTTTCAATTACTTTTGCCAATGGAGCATAAACAAATATTTACACCGTCTCTATGTTTTTAAAAATACTCACCGTAGCAGGCCTGGCTACTTTCGAAATATACGCCGCTATCCCCGCAGGTTTTGCTTTTAAACTTTCTCCCTGGACAATTTTTTTTGCCAGCCTTGTTGGTGGTTTAGCCGGAGCTGTTGTGGCCGCATTTTTTGGTGATAAGATCAGGGCCTTCTTTCATAAAAAGAAACCCACAAAAAGCGACGAAATAAAAAAACACCCGGTAATAACCAAGCTTTGGAATAAGTATGGCATTATAGGCCTTGGTGTTTTGGGATCAATTACAGTCGGTGCTCCCATCAGTATTGCCGTAGGAACAGGATTAAATGTGAATCTTAAAAAATTATTAATCTGGTGTTGCCTCGGGGTTTTAATACGATGCGGTTTATTTACCGTTATTGGTTATTATGGGATGCAGTTAGTGTAAATGCATAGGTTGCAGCCTTGTAAACAGGTAAATACTCCTTAAGGCAGGCTGTTTATTTTACTCGTTCCATCTTTTCTCTACAGGTACACCTTGCTCTTCAGCAATGTCTTAATACTATCATGCACATTACTCAGCATATTGAGCGGTACTCCTGCGGCATTAGCATCTGTTTCGAGTGCATTGATAGAAGTAATATAATTACGCCACGTAGTGCTGCCACTAGTGCTGTACAGGGAATTATTGTTCGGCATATTTACAACAAGCACAGTAGCATTACTATGTATTCTGGACAGGTCACCATTTCCTTTTGGTATCACCAGTATTACTTTCCAGATCTTAGCGGGTACAGTCACTTTGCCACCGGCAATAGTATGGTATAACCCATTAATATTATAACCGCCGGTTCCTGTATTTCCCATAAAAATAAACGCTTCATTACTTGTACCGACCAGTGTGTTTCTGGTAAAGTCTTCCAACCCTGCCCATGGCCCCTGGTTCATGTTAGGTGCTTGTGGAATAATATTCGTCATCAGGAAGGTAGAAGAATTACTGCTGATAGATAAGGTTCTGTCACCTGACGGGCAATTATGTCCCCGGTCAAATAGACTCCCTGTATAATCACTTGTTTGCACCTGGTACCATCCGGCAGGTAATTGCACATCACCTCTGAAATCATCCTGTCTTGGGGTACTTCCAATATCGCCGTTTTCAAGATGCCAGCCGACCCACACAGGTATACCACGGCTTTTGCTATAGGCCACTTTATAAAAACCATTATCCTTCAGGTAGTTCTCAGGAAGGCTTGCTAATGTTTGTGCTTGTGTTGGGTTTCCGGGAGTTAGCGGATCATTATCACCGGTTACTACAGGCGCAGGCGGGGGTGGGGGAGCGATTATGTCTTCCGTTTTCTTTTTGCAGCTGGCAATAAAAATAAGGATACATAATACGAGAAGCTCAAGTTTTCTCATGGCGGAAAGATAGTTACTTGGAGTTATAATAAGTAACTATTCCGGCAAAACTCTTAAATGATAGCGCAGTCCTGTTTTAATTAAATGTATTTCTTTTTAGTAAAGCATTATTTTCTCTTACCAATGGATACATATAATTTGTTTAACTGAACAGCCTTTGGAATAACAAATATCTTTGATAAACAGGTTCTTAAAGTCAATCTTATTTTAAAAAATAGAAGTCTCCGATATAATCAGAAGCGATCCACGGTCGTTGTGAATTGTTTGACTGGGTGATAACTTCCCGGGCTACATTTTTAAATACTTGTTCAATATTCATATTAGGAGTACTCATGTATTTAAGCAAGCTGGAAGTAAAAAGTCCGTTCCTCCCTGAGCCATCGGATGCCACAGAGCCAGGTTTGGTAGAATACACAATATAAGATCCGGCAGGAGCTGATACCAGCGTAAGCCCTCTTTCCCCAGAACGGTCAAAGCTTCTGAATGGATTGTTACGACAGGCATCCAGGATGAAAATATTCAATGGATTTTTTGCTTCCTGTATTGCTTCCATGATGTAATTCATATTTACACATTGGTCTTCCACGTCTGCTTTTATTTCAAGACTAGCGGAAGCAGGTACCAGGTAATTAGAGCCATCTATTTGCAATCCATGACCTGAGTAAAATACAAGTCCTACAGCACCTTTGTTTTCCTGCAGGATGGTATAATATCTTCTTACAGCATCCTGCATCTCTCTTTTAGTTTTTGGATCAATTAGTTCGATAACTGTAAATCCCAGTTTTTTTAATGTCCTGGACATATCAGTTGCATCATTTACTGTATTAGCAAGAGGCGAGACACTGGTATATGACTTTACACCAATAATAAGAGCAAACCTGCTATTGGTTGCTGGAGTGCTTTCTACTGTGGAAGTGGAGGTTCCCTGTGGGGTAGGACTTACTTTATTAGTAGGAGCTGTAACTATCACGGCATCTTTATTCTTCAATTTGGTTTGTGCATCAGCAATTAGCTGATCATTTAATTTTACATAATCTGCGTTACGTTGCTCTTCTGATACTTGTCTGGAGAGTGTGGCGGTTGCTATAGCCCGGGAATATTCTCCCATAGCGTATTCGATTTTTGCTTTTTGATAAATGATCCAGAAGTATTTAGGATTTTCGGAATAAGCCCTATTCATCCATACCAATGCCTGGTTCAGGTCTTTACCATTTTCCAGATAATAGAGTGCTGCCGTGAAGTACGCTTTAAATGCCGGAGACTTACTTTCCTCTTCGATCCTTCTCATTACTTTATTGTCATACTCACAGGTGATAGGTACGACATAAGAGTTGGATCCAATATCAACTTTAAGCAGGACTGTTTTCTTGTCTTCCGGCAAATGTGAAAAATTTACAGCGAGGTTATTGATCTTATAATCGAAGACTTTGTCTGCCGGGGTTTTAAAAGGTGTGATCTTGACCTCTTTTCCTTTCGTACCGGAAAAACGGATCTTGTTATTGACCAGATCCATGTAAAGTGTGTATTTGTCAGAGGGCACGGGTTCACCTCCAATCTCTGTTTCATCTGGTGTAGTAATTGTTCCGATAGGGAATTCAATATCGGGTTTTACTTTTTGCGAATTGCTGTTCCAGGTTAAGCTTATATTATCAATACCTACAGACTGTGTTGTAGTAAATGACGTATTCTCAGTATTGTTGCCACCGAGTACAGTAAAGGGTATTTGAAGTAAAGTATTTTCAACGGCCAATTGGATCAGGCCTTCATTCATGGCGGTACGGCTTAAAGTTATTGTCATCGTTTCCACTGTTTTTGAAAGCAACTGTGGAATTACTGTTATTTTGAGGGCATCATTTTTTGTATCATATCTTTCAACTGAGCCGCCGATTTCCAAATCTTTATAGAAACTTATTTCCCATTTATTTTTACCCGGCCATGATAAAAGAACATAGCTGCCCTTGCTTAATAGCTGACCAACGATCATTACATCTTTGGTAAAAGTTATTTTGCTTCCTCTATTAGCTCCTGTTCTCCATGTCTTTCCATAGGGAAACATATAGTCATTCCCTTCGCCGAAAAATTTGCGACCCCGCAGCCTTATTCTTGAATAGTCAACTGATATTTGATCATCACCCAACGACATAGTGATACTTTGCTGGGGACTGGGTGAAGGAGTTATTATGGGGTTTTGCCCATCAGTAATCGTAGCGTACAATATAAAAAGAATAACAATGTATCGTTTCATGGTGCTTTGTTGGTGTTTTCAAAGTTAATGGTTTAATATACAATCGGGATACCCGCTAATGGGTAGGCTGTATTTTTTTATCTTGCTGCAGTCTTAATTTCATATCAAAAAAAAATAGCTAGTAAAGGAGAGGAGGACTATGAACAAAAACTAATTGTACATTCACGAATTGACAAGCATCATTAATGACCGCATCAACGATATAATAAATTATGGCGAAGATGGTATTGACCAAAGAAAGTGAATTTGTAGTAGGGGAGAATAAATTGATGAACTACATCATGGGTTCGTTATTCCTTGCTATTTTTCTATATGGCATGGCGGATGCTGTTAGCCGTAATTTTAAGAACATCGATTACCAGAGTTATATTTTTACCCTGGCAATTATCCCCGTAGTATATTGCTTCCGAAGAGCGAATAGTAAAAGAGTTTATATCCGGATCAACAAAAAAGGCATCTATAAGGATGAAAAAATAGTAACCGGGTGGTCAGCACTTTTCAAATACTATCTCGCCCAGGAAAAGAAAAAAAGTTTTTACGACATACGGGACAATTTCATCCTGGTAGTTGAGTACCGGGGAGAAGATCTCAAAAAAGGTTTCCGGCGCAAGATTTCTCTCAGCAATAACCAGAACAAATCAGAAGAAGAAGTGCTGGAAGCGGTAGCATTTTTCTGGGCAGCCTATAAAAATGATACCGGCAGGGCAACATAAATTTCTATCCCTTTCACAGGGAGGTTTTGATAGAATAAATATCCTTTGAGTTGAGTTGCCCATATCCTGGTCTTTTTACTTTTACCCTTTCCTGACCATAATCATTACATTATTATCCTGCCATCATTGTTTTACCTATAGATGTAATGGTACCTTACTCAAAATGAAAACCTGTTTTAATAACATTAATTGATAGAAATGAAAAAGATAATATCCCTTCTATTTATTATTCCTCTTTTAATCGGGTGTACCGAAAATCTAGTGACGGGTCGTAAGCAATTAGACCTGGTGTCAGAGACTGAGTTACAAACCATGGCTACACAGGAATATCAAACCTTTTTAAGTAACAACACCGTCATCAATTCCAGTACCAACAGGGATGCTGAAATGGTGCGCCGGGTAGGAAACCGTATTTCGGCTGCTATTACAGCTTATTACAACAAGAGAGGGTTTACTACTGTCCTGGATGGTTACAATTGGGAGTTTAACCTCGTAGATAATAAAGAAGCAAATGCCTGGTGTATGCCTGGCGGCAAGGTTGTTATATATACTGGTTTGTTGCCCTACACACAAAACGAAGCCGGATTAGCTATTGTAATGGGACATGAGATTGCCCATGCTGTGGCACAACATGGCAGTGAAAGAATGAGCCAGGCATTACTGCAACAATTAGGTGGTATTGCCCTTCAGGTTGCAATAGCCAACAAGCCTGCAGAAACTCAAAATCTTTTTATGACTGCTTATGGAGTTGGAAGTACTGTAGGAGTTCTGTTACCATTTTCCCGCAAAGAAGAAGGAGAAGCTGATAAATTCGGGCTGTACTTTGCTGCTATGGGCGGATACAATCCACAGGAAGCCATTCCATTCTGGGAAAGAATGGCAGCAGCAGGCGGAGCCAGCTCACCTGAGTTTTTAAACACTCACCCCTCTGAGGAAACAAGGATGGAAAAAATAAAAGGATATATGCCACAGGCGTTAGAATATTATAAACCGGTGAGTAAATAAATTGCAACAACTGCATTGCCAGAATACTAAAGAAAAAAATCACATCCGGATTGTTATCTCAATTACTTGCCCTCTTTCTTAACCTTTTAAAGAAAGAGGGCATTTGTTTTTTATTAAGCCAAACCGTTACTTTTTTACCCCAAAATGGGGAAAGCTATTCTAAACTACCTTATGGGTAAGCAGGTACGAAATTTGAACCTCTCCGGTAAGTTGTATCACATATCTAACTATTGTGAAATGCAGCTTAACGCTATAAAATTTATTTATGAAAAAAATCATTGGCCTGCTGTCGTTGGTATCAATACTAATTGTAACGGCTTGCACAAATAAACCGGCAGAAGTACAAAAAGAGGTTATCGTTGTTCCTAACAACCCTGTCATTATTGTAAAAGATCCCCCGAAAAAATCTACCACTGTTACGCTTGATAAAAATGGTGTGAAAGTAGAAACAAAGAATGTAGATGTAAAAATCAAGGGTAAAAACTAAGCATCGCACCGCTTTACATCTCTGCGCCATAGTATGTCATGCAAACAAGGAGTTTGGTTACCATTTTGTGCACTACCTGGCCCGTTTTACTACTTATTTATGTAGCTTCAGGCTCACAAAAAAGTGGTATGCTAAAGAAAAAATATTCCTTTCGGGTAATCAGTATCATGAACGTTATGCTCTTGCTGCTGGTACTGTTTTGTAACGGCATTCTATTGGCACAAACAGCTGCTGGGAAAAAAGTTCCTGTAATAGAACTAACAGGCAATGCATACGAACGGGGATTGCAGCACGGCACGCAATTAAAAAATGAGATCGCTGCAGTATTCATTAAATGGAAAGAGAATATCCGTAAGATGGGGGTGCTCAACCCGGACTCATTACTGAACGCCTTTATGGCGGAAACAAATTTTGAACCTGCTACAAAAAAATATACTCCTTTCATTCTTGACGAACTAAAAGGAATCGCCGAAGGTTCCGGCCAGTCTTATAAAGATGTACTTGCATTTCAGTTAGTAGATGAATTTTGGGTGTACCTGGATAAGAAATTCAATGAAGGCAAACATCATTGTAGTGGAATAGGGGTTCCCGCCACAGCTAATCACCCCGCTTACATTGCGCAAAACATGGACCTGGAAAATTACATGCACGGCTTCCAGGTTTTGCTACATCTCTCTGCCAACGGCAAAGAACCGGAGCAGTATATTTTAAGCTGTGCCGGACTGGTAGCCCTGAATGGAATGAATGCAGCAGGAATAGGCATGTGTATGAATACGCTGATGGAATTGAAAGCTTCGCCTGATGGATTACCTGTTGCTTTTGTAGTTCGTGGTGTACTGAACCAGCAAAAAGGAGACGATGCATTGGAATTCTTAAACACAGTGAAGCATGCATCTGGGCAAAATTACATTTTGGGCATCCTGGACAGTGTGTACGATTTTGAAGCATCTGCCAACCAGGTTGTTCGGTTTTTGCCAAAAGCCGGGGAAAGTTCTATCGTTTATCATACCAATCATGCAATAGCCAATCACGATGTAAAACCCTGGCATAAAGAAGCGTTTGAAAAAATACTGGCAGGAGAAAAAAAAGAAGATAACAGTGTAATTCGTTTTGCTTCGTTGCAACAACGGTTGAATAAACAGCCGGCTGATATTTCTGCAGATATTATCAAGGGAACACTCCGGTCAAAAGATAATACGGCCAATCCTGTTTGCCGTGCTTATGACGAGAAAGGTTTTGGCTTTACTTTCAGTTCTGTTTTATTTACACTCGGGGGAAAACGTTCAGTGCAATTAACCTATGGTTCGCCGGATGTAGCGGAGTATATAGAGTACTTTTTTACAACGGTAAAATAATAGCACGGGATGGGTATGGTACTAATTTGAATATTATTAGTACCTTCAAAAAGCCATAAATACCTAATTCATGAAACGGGTATTACTATATCTTCTTTTCAGCCTGACATTCGTTGTCGGATGTGCTGATATTGATTACACTGAACAATCGGTAAACAGGCCTTCTCTTAAAATACTCGTTGATGCTTCCCATGATGGAGGTGTATGGTGGGCTCCCCAGTCTGGCACTTATTCAGCAAGTCTTCCACACCAGGGGAAACTGATGGCAGATTTTTTAAGAGATTATGGCTTTACGGTAGATGAGCTCCCAAGTTTTTCAGTGGTAACAGATTCTATCCTACAACAATATGATAAAGTGATCCGGGCCGGTAATTATGGAAATTATCAGTCCTCAGAACTACAGGCTTATGTTAACTATACCAGGCGACCTTCTTCTTTATTCCTGATAGGAGAATACCTGCATCCTGCTCAAATTGATGAATTGGCTGAAAGCTTGGGCATAAATTTTAGAGGTACCTATTATGGAAACCTCGATTTGTATTCGCCGCATATGATAACAGAGTCAGCCACTTCCTTTTATTATAATGCTGGTTCCATTGTCGTTAATGCCGGTACGAATCCGTCAATTGTACCACTTGGGTGGTTGGACGGCGACAATAACAAACTGGCCATGGGAATCCTTCAGCACCCATTTTCAAAAATTTTCTTTATGGGTGATATTAATGGAATTGAAAACTTACCCCAGCCATTAACAATAAAAATCTTTAAGTGGCTTTTTGAATAATGACTGACCGTTATATACTCAAGCCTATCCACTTATTTATCGAATTCATTTAACCGGATATTAACTTCCTTTCTTTTTTCTGAGAGTCTTCCGTTCTTTACTGTTATGGGTGATGTCATCTCCCTTTACTATTTGTTCTTCACCTTCCCGGCTATCAATATCATCCTTATTTTCCGGACGATGCTTGTTACTGTTGAACTGGATGTTGTGTTTCGGGTTTTTTGTTTGCATGTTTTTCATATACCAAATTTTAAAATTTCCGGATTCAAGGTACGATCAACCGATTCCAAAAATTATGATATTAAGCAGGCAGGGATAGAATTTTGAACGTTTTTATACCTGCATAACCTGCTTTTGGAGTATGGCGAGACAAGCTTTTGTATGAGCGGTAATACTCCTGATGTTTTAGTTGAATAATTTTCGGATATAAAATCAACCGTATGCAACTAATTTTACAAACGCCGGTATTCAAAACAGGGATGCTTTTCCTCCTTAGCTTTTTTATTATTTCAGTGACAGGCATTGCACAATCGAAAGATGAGAAAAAGATATTGGCTGTATTAAGATTAGAAGAAGAATATTGGAGCAAGGGGGATATCGATGGCTATGTAAGTCTATATGCTCCATTGGACTCTACCCGTATGATCTTAAGTAAAGGGGCGGCTTATGGCAAGGAAAATATTCTGGCTTTTTATAAAAAGTACTGGCCCAAAGAAAAAATGGGAAAGCTGCTGCTGGATGGCGAAAGTCTCGAAAGATTATCCCGCAAATACTATTATGTTACCGGGTATTTTCATGTCAGTTACCCGGATGGAAAAACGGTTAATGGCCGCTATTCCAGTCTTATGAAAAAGATAAAAGGGAAATGGTATTTATACACCGACCATTCGGGTTGATCATATTAAACAATGAAGAATTTTCCTGGAATGATTAATTTCAGCGGATAAAAATCCCGCATGAAAGCAGCTACGATCAATGAACTGAAGCAGGAACTGTTAACAGAAACACCTGCCAGGTTAACAGAATTGTGTATCCGGCTGGCCCGTTTCAAAAAAGAGAATAAGGAACTATTGACTTACTTACTCTTTGAAGCCCATGATACTACATCCTATATTGCCAGTGTAAAGACTGAAATGGATATCCAGTTTGAGTCCATCAATAAAAACAATGTATAT
>CALRVH010000086.1:0-12374 GCA_943371565.1 Chitinophaga pinensis | reverse complement strand
AGTTGTCCAAACATTCCCTCTACGTTATTGGTTGAAAATCCATCCTGCACAAATACAAGTTGGGAGTGGTTTAGTGTTACATGGCCTTTATACTCTTTGTCCAATCCCATATAGCCGTTGTGTTCGTCTGTTACCAGTATTGCAGCCTTATCTACATTCTTTCTCACCACTTCCTTAAAGCTATCTTTCCCGATTACGGTTAATCTGGCTTTACCCCCTCTTTCCATCAATCCCATAACAGCCACTTTGGTTTCTTTTCCTTCTTCTTTCACCCTTGCTCTTTTTGTTTTTCTCATATTAGCCCATTTGCCGCCCACATAGGTTTCATCCACACTAACTATCTCTTGCAATAATTCAGGGGCTTGTTCTGTCACCATTTGCCTTATACGGTGATTTAAGAACCATGCAGCCTTTTGCCCGATACCCAAATCCCTTGCAAGCTGACAAGATGATATTCCCTTTTTATGAGCCGTAATAAGCCATATAGCAGCGAACCATTTTGCCAATGGGAGTTTTGTATTTTCCATCATAGTACCCACCGTAACGGTAAATTTATTCCCGCACGCCATATCCCGACAGGTAAATGTTTTCATATCACTATTACGGTAAGAGCCTCTTTTACCACAGGCAGGACAAACGGCTTTACCGTCCGGCCATCTCATTTTCTCTAAGAAATCCCTTGCCTTATCCTCATGGTTAAAGTATTGGAATAGTTCGGGAAGGGTTTTGAAGGGGAGGTTCATGTTAGTTAGTTTAAGAGTTTGTAACTTGGAACAAAAGAGAGAAAAAAAATGACTGAATTAGAAGAAATTGAAATGGAGGTCTTGGGCTTTCTCTATGAAGCCAGAAATACCGATAAGGTGTTTAAAGAAACGACCATTTTCGACAATTTCGATAAGCGTATTAGTTTGGTTCATTTGATTAAAGTTTATGACCTGATAGTTAATATGTTTTATGTTGACCATGTTAGGGATGCTAATTTTTACAAGACAGAGTATTTTAAAATAAACACAATAGGCGAGCATAGGTATTTAAGACTTCGAGAAATGAAGAGCCGGAAAACATGGAGGGAATTGCCGAAAAAATACTGGTTGGCGGTAGCCCTATTTGCTTACGTATTTGGCCTATTAAGTCCAATAATTGTAGAGTGGAGTAAAAGAAAAATATGGCCAGAATCCAACCAGCCAGACAAAAAAGTTGAAGCATCGCCACCGATTTTAGATTCGGTGATGGGGAGTGATACCCTAAAAAATCCCCGCTAACCATATTAGCACTTCCCCCCAATACCTCTTTTCCTAATTCCAAAGCAGGGTAGCCACCCCTTTTCTTCCTCCCAAATAACTTAACAAAAATTACCTTAAAGTGGGATATAGCGGCCCGGGGTCTGGGTATAATTATTTGCTAATTAAATTAGTTTTAAGGAGAATACATGTTTCTCTGGTTTAAGCTAAATTTTATAAATTGTATATTATGATAAAAAACTCTGTTAATCATTAAGTTATATTGCTTATTGAAATATAAATAAACAAATATATTTCGCATATTCGGCATTTATTTGCATTTATTCAATCAAGTTAAACAGATGCATATTTAGTTAGTTTAAGTTTTGAAAATCATAAACTTATTGTCTTTGTTGATGTTTTGATAGTAAATAAAATAATGTATAATTTATTTTAGCTATTCCTATTTGCCATTAGGACCTGTTAAATGTAGGAATGGAAGCGAAATCCAACGGCGACTTTCTATAAAAGAGGTAGCGAGGTATGCATAACTCACTCATAATAGTATATCTACGGCATGCCAGGGCTGTTAACTAATTATCCAGAATGATGACGGTAGAATTAAAAATCCAATTTGTTTTTACTAAATTCGTCACCTCTTACTTCACTTTCAGGACATTGGATTACATGAGAAAATTTTACCTATTAAGTACCCTTGTACTGACCATATTATGTGGTAGTATGTCATATGCTCAGGACTTTTCAAACAAAGGGAAGGACTTCTGGGTGGCCTATGGATATCATCAAATAATGAATGCGGGCAATGGACAGGAGATGATACTCTATTTTTCGGCTGAACAGGTTACCAATGTTACTGTTTCGATACCTGCTTTGGCCTACGTTCAAAATTATACTATACCGGCAAACACCACTATTGCCTCTTTACCATTACCAAAAACAGGGCTGCAGGATTGCCGGTTAACAGCTGAATCTAGCTCTCCAGAGAACAAAGGCATTCATATTACAAGTGACAAAGCCATAGTTGCGTATGCCCATATCTATAATGGCTCAGTATCTGGAGCTACTATATTGTTTCCTACTAACACACTGGGAAAGGAATATTATTCTGTTAATTACACCAATACATCTAATTCGAATAATGCGAATAGCTGGGTTTACGTTATGGCAGCAGATACGGGTACAACTACAGTTGAAATAACACCCAGTGCCAATACCATAAATCATCCTGCAGGAACAACTTTTACTATTACACTTACGCAAGGGCAGGTTTATAACCTTATGGGGCAGCTTACAACCAGCAGTAATCCCTTTCAGGGCGTCGATCTTTCTGGAACGAAAATTCAAAGTATTGCTTCAGCGACGGGCGGCTGTAAAAGAATTGCTGTTTTTTCTGGTAGTGGTCGAATCAGTATTACATGTAACGGTACTTCATCTTCATCTGATAATTATATTGTGCAAGCCTTCCCTAAATCGGCCTGGGGAAAAAAATATCTCACAGTTCCTTCCGTTAGTTATAATGTGGTGGCAGGCAATACAACTTCTCTTTCTGCGCCTAACATATATCGTATAAATGTTTCTGATCCAACAACCGTTGTTACAATAAATGGCGTTGTAACAGCTTTGCCACTAATAAATAATTTTTATTATGAAGTTGCAGCTACTGCTGCACCAATGTTAATCGAAGCCGATAAGCCTGTTGTGGTTTCGCAATACTTCCCTTCAAGAGTCAATTGTGGTTTACCAGCACCAGCAGGAGATGGAGATCCGGAAGTGATTTATCTAAGTTCTGTAGAACAAAACATAAACAAAGTATTATGGAACGCTGCGGCGAAGTTTGATATTAATCAACAAAAACATTATATCAATGCAGTAATCAGGAACACCGGAACGGCAATTAGTTCCTTTAGACTGGATGGTGTTCCAGTACCTGCTTCAAGTTTTGTTACCCATCCTCAGGATCCAGGATACTCATACGTAAGACTGAATGTTGCAAGTAATAGCGGACCAGCTGGTTTTGTAGGGCTACCGCATATTATTCAATCTGATTCCGGATTTAACGCTATTGCTTATGGATATGGTAGTGCTGAATCTTACGGTTATAATGCAGGCACCAACATTAAAGATATATTTCAGTATGTCTCTGTTCAGAATCAATATGGCACTGTCAATTTTCCAGCTACTTGCAAAAATACCCCGTTCTATTTTTCAATGACATTTCCGTACCAACCTACCAGTATTGTCTGGCAGTTTAACGGACTGTTTCCTGATTTCAATATGCCCGACCCGAGCCTCTATTTCATTGGAACAATCGTAGTAGGGGGCAAAACTTTATACCAGTATAGAATCCCTACGCCATATACTATACCTACTGCAGGGACTTACCCAATCAAGGTGATAGCAACAAACCCAACTCCAGATGGTTGCGGAGGCATACAGGAAATTGATTATGAAGTGCAGGTTTTCAATAACCCGGTAGCTGATTTTAATTTTAATAATGTTTGTTTCCCCGATCCCGTTCAGTTCACTGATAATTCTAACACGGATGGTCGTCCGGTAATAAGCCGCCACTGGAATTTTGGTGATGCCGCTACCAGCGGTATTAATAACCCCTCTCATGCATATGCAGCTCCTGGTACTTACACAGTCAGGTATTCTTTGATCACAGATATTGGTTGTATAGCTGATACAGTACAGCATGATGTTACCGTATCACCTTTACCGACTGCAAGTATTAGCGGTAACAATGAAGTTTGTTTGAATACAACGCCTCTTCCTGATGTTACCTTTACTGGTGCTGTAGGTATGGCACCGTATACATTTACTTATAATATCAATGGCGGACCTAACCAGGTAGTTACAACTACTGTCGGAAACTCTGTAACAGTGCCTGCACCAACAGGTGTTGCGGGAACTTTTGTATATAATTTAGTAAGTGTGGCAGATGCCAGTCCGGCCATTTGCAGCCAGGCGCAAACAGGCTCTGTTACTATTATCGTTAATCCTTTGCCAACGGCATCTGTTACAGGAACAACGGCAGTTTGTATAAATTCTCCTTCTCCAAACGTCACATTTACGGGTGCAGTGGGTACAGCACCTTACACATTTACTTATAATATCAATGGAGGCCCCAACCAATTTATTACAACAACAGTTGGTAGTTCTGTAACCATAGCTGCTCCAACAGGGGTTGCGGGAACATTTGTTTATAACCTGCTAAGTGTACAGGATGCAACAACAACATTATGTAACCAGGCACAGACCGGCTCAGCTACTATCACTATTGATCCGGATGCGGCTATCTCTTTAACTGCTGGTTCCAGTACACAATCACTTTGTATCAATACACCAATTGCAAATATCAGTTATACGATAACCGGCGGTGGCACTGGTGGTACAGTGTCGGGATTACCTCCCGGAGTAACCGGTTCATACAGCGCAGGTGTATTTACAATAGCAGGAACACCTACTGCGACCGGAGTATATAATTATACAGTAAACACTACTGGTACTTGCTTACAAACAACTGCATCAGGTACAATAACAGTAAACCCTGATGCTACCATATTACTTTCTTCAGCTGCTGCAACAACGAATCAGACTTTGTGTATCAACGTTGCCATTGCAAATATTACCTATGCAATCGGTGGTGGTGGAACCGGTGGTACTGTCAGCGGCTTGCCACCGGGAGTAAATGGTGTGTATAGTGCTGGTGTATTAACTATCAGCGGTAGTCCAACTACAATAGGTACATACAATTATACTGTAAATACAACTGGTACTTGTTTACAAACAGCAGCTTCAGGCACCATAACTGTAAATCCCGATGCTGATATCGTTCTAACCTCTGTAGCGGGTACTACTAACCAGGAACTTTGTATCAATAGCACTATCACTAATATCACTTATACAATTTCGGGAGGTGGTACCGGCGGAACAGTAAGT
This sequence comes from Chitinophaga pinensis, assembly GCA_943371565.1. Classification (GTDB taxonomy): domain Bacteria; phylum Bacteroidota; class Bacteroidia; order Chitinophagales; family Chitinophagaceae; genus JJ008. The sequence continues at coordinate 7,191 of CALRVH010000086.1, read as the reverse complement.
GGATTACCTGCGGGAGTAACAGGTGTTTTTAGCGGAGGTGTTTTCACTATTAGTGGCACACCAACTGTGTCGGGTACTTTTAATTATACGGTTACTACAACAGGAACCTGTGTACAAAAAACTGCCACTGGAACCATATTGGTAAACCCACTTCCTACACCTGATTTTAGTGTTACTGCACCAACTTGTGAAACTAAAGTTCTTACGTTTACGGATTTATCAACACCTAATGCCGGTGTATTAAATGGATGGACATGGAACTTTGGGGATGCAGGAACTTCCACTTTACAAAACCCCGTTCATACATATGCGGCTGCCGGAACTTATACAGTAACCCTTTCTGTGACTACAGATAAAGGTTGTGTGAGCAATCCCATTTTAACGAGGAGTGTGACTGTTAATCCGCAACCGGATCCGGGCTTTATATTGCCTGAGGTTTGCCTTAGTGATACCTATGCACAGTTCACTGATACATCTGACGTTGCTTCTGGAAGCATCGTCTCGTGGTTATGGGATTTTGGTGATCCCGGAAGTGGCCCTTTAAACACATCTATTCTGCAAAATCCGCAACACTCATATACAGCTGTAGGAAACTATACTGTTACTTTAACTGTAACAACAAATAATGGTTGCGTAGCAACAAGATCTTCATCATTTACAGTAAATGGTGATATACCGGTTTCTAATTTCAATGCGTTGAATCCGGCCACTATGTGTGCTAATGATTCAATTGCTATCCAGGATGCATCTACTGTAAACTTCGGTAGTGTAACTAAAGTGGAGATATACTGGGATAATGTAAACTTCCCCGCAGTATTTCAAACGGATGACTTTCCGACACCGGGTAAAATATACAGGCATTTATATCCCAATTTCCAGGCACCGTTAACAAGAACTTTTACTGTTCGTTACAGGGCTTATTCAGGAGCTACCTGTGTCAACGACAGGATCAAAACGATTGTGGTGAATGCAGCGCCTAAAGTCCAATTTAATAATATGCCGGATGCCTGCCTTGATGCAGCACCATTCCAAATAACCCAGGCAAGTGAAATAGGAGCGGTGCCGGGTACTGGTGTGTTCTCAGGGCCTGGTGTTAATGCAACGGGTATTTTTAATCCAGCGTTAGTCGGTCCGGGAACTTACACAATCAAATACACTTTTACTTCAACAGCAGGTGGCTGTATTGATTCGCTTTCAAAAACAATTACAGTATTAGACAGTGCTTCTGCCCAGTTCACTTTTTCAACACTCAATTGCGAAAACGGCCCTGTTAGTTTTAATAGTACTTCATCTACTATTCCTGTTGCTTCAGGTACTATTACCGGATGGACATGGAATTTTGGCGACCCTGCAAGTGGTGTTAATAATACATCCACTCTGCAAAATCCTACTCATTTATTCAGTGGATGGGGAACATATAATGTAACCTTGTCTGTTACTACCAGTAATGGTTGTCGTAGCACGGTTAGAACAATACCAGTATTTGTAAACCCGTTACCGAGACCTGATTTTAGTTTCCCGGCCAGTTCTTGTCTGCCATCAGCAACTGTTGCCTTCAATAGTTCTGCTTCTTCTATACCTGATGGTACACAAAGCAGCTTTACTTATTTATGGGACTTTGGAGATCCTGCAAGTGGTCCATTAAACACATCGACAGGTTCCAGCCCTTCTCATATTTATAATAGTGTAGGACCATTTACTGTTACCCTGCAAATTACGAGTGGGGCAGGTTGTGTTAATACCAAAACTATTATCGTCAACACTATTCATCCTCAACCAACGGGTTCGTTTACTACGAATAAAGATGATGTGTGTGTAGGCCAGAGTTTCACTTTTACAGATAATAGTAACCCGGCAGATGGAACTACCCAACAGTGGAACTGGACAATGGGAGATGGAAATACAAGGACCAGTTCTTCGTTTAACTATACTTATGGTACCGCAGGCTCTTATGATGTCAGTTTGTTTATCACTAATAACCATGGTTGCCGCAGTACTACATTTACCAAGACTGTAACAGTGAATCCTTACCCGATCGTAAATGCAGGCCCTGATCTATTCATACTACAGGATGGAAGTGATACGATACAGCCAATTGTTACTGCTATCAATCCAACTTATCTGTGGACCCCTAATTTGTATTTCCTGAGTAGTAATACAATTTTAAATCCGATAGTAAAAGGTGTTGATGATATTACCTATACGTTAACGGTAACAGGAAGGGGTGGTTGTATATCAACTGACCAGGTATTTATTAAAGTACTGAAAGGGCCAGAGATACCGAATATCTTCAGCCCTAATGGTGACGGTATTCATGATAAATGGGAAATAAAATACCTGGATACATATCCAGGTGGTACAGTAGAAATTTTCAACCGGTATGGCCAGTTGATATTCCGTTCGGTTGGATATGGACAACCGTGGGATGGAACAATCAATGGGAAACAGGTACCTATTGGAACTTATTATTACATAGTGGATCCGAAAAACGGCAGAAAAATAATGTCAGGTTATGTGGATGTAATCCGTTAAGCAATGAATAGAAAACTATTTTTAATCCCGGTGTTGTTTGTTTGTGTGCAGGTGATGGGCCAGCAAAGGCCTCATTATACACAGTACATACTCAATAATTATATTTTAAACCCTGCCCTTAGTGGAATAGAAAACTATACTGATGTAAAACTCAGCGTAAGGGATCAATGGGTAGGATTGAACGGGGCTCCGAAAACAACCTATTTTTCCATACAAGCACCCATAGGTAAAGGAGATTATCGTACGTCATCGACTTCTTTTGAAGTGCCGGGTCAAAATCCAAGAGGCCGCTATTATTGGGAAAACTATACAGCTGCCGAACCGCATCATGGTATAGGAATGACGATTGTAAATGACAGAACAGGGAGTTTTAATCGGTTTACCGCCAATGCCACTTATGCTTATCACCTTGGTTTGAGCCCCACACTTAACCTTTCAGCTGGTTTCTCGGCCGGTATTACCAATGTTACTATTGACAAATCAAAGCAGGATTTCAGTGGTACAGGTGATCCTTATGACCCTGCCACTGGTGCAGCCATCAATGGCGAATTAAATCGCATAAGGCCTGATCTTGGGGTTGGTTTGTGGTTGTATTCAAAGAATTATTTTATCGGTCTTTCTGCCCAGCAGGTTATACCACAAAAATTATCATTTACTGACGATGCGACTTTCATTAATAAAGGAAGATTGATTCCCCATTTATTTTTTACTGCCGGTTACCGTTTTATGGTGGGGGAAGATGTAAATCTTATTCCTTCAGTGATGTTGAAATATGTGGAAGCTTCTTCCCGAAATAGCTTTCAGCCGGAATTGAACATGAAAATGCAATACAGGGATCTGCTCTGGTTAGGTGGCAGTTATCGTTATCAAGATGGATATGCAGCAATGGCCGGCTTTAATGTAAGTAATACTTTCAACGTTGGGTATGCCTATGACATTACAACCACGGCATTGAATACAGTAAGCCGGGGCACCCACGAACTGCTTATTGGTTTTATAATCGGAAATAAGTACAGTGAGAAATGTCCAAGGTGCTGGTAAGCAGTTGTCTTACTTCACTTAATATAAATTCTGTAAATCACAGATGTTCCAATGGATATGCTGATACAATCTGACCCCATAGAAATGCTGGGGTAGTCGAACTATTTTGCTGATTTGAAGAGAGGAATTACAGGTGAATTATCTTCTTATTGCGGGCGGCTCTTAATTCATTTAAAGCTCTTAGTACGTCGGATTTTTTACGTTCTACATCCTCCAATGTAATGTCACTGTCCGGAATTCCTTTAAGATTTCCTTGAGTAAGCTCCTTTCGGACACCATCTAATTTGCGGATAGTTTTATTATAAACGAGCTGGATACTGTCCATCCGTACCTGGTTAACGGCAACGGAGAGTTGTGTATTTATTTTTTCCCAGTCAATATCATTGTATGCCTTCTTCAAACTGTTCTCCCATTTTTGCCAGTCAATCTTTTTAATTTCATTTTCATAGCTGGCTTTTATTTGTTCTTTTTCCTGCTGGTTAAATACATCAGCGATACTTTTCTCCACCACTTTCCACTGTATACTTTCCAGCACTTTCTTTGAGGCCTCCATCGCTTCTTTTACCTGTTTTTCCTCATACATCTTTAATTGAGGTGCTTCTACAGGTTCATAGTTTACGTTTATAAGTTCAGGATTATTGACTGCAGATGAAATGTAGCTGGCCAGGGAAGGCGGTGGCGGCGTAGACAAGTTATTGTCAGCAGGCTTTTCAGTATGACTAACTATTTGTGATGGCTGCTCAACTGCTGGTACTTCAACGATAGAAGGGGCATCCATTTTTTGATTTTCCATAAAATCAAATGGCGACGAAAGCGAGACAAATGAAGTGGCACGGTTTACGCTGGCCGGCTTACTAAATAACAGTAAAGCGTTTAAAGCAATGATACAGAGTAACCCCGCCATAAGTCCGGCAAGTTTATTAAAAGAGATAACAGGTTTATTGCGAATACCCATGATCAATTCTACACGTTGCAGCAGATCATTTTTCTTTCCGGATGCAGCTATGGCTAATGGCTTATCGGTATGACCAGACTTTTCAAGCACCAGCAATGCCGTAGCGTATTCATGTGAATCATACTGGAACTGCAACACCATTTCGTCACAGCTTTTTTCCCTTTCCCGTTCTACAATTTTTACAAAAGCTTTTACAAACGGATTAAAATAAAGAATGGTTTGTATAAAATTGATGATAAGATTTACTAAGTAATCAAACCGTTTGATATGTGAAAGCTCATGAAGTATTACTGCTTCTAATTGCTGTGGTGTTAAATGGTTGATCGCTGCCAACGGAACCAATATAACAGGTTTGAGAAAGCCGATAGTGACAGGAGAAGTGACAAATTCAGACACCCATATCTGCACTTTTTTAGTGATTCCCATTTGTGCAGCAACTTTGTTGACAAACATCCGCCAGTCTACGTTTATCTTAGTTAGCCCATATCTGCGTATAACCTGTACATAGCGATAGTTCCTGATAAAATGTAAGAGCGGCAGCAGTAATAAAATAAGATATAAAACTGATGCTATTGGTAAAGTTTGCCGGAGCCATTTATTTACTCCCGGATTCCCTTCAGCATTTACAAACGCAGCGGATATCACCGTCTCGGCTGCCTCATTTGAATAGGCAGTAATAAAAGTATAAATGAACCAGGCAAAACCGCTTATAAGCAAAGATGAAGCAAGTGAAGTTTTAAAAGATGATTTTGCATTCCTGAAAATTCCGGTTACGACCTGGTAAATGATCCATAGCAATGCCAGTTGCCAAAGGCTGTTAAGAACAGCCCATCCCAAGGATTGCAGAAAGTTGGCCTGGCCGGTCATATTTATTTCTTAAGACTATTGAGTAATGCCTGAATTTTTTCCAGTTCCTCAGGGCTTGCTTTGTGGCTTTCATCACCCAATGCCTGTATTACTAATTGGGTAGGGGAGCCGCCGAACAAATTATCAATTATTTTACTCAGTAAATGTTTTTGGGTTTTTTCCTTGTTTACGGCTGCCTGGTACACATGTGTCCGCATCGAATCATCCCTTTTTACAATGCCTTTTTCATTCATTATCTGCATTAATTTGAGGGTAGTCGTGTAGCCGGCTTCTTTAGTGAGGGAAAGTTCTTCATGTACTTCTCGTACAGTGGCAAGTCCTTTCGTCCAAAGGATTTGAAGTATTTCAAGTTCACTTTCCGTAGGCTTTATCATTTTAGGCGCTGACATAGTATTCAGATTTATTGCCCGAATATACGACTATTTTCGTATGACCAAAAAAGGTTGAATTTTTTTGGTCTTTTTTAACATGAGACGGGTTAGGCGTAGAAGAGTTACAAAAAGTAGGAAATTCTTGAAAAGTATAGTAATCCTCCGCCTCTTAAAATCATTGAAGCTATTTTAAACTATGAAAAAGAATAAATGTCTGAGAGTCAATATAAATTAAAGTCTAAATACCATAATACGGCACTAAATTTGAAATAATTTCGTTCTAATTGTACCCTTAGAAAGCTGTAAACCACTGTATAATCGCCATAAAAGCCAATCCGCCTTTTAAATGAATCACCTTAGAAAATTCATATCCGGATTATTTTTTTTGTTTTGTTCAACTGCTCATTCTCAAAACGTTGACTTTAATTACTCTACCAGCAATGGCCTATTCTGCAACCCGCAAGTTGTCACTTTTACCCAAAATTGCACTGGTAGTCCAACCGGGTTTATCTGGAGGTTTGGAAATGGCCAGGTAGGTTCTGCTGCAATAGAAACAATTACTTATGCATTACCCGGAACGTATACGGTTACCCTTACAGCATTCTACGCTTCTTCAGCTATTTCGATGACTAAAACGGTTGTAATCAACCCTACACCAACAATTTCAATCAATGCTGGCAGAAGTTATATTTGCCAACCCGGCAATATTACTTTTACGGCTCCCGGAAGTGCCTTTATCTCGAGTTATGAGTGGGATTTTGGAGATGGTTCTCCTTTACAGGTTACAGGTGTCAATACGGTAACCCATTTTTTCAATACGTATAATAATTTCAATGTTGTTGTCAGAGGTATAACGGTAGCCGGTTGTTCAGCAACAGCTTCAATGAATGTTCAGGTTACAAAGTTTCCAATCATTAATGCATCTGTTACACCAGATGACGGTTGTATACCTGTAAACTCTACATTAACAGCTTCTGCTACTTTACCCATAGGCGATGCACCTTCAAATTTTGTATGGGATTTTGGAGACGGATCTCCAACGGCCAGCACTGCAGTTAATAATACTACTCACCTGTATAATATCGTAACACCAATAACTACTGCAAGTGTTTCGATCACTACTGTGCAAGGGTGCACCAATCAATATACTTTTCCACCTTTTGCTTTTGGTACACCACCTTTTAATACCACCGCCGTTACCAGTGACGGAGCAACAACGTATTGTGGCAGCGAAACAATACAATTTATTGGTAATGCCATCAATGTTGATTCTTTTTCATGGGATTTCGGTGATGCCAGTATCGGGACTACACTTAACAATACCATCAGCCATAAATATCTGACGCTAGGTAATAAAAGGGTAATTTTGACACCCTTCTTTCATGGCTGTGAGGGCCAAAAGGATACAATAGACATCGTAATAAT
>CALRVH010000085.1:0-12573 GCA_943371565.1 Chitinophaga pinensis | reverse complement strand
TTATTTTCTTTTTATATAATGGCAGCGGGAACCGCAATATGGTTATTATTCAAAAAATTAACATGGCGATACGGCCTGGTAATAATGCTTGCCATTTTATTACTTCCGGTAATTGCGTACAAAACTGTTCCAACCTTTCATAACAGGCTGCAATACTTTCTATATGATAAAGGGTATTTTGAAAAAGCACATTATTGGCCCGGGTCAACAGATGCTATCCGGGTTATTTCTTTAAAGGCTGGATGGGCGGTGATGAATAAGCAGCCGGTGATGGGTGCGGGGTTTGGCGATGTGCTGACAAAAACAAAACAATGGTATGCGGATAATTATCCGCAGATGATTGAAGCAGACAAAATTTATCCCAGCAGTGAGTGGCTGATGTATGGAGCCGGATGCGGATGGCCCGGATTTGTACTATTCAGTGTAATCATGTTGCTTCCTTTTTTGATGAAGACAACTAATAGATTGCTATGGTGGTTGCTGAATAGTACGGCTGCTTTCAGTTTTTTATTTGATATCGGTTTGGAAGTACAGTTCGGTGTCTTTATCTACTCTTTTGTCATTTTGTGGTGGTATAAATGGTTGAAAGAAGAAAAGATGTAATCTTTGTATATATGCAATCCTTGTCTGTTGTTATTGTTTGTAAAAATGAATCTGCTATTATCGGCAAGACATTGCAAAGTCTGCAGGGGCTTACGGATGATATTATTGTATATGATAATGGCAGTACCGATAATACGGTGGAAATTGCCCGCCGATTTCCTGTAACTGTACAGGAGGGTCCCTGGGAAGGGTTTGGTAAAACAAAAAATACCGCTATTGGATTGGCTACCTACGACTGGATACTAAGTCTTGATGCGGATGAATCCATTGATGATGAATTAAAAAATACGCTTCTGGCATCTTCATTTACAAATGATAGCATGGTATATGAAATAAATTTTAAAAATTTTTTTGGAGATAAATGGCTGAAGTATGGCGAGTGGGGAAATGATAAGCATATCCGTTTGTTCAACCGGAAAAAAGTAAGTTGGAATGAGGTGCCGGTACATGAAGTGTTAGTGCTTCCGGAAGGAACCGAAGTTGGTAAACTAAAAGGAAGCATATTGCATTATACGGCTACAGACCCGGAAAAATATAAATCCAAACTGTTTAAATATGCGGAGCTCAATGCTGTAAAGTATTTTGAACAGGGTAAAAAAGCAGGTGCGTTTAAAAAATATGCGGCAGCTTTTTTTTCTTTTGTTCAGAATTATATTTTCAGGGCTGGTTTCCTGGATGGGAAAGCCGGCTATCTATGTGCAAAGATGTCGGCTGGCTACACCTTTTTGAAATATGCAAAGCTCAGAGAACTAAACATGATAGAACCAATCAACAAGAAACAGACAACTCCGGAGTAAGGGTCGTTCAACTTTCCTTGTTCGTTATTGGATATTCAATAATTTGTGTCAAACTTTTAGAATAGTGACGAATTTCATTCCCATATTTCCACTTGGTATCGTGGTATATCCCGGCGAAGATCTGAACCTGCATGTTTTTGAGCCCCGGTATAAAGAATTGATAACAGAATGCCAGGCTACTAAAAAACAATTTGGTATTCCTGCCGTGATTGATAATAAGGTGCAGGATTTTGGAACAACAGTAGATATAACAGAACTGTCAAAAGTCTATGATAACGGCGAAATGGATATTAAAACAAAAGGCGATAAAGTTTTCCGGATACTGGAAGTAATAGAGGAAGTGCCGGGAAAACTATACAGCGGTGCCATTGTAAATTATCCCGACAATTATGAAGAAGGCAACCCGGAACTGATGCGGAAAATGATGGTCAGTATCAGGGAGCTGCACCAGCTATTAAATGTAAAGAAGGATTTTAAAAAAGAAGATGGGACCTTAAATGCATATGATGTGGCCCACCATATTGGTCTTTCTTTGGAAGAGGAATATGAATTGCTGAACCTGATGGATGAAAGACAGCGGAGAGAATACCTGAAACGGCACCTGGCTAAAGTAATACCGATGGTGGCCGGAATGGAACAACTAAAAGAAAAAATAAAACTGAACGGACATTTTAAAAACCTGGGCGGGGTTGATTTAGGAAAATAAACCTGCTGAAAATAATAATCATGTCAACAACCCTCTGTTTTGATTTTGGTAACACCCGTAAAAAAGTAGCCATCTTTCATGATGCGGAAATCAAAGAAGCTATTGTGCTGGAAGATGACTCCAATGAAACCATTCAATCTCTTATCAACCGGTTTCAGCCACAAAAATCTATTGTCTCTTCAGTGATCGATCATAATACAGCGATGGAAGAATTGCTGGCTGCCAAAACAAAGTTTCACAAGCTTAGCTATCTTACTAAAGTACCTTTTACCACACCGGTGGGTAAACCAGAAACAATCGGTGCCGACAGGCTGGCCCTCTCTGCAGCTGCAGTTCATTTTTATCCGGATAAAAATAATTTGGTCATTGGCCTCGGCACCTGCATCACTTACAACTTCATCAATAAGTATCATGAGTTTGTGGGCGGCGCTATTTCTCCCGGTTTGGAAATGCGGCTGAAAGCATTAAATTATTACACCGCTAAATTGCCCTTGGTAAAGCCGGATAGTAATTTACCACTGATCGGCTACGATACAACCACCAATATTCTGACCGGTGTGGTCCTGGGTATGGCCAAAGAAATCGATGGTTTTATAGAGGCCTACCGGGAGCGGTTCAGGAACTTTAACGTCCTGTTAACAGGGGGTGATATAGTCTATTTGGCTTCGCACCTTAAAAACAAGATATTTGCAGACCCTGATTTAATCTTTAAAGGTCTGTATGCAATTAGTGAAGTTAATAACCCCTAAGAGAATCAAGACGTTACACTGCTTTTACCTGACGATCCTGGTTTTATTTATGACCGCTGCTGAGCCTGTTTTTTCGCAGGATAACTCTCCATATTCCCGTTATGGCATTGGCGACCTTGTTCCCTCCACACCTGTTACCAACAGGGGTATGGGAGGAATATCAGCCGGCTATACCGATTTTCTTTCTGTCAATTATAGCAACCCGGCCTCCTTTTCTTCCTTCCAGGCTGTGTTGGAGCAAAAATCAAAGAAATTGGTTTCCGGCAGGGCGATACTGGATGTAGGATTAAATTTTGAGAACCGTACACTGAGAGAACCACCACCTTCACAAGCACAAAAATTTACTGCCAGCAATGCGCTGTTTTCTTATATACAGGTGGGTGTGCCGTTAAAAAATAATTGGGGCTTAAGCTTTGGTCTGCGCCCTGTTTCAAGAATCAGTTACAATATTCTTCAAAGCGAAAGACTGAAAGACCCGAATACAGGATTACCGATTGATAGTGCCAGAACAAATTACACCGGTGATGGTGGAGCTTATCTCGCATCTGTGGGTACAGGCTTTGGCATTTTTGAAAAAGATCATGGAAACGGCATGTTAGAAAAATTGAGTCTTGGATTTACAGCCGGCTATTATTTCGGCGCCAAAGATTATAGTAGCAGGAGAAGTCTTATCAATGATACAGTGGACTACTACCAGGCCAACTATGAAACAAAAATAAATTATGGCAGCCTGCTCTTTAATTTGGGGTTGCAATACAGGGTTCCCCTGAATAAAAAAGTGTTACTGACTGTTGGTGCATATGGTAACTGGGGACAGAAAATAAATGCAACAAAGGATGTACTGAGAGAAACATTTTTATATGATGACAATCTCGGTTACCTGCGTTTAGACAGTGTATCCGATCAGCGAAATATAAAAGGTAAGATCAATATCCCTTCTTCTTATACCGTTGGATTTGTGGCCCAAAAATCTGCTATCACCAATAAAGAAGGCGGATGGCTTATCGGCCTCGATTTTACCCAGCAGAACTGGAGCCAGTATAGTGCTTACGGACAAAAAGATTCAGTAAGAAATAAGTGGGAAGTAAAAGTAGGTGGTCAGTTCAACCCGATACCTAAAAGAAATTATTTCAGCAATGTAGCTTACCGGGTTGGCTTTTTTATGGGACCAGATTATATAAAGGTGAAAGAGAAGATGATGCAGTTCGGAGCTTCATTTGGTTTGGGATTACCGGTTGCATTAAGCCGCCAGGCTCCTAACCAGGTTACATTGGTTAACCTTGCATTTGAGTATGGTAAAAGAGGAAATAATGATAATTTGCTGAAGGAAAGTATGTTCAGGTTTTCATTAGGCTTTTCACTCAGCGATTTCTGGTTTATCAAAAGGAAGTATGACTAATTTCTTTTTTTATAAAAAACTTTTTTACACAGCAGCTCTTTTTACAGGCTGCTGTTTTGTTTGCAGTTGTGAGAATGATGTCAAAGTGATAGATGACATGACCAAGAAAGTGGTCATGCAAGAAGAAGCTGTAAATATTGAAAGCATGCTGAGCCAGGAAGGCAAGCTGCGGGCCAAGCTGAAAGCACCATTGATGCTACGGGTGTTTGCAGATACTATGTATGCCGAATTTCCAAAATCCCTGCATTGTGATTTTTATGATGCGAATAATAATATCGAATCATGGCTGGACAGCCGGTATGGAAAATACTATGAGAACCTGGGGAAAGTTTATCTGCGTGACAGTGTAGTGGTGATAACGGTAAAAGGCGATACATTGAAAAGCCCTGACCTCTGGTGGGACCAGACTACCAAAATGTTTTACACGGACAAATATGCTACCTACCATGCCCCCGGCAAACAAGTGTCTGGCACCATCGGGCTGGAAGCTACGCAGGACCTTACCAGTATTATTTTTAAACATCCGGTGGGTACGATCCGGGTTTCCGAAAGCGGTTTTCCGCAATAGTGCCTGATGCCCTGCCCCGGTTTATCAGATTACATGAAACTTACTCTTCTATTCCTATCTTTAGGATTCGCAGATTTCAATGACACGTTGTAACTATAAAGTATAAATTACCAACTACAAACTCATTTATGGAATATCGTTATATGGGTAAAACTGGCCTGCAACTGAGTGTTCTTTCATTTGGCAGCTGGGTAAGCTTTCACAAACAGATCGATGATAGTGTTGCGGATGAACTGATGGGCATTGCCTATGATAATGGGGTTAATTTTTTTGATAATGCCGAAGTGTATGCATTGGGAGAAAGTGAGAAAATGATGGGACGGGTCTTAAAAAAGAAAAACTGGGACCGTAGTTCTTATACGGTTTCTTCCAAAGCTTTTTGGGGATGGCGGGGCAAGGAGAATAAACCAAATCAAACGGGACTTAGCAGAAAACATCTGATAGAAGCCTGCAACGAAGCTTTGCAACGGTTGCAAATGGATTACCTCGACATGTACTTCTGTCACCGCCCTGATAAAGGCACGCCGATCGAAGAAACCGTGTGGACGATGCACAATCTTATTCAGCAGGGAAAAATTTTATATTGGGGCACCAGCGAATGGAGCGGTGTAGAAATAATGGAAGCCCACCGGGTAGCACAACAATATGGATTGATCGGTCCCTCGATGGAACAACCACAATACAATTTACTGGAGCGGAATAAAATGGAGAACGAATTCCTGATGGTATTTAAAACCGTGGGAATGGGAACCACCATCTGGAGCCCACTGGCATCTGGCTTATTAAGCGGTAAATATAATAATGGTGTTCCGGAGGGTAGCCGCTTTGGTTTAACTGGTTTCGACTGGTTGAAAGACCGATGGATGAAAGATGAACTGCTGAGTAAGGTGAGGAACTTAGCGGAGCTTGCAAAAGAACTGGACATATCAATGGCGCAACTCAGTATAGCTTGGTGTATTAAAAACCCGAATGTAACAACAGCTATCCTGGGTGCAACGAACAAAGAACAATTGCTTGAAAATTTAAAAGCAGCAACAGCTATAGAAAAATTATCAACAGCAGTAATGCTGCGGATAGATGAAATTGTACAAACCAAACCTGTTTTACCAGAACACTAAAAAAATAATTATGTCATTCAACAACAAAACCATTCTTATAACCGGTGCTACAAGAGGAATTGGAAAAGCAATCGCCTTACGCCTGGCTAAAGAAGGAGCTAACATCGTGATTGCTGCTAAAAGTGTGGAAGAGAACGCCAAACTTGGCGGCACTATTTTTTCGGCAGCTGCTGAAATAGAAGCAGCCGGGGGAAAAGCACTGGCTGTACAATGTGATATCCGCTTTGAAGACCAAATACAAAATGTAGTGGACAAAGCCGTGGCCACTTTTGGCGGCATAGATGTTTTGGTCAACAATGCATCCGCTATTTCATTAACATCCACCGAGCAAACAGAAGCCAAACGCTTTGACCTGATGCATAGCATTAATGTGCGGGGAACATTTTTAGTAGGCAAAGCTTGTATTCCTCACTTAAGAAAAGCAGAAAATCCTCATATACTTACGTTGTCACCACCTATCAATCTTGATCCCAAATGGTTTGAGAAGCATGTGGCATATACCATTACTAAATATAGTATGAGTATGATGACGATTGGCTGGGCAAAAGAATTGAAGAAAGACAGAATTGCCGCTAATGCACTCTGGCCAAAAACAACTATTGACACCGCTGCTGTAAGAAATTTACTCGGCGGACAGATGTTGGCTAACATGAGCCGTACCGTGGATATACTGGCAGATGCAGCGTATTATATTCTCCGGCAACCATCGGGGGAATGTACGGGTAACCTGTTCGTTGATGAACAAGTACTAGCCAAAGAAGGTATTACTGACCTGGAAAAATATTCAGTCGTACCCGGAGCACAGTTGTATACGGATTTGTTTGTGTAGATCAATAAGATTCTAATCCGTCTGCGATACTTCCATAATTTAACAGCAATTCTTCCCCGGCTTTAATGTCATGCAATGCTTCGAATTGTTCGCCGTCGTTAACGGATGCAATATTAAATTGGGATGAATGATTCAGGTATAATACCATATCCATCATTTTAAAACCATAACCCGGGACGAAATAATCCTTCTCATCATACAGGCAGTACGTTTCTACCAGGTTGCGGGAGTGGGGCGGCAGTTTTTCTATTTCTTCAAACGAGATTTTAATCCATTCACCAATTCCGGTGGAAAAAATAGTACGACAGCCTTTTGGAATATCCCTGATAGCAAATACACCGATGCCTTCTATTGGCGAAGGCTTCAGCATTACATAAGTATCTTGTTGTAATTCACGCAGCAATTCTTCCCGGGTCATAATTTTTATTGTTGATGGATACCAAAACTTGCAGGTGTAACTCTATTCAGTTGTTGTTTCCTGCCTGTTCTCCGGTCTCATTTGCGGGAACAGTAACACATCTTGTATAGAAGCATTATTGGTTAATAACATACAAAGTCTGTCAATACCAAAACCGATACCCGATGTTGGGGGCATGCCATATTCCAGTGCTCTCAGAAAATCATAATCAATGAACATGGCTTCATCATCTCCCCGCTCCATCAATTTTGCCTGCTCTTCAAAACGTTCCCGCTGGTCGATCGGGTCGTTCAGCTCACTGTAGGCATTAGCAATTTCTTTTCCATTGATGATCAACTCAAATCTTTCTACGAGGCCTTGTTTATCCCGGTGCTTTTTTGTCAACGGACTCATTTCTACAGGGTAGTCAATGATGAAAGTTGGTTGTATATAATTCTTCTCGCATTTCTCACCAAAGAGTGCATCGATCAACTTGCCCTTGCCCATTGTATTGTCCACCTGTATATGCAGTTGTTTGCAAACGGAACGAAGTTGTTCTTCATTCATCCGGCTTACATCAGTGCCGGTATGTTCGTGTATCGCATCATAGATACTGATACGTTTGAATGGTGCTTTAAATGAAATGGTCGTTGCACCAACAGGTACATCGGTTGCACCACAAACATCCATCGCTGTTTTTTCCAATAACTGCTCGGTGGTTTCCATCATCCAGAAATAATCTTTGTAGGCCGTATAAAATTCAAGGATGGTAAACTCGGGATTGTGTGTGCGGTCCATGCCTTCATTGCGGAAGTTGCGGCTGAATTCATACACCCAGTCAAAACCACCAACAATTAATCTTTTCAAGTAAAGCTCATTGGCGATTCGTAAATAAAGAGGAATATCCAATGCATTGTGGTGGGTGGTAAATGGTCTTGCTGTTGCACCGCCGGGTATACTTTGCAGAACCGGAGTATCTACTTCCAATGCACCGTGATTATTTAAAAACTCACGGATAGAATTGATAAGCTTTGTTCTTTTGATAAAAGTTTCTTTTACAGCAGGATTAATGATGAGGTCAGCATACCGCTGGCGGTATTTGAATTCCGGATCTGTTACGGCATCAAAAGTTTGTCCATCCGCTTCTTTTACTATTGGTAATGGACGGAGCGATTTGCTAAGCAGTGTCAATTCTCTTACATGCACAGAAGTTTCACCAGTCTTGGTAATAAATGCATATCCTTTTATGCCGATGATATCGCCAATGTCAAGCAATTTTTTCCAGACAATATCATAGAGAGATTTATCCTCGCCGGGGCAGATATCATCCCGCCGGATATAGAGTTGGATTCTTCCCTGCGCATCCTGGATCACACAAAAATTAGCCTTGCCCATATCCCGGACACTCATGATGCGGCCTGCCAGGCATATATCAGCAAACTGTTCTTTCGTTTCTTCTGTGTAATTTGTTTTTATAGCAATGGAATTGCTGTTGACAGGATACAAAGGGGCAGGGTAGGGCTCAATACCCATCATAATAAGTTCGGCCAGTTTTTCACGGCGCAATTGTTCTTGTTCAGAAAGATGTGCTGTACTCATGTAATAAAATAGATCTTATAAAGCGACCCGGCTTATCGCTTTGTTTTAATTTTTTTTGCCCGGCAGGCAAAGGTACTGGTTAGGCAGTAGCATACAAAAAGCCCCTTGCTATGGCAAAGGGCTTTTGTAAAGACGTAAACTATTGATTTTATTTAGACGCTTTTCCGTTATTCAGAAAAACACCTAATTGAATACCGATATACTGGTTCTTAATGGTACCTGTAGAACCTTCTGTTACTAAGTTTCTAAATCCCTTATTATAATTAACAGAAAGAAAAAATCCGCCATTCATTCTGTATCCTGCCCTAAAGTCAGCACCATAGTCGATTCCTTTAAAATCATTTTCAGGTGTTTTTCCAAAGAGGATATCTGTTGTTACTTTATCGCCATCTGTTACTGAAACTCTTTTGGAAGGAAGGTTAAAATCAATTGAAGGGCCTGCACCAAGGAAGAAGCTTCCGCCATTTCCATGTATATGATACATAAGATCTGTGGTAAGTTCCATATAGCGAAGGGCTACATATTGTTTGTCTATCAACGTAGCAGGAGGATGTGGTTCAGTGAGTCCTTTTTGCACATAGGCAAGAGAAGGATAAAAAGTCCAGTTTTTGCTTTTACATAACGGAACGTCCAATACAAGACTTGTCATAACACCGACTTTACCGTCGCCATCAACTTTGTCTTTCATATTTGCAATAGAAACACCACCGGCAAGACCGACCCGGGTTTGAGAAAGACCGGCTATCTGAAAGCAGAAGACAGATGCTGCCAATAGGAGAATAATTTTCTTCATAACAGTAGTTTTTGATTACCTACTCGTATCGCTTTTCGGTATAGGCGCCCTACTCTTTTCTTTTAACGGGATTTTCGGGATGTTCCCTCTTTCAGACAAGGTCTAAAATAACTAAAACCTGCCGCAAACTTAAGTAAACCAAACGATTTTCAAAAGTGAGGTTTTTGGGTGAGTTTTACCCGTTTCCCCGGAAATATTAATAAAATAACCCCCGCTTTGGGTAAAAGCAGGGGCTTATCGTATCATAGGTTGGTGGTTGTTGCGGTTTAATCGTTTTTTTTTGGCTCATCAGGGTCAGGTTTTGGTTGTTTTGGCTTTTTCTTCCTGCCCACAATTGCCCGGATGGCAACGATTAACAGAAAAATGACAAGCGCCGTTCCCCCGATCATGACTATAGAGGCAGCACCCTCGGAGCCTCCGCAGGAAAGATTGCAGGCCAGGCTGGCAACCAGGTAAAACAACCCAATCGCTACGAGTACCGACAAAATAATGAGGCCGACCTTTGCTCCATTAGACATACCGGGATCTTTTTTTATAGCCCGGACCTGTTCTTTTAGTAGTTTCTTTTTTTCCTTCCATTTCAGGGATTTCCCATTTTCATCTTTTAAAGAAGCATAGAAAGCGGCAACGGTCTTGTAGTTTTTTAGTGTACTGTCTGTAGGTAGGGATGAGCTGGCCGGGGTAGTAGCATTCAGAGGTATCGAAAAGCTGAAAATTTTATCGGGCTGATTGCTGAAAAATACGATCATACAGAAAGTGGAGACAACCAGCATAAAATCGCAGCTTTTTTGCAGGATATAAAAAGCAGTAGCACTGAGTGTGTTGCCTTTTAATGATTTGGCAGGATAGGCAAATACGGCGGCAAAATAGATAGCAACAAAAAGAAACAAGGCGACGGAAGAAATAGCAACACCAACATCAGACAGTAACATGCCAGTTACAATGCCCAGGCCTGTCAGTATGATAAAAGATACTACAATGATGAGACGGGATAACTTTTTATGGTTTTTTGCCCAGTGGGAAATTTTTTTCATACAATTTGTTTTTGTGATTTGATAGTTGTTTACCAGCATTTAATTGAATGAGAAGCGATTTTCTGTTATTGATATTTCCTGATCCTTCCTGAAAAAGTTCCGTTAGTGAGTATTAGTTTTTGATTGTTTTTATTGGTAAGGGTCATATCAAAAGTGCCGGTAATGGCACAATCATATTGACCGGCTACATTAGCGGTGGTAATTGCCCTGCAATCAGTATAATTAAAATTGACGGAACCTGACTCGTACCAATACACTTGTACAGAATCAATAGGGTTGCCACCATTATTCAACTGGCTGCAATTTCCTCCAACGGCAGATACGGAAGTACCGGTTGGTTGTAAGTAGGCACATTGAACCGGTCCCGGGGTCCGGGCTAATAAAAGTATTTTTCCATGTAATAAATTATTCTGGTCTTCAATGGCAAGTCCTGTAAAATTTACGAACAGGAGGTTGCCTTGCACAAGTATTATATCCGTTAAAATAGATGAGGGGGATGTACGGTTATACTGTTGTCCATTATAGTTAAAGCTGATTTTTGTATCGTAAGAGAGAAAGTCGCTATTTTTTTTACAACCAGTCAGCAGCATTGTTAAGGATAGAAACAGCAGGATGATTTTACAATGTTGGTTCATAAATTTATTTTTAAGGATAAAGAAGGAACTGCCTTATTTACAAACCCTTTTTCCATAAGCTGCGGAGCTGTTTCGTTTTTAAAAGAAAGCCGCATGGCTTTTTTTTGGTTTCCTGATGCTATAATGAACATGGTAATACTGGCAGGCAAAGTAAGGAACCCGACTATCATGGTTTCATATGGGATGTCTCTTAGTATTAGTGGTCCACCAAATATGATTACAGGTCCTGATAATAATAATATGGTTGCTATTTTTTGCTGATTCTTGCTTCTTTTCAGGTAATCTGGTTTGGTGGGTGCTGCATCGTTGATAATGATTTGCTGGCTGAATGTAGTAACTGATAACATCAGTAACAATATGAAAACGATATTTTTTTTCATACTATTTTTTATAACATTATGAATATTGTTTTCTGCCAATCAATTTCTATCACCGGTTAATATAAAACTCTCCATTGCTTACAGTTTTGAAGGTGCCAGTTGCGCCATTTACACTGGTAATAAATTCAAAAGTGCCTTTAATATACTTTTTACTGATTTCCTGTATGATTATTTTT
The DNA here is from genome assembly GCA_943371565.1 of Chitinophaga pinensis. GTDB lineage: Bacteria > Bacteroidota > Bacteroidia > Chitinophagales > Chitinophagaceae > JJ008. The sequence continues at coordinate 790 of CALRVH010000085.1, read as the reverse complement.
CCACTTCCATAAAATACACAAGGCGAGCCAAAAGAACAGAAATACCCAGCTGTATAGCCTTCATTATTTTGATAGAGTGTTACACTGCGTAGTATACCGGTTTGAAAATTATAAGTACCCGCCGTGATATCGGAGCCCTGTCCGTCTAAATAAAATTGAAAAGACCAGGGTGAAACATCCCCCCGAAAAAATATAGTTTTATCGCCAGCTCCCCCGGCAGTGGCCCGGATATCTGAATTACATTCGAATGCTACGCCGTCTACTTTCCCCCTTAAATAACTGGTACTGGTATCATTTTCTTTTTTACAGGCACTTAAGGATAATACAAAACAAGCGATGACGATGGATGATAGTTTCATTATATATTTCATATTAAAATTTTTACTTAGAATCTGAATCCGGCTGTTATAGAAATATTGCCATTAAAAGAACCTGCCTTTGTTGATTTATAAGTAGATTCAGAAGTAGGGGTGGTAATTTTTATTGCCTCAATTTTTGCAGCGGAGGTAACAGATAATTCTGTTCCCATACCCAGAAACCAGGAAGGATAGGCAAGGAAATGCCAAAACCCTTTTATCATAACCCCGGGTAATAAATAATTAGTGGTTTGTTTCGTAGTACCCTGGTTTATATCTGCGGAGAGTTTATAAAAAGATAATACCGGGCCAATACCGAATCCTGCTCTACCAAGGCTATCCGTTTTTACCCAGGCAATGTAAAGGGTGTTGATATTACTGGTAAGGGTAAGATAATTGGATTGTGCAAAATCCTTGTCATCATATCCATCTAC
>CALRVH010000084.1:0-12870 GCA_943371565.1 Chitinophaga pinensis | reverse complement strand
ATTATGCTGGACCGTATTTGCTCTTATGGCTCCTGGTAAAGATTCCCCTTCTCACCTGCTTACTGAATATTTGGGTGAAGTAGCTGGTATTTTATTTTTCCTGTTGGGTGCCATGACCATTGTAGAACTAATTGATGCTCATGACGGGTTTGAAGTCATAACATCCCGTATTCAAACAACCAGTAAGAGAAAATTGGTATGGATAATCGGGTTTATCACTTTTTTTCTTTCTGCTGTATTAGATAACCTTACCACTACAATTGTATTAGTTTCTTTGCTTCGTATCATCATACCGGAGAAAAAAGACAGATTATTATTTACCGGTCTTGTAATTATTGCAGCCAATGCCGGTGGCGCCTGGAGCCCAATTGGTGATATAACAACTACGATGCTGTGGATTGGCGGACAGATAACTGCCGGCAGCATTATTATACAGACGCTAATACCAAGCCTTGTGTGTTTTTTAATTCCCGCCTTCATCATCAGCAAACAAGTGAAAGGGAATGTGGAACGTATAAATGAAACTGAGGTAAAAAAGGAATTAACAAGCAGTAGCCGTGAAAGAAATATTGTGTTTTGGCTTGGTATCGGGAGTCTTCTCTTTGTACCTATATTTAAAACTATTACTCACCTGCCTCCCTACATGGGTGTTTTGTTAGGTCTTGGAGTAATGTGGGTGATAACTGAAATGATACACAGTGAAAAAGATGAAGCAGAGAGAGGTGAGTTGTCCGTTAATCATGCATTGCGGAAAATTGACACTCCGAGTATTTTATTTTTCCTCGGTATATTAATTAGTATAGCCGCATTGCAAGCAACCGGAGTTCTTACAGGCCTTGCCATAGCAATGAATAATTCTATCGGCAATATAAAAATTATCACGCTGTCAATCGGTTTGTTATCAGCTATAGTGGACAATGTGCCGTTGGTAGCAGCAGCCCAGGGGATGTATGGTTTGGAACAATACCCGACGGGGCATTTCTTTTGGGAATTTCTCGCTTATTGTGCGGGTACCGGCGGTAGTTGTTTAATAATTGGTTCAGCAGCCGGAGTTGCGGCCATGGGATTGGAAAAGATCGAATTCTTCTGGTACATGAAAAAAATCGGCTGGCTGGCATTACTTGGATACCTGGCTGGTGCCGGTGCATTTATTCTTCAGCATTATTGGATGAGCTGAGTATTCTTTTTATATACCTTCAAATTCATACAGAGGGTCAATATCAGTTCCGGCTTTCATTTCTACTACTGGTTTTATCAATCCATCATGCAGGTCATATACCCAGCCGTGCAGGTCTGGCCGTTGGTCATTACTCCATGCTTTTTGAATGATAGCCGTTTTGGCGAGGTTAAATACTTGTTCTTTTACATTGAGCTCCACCATCTTGTTTACTTTGTTGTTTTCATCCGCAATAGCTTCCAGTTCTTTGCGGTGAAACCGGTAGATGTCCTTAATATTTCGCAACCACATATTCAAAACCTGGTTAAAGTCTTCATTCGACATAGCAGCCTTAATTCCGCCACAACCATAATGACCACATACCACCACATGTTTTATTTTTAAATGATTGACCGCATAATCTAATACACTCATCAGGTTTACATCTGTACTAACTACCAGGTTGGCTACATTACGATGGATAAAAATTTCTCCGGGCTCTGTTTGTGTTATTTCATTAGGGGGTACCCGGCTGTCGCTGCAGCCTATCCATAAAAATTCAGGGGTTTGTACGTGGAGCAACCGCTCAAAAAACTCCGGGTCTTCGGCCAGCTTTCTGGCGGCCCAGTTTTTATTATCATTTAATAATACTTCGTAAGCTTTCATAATTTCCCTTTATTTTTTCAAAAATACCTTTTAATATACTGATTATGCAAACAGTTGTTCGTGTCTTAGCGGTCAAATTTGTTCAGTATTCGTAATAAAAAAATGACAAATTGATTAAACAAATTTAAAAGTTCGCTGTTATTTTTGCACCCCTGGTAAGGGGTTTGGCGGATAATCATTTAAGGTTATTAGCCTCACAGCCAAATGGTTTGGATTAAAGAACCTAAAAGACTATTTTGCACCACTTTCAATGAAGAACAAAAGTAAAATATACAGTGTTTTCCAACAGGCTTCTGCCATTTTTATGATATTGGCATTGCTCTGGCTTACTGTAAGTACCCCTTTTGTTTTTGCCAGCCAGCAAAAAGCTGCCAACCAGGGCAAGATGGAAAATGCTCAATCACCCGTTACGGGAAATGAAGAAGAGTCTTCTAATCCTTTTTCCAGTACTACTGAGGAAAAGAATCCCAGCAGCACAACTTTTTCTGAAGAATACCTGCATGATCAGCATATCGCAGATCATCTCTTTTTAATAGCCAAGCAATATCATAATTGCGGAAATGCAGGCACTTACATTGCGTACCACGGAGAATTACTGGTTCCCCCTCCTAACGCCGCATAATTAATAATTGCTTTTACTGATGATGGCCTTAAATTTTTAAGCCCTTCATTCACAGCGTTGTCATGTTACATGACGGCTGATTCATTTATTATATCGGCGTTAAAGTTGTTCAAATCATGAATTCGAATAAAAAATTATTTGCAAATCTGAAATACGATTTGCCAGCAGGCCTAGTAGTTTTTTTGGTGGCATTACCACTATGTATAGCCATTGCGGTGGCCAGTGGAGCCACACCTTTTAGCGGTCTTATTGCCGGTATTATTGGCGGCCTTGTAGTAGGCTCGTTAAGCAACTCACCGTTGAGTGTAAGTGGTCCGGCTGCCGGCTTGGCTACTTTAGTATCGGGTGCCATTATAGCTTTGGGAGGTTTGGAAAGTTATGGCCTCTTTTTGTGCGCAGTAGTATTGGCTGGATTAATACAAATATTATTAGGTGTTTTAAAGTTGGGCGGTATTGCTAATTATATTCCTTCCAGTGTTATTAAAGGGTTGCTCACCAGCATTGGTATTTTAATTATTGCAAAACAGATTCCGCATATATTCGGTAGAGACAAAGATGAGACTGGCCATGTGATAGATATAATACCTTTTGAGGGTGGCGACTGGCATGAACTGCTGATTCCATTACAAAAAATTGAAGTAGGTGTAGTTATTATTTCATTGCTTTCTATACTAGTAATGGTACTGTGGGATAAATCTCCTTTAAAGAAAAAGTTACCTTATATCCCCAGCGCATTAGTAGCCGTAGTATTAGGAATTGCACTTAACCAAATATGGATTGCAGTAAGCAGTAATTTACAAATCATAGAAGAATCTCATTTGATTCAATTACCGATAGCAAAAAACCCCCAGGAGTTTTTTGGTTTTTTCACCCTCCCGGATTTTAGTGGCTTGGTAAATGGTACTGTTATCATGTATGGCTTTATCATTGCCATAATAGCTTCTCTGGAAACATTGTTAAGTATAGAGGCTATTGATAATCTGGATCCCGAAAGAAGAGTAACCAACACCAACCGGGAATTAATTGCACAGGGTACCGGAAATGCGATGTCAGGTTTAATAGGTGGTTTACCAATAACCAGTGTAATAGTAAGGAGTAGTGCAAACGTAAATGCAGGGGGTAAGACCAAACTTTCTGCTATTTTTCATGCAGTATTATTATTGGTAACCGTGATACTAATCCCCGGAATATTGAATATGATTCCAAAAGGTGCATTAGCGGCCATCCTGATATTAACCGGTTGGAAATTGGCCAAGCCATCTGTATTCAAAGGTTTTTGGGATGCCGGAAAATATCAGTTTATACCCTTTATAGTTACCGTTTTGGTCATTATTGCGGTTGACCTTATTGCGATAGTACCGGCATTAAGTGGTAAGGGACTTATCATTGGTGTATTAGCAGGAATTATTGCTGCAGCTGGAGCTATTTTACACGGCAACCTGAAAAATTCTTACTTTTTTCACTCTGAAAAGCATAAAGAAGGAGATACTATCAATATCAAACTTTCAGAAGAAGTATCATTTTTAAATAAGGCGGCAATAAGACAGACGTTGGATCACATGCCAGAAAACTCTTCCGTAGTTATCGATGCATCTAATACACGGTATATTGATTATGATGTAATAGGCCTGATTAAAGAATTCAGAGATATTAAAGTGCCGTTAAAAAACATAAAGTTGCAGTTAATAGGGTTTAAAGAAGTCTATAAAATTGAAAACACACAAAGTGTACAATCTTCGAAGTAAGCAAACATTATTTAATCAAATAAAGAATAAGTAGAAAATATGAGAGCACATTCAAAAGAAACTCAAGCCAGTTTAACGCCGAGAATGGCACTTGAAATATTACAGGAAGGTAATGGACGGTTTATTAAAAACTTAAAAGCGCAGAGAGATTTGCTAGCACAAGTAAACGACACCAGAGAAGGGCAATGGCCGTTTGCCACTATACTTAGTTGTATAGACAGCCGTACTTCTGCTGAATTGATTTTTGACCAGGGATTGGGAGATGTTTTTTCAATTAGGATTGCTGGCAACATTGTAAATACAGATATATTGGGCAGCATGGAATTTGCCTGCAAAGTGTCCGGCTCAAAGTTGATAGTTGTTTTAGGCCACTCCAAATGCGGAGCAGTAAAAGGCGCCTGCGATCATGTGGAAATGGGTAACCTCACCGAGTTGTTATCCAAACTGCAACCGGCTGTTTACTCGGAATCCGAAACTACGGCTGCCGATAAGAGAAACTCAAAAAACGGAAAATTTGTTGAAAATGTGTCCAGGTTGAATGTAAAGCGTAGTGTTAAAAATATTATCGAACGCAGTTTTATTTTGGAGGAAATGCTAGATAAAGGCGAAATAGGCATTGTAGGGGCAATGCATAATATTGAAACAGGCAAGGTGGAATTTTATAAAGATGTATCATATATTAAAGATGAAAAGAATCCGAAATTTAGCGTAGCGGAATTAAGGCATTAATTTTATAAAAGGGTTGGAGTTTTTCTCCAACCCATTTCAATTTAAGTATGAGTAATCATTCATTCAACGAAGCACATATTATTCATGAACTAAAACATTTTTTACCTGCCCAACAAGCATTAAAAGATTTTATTCATCATAACTCCTTGCATGCTTTTCAGCATATGAAATTTTATGATGCCATTTTTAAAGCATCAAAAATTTTTGGCTTCCAGGTGCATTTGCAATTACCAGAATATAGGGCTATGCATAAAACCGGAAGAATACGGGAAGATGTGCTGCAAATGGTGATTGCAAATAAAAAAGGGGAAAATGCTGTAGCTGAATGGAAGCAGAAACTCATCAACCAGGACTATGATACGCTTAATCATCCAAGAATAGGGCAATTAAGAAAATACTGGAAGGATGTTTATCAACTGGATTTAGATAATAAAGTCCATCCATTGCTCTTTCGTATTCTTTGTGCTTTTTTAGACCAGGGCATTGCTATCGATAGTTTCCCGGTGGTGAACAAGCCTTTTATTGAAAGTGTAAAGGAACTGGAACAAAATAGCTTTGTCAGTTTCTTTAAAACAAAAGCAATCAGGCAAAAATTTCTATCCGGCAATTATTCTATACCAGAATTATTAACCACAATCGTTGGCAAAGAGGAGTATTTCGAACAATATATATTCGACCAGCAATTTGCTCATCATGGATGGAGTGGTTTTGTAAGTGCAGTAGAAGATAATCCGCAAACTTTGCTCGATAGAAAGCAAATAACGCTGAAAGAATTACTGGAGTTTGAGTTGCTGCTGGAACTGGATACACTTAATCATGTATTGGGAAATAAATGGCAGCCTCTTACAAATCATGTTACAGCACCGCCGGTTAATTTATTTGCCGATGTTACTAAAACAGAATTAGCAGCAGTAATAGAACTCTGGCAGGATGCTTTTGAATGGAGTTATTATGATTCGGTGTTGAAGGGTATATTATTGGCAGCCCCCCCACCCCCCGAAGGGGGGATTTTGGTCTCCGATAGTTCAGATATTCATAACGGCATCCAAAATACTGAAGCAAGTAAAACGACCTTAACAATAACAGACTCTGAGAACCCCCCATCGGGGGGCAGGGGGGCTTCCCTTGCGGGGGTTGGGGGGCTTGCTACTTCTCTCCAAGCCATTTTCTGTATTGACGAAAGAGAAGATTCCATTCGCCGTCATATTGAAGCCGTTGATAAAAAAGCAGAAACATTTGGTGCGCCGGGTTTCTTTGGTGTAGAATTTTATTTCCAACAAGAAGGCGGTAAGTTTTACGATAAACTTTGTCCGGCTCCGGTTACTCCTAAATATCTCATTAAAGAACATGATGCTAAATCAATCCGAAAAGGCGAATTGATTTATACAAAGCTTACACATGGTATTTTATCAGGGTTTCTATTGAGTATCAGTTTTGGCTTTTGGGCTTTTGTAAAAAAGTTACAACTATTGTTTCGTCCCAAAATGAGTCCGGCCATTTCCGATGCGTATGCCCACATGGATAAACTGTCAACATTGACTATCGAGAATAAAAATCCAGCAGACATTGAAAATGGATTGCAGATTGGCTACACACTGGATGAAATGGTAACCAGGGGAGAAAATTTTTTACGGGGCATTGGCATGGTCAAAAATTTTGCACCTATCGTTTATTTTGTGGCACATGGCAGCAGTAGTGCCAACAATCCGCATCACGGCGCACATGATTGTGGAGCCTGTAGCGGAAGACCCGGTGCTACTAATGCAAGAGTACAATCGTATATTCTAAATCATAAAAAAGTAAGAGAAGTATTAGCAACCAAAGGAATTGTAATTCCAGATACTACACAGTTCATCGGTAGTATGCATGATACAGCGGCAGATGTATGGGGATATTATGATGAAGATATACTTACACCTGAAAATGCTCAATTGCATTTGATCAACAAGCAAAATTTTGAAACAGCTTTAAACCTGAATGCAAAAGAAAGAAGTCGTCGATTTGCTTCTATCAATACCAAACAGGAATTGGAACAGGTTCGCAAAGCTATTCACAGCCGTTCGGTTTCTTTGTTTGAACCAAGACCTGAACTGGGACATGGCACCAACACCTTAGCTATTATTGGCCGCAGACAAACAACCAAAGGTTTATTCCTCGACAGAAGAGCCTTCTTAAATAGTTATGATTATTCAACTGATCCTGACGGAGCAATTTTAACGGCAGTAATGCGTCCTATCGGTTTGGTATGTGGTGGTATCAACCTGGAATATTATTTCTCAAGGGTTGATAATATTAAAATGGGAGCTGGCACTAAACTGCCGCACAATGTGATGGGCTTGTTTGGTGTGGCTAATAGCAGCGATGGTGATTTACGTCCCGGTCTTCCCTGGCAAATGATTGAAGTGCATGACCCGGTTCGCCTGTTGGTAATTGTTGAACACCAGCCTGACATTGTGTTGAAAGCTATCCAGTCTTCACCAGAAGTATTTGAATGGTACAATAATGAGTGGGTGCATATTGTGGCCCTTCATCCTGTAGAGAAGCAATTCTATTATTTTAAAAGGGGAGATTTTGTAAAGTATGATCCTATTACCAATGCCAGTGAGATAAAAAAAATTCACAACATGGAAGAGTTTATCGAAGGGGCAAAAGAGATGGAAACAAATCATATTGTACATGCAACCGAAGAAAATTTGCCAGTGTATTTACTGGATTAATATAACCCGGAAGAAAAAAATATAAATGAACACACTACTTATTTTATTTATCGCCATACCGATGCTGGCTTTTTTTGCTACTCTTCTATGGCAAAATAAAAGTGAAAAAGCTATTGGTAAAATTGTGCGGTTCGCTAAAGTGTCAAACATTTTAATTGCCCTTTCATTTTTTGGTTGGTGGATAATAAATGGTCTTCAACCCTTGAGTCATAAAGTAGCAACACTTTACCAAACTGATCATTTTGTTTTTGCCATTCAGTTGTACTATGATGAAGTAACAGCGGTCTTCAGTATTGTTGGTGCTTTCTTATTCTTTTTAGTGGCCACTTTCAGTAAGTACTACATGCACCGGGATGAAGGCTACAAACGTTTCTTCAATACTATATTGTTATTTGCAACAGCCTATAATTTTATTATACTGGCAGGTAATTTTGAAACCTTATTCATCGGTTGGGAGATTAAGGGAATCTGCTCTTTTATATTAATAGCTTTTTATCGCAATCGCTATTTACCGGTAAAAAATGCTTTCAAAGCAGTTTCCAATTATCGTATCAGCGATGTGGCATTAATGCTTGCCATGTGGATGATGCACCATCTTACACATCAGAACATCAATTTTTCACAACTCGGAGAAGCAAAAGAAATTGCCAATGCTGCTAATCAAACTGGCATGGCCATCTTTATTGTTTGCATGATTATTTTGCCGGCTACGATTAAATCAGCACAGTTTCCATTCACAACTTGGTTGCCTCGGGCAATGGAAGGGCCTACTGCATCCTCCGCTATTTTTTATGGTTCGCTGAGTGTACACATAGGAGTTTTTCTTTTGTTGCGTACACATCCTTTCTGGGAAGATATGTTGTGGGCAAAAATCGCCATTATCGTTATTGGCGCACTAACAGCTATAATGGCAACGATGATCGCCAGAGTGCAGCCTACTGTTAAAACACAAATTGCATACTCGTCTGCGGCACAGATCGGGCTGATGTTTATTGAGATAGCATTAGGCTTTCATTGGCTGGTGTTGGTTCATTTTGCGGGTAATGCTTTTTTAAGAACATACCAGTTATTGGTTTCACCGTCAGTATTGAACTATCTGGTGCATCATCAGTTTTTTCATTATATTAAACCAACACAAAAAATCGTATCGAAATTAAAAGCTTCCATTTATATACTTGGCATTAAAGAGTGGAACCTTGATACTATTATGTTTAACTACCTGTGGAGTCCTTTTAAATGGATTGGAAAGAAATTACATTTTTTACAGGCTGGTGTTTTCATTGCCATTCTTGCTATTGCCGGCGTTGCTCTTTTGATTCTGGGTTATACGAGCCAGGATAGCATTTCATCTTTAGAAGGGGCCTTGCCAACTGTTTTGATGAGCATTGCATTGATGGTTATACTTTTTGCATTCTCTTTCCGGAAATCAGCTATAAAAGCATGGATATATTTACTAACTGGCCACCTTTTCATTATGGCTGCGGTATTATTCAATGCACCACATATCAATCTGGTGGAGATTGTATTTTATGCAAGCGGGGTATTGCTGGCTTTTTTACTTGGATATTATTGCCTGCAAAAAATTAAAGCAATTGACAACGATATTTCACTCAACCAGTTTCATGGTTATGTGTATGAACAAAACACAACCGGGTTTTTGTTTTTAGTAGCAGCGATGGGAATGCTTGGCTTTCCACTAACTGCAGCCTTCATTGGCATTGATGTATTGTTTACCTATGTTGACAGTAATCAAATTGCATTGATTATCCTGATGGCTCTCTGTTTTATATTTATTGAGCTATCAGCTTTCCGGATTTTACTTCGGATCTTCTTTGGACCTCACAAAAAATTAAATCACCCGGTAGCTTTCCGGAGTTCGTAGTTAGGGAATGAATTTTTTTATTGTCATAATAGTTTTACTGTTTTCATTCTCCTGTCAGGCTCAAAATGACAGGGTGAATGATTTTAATAATACCAACTGGCTGCAGACTTTCAATACAGTCACCCTTAGTAAAAAATGGAGCTTGCATGCAGAATATCAATGGCGAAGGGAAAAGGGATTGAAATACTGGCAGCAAGGCCTGTTGCGGATTGGGGCCAATTACAAACTTAATGACAATGTGATTGCACATGCCGGTTATGCATGGGCGGCAACATTTTCTTATGGAGATTATCCTATCGCCAATAATGGTACTTTTCCTGAGCATCGTTTATATGAACAGGTAACGTTGAGGCAGCCAACGGAAAAATTATTAATCAGTCATCGCTTTCGTATTGAGCAACGCTGGCTGGGCCGGGTAAAAGCTGGTACAGCAACCAACCGGGAGATAGAAGACTGGTTTTTTCTGCATCGCTTCCGGTATCAGTTCAGGGCACAATATCCATTTTGGACAAAAGGAGATAAACAATTTTATGGTGCAGCCGCCGATGAAATTTTTATTGGTGCAGGAAAAAACCTTGGCACCAATATTTTTGACCAGAATCGTATTTTCTTATTACTGGGATTAAAACTGAATAAAAAAATATCATTGGAAGGTGGTTACTTTAATCAAACATTGCAGCAGGGGCGAAGAGTAAACAACAGCACCATTATGCAACGAAATAATGGCCTCGTACTTTCTTCTTTTATTACCTTGTAATGGCTAGCTCAATGGCTTATCATCTGTATAGTGTTCATTTAGTTTTACTGGTTGGGATTTTTTCCCCGCCACTTTCATTTGTATTACATCTACCAGCAAAGCGAAAGCCATGGCGAAATAGATATAGCCTTTCGGAATATGCACGCCAAAACCCTCTACAAGCAGCGTAAACCCAATCAGCAATAGGAAACTCAATGCCAGGACCTTAAAGGCAGGATGCTTATTTACAAAATTGCTGATAGGAGCTGCCGCAATAAGCATAATTATCACTGTAACAATAACTGCTACGTACATTACCCATAATTCATTGGCTAAGCCAACGGCGGTAATAATTGAATCAACAGAAAAAACTAAATCTAATAAAAGTATTTGTCCGATTATACTTGCAAAACTAGCCGTCGTTATTTTCTTCTCAGCGTCTTCATGTTCCCCTTCGATTTTATGGTACATCTCCTTTACACTTTTATACAGAAGAAATAGTCCTCCTAATATCAGTATCAGATCTTTTCCACTAAAGCTGTTGTTCAACAATGTAAACAACTCATTATCCAACTTCATAATTACTGATATGACTGCCAGTAACCCCAGTCGCATAAGCATTGCCAGCAGAATGCCCACATTTCTTGCTTTTCGCTGTTGTTCGGACGGTAGCTTACCAGCAAGAATAGAAATGAAAATAATATTGTCAATGCCCAACACCACTTCCAATGCTATAAGTGTAAGAAGCGAAATAATGAGTTGATAATCCATGATCAATCAATTTATCTTTTAATCAATGTCAAACAAGTTACTTAAAAATCCACCTCGTCTTCGATTTGGGTTTTCGTTTGTATCATTTCTCCTGTTCCTGTTAAAAAAGCCTCCATCATCATCGTCGTCATCTTCATTGTCATGCTGCCGTTGTTTTCTTTTTTCATCGTTTTGTTTCAACTGTTGGTTTGATTCTGCCGCAGCCGACTTTTCAATTATTTTGTCTAACTCGCCTTTATCAAGCCATACGCCACGACATGTAGGGCAATAATCAATTTCTACTCCTTGCCGTTCTGTCATTACCAATAGCACTTCGCAATTTGGACATTTCATGATTCTAAATTTTAATGGTTATATAATTATTGTAACAAGTTTCCCGCTGCCCATTGCAGCATATTTTCTGTTTTAAAAAATTTTGCTTTCAGCTCTTGTAATTTTTGCATCGCCTCTAATGTTTTATTTTCCCTGGCGTTGATAAGAAACAAAGAACTTTCTCCCGCCTGAAAACGGATTTCTTCGCCCCGTTGTAAGGCATAATAATTTTTGTAAGCTTTCTCTTGTAATGCTATCTGCGATTTCAGTGTCACCAGTTCATTGTAATAGATTTTTACTTTGTTTTCTATTTGAAACTGCTTCTGGCTTTGCTGTAACCGGGTTTCAGTGATTTTTAACTTTGCTTTCCGGTATTCTCCCCTGCCCTGCGAAAGACGGAGTGGTATGCCGAGTGTTAAGCCGTATTGAAAATTATTTTCAAATAATGGTGTAGTAGCAGTCTTTAGTACATTATATCCTTTGCCCAGTTGATTGTATTTAAAATTTACAACCGGTAGTAACTCCTGAAACTTTAATTTCTTTTCAATGCCCAGCACATCCAATTCGTAATTGTATAGCACCAGTTCCGGGTGGTTGATTTTCGCAATTGACAACAGACTATTTAATTCTGGAATCATTGCTGCACTCAGATTGATAGTCTGTAAATCAGCATCTGGTATGACTGTCTCCGGCAAATTATAAGGTTGTGTGTCGGCAGTCCATAAGTATGCGGATAAATCCAATCCGGCATTTTGAAAATCTAACCAGGCCTGGCTTTGCAGTAACTCAAAATTTTGTAATTGTGTTAAGGCCTCTGTTGTATCAATAGCAGGTCGGTCGCCGAGTTGAAAAGCTGTTCTTACCAATTGTACTCTTTTTTCATTTACCCCTACCGCATCTGTTAGTATTTTATACGTCTGGAATTGCTGTGTCCAGTTCCAGTAACTTTTCATTGCATCCAGCAGCAGGTTGTTCAACATATTTCTTTTTTCCGCTTCGGATGCTGTGCGGTATATTTTTGCAGATTGTAACGTCGCCCTTCTTTTATCCATCAGCAAATTTTTTGCTAATGGTATGCTGATGCTGAAGTAGCTGGTTTCTCCCAAAGTTTCCTCTGGAGATGTGCGGTTGCCTGATAATTTTTCTAAGCCTGCACTTATTTCTACGCCAAACCATGTGGGTATAGATAATTCCGGCCGGTTGTATAAATAATAGTCAGTGCCATCAAATGTTTTTTGTGCCAATTCATTTTTTAAAACCGGGTCAAACATTCCTTTGACAATAGTAATATCAGCTTTAGCTTTTTCGATCAATATATCGGCTTGCTTTGCTGCCGGATGAAACTGTTTTACTATTTGCATTACCTGTTGCGAGGAAAGTTTTTTTTTGTCCTGACTATTTTGTGCGTCTGTAAACAGAGAGAACCCCAACAACGTAATTATCAGGAAACAAATTATAAGCAGTAACCTACGCCGGCTATTTCTCCGGCGAAGCCATAGGTATGTTCTGTGTTTTTTATACGTAATCATTTTAT
>CALRVH010000083.1:0-13273 GCA_943371565.1 Chitinophaga pinensis | reverse complement strand
ACACTGATGATTGCATATTTTGCTGCTAAAAGTATTCTTCCAAAAATTAATGAAGGATATATTTATGGATACACACTGTTTCATTGGTATTTACTAATTGACACAGTCAACATTACAGGCTTAAATTTCTGGACTATTCTTGTAATGTTTATTTCTGCCTATCCGACTTATCTAATCATCAGGTCTTCTTTTGAACATAAAGTTCTTGAACGAAAAAATAAGATTATATTATATTATTGGTTTTTGTTCACAATTGCATTTACTTATATCGACCAGGTAGCACTTGATATTATCGAACCAGTACTTCTTCTAACCAAGATTAATCTTATTAATTCCGGAGTTGTTTTTATTTCAGCGATTCAAGTATATTTTATTTCAACAGTCCTCTCACTGTTATTTGTAGCTATACCCTTTTTTCATCTTGACAGGTCATCCCGGAAATTCAGTATTCGCTGGAAGGAGGCCAAGGCTGAGTGTCGGGAGATATTAGAACATAAGCTAGATAATTATATTGAGTACCAGATGTCGGAAGTGCAAGTCTTTAATATTACTGTGTTTTCAGGAATTCTTTTCTGGATTGATGCAACTTCCAATTTTAGACCATACCTAATATTTATTTATACAATAGTAGTGCCGGTAGTATTTTTTTATCTTAAATGGACGCCAGAAAGGAATATTGAGGATGAGAATTAATATGATATTTTGTAATTTTTCCCACACCATTGTTGGTGTTTCCTCCACCAACAACACACCTTTCAGGATCTTTATATTCCAGCAAGCCCTTTTGCAAGTATTATAAAACAACGATCAAAACCGCCAGCCAACAGCGGCGCCAAAATAGAGAAACTCGGTTCTATTTTTGGTAAAGAAAGGAGAATAGATCAGCTTCCACATCAATCCATAGTTGGTATGGTGCCGGTAGCCAACTGATGGAACAAACGCAAGGATTTTCTTTTTTGTTCCTACTTTTAATATATGGCAAGGCCAAAAAAAATCCGGATGGATAAAACGGTTTTCAGCATGAAAAAAGATGGAGACTGATGCCAGATATCCACGACGTTGCTGGTGTTTTCTTCCGTATGATTCTGGACTTTGTACCTTCAGTATAATAAATTCTTTTTGAATTCAATTAGATGGGTTTATGTCTTTCTGTAAAAAGCATATTTGGTTTCTGATTTTATTACTGATGCCCGGATCTTCTATTTGGGGCCAGACAGACAAAATCAAAAAATACCATTACCAGATATGCATTTCACATACTTCTACCGAAGAGTCGTCTTTACAAAAAAATACAGTTATAGGGTTGGCAGATACATCCGTTGCCATAATAAGGGGATATATACACGACTATAATAACAACTCTATTATGGCGGCCTCTGTTGTTTTTTACAACCAAAATGATAGTTTAATAAAAGGGTGTTACAGTGACAGTGCCGGTTTTTTTAGTTTGTTCGTGTCGGCAGATACTTACAAAGTGAAAATATCATCAGTTGGTTTTGCACCCTTTACAATAAATCAATTTCAACCCGGCATTGGGGAGATAAGAGAATTGGAATTTCAGCTTGGAATGTTAAGTGGTATAAGTACTTATATGATCGAGTCTGAAAAAAAAATGAGTAAAAAGGAATTAAAAAAACTCAAAGAAAAGTATCAGGCTAAAAATTGATCATTGTATAGCTGATAAGACTATTCTTCGTTTCCAACTCACCAGCTTAATCTTTTTTCACTTCGTAGTTGGTGTACTGAGCTTGTCGAAGTATCGACACCAACCAACACAACGTATAGAAAATTATTATTGCCTTGTTGCAGCCCCTTCAAATCTTTTTCCATCAAGATCAATATGATATCCGCTTAAGGTATTACCATCAAAACTTAAGGTATAAACAAATTTACGGCCAGACAGTTCGTCCCATCTCAGGTTGGGTTTACTATTGTCGATGTAAAAAGTTATTTCTATTTCTTTTTTGGGTAGAAGAGTTTTTTTGATAGAGCCATTTACCCGGTGTGCCTTACCCCATGCATCATAAAATACACCGATTCTGCGGTCGGGTATCTCACCTCCGTTTGCACTGACAATATCAGGGTTTGACAGCAGTGGTTTCATTATACCCGGAAGATGAAATATATCTAAGATGCCTGTCCATCCGCCATATTTTAAGTTCCATCGGCCAAACAGTTTTACTTCATCCCATGTACCAGGTTCTGTAACGTCCGTAATATATTCAGCTGATATCAGCCTTGCCATATCACTGTATGAAAAATATTGTAATTTTTCAGTGCAAGGCATATTGTGTGTGTTATAGCTGTCCTTTACAATAAATTGTTTATCTGCCGGGTTTGTTTTGTCAAAGCCTACAAACAATACACAATGCGATCCGCCATCAATGGAGATCTTTATTTCATTGCCCTCCAGTAACACTTTTTCTAAGTTGTCTCCGTTGATCACCGGAATTGTTTTAAATCCTTTTACTCCGTAATAAGTTGTTGTTTTGGATCTGATGTTTGCATATCGCTTCAATACTGAAAAATTAAAATCGTTACAAACCTTCAGGTCCTTATTGTCCCAATCAGGGGAGATGGTATAACCCCCGTAAGGCACAATCGTTTCAGCGGGAATTTTTAATCCATGGGCTAAAAAAGCAATGCTTCCGCCACCTTGTGTACCGGCAAATTGATTCTCCCTGAAATTGGGTGTAGTAATCTCAGACCACCTGGGGTGCAGGTAAAACATCTTTGAAGTAATGGCCATAAACTCTTCTGATAAATCAAGAGTGCCATAGCCTCTTTTTTTATATGCCGCTTCCAATGCAGCCATAGAACCAAAATAAGTGCAGCCACCCCTTTCCCCAGACGGTTCAGTTTGATTTTTATACGGCGTTTGATTGGCTCTTAAGTCTGTAAATAAAGGCGTTTTAACTATTACAGTTGATGGTGTGATGATAAACACCTGGTTTCCTTTCGTCGTATTGGTAAGGATCACTGAATTTTCAGTGTAACTAGAAAGAACTTTCCCGCTTTTTTCAATACTTATTTTATAACCTCCACTCACTTCGGTAATCCTCCAGGTCTGCTTGCTGATTTTATTAATGGTGTTTGTAACGACCATATTATCCCTGGAAGAGGTTGTAGTGGGGGATTCATCCAATGACTTGCCACTGACAGCATTTGTAATAGTGTAAGTTTCGTTTGCCTGCTTTTCAATTTTCCATACTTGTGAAGAATTGATGTACTGACCTTTCAAATTAGCTACATTATCCGTCACACTTAAATAATTAGGATCTGAAGTTGATTTGATGGTATAATAATTAGGCGGTCTTCTATTGAACGGAACGTATGTCGATGTAACGACCTGAGCAAATACAGGTATATTGACTAACAATAAAATAGAAGCAATAAAGGGTTTCATTACTATAGGTTTAAAATTAGTAGTATGTAAAATGATGCTGATTTTTATAACTGTGTAACTACAGGATTTTTTCGTCAACTCACCAGCTTAATCTTTTTCCCAGCTTTTGGCATACACAAAGACGTGAAGAGTTTTTACATTATAATTATTTTTTTCAGAATTGACTATTCGAAGAATCCTTTTCCCGTTCGTATCAACTACATCGAGTTCTATTCTTTTTTCTTTTTCCGTTAAAAGCCTGTTCAGGTCATTTTTATCCGGCCCCTTTTCTTTTTTCTTTTTCTTCTCATTGGTATCCGCATTATCATCTCCCCAAACAGAAATAGTATACCTGTACCCTGCAGACCCGGTTATATTTTTTATCACTTCCAGCAGGTTGGGTAAGAGCCGGGTAATTCTCACATCCTCCCGGTTAGCAGAATAATCGAAACTGCTGGCAAAGTAAGTATGCCCCAGGGAAGAAGTATCAACAATGATGCTTTCCCTGTCGCCCCGAAAACCTATTTTGCTATCATACTCCTTTTCTCCGCGATAGTGTTTACGTCCTTTATTCAGCAGGAAATTGTTTTGTGCATCGCTTATTAAATTTCGCAGTACCGTCCTTGCAGAAGTATCCTCCTGTGCGGTGGCGGTCATAAATGAAAAGGAGAGTAGGGCGGCAAAAAATAGTTTTGTCATGCTTGCATATTTTAGAGCATCAATATACCGGATGCTCTAAAATTAATAATAAGTTGCTTTTTTCAAAAGATAAATATTTCGCTATCCGGGTACCAGGCCGGGGTCTTACTGACCAAACTCATTCTTAGTACTGATAAGCTTCATTTACAACTGGTATTACGGATGATAATTTCGCCACCAGTATTATCACCCAATCGCTGGAGCATGAAAACGGCTTCCATTCTATTAATCTTTATTTATTTCCTGCTGCTGATGTTAGCAGGCCTGGCATGCAGACCACCACAAAAAACTAAGGCGGCAACCGTGATTGAGCAACTGCTGGAAGGCAATCAACGCTTTGCCAGTATGCACCAGTCACATCCCCATGAAACAAAACAACGACGGGTAGAAATTTCCGAAGCCCAGCATCCGTTTGCTGCCATTATTTGTTGTTCTGATTCGAGAGTACCACCGGAAATAGTATTTGACCAGGGCCTCGGCGATCTCTTTGTTGTCCGCACGGCAGGCAACCTGATGAGCGGACTGGAAATTGGAAGTATTGAATATGCCGTAGAGCATCTCGGTGTAAAAGAGGTGATCATAATGGGGCATAAAGAGTGTGGCGCATTAAAGGCATTTACAGAAGGCGGTACAGTATCGGGACATATCAAAGACATTGTAGATAGCATAAAAAGTGAAAAGGAGATCAGGCTATTGCCTGCCAATGATAAAAATTTGCTGAATGATTGTATCAGGGCAAATGTATTGCACGGTATGCACCAGTTGAAATTGCAGTCCATTCTTCTAACTGATAGAATGAATAAAGGCGAACTGCATGTGTATGGCGCCTGCTACGATATTCATAGCGGGGCTGTTGAATTGATCAGGGAATAAATAGTGCAGGCAGCAATGATGTTTTGACACTGCAATAAGAGATTTCAAGCTCTACATTCCTGAAGGGTATTCTTCGTAAATTACGAGTCATATAAACAAGCCTGTATGACTCACTTTAACCGCAGAAATTTCCTTAAGGCATCTAGCCTTACTATTCTACCCGCTTTTATTCCAGTAGGATCCGTATTAGCTGCTGATAAAAAGGAGCAGCCATCTCCGGCTGATGATAAGATCATCCGTTTTTTTGGCGATGGTATTATGTATGAACCAACCGGTTACATTGAGCAGTTGCAGCAGATCAATACCAAAAAAATAATTGAAAGGGACAGGTATGGTTCAAGCGGGGTTGTTGCTGCGTTGGAGAAAAAATTTGAAGAGATAACGGGTAAAGAGAAGGCTGTGTTTATGCCAAGTGGTACGATGGCAAACCAGTTTGCTATCGCTGTATTAAGCGGTGAGCGGACAAAAGTCTTTGTGCAAGATACCAGTCATGTGTACCGTGACGAAGCAGATGCGGCGCAATCAGTTTTTCAAAAGCGATTAATGCCGCTGGCAAAAGAGGAGACTTATTTTACCGCAGCAACATTACAGCAGGCCGTTGAATCATTGAAAGACCAGGAAGTCTTTGCAAGTGGTGTAGGTGCTGTATCTATTGAGAACCCGGTGCGAAGAACAGATGGCAGAATGGTACCCCTGGAGGAAATTAAAAAGATAAGTGAATACTGTCGCAGCAACAATATCAAACTGCATTTGGATGGTGCCAGGATCTATATGGCAGCTGCGTGGTCTGGCATCAGCATAAAAGAATTTGCTTCTTATTTTAATACCATTTATATTTCATTATATAAATATCTTGGAGCAAGTGCCGGTGCTGTTCTTTGTGGCGACAAAAAAATAATGGAGAAAATGCCACACCTGATGAAAATACATGGCGGCAGTATGTATGGAAACTGGACCAATGCTGCAATGGCCCTTCATCGGCTAGAAAGTATTGATGATGGTTTGAAAGAAACCATTAAACGGGCAGCAGCTGTTTTTACACTTTTGAATCAAATACCGGGTATAACAATCACCCCGCTAGATGGAGGTACAAATATTTATGCCTGTGTATTAGGAAAAGAAATAAATGGAAAGAAATTTCAGGAGACACTTAATAAACAATTCAATATTCGAATGGCACCGCCTGATGATACGAACAAGACTCTGCTGACAGTGAATGAAACATTACTGTTCCGGGATATTGCTTATGTAACAGAGGCTTTCAAAAATGCAGCAAAGGCTGCTACAAGTTGACACAACCTGCTAAATTTATAACTGCAGGGCACCGGGCCCTGCAGTATAGTTGATCAAAGGTTATTTAATCAGTTCAATTCATTTATCAACACAGTTTCCGACAGTTGGCTATTCCTGGTAATTTCAAACACGGTTGACTTTCTTGTTTTATTACAGAATACTTCAAACCGGAGTTTGTTATCGCTAACCTCTTCGGTGTTGATCAAAAACTTTTTAGAGAAATTCTCTCCCTTAATGTTTTCCCTGTACAGTGAATTGCCATACTCATCAGTGATGATGATGGTAAATTCATTCTGCAGATGGCTGCCGGTAAAGTTTAGCTCGAACACAGGCTGGTTTTTGATATACCCGGAAAGTTTCATTTCTACAGGTACTGCAGGATTTTTTTCATTGGCCATAACAGCAGGCGATACAGCCACTGAGAATACCGTAAAGAATGCGATGGCGATTAGACGATTGTTGCTGAAGATCTTTTTCATAATTAAAGTTTTAAAGGTTAATGATCTGTTGTCAAAAAAAAAAAAATGATGGTAACAATCGTTGTACTGGCAAAAGGTTGGCAAACAAAAGGGCAAGTGTAGTTTTGGTACCCGGTGTTTTTGGCTGTCTGACGACAGGTTTTTTTTCCGGCGAAAAGCAAAGTGATTTTGCTTTGATGATGTAAAAGTAGCGGCGGTGAATGGCTGCTCCAAACCAAGTTATTGGGCTTATCAGCATCGCCAACTGCATAGTCGAATGTATAAATAATTAATAATCAATGTTTTAAATTTGTGACAGACAACTATACCCAAGTGTCGTTTGGGTCACTTAAATGGCCTGATTGAGCTTCTTATTCCCTATCTCTTATGTAAGATCTGTAGTAATATTGAAATCTGCCATATTTGAGATGGTGCTATTATCTGAATTACCTCTTTATTTTGGATTCTAACTGCCTGATTATCAAAATGGGACTTTCGTGTTAGGAAATTAGTGTCAAGTGGATTTGGCAGGGTGCAGAAAAATATTATCTTCAACCGGTTCGGACTTATGCCGGATTGGCATAACTGCCTTTCATTCAACCAAATGGCGGCAAATTTGTTAATGATAAATACAAGTTCATAACTACTAAGGTGATGAACTAAAAAAAAGGAGAATTATAATGGCATTTAAGAAAGACGATATTATTATTATTGAACCAAGGGAAATGTTTGTGGGCAAAAAAGATGCTCCCGTTACGTTAATGGAATTTGGTGAGTATGAAAGTGAGGAGTGTGCTAAAGTAAATGAAATTGTAAAACAACTACTCGAAGAGTATGAAGGAAAGATACGTTTTCAGTTCCGTCACTTTCCATTGACCTTGATTCATCAACGCAGTCTGAAGGCCAGTGAGTCAGCCGTTGCTGCAGGTCAGGAAGGGAAGTTCTGGGAAATGCACAATGTGCTGTTTGCCAATCGCCGGAACCTGGGAACTACAAGTTTGAAATTGCACTCCAAAGAAGCTGGCATACGCAATAAGAAATTCCTGGATGACCTGGTAAATGGTGTATATGGCTGGCAGGTGCAGGATGATTTGAAAGAGGGAATCAACCGTGGTGTGAAGGAAATCCCTGCTTTTTTCATCAACGATGTGCCGTTTACTTTGAAACCGACTTTTGCCAACCTAAGTGCTGCTCTTGATGCCGCAATAAAAAAGAGTAAGAGCAAGCCTGCTGCAAAAAAACCGGCAGCAAAAGCAAAGCAAAGAGCTTAGTCCTTCTATAAAAAATTAAATCCCATTCGCCAGTTGACGGATGGGATTTTTTATTGGGGGAAGATCAATTATCTATTCAGGTGATGTTGCTGTTGCTACTTCTTCCACCGGCTCATCCGCAGGTGGGGTGCAGTTTCTTATTTGCAGTTGAAACCCGGATGTCATGGTGAAATCATAATCATGCTGACGGATCATCAAACGGGTTGCGTCATCCTCCTGTAGCAAGGTTGATAGTTCCCTGGCTACCGGGGGAGGGTTGGTAAAATTCTGAATACGGCCTTTATGCAGGGTAATTGCAAATGAAAGTTTTGCTTTACGTCCGCCGGCAGCCCTTTCAAAATCAGTTTTATTCATATCAAGAGTTTGTTCACCATTAGGAGAACGTTTCATTAATATGGTAATAACGGGCAGATATTTTTTCCAGGCCTGTGAAAACATGAGCTGAGGTTTTTAATGATAAAAAAAATTATTCTTCTGATAACCGGGTGAATTCCATGCCATTGAAAATACGGGCAAGGTTCATGTCTTTTGTTTTCTTCCACTGGTCGATATTAGGGCTGCTGACGATGCGCCAGAAATTTTTCGATCTCAGTTCCTGGTAGTCATTTCCCTGAATAAACAATCCTGTAATCGTACTGCGTTGTTTAAAATGTATATTCAAAGGTTTGTCCGTATGATTTTTTGTTTCTACGTATTTGATAATTGCTTCGTTTGTCATTATTTTTTAATTAGAAGTTTGGACAAAAAAGAAGGAGGGCTAAAAACAGCCCTCCTCGTAATAATATCATGTAAATGATACAGTGATTACCAACGATTGTTGCTGTTAGAATAAGCCGGTCTTGCAGGCCTATCTTCTTTTGGTCTAGCTACGTTCACTTTAATTGAACGTCCATCAACAGTTGCACCATCCAGTTCAGCAATTGCTTTCTGGGCGGCAGCATCATCACTCATTTCTACAAAACCAAAGCCTTTGCTACGGTTTGTGTATTTGTCCATAATAACTTTAGCTGAAGTAACTTCTCCGTACTCAGCAAAATAACTTTTTAAGTCTTCGTCCACAACGGCAAAACTTAAATTTGAAACGTAAATGTTCATGTAAAAAAATTAACTTTTAAAAATTCTTGAGAAATTCGCAACGGTAAAGAAGACTAACTATTAGCAGAAATGCGTAGCAGAAAATATCGTTCACTTACAAAATGCTGTATCACTCAAATTAACAGCACAAAGATAAGGTTAAATGGCCAGATACGGCAAATTTTTTTACTCAATCTTTAGTTAGTTACCGGTGGCTCTGCGTTAAACATGTTGTTATTTTCCTCTTTTTTGCGAATACCAAAGCTGTAGCGCAGATTAAGGCCCAATCTACGTGTATCAGCCTGACGGAAACCTTTGGCATTTACCGAACCCTGGGCTATGCTGAAATTATTTTTATTCGTGGCAAACATATCGCTCAGACTTAGCGTAACAATCAACTTTTCTTTCAGGAACTTCCTGTTAATGCTTGTATTGAGTGCTCCGAAAGTTGTTAATTCATAAAACTGTTGTTGCCCATTCAAACGAAGAAACCCATTTAAGGTAATGACAGAACGTTTATCAATTTTAAATGTCTGGTAAGTAAAGAAGGTCCAGGTTCCTTTTTTAAAGGACAATGGTTTGTTTTCGTACAATCCCTGGTAAAAATTATGATTATACTGCGCACCTAATACAAAAAAATACCTGCCTCCGGGGGGAATAGCACCGAGGCCACGGAAATACCACTCTTTGTTTTTCCCAAGATTGTCATAAGTACGATAAGCCTGGCTCTGGCTGGTATCTGATTGGTAAACAACATTAGTGAAAATGTCTTTGGTATCGTTAATCCCTACCGCAATAATTGGCCTTTCATCCACACTGATATTGGCTTCATAATTCTGGTTGAATTGCGGACGGAGCGAAGGATTGCCTGTTTCAGTTAAGAATTCATCTACATATCGATTGAAAGGGTTTAACTGTTCATAATTAGGTCTGCTGATTGTGCGACGATAAACAAGATATGCCCTAAGATCGTAACCGGCAATTTTCATCAGGTTTTTACTCAGGTATATATATGGAAACAGATCGGTGCGATGAATAGAAAACGAGGTATCACCAGGGATGGTTTGTTTGCCTTTCATGTTTGTATTTTCCATCCGGGTACCAAATTTGATAACAAAATCTTTAGCCAATGTTTTAGCTCCCTGCAGGTAGATTGAGTTGATATTTTGATTATAATCGAAAGTATTGGTACGGGCCAGGTCCTTTGTTCTTAGTCCATTAATCTCCCGAAAGTAGTTTGTAACATTTAACACATCATGGATAATGGATTGGACACCGGTTTCAAACGTAAACCGTTTTTTCATTTTTAATTTCAGGTCGGATCTTCCTGTGAAGTGAGTACGTTTGTTATCTCCGGTTCCATCACCGGCAAAAAAACGGACTAAAGGAGAGTAATAGTTTGTTGAAAAATCCTGGTCTGAATTATTATTGGTATGGGTGAAGTAAGTGTCGTTGGTCCATTCTGAACCAAGAGAATCAATTTTATATTTTGTTTCAAAACCACTGCCCAATGATAATGAATGACCATCATTGTTTACATTATTAATACTGTTGCTTAGCATTTGTGTGGTGCTGATCTTTTCAATTGTATTATCATTTTGAGAACGGTTATGAAAATTGTTGTAGTTCAGGCTGCCGTCATATGTCAATTCCCATTTTTTCCCTAATGCCCAGGTTATACCAAAAGCTGTATAAATAGTATTGCCCGGGTATTTTGTAAAGGCTTCCTGCCTGAGAATGGAATCGGTATTGAAAATTCTATTGGTTATGATTTTTTCATAACTGTTTCTTCTGCCATAATTAAAATTGAGATAAGATGTTTTTTGGGTGGTATTATTATTCAGGTTGAACCCGATGAACTGGTTACCATATACTCCTTGCTGGAAGCCACTGTTAATGCTGCCGGTCAGTCCTATTTTGACTCCCTTTTTCAAAACTACATTTACAATGCCGCCGCCCGAAGAAGCATCATACTTGGCTGAAGGAGTTTTTATTATTTCGATTTTTGAAATGGAATTAGGAGGCAGGTTTTTCAACATTGTTGCCACATCAGCAGCACTCATTTTCATGTCACGGCCATTAATTTGAACGGCGGCCGGTGTCATACTGCTGATATAAATATTTCCATCCTGGTCAACAAAAAGACCTGGTGTTTTTTCTATCACCTCATAACCACTTGTAGAGGCCTCCACCAGATTTTCAGGGTCGACAATCAATTTGTCGTCTTCCTGTCTCATCAATGGTTTTTTAGACGTAACGATTGCTGTTTCTAATGTTTTTCCCAGTGGCTCCGCCGTAAAGCTGAAAGAAGTTTGATTGCCGGATGTAGATATCCCTTTTTCAATCGGCAGGTAATTAACAGAACTAATATTGACAGTATACTGACTGTTTTTTGACAGCGAGAACCGGGCAACGCCACTACTATCGGCCACTTTTTTAATTACCTGGTTGCTGTCCAACCTGCTGCTGATACTAACGGATGCAAAAGCTACCGGCTCTCTTTTTTGATTTATTATTTTGATAGTAATAATTGCTTCCTCCACTTTTGGGGCAACCTGGGACTGGGCAAGCAAGGATAGCAATAGAAAGCATGCAAAAAAAACAGGAAAAAGGTTGCGTCGCATCTTGATGATTTATTTGTTGAGAGGCTGTTATTCGTAGAGAATTTTCCACAACAGCTTTTTTCAGCGGTGAAAGTATCTATTCTAAAGCAAACAAAAGAATGGCCTGATAGTTGGCTTTCTTAAATAAAATCTAAATTATGAAAAAACTTATGTTGAAATTATCTGCCGTAATTCTTATTGCATTTTCCTCGTCCTGTTCGGATAGTAAAGAACGGTATGTGGATTTATCAACCGGGAAGGGCATAGAAATTGTAAAAGACGAAAAAACAGGGCTTATGGTCAATAAGGAAACCGGCGAACCACTCTACATATATGTGGATACCCAAAAAAACGATACTATTTATGCCAAAACGGGGAAGGTAATTAACGGGCATGTGATACTTGACGGAAATAAAAAATACATATTTGATGAAGATCAAAGTGCATCAGTAAAATATAATGACAATGATTATAAGAGGAAAGTGGAAAATGATGGCGATGTTAAAATTAAGAGCGGCGATCAAAAAATAAAAATTGATGGGGAAACCGGAGAGAAGAAAGTGAAAAACGATTAATCCTTGGTGAACTATTATGGGCAAAGCTACTAACTGTGGCTATGCCCTTTTTTATACAACAATTTTAATGCACTTTACTTTTTTGGAACTGGTACTGCTTCTTGTGCTCTTACGCCTTTTTCCTTTTTCTGGTGGCTATTTATAGCTTCATCAATGGAGTGGGTTTTGTGAATATCATTTTCTTTTTTAGCCAGCTCAGCTAATTGTATATAAAATCCTTTTATTGTCTCCAATTCTTTTGCAGAAAGGTCTTCTACATCGATAAGCCGGTTGCTTGCAGTGGCAGTAGCGGCTATCAGTTCGTTTAGCTTTAACTGGATAGCAATCGTGTCTTTATTCTGTGATTGCTGAATGATAAAGACCATCAGGAAGGTGATGATGGTAGTGCCAGTATTAATAACCAATTGCCAGGTGCTGGAAAAATTAAAAACAGGCCCGGTAATACCCCAGGCAATGATCACAACAAATGCCAGCACAAAAGCGGTTGAGCTACCCGTTGCTTTGGTGACTTTGGTAGAAAATTTTTCGAATAAAACAGAAAAGGTATTTTTAGCTTTCATAACAATTGATTTAATGTTGAACTGTTTGTAGTTTTACCCTGGCAAACCAATTATTGAAATTAAATCATTTGACCGTCGATATGGTTCAATTTACCGCAATAATAAAAAGGTTTGGTACACAAGGTGAAAAAACAGGCTGGACTTATTTCGAAGTGCCACCTGATTTGGTGCAGCTACTAAAACCCGGTAACCGAAAGGAATTTAAAGTAAAAGGAAAGCTGGATGCTCACCCTGTCAAAAGAGTGTCTTTACTCCCTATGGGCGGAGGCTTATTTATTTTTGTACTGAATGCGGCGCTTAGAAAAGCAATTGGTAAAAAGCATGGTGCGATGGTAAAAGTTCAATTGACGGAGGATAAAAGTGATTTTGTTTTTAATAATGATTTTATAACATGCCTCGATGATGAACCTGCGGCAAAAGAATTTTTCCAGGGTTTAACTGGTTCACACCAACGGTATTTCAGCAAATGGATTGACGAAGCA
>CALRVH010000082.1:0-13685 GCA_943371565.1 Chitinophaga pinensis | reverse complement strand
ATACATCCAATGTTGCATCTGTGGAATAACGAACCTTAAAATTAACCAGGTCAGCAGCTACATAAGTACCGGCTGCAGTTAATGTCCATCCGTTTAATGTAGCAGGTGCAGTTGTTACTGCCAAATCATAACGTTGCAAAACCACATTGCTTGCTCCCTGATTTTCTGTAGATGCACTGGTGCCGGGAGTTGAAATATCAATAGATGGTGTCCCGGCACTTGTAGCAGTAACTGTTAAATCATCAATTGATATTTTATCTCTGTTTCCTGCTCCCGTAACTGTACCTGCATGATTATAAAATCTTAGTCTCGCAGTTGCAGAATTATTAAATTCTATAGGCAATGCTACAGTAGTAATTGAACCAGAATTAACACTTTGAACATCTATAATCTGAGCCGCAGTTATTTCGGTAAATGTTGTATTATCTGTACTCCAATAAACTCTGAGTGATGTTGGCCTTGTCCCACTTCCATTATCAACAGCAGCCCAATTGAAACTTAAAGTTCCGGCATTCACACTTGTAAAGTCCATTAGAAAATCTACAGCAACAGCTTCTGAAGTAGTCCCGCTACCGGTAGATAAGAAAACAAAATTTCCAGTCCCTTTTTGAACACCACCAGTAGTAGATGTTACAAATGTAGCAGAAGATTTGGTAGTCCTTTTCCCATCGTTAGCAGTACCTCCTGTTGTGATAGGATAAGATGCCCATCGAGAAGCCCCAACACCCGCCGCAAAATTATTTGTCCAGTTTGCTATGTCTGCAAAATTCTCAGTGTACGTTAAGCCCGGTTGGCTCGACATTGGGACAGGCGTCTGTCCCCAAACTCCCATCGTACCCAACACCATCATCAATAAAAAGTAAATCTTTTTCATAAACAAAATTTGATTTTAAAAAATTAAAATGCCTTCAAAAGGTCAGGTAAACAATGGTTGGTATTTCAAAGGAGAGGATATAGAAAAGGACAAAGCTACGGGCTGCCGCAGCCAACTACGAAAATGCACTATTAAGAAAACATGAAGAAGGCAATAGCCCCTTTTTTATCCACATCTTCCATTTAAAAAACAAATGACCCATACAACAACAGCATACTATTGCTGTGGCCATATTGCCAGTTTCATGCTCTGCTTTAAAGTAAATTGTTTTCCCCTGTTACATAAAATCATACTTACACATTGCGCTACGCAATATTCATTTCTACAGGGGACAGTTAAGACGGAATTATTAGGGAGGTTTAGCTGTTAAAAATAAGCAGAATCAATATGCCACCAAATTTTATATAACCGGTTTCAGCAAAAGTTTTCCACCAAACAATCAACCGGTAAAAACTTGTCTTTTATCAATAGAAAAGGGGTTGCCCCAAAAGCATTTTCAACACAGAGTCACAGAGAAAAGGAGTTGCACGGAGTCTTGATATCAGAAAATGACTTCTCTGTGTAACTCAGTTAACTCATAAACTCTGTGTTTTTCTCTGGTTGTTGGGACAGCCCCTTATGAAAACAATGTGGGTTCGCTGTAGTAAAAAATCTACAACGTCTTCCGCTCCCGTTTTCTTTTGGCCATATAATCGGTAACAGCTTTCCGGGTGGTAAGCCAGTTGCGGCCTTCTTTATAGGCATCTATCTTACCCTGCCTTGCCAGCAGGCTGATATACTCTTGCCCATACGGAAAAGCCTCCTCCTCTACTAAGCTGCTGATAAGTTCATAATCATATCCTTTGCCGGGCAGGGCCCCGGTGTAAATATTCAATGAACGTTCCAGGGCCTGGGTCATCAGCAGGCAAAGTTTTGCATAATTACCGGCATTGGCCTGGTTCAGTGCCTCATAATATTTCTTACGGTCATTACGTAAAATAATAGCCGGGGGAAACCCTTTACGAAGCAGCAGCAGGTTCATCGCCAGCCGCACTGTTCTTCCATTGCCATCAAAGAACGGATGTATCCAAACCATACGATGGTGAAATACAGTGGCCAGTTCAATATCATTGAGGCCGGCGGTATTGCTGTTGATAAGATCGATCAGTTCATCGAGCAGATCTGAAACCTTACTTGCATTGGGCGGTGTAAAATTGGCACCGGTAATACGAACACCGGCATTTCTTATACGGCCTGCAAATTCATCATCCACATTGCGCATAACCAGCCCATGCAATGAAAGAATATCAATGCTGCGCAACACATACTTATCATTGACCAGTGTGTACAGGTAATCAATCGCTTTTTCATGATTGATCGCTTCAAAATGCTCCCGCAGCGATTTACCCCTGATGGTAATACCTTCTTGTAATACCAGTTGGGTTTCCCGCAGGCTGAGTGTATTGCCTTCAATGCTATTGCTGTTGTACGTCCATTCCAATGCCAGGCCGTCTTTTATTTTTTGCAATACGGAGGCAGACAAAGGGCGGCTTTGCTGTATGAGCAATTTTTTTTCTTGCAGCCTGTTATACACTGGCTGTAGCTCTTGCAGATTTTTTATATCGGGTATCCATTTCACCCCACAAATATACTATTTTATCGGATAGTTCTCCTATTTTTTTATCCGATATTAAGCATAAACAAATAAAGCCACAGCTGATAGTGTTGCTGTGGCTTTATCGCTTCGGGTTATTATTGTTTTACAAACCGTATCACCGTTTTGGAATCTGTTGTTGCGGCCCCCAGGTAATAGATACCGGCAGTAAGTTCTCTTGCATTTACGGAGATAATATTACTTCCTTCGGTAATTGTAGCCGACCATTGTTTTACCGGGCGGCCTGTAATATCGTAGATAACAAACCGCACTGCTTCCGCTTTTGCAGCACTGAGAGATACGGTCATATTATCCTGCACCGGATTAGGTGCCACCGTTGTGAGCAGCAATCCTTTGTTGTCATTGATAATGGCGATTACTTTACTGTAAGATATTTTTCCGTCAACGTCTGTTCCTTTTAAGCGATAATAATTCATCCCCTTTTGCATGTCGTTATCATTGGCTGTGTAGAAACGATTGGTTTCACTACCAGTGATTGTTGCAATTGCAGCATAGTTGATACCATCAGAAGAACGTTGCACTTCAAACCTTGCATCACGGGAGCAGCATGCCGCCAGTTCCCAGGTAATAAGCGATCGGGTTGAATTTAATTTTATAGCATTAAAGCTGATGAGTTTTATTGGTAGTGGTAATGATATTCTTGATAAAGCATACGGAGAAAACTCTGTAAGGCCTGATATTTTTACAGTTCTTAAATTAGAACCAATATCAGTAAGTGTCATAGGTGTGCCAGCAGCTAACCAATAGCCCAGTTTTCTGTGCCAAGCCTGAACAGTTTCAGTTAAATCAGCTGGATTAAAAGAAACTCCGGTCTGTGTAACAGCATTGAACTGAAAAGTTATATCAACGCCACCAACCGGTGGATTAGTTGATGGTGTTATATTCCAGGTAAGTAGTACAGCACCTGTAATTCCATTCGGAGGATCAGCAACCACTCCGTCATTCACATTCACCGTCCAATTGTAACTATTTACATTCTCGATAATAAGTGGGTTGTATGATGTATGACCTACAGGAAAAGTTTTTCCTGCAACATCAACTGTATTTAAAATTAAACTACCGGTGCTTGCAGTACGGATATAACTTGTGGATGAACCTCCGGTAACATTTCCTGATACGGTGAGATTAAATGTACCAGCATCGATGTAACTATTTGCGAGTAAAGAAATATTTCCAATAATTGTTTTTGATGATGTCATTGTAACAGTAGTTGGAGTACCAATTTCAAGAACAGAACCCGGAGAATTAGTAATATCAATTGTACCCGTACCCCCTAACTCTGCTGTAGCACCATTTATTACCAAATTTCCAATGAAGGAAGCAACTGTTGACATATTTGCTGTACCGGTTATACCATTCCTGAATATTTTGTTTCCACCGTTTTGCCATATCACACCGCCCCCGTTACATTCAAACACACCATTGAATGTAGTTGCAGAACCTGCGCCAGCTGTTATTGTTCCAACATTAGTGGTTCGGAAAATCGGAATCGTTGTAGCATTAACATTAGGGAAGTAAGTAACGGCAGTGGTGGAAAATGCAGAACCAAGTGAATATTCTAAAACAGATTGATGTTGGTAAACATAATTAATTGCATTTACCCCAACTCCGGCAGCAGTTAACCCGGTTGCGGAAACTCTTAGTATTGCCCCCGTATTTAAATTACAAGTTGCTGTCGCATTAGCAAAAGATGGCGCATTACCAGAAGATGATAATTCAAAAATACCCCCGGACTGAACTACAACATCATCACCAGTTCCATCTGCTATTGTGAATGTACCGCTGGAGTGTATCAAAGTAGCCCCACTCGGTATTGTTAATTGATCTGCGCTTGCAGCACCAGCAATTGTTACTGTATGACCTGTTGTTATTAAAATAGTATTTGCAACTGAAGTTGGGATCAATGTCGCCGGGATAAACGTAATATTATCGTTTGAAGATTCCCATGTTGAAAGTGTTCCCCAATCACCAGTTTGAAAAGAACGATAATAATCTGTATGTGATGACTGACACCCACCCGGTCCATTTTGAATAATTTGGAAAGCCGCAGACGAGGAACCAGTAACTACAGGACTACTGCTTACTATTCTAATTAAGTAACCAACGCCAGGTGCTGTACCAGCAGGAATAGTGATCGGAATACTACCAGAAGGAGCTGTTCCTGATAATGAAATTGAACCCAATGGAATGGGTGTTGCAAACGACCCAATATCATCTGACATTTGTGCGGTAAATGTATTACCTGCCAGATAGACATCAGTAGAAGTAAACGCAACAGAGCCGGTACCAGTTGCTGAGCAATCGGCCAATGTAAAAGGAGCACCTGTTATTGCACCAGTTGTAATTGTATTGGGTGGTGCAAAAGTTGCTGTCAGATTAATATCATCCAAACCAAATTCGTCTCTGCTGCCAGCTCCACCAACATCCGCTGAGGACCATCTAATATAAAAGAATCCCCCCGGAGCAACAGACAAACTTGTTATTGCGGTACTTCTTGATGGAGCAGAACCAACAATTACCCAACCTAAAAGATCACCAGCAGCAGTTGATGTATAATCAAGTGCCCCAACAGGAGTATAAGTAACATCATCCGAAGAATAAGAAAAATTAAAAGAATTAGACCTGCCTTGATCATTACGGATATATAAATTGTAAGTCAGGTTAATGTCGGTTATTGCAGATGTTCCGTTATTCTGGATTCTTAGAGTTAATGTACCAGGAGCAAAATCACCGCCGCCTGGCTGAATCATAAAAGTAGGATTTGATGCACTTGCAGGAGTTACTGTTGATGCATAGAATCCTCCAGTAGTAACGGCCGCGGCAGCAACCCCTCTGGTATAATCAGTTGCTGCTGTTATTTGTGTTCCACCAAAAGCTAAATCTCCATTAGACCATCCAGTCACAGCCCATGCATTTGAATTCAACCTTCCTGCAGTTGTTGGATTTAATTCAAAACCAGCCCCTGCAAATGCAGAAGTTGGGTTAGTGCCAACAGTAGTGGGTGTTGTATTGCTGAAATCTATTAAAGCAGATGGAGATCCGTTTGTTAAACTTACCTGACTCTTTGCGACAAAACTCACAAATAACATTAGAGCAAAAAAACAAACCTTCCGCATAGTTCCCATTTTAGGATCAAAAAATAATAGTCGGTCAGCAGGATACTGAGTAGGGAATTTCGGAGGGTTGTGGATGATGTGTAATCTAAAGGTAGATACGTCAGCGAATCTATGGTATTATCAAATCATGAGGAAACTGTAACTCAATTTTTTATCCTCATTTTGTCTCGGCAAAACCCACACCAAAATTGGGGAGTAAAGCCCGGGTCCGGTCTTACCGGCAGCACTCATGGACAATCATTTACCGGAAAAGATTAATAGAGTGGATTTCTTTTCATTGTTAGTGAGGCAGCATTACTCAGCTTTTCTTTTCTTCCGGCAGTTTCATATCAGGGAAAAGGGCCGATACCAGCATCAGCATCGATGCCAGCAGCATCAGCCAGATACCGGTTTGGCGTTGGGGGCATTCGCCACCCGAACAGGCCGCCAGTACAAAAATATTCCGCACCGCCCAACCCACATTCAGTGCAGTAACGAGTAAGTTGAGCCGTTTGGCCCACACCCGTTGTATAAAAGTGCAGAGCAGGAACAGTCCCGCCAATACAAAATGAAAATAACCGGGCTTGCCATAGTTGGTGCCGGCCGTATCTATTCCACTCACCGTAATATTGACCGACTGGATAAATACCCAGGGAGTAAAACAGGACACGACTAATAAAATTGCTGCCGCCAGGCCTATCCATTTCATGTAACGCATAATGAGAGAAGTTGAAAATTGTGCTGCAAGATAAATGATTTGCCGCAGTGCTGTCATACCAGGCCCGACCCGGTATCTCTCCCATATTGTGTTACAAAAAAAGATTCCGGGTCAAGCCCGGAATCATGTTACATTGTTTGTATAAGGTTACAGTTTAATACCAAGCGTCACACTAAATACCCGGTGTTTATTCTTATCATCTGCAGAACTGTTAATGCCGCTTTGCAATTTGGCCAGGCCAAGTCCGTAATTCAATCCTAAAACAAGATGGGAGGTTTCAATACCTGCCGTACCGTTCAAGCCATAATCAAACCGTTTCATAATCCCATAACCAGCACCTTCATCATAATCAAGCGTTGAAGGATCATCATTAGACCATTCAATACTTTTTTCACTATTAAAGGCGACTCCTAAAAATTTACCTTCCGTTTTATTTTTTCCTGCTACCCCCACCGCAATGTATGGTCCGGCACCGGCAAAAAATTTAACCGGACCTGTTGGTGTTTTAAAAACAAAATTGGCGGGTATCTCTACATAATACGGATTAGAAGTAGCCCTGAAATAAGTAGCATCCGTTGTCTCCCCCGATTGCGTCTTTGATCCTTTACCGGTGAATAAAATCCCCGGTTGAAAAAATAAGAACGGTAAAATTTTCACATCGCCAGAAAACCCCACCTGGAAACTGGTCAGCATGTTGGCTTCATCAATATCTCCATCATTGGTGATACTTACATTAGCAAAGTTCAGCCCGCCTTTTACTATTTGAGAAGAGGCGGCATAAGAAATAATTAAGAAAGTTGATAATACAAGGAGTTTAGTTTTCATACGTTGATTTTTGTTTCACTACGGGTTTTGCAAAAGTCTTGCCAGAAATGAAGGGAAGTAACCTCAACCCGACCCTCTCCACAAGGTGGAGAGGGAGGCTTTCTCCGCTGTAACACTTTCATTTATACAAAGATTATATTCTCTCGGAGTCCAACTCCCCTCTCCATACCATGGAGAGGGGTTGGGGGTGAGGAAAAAAACTTTCAAACTATAAAAAATCCATTTCTCTCGGAGTCTTCCCCCCTCTCCATACCATGGAGAGGGGTCGGGGGTGAGGAAAATAATCTCTTCCCACTCTAACACTTTCCTTTCTATAAAAAAATATTTCCTGTCGGAGTCTTTCCCCCCTCTCCATGCAATGGAGAGGGGCCGGGGGTGAGGAAAATAAACTCTTCCTTACGCCCCTCCATACACTTTTATCACCGGTTCTCTCAATACCGATCCCGCATCACTGCAATGAAAATAAATGACATCCGCAATTGCCTGTGGTGTTACCCATTTAGTGAAATCAGCTGTTGGCATCGAGGCCCTGTTCTGTGGCGTATCGATTGTAGAAGGCACAACTACACTGGTTACAACGGCAGTGCCTTTCGCCTCTTCATTCATCAATTCTGCTAACCGGAAAATGAGTGACTTGGCCAATGCATAGGCTATCATTCCTTTACTATTCTTCATATCTTCTCCCGGCCGGGACCCGATCAAAAAAATATGGCCGCTCCCCTGCTGCATCATCTGATTAAAAACAGGACGGGCAATATTATAAGCAGTTTCAAAATTCAATTTGTATTGCTTGGTAATAGCAGTTGTTTTTGTGGCAGCAATATTTCCCATGGCAAAACCACCCACAGTCAACACTGCCACATCAATGGTTGTATGTTTTGCTACCATTAAGTTGGCAAACTGCTGTGCCGCATCTTCATTCGTCAGGTCCACTACGGCTGTTTCAAAGTATCGCCCCCGCACATCAAAGGCTACTGTATCATTCGGAATAATAGTGCCGGTTACATAATACTTCTCGTCTAAGAATTTTTTAATGACGGCCTGTCCCAGGTTACCGGAAGCTCCGGTTACAATTGCTGTTTTCATACTCAAAATGTTAGTCAACGAATGTACAAAAACAAAAAGGCAAGAAGAACTGGTTCCGGATTCTTTAGTAAATTACAGAACCGCAGCAAGGCATCGTTTCGCCTCTTTTCTGCGTTTCACCGGAATCACCTCCTGATCATGCGGAAAAAAAGTCTCTGTTACTGCTTTCTGTTCCTGCTTGCTGTAAAAATGCAGGCACAGACTTGTACATTCCCGGGGCAGACTCCTGTGTCGGCCATCTTTGTGTGCAGTTCAGAAACGTTTTCTATCAACACTCCCACTTACTGCGGACAAACTAATATACCAAGCCCCTGTACCGATGGTGCAGTATATCAAGACCTGAACCCTAATTTTTTTCGCTTTGGTTGCTATACGGCCGGTACGCTGGGATTTACAATCAGCCCCGATGATGTTACCGCCAATTATAACTGGCAATTGTTTGATGTTACGAGTACCAACCCGGTAGATATTTTTACCAACGTTAATTTATTTGTGGCCTGCAATTGGGCAAGTGATCCCGGTGAAACAGGTGCTTCCTCAGATGGAATAAATACAATGGTCTGCACCGGGCCGGGACTACCACTTTTCAGTAAGATGCCCGACCTGCAGGCAGGACGCAGTTATATCCTGATGGTGACCAATCATAGCGGCACTACCGCTGGCTACCAACTAAATTTTGGAGGAGGCTCAGCCGTTATTTCAGATGCTATCGATCCGCATATGCTGTTGGCAGAGTTAAGTTGCGACAGGACTCAATTAAGTATCCGCTTAAATAAACAAGTAAGATGCAACACCCTTGCTATTGATGGAAGTGATTTCACTGTTTCCGGTGGAGTGAATGTGATCGGTGCTGCTCCTTATGATTGCAGTTCGCCATTTGGTACCGGCATTGTTACCCTCTTTCTTGATCAGCCCTTAGGCTTTGGCAATCATACTGTCACTATCGGTAATGGCAGTGATGGCAATACATTAGTTGATATCTGTACCCGAAGTATTCCAGCCGGAGAAACCCTGGCTTTTATTGCTGCACCACAACAATTCACTCCAATGGACAGTGTGAAGAATGTTGCCTGCAACGCTTCATTTATCGAATTGGTTTTCAGAAGATCGATTCTTTGTAGTTCTGTCGCTCCAGACGGAAGTGATTTTATTATTACAGGTCCGCAACCAGTTACAGTTACACCATCTATTGTATCCTGTGGTACCACCGGCACCACATCAGTCATACGATTGAATTTCTCAGCTCCTGTTGTTGCTGGCAATTACCAGGTACAACTTACTACAGGTACTGATGGCAACACCCTGCTGAATGACTGCCTGGTACCTACACCGGCTGGCGCAAGATTGCCATTCATAATATCGGAAGCGGTCTCAGCATTCTTCACTCAATTAAACACCTTGTCATGCAGTCAGCAAACCGTTTCATTTATTCATGATGGAAATAATAATACATCGAGCTGGAACTGGAATTTTGGAAATGGAACAACAAGTACACTTCGTAACCCGGTGGTAACATTTGCCGCAGGTCAGTATAATGTAAGGTTAATTGTTTCCAATGGCATTTGTGCTGATACAAGTATACAGTCCATTCAAATAAACAAGGATTTTAATGCAGCATTCAATGCACCGGCGATGATTTGTCCGGGTGATATACTGATGCTGGAAAACACCAGCACGGGCAACATTGATACATGGCTTTGGAATTTTGGAAACGGAGTAACCAGTAACCTGCAAAGTCCCGTTGGACATCGCTACACTGATAACGGAAGAGAAACCATGTACACCATCCGGTTGATTGCATCGAATACAACCCTGGGTTGCAGTGATACCGTAACTCATGTGGTAAGGGTATTAAACAATTGCTATATCGCAGTGCCATCAGCTTTTTCACCGAATGGCGATGGCAAGAATGATTTTCTCTATCCGTTGAATGCATTGAAGGCCGATCAACTTGAATTCAAAGTGTATAACCGTGTTGGCCAACTGGTGTTTGCTACCAAAGACTGGACAAAAAAATGGGATGGAAAAATAAACGGTGTGCTGCAGGATACCGGACTCTATGCATGGCTGCTCAGCTTCACCCATCATGATACCGGGGAAAAAGTTTTCATGAAAGGAACAACATTGCTTTTACGTTAGTTTACCAGCCGTAGTGATCAACTCTTCTTTTTCCTGAAATAAAAATAAAACGGGATTCCCAATGCCACTATTATTATTCCCAACAGGGAATTGACAACCGGTTGCCGGTCATTCATATAATTGGTAATATCATTGTACACGGTTATTACCAGGAATACAGCTGTAAAGATGATAAAGAGTAGTGTTACAAAAGGATGAAGCCATATCTTATAAGGACGTTCTGCTTCCGGCATTTTTTTGCGCAACATAAAAATACCTACTGCTCCCATACCATATGCGATCCAGCTGATGAACACCATCATATCCGCCAGCATATCAAAGGAACCAGAAATGATAAATACAGATATCCAGATACTATGCAGCCACAAGGCATTCCCGGGAGTTTGATAACGTTGATGCTCTTTTCCAGCCCAGGGCAAAAACACTTTATCTTTTCCCATTGCATACGTAACCCTGGAGGTAGCCATCAGATTTCCATTAATAGCCCCGAGAGTACAAATCACAATCATGGCAACTACTAAAGCCGCACCAGTATTTCCAACTGCGATAGTCATAGCATCTGATGCTACGAGGGAAGAACTCGCAATTTTTTCTACCGGCAACACATACAGGTAAGCCTGGTTAACTAAAATATATACGATGATACAGGCAATAACCCCGGTAAATAAACTTTTAGGAATATTCCGCTGTGGCTGTTTTATTTCCCCGGCCACAAAAGTGATATTGATCCAGCCATCGTAGGCAAAGAAAGCACCTGTCAATGCAGCGATGATACCACTGATCAATGCCCCGCCTTGTTTTGGATTTTCTGCCTGGAAGAAATTTTGAAAGGATCCGTTACCGAAAAAGAATATACCTACTACCAGTGCCCCGATAACAGCTACTTTAACAATAGTTGAAATTAATTGAAAGGAACTTCCTGCTTTTACACTGCGATAATTGAGCCAGGTAAGTCCTGCTACTATAGCTATTGCCAGCGATTTGACACCAAAATTTTTCAATGGAAATAAATCACCGACAAAAGGTAAATGCCAGATAACAGACTGTTCTGTCGCATCACTAAACCTTGGCAAGTGCAAAAAATAATCAGCATATTGGGCACAAACAAAAGCAATTGCGGCTACCGCTGCGGTGTTCATCACCGAGAAAGCGGCCCATCCATAGAGATAGGCAATAAAGTCGCCAAACATTTTTCTGAAATACACATAAATGCCGCCGGTTTCCGGCATCATGGCTCCAAGCTCTGCATATACCAATGCACCAAACAAAGAAAATATACCCGCTATTATCCATACCACTGTTAACCAGATGGGAGAACCCAACTGACCGGCCATACTTGCCGGCTTCATAAATACTCCGGATCCGATGATACTGCCGATAATAATGGCGGTAGCAGACCAGAATCCTATTTTCTTGGCGAGGGCTGAGGTAGTTGGCATAACGAATAGGAAGATAATGAAAAAGAAGTACAAAGTCAGAAGTACGAATGCGTAATAAAGTAACCGGCTCTATTTCAAACCGGATCGATTTACTGAATGAAATATTGGAAGTTTATCAATATTGCTTTTGCTTGCAAAAAAAATCCCGCCTCTTACAGAAACGGGAATTAGTTCGTACTTCGTACTTACAACTTATAACTTACAACTTATAACTTACTACTTATACATCTCTTCTTTCAACGCTTTCACCCTATCATCTTCCAGGTATTCATCAAAGGTCATCAGGCGGTCGATGATACCTTTAGGCGTTAATTCAATAATGCGGTTAGCAACAGTTTGCATAAATGTATGGTCATGGCTCGTTAACAAAACGATGCCTTTATAATCTGTACACTGTTCGTTAAAACTCTGGATACTTTCCAGGTCGAGGTGATTCGTTGGCTGGTCCAGCAAGATCACATTCGGACTTTGTAACATCATCTTACTAAGCATGCAACGAACTTTTTCTCCTCCGCTCAGCACATTCGTTGTCTTCAGTACATCATCACCGCTGAATAACATTTTACCAAGGAAGCCTCTTAAGAATGGCTCATCCACATCTTTTACATGGTCCGGTACATATTGACGTAACCAGTCCATCAAATTATCCTTGCCATTAAAAAACTGGTTGTTCTCCTGTGGCAGGTAAGCATGTGTAACCGTGGTACCCCACTCATATGAACCACTGTCTGCCATTGTTTCTGCTGTAACGATATTGAAGAAACTCGTTACGGCTAACGGGTCACGGCTCAACAGTGCAATTTTATCGCCTTTGTTAACGGTGAATGTCACATCACTGAAAAGCACCCTGCCATCAACCGATTTTTTTAATTTATCAATATTCAGGATTTGATTCCCCACTTCTCTTAGTGGTTGAAATATGATACCCGGGTATTTTCTGTAACTCGGTTCTATCTCTTCAATCGTCAGTTTTTCAAGGGCTTTCTTTCTTGATGTGGCTTGTTTACTTTTTGATGCGTTGGCACTGAACCGGGCAATGAAGTCGATCAATGCCTGGCGTTTCTCTTCTACTTTTTTATTCTTGTCATTTACCTGGCGGGCCATCAGTTGTGATGATTCGTACCAGAATGTATAGTTGCCGGTAAATATTTTTACTTTCTGCCTGTCCACATCAGCCACATGGGTACATACCGCATCCAAAAAGTGACGGTCATGGCTTACTACTAAGACAATGTTTTCATAATCGGCTAAGAAGTTTTCTAACCAACTGATGGTTTCAATATCGAGACCGTTCGTAGGCTCATCCAATAATAAAATATCAGGATTACCAAAAATGGCTTGTGCCAGCAATACCCTTACTTTTAAATTAGAAGGAATGTCTTTCATCAGCGACTGATGAAACTCTTCTGTTACGCCGAGTTCACTTAATAAAGTAGCTGCATCACTGTCGGCAGTATAACCGCCCATTTCGCCAAATTCACCTTCCAGTTCACCGGCTCTCATTCCATCTTCTTCCGTAAAATCAGCCAGTGCATAAATGCTCTCTCTCTCTTTTGCAATGGCCCATAATTTTGTATGACCCATCATCACGGTATTCAAAACGGTTTCTCCGTCAAACTCAAACTGGTTTTGTTTTAATATAGCCATCCTTTCGCCGGGAGTTATTTCCACTGTTCCTTTGTTCGGTTCGATCTCTCCACTCAGTATTTTCAGGAACGTACTTTTGCCGGCCCCATTGGCTCCAATTACACCATAGCAATTGCCTTTTAGAAAATTCAGGTTTACTTCTTCAAATAATACCCGTTTGCCGTAAGCCAATTTCAGGTCTTTTACACTAATCATTATATCCTTTTTT
>CALRVH010000081.1:0-13738 GCA_943371565.1 Chitinophaga pinensis | reverse complement strand
CTTCTGTCGCCAAAACCAGGGGCTTTAACGGCAGCTACTTTAATAGTGCCACGTAGTTTGTTTACAACTAATGTAGCCAATGCTTCACCTTCCAGGTCTTCTGCAATGATCAATAAAGGACGACCGCTTTGTGCTACTTTCTCCAGGATATGCAGGATATCCTTCATCGCTGATATCTTCTTATCGTAGATCAGGATGTATGGATTCTGTAATTCAGCTTCCATTTTTTCGCTGTTAGTAACGAAATACGGAGAGATATATCCACGGTCAAATTGCATACCTTCTACAACATCAACTGTTGTATCAGTGCCTTTTGTTTCTTCTACTGTGATCACACCTTCTTTGCCAACTTTTATAAATGCTTCTGCAATTAACTTACCGATCGTTTCATCGTTGTTGGCAGAAATAGTTGCTACCTGCTGAATTTTTTTACTGTCGTTACCAACAGTCTGTGATTGACTTCTCAGGTTTTCTATCACAATGCTAACAGCTTTGTCAATACCTCTTTTCAGATCCATTGGGTTTGCACCAGCCGCTACCATTTTCAATCCTTCGCTGATGATAGACTGGGCTAACACAGTTGCAGTTGTAGTTCCGTCACCAGCAAGATCAGCCGTTTTAGAAGCTACTTCTTTTACCATCTGGGCACCCATATTTTCAATCGGGTCTTCCAGTTCAATTTCTTTTGCTACAGTAACACCATCTTTCGTAATAGAAGGTGCACCGAATTTTCTTTCAATAACCACATTGCGGCCTTTAGGACCGAGGGTCACTTTCACAGCGTTGGCCAATGTGTCAACACCTTTTTTCATTCTATTTCTTGCTTCAATATCGAAGAAGATTTGCTTTGCCATAATTATAAAATTTGGAGATTAATTAATTTGAAAATTGGGAAATGAAATACAACATTGAACATCCGAAGTGGCTAATTACATTTTCAAATCAGCACATCTTCAAATCTTCAAATCATACTATCGCCAGTATATCCGACTCTCTCATAATAAGATAATCTTCACCTTCGATCTGGATCTCTGTGCCAGCATATTTACCATATAAAACCGTGTTACCAGCCTTAACTGTAACCGGCTCATCTTTTTTACCGGGACCGGCTGCAATTACGATTCCACGTTGAGGCTTTTCCTTTGCTGTATCCGGGATGATAATACCCCCAGATGTTTTTTCTTCAGCGGCATCCGCTTTTACGATTACCCTGTCATGAAGTGGGGTAACGTTGACTTTCTTCGCCATAGTTTTATTGATTTTGTGTTTTTTGAAATGATTGCCCTAAGAATTTGGGACTGCAAAGGTACAGGAAATACCGTGCCGCAGGGGTAAAAGAGACAAAATTGCAGGTTGGTGATAAACAAATGGCAGGCAAGAGCAGAAAAGTCATTAATGAAAGACAAAAATTCATTTTGTGTCTTTCCACATAAAGGCAAAAATGTAGATAAAATAA
The DNA here is from genome assembly GCA_943371565.1 of Chitinophaga pinensis. GTDB lineage: Bacteria > Bacteroidota > Bacteroidia > Chitinophagales > Chitinophagaceae > JJ008. The sequence continues at coordinate 12,282 of CALRVH010000081.1, read as the reverse complement.
TTATTGAAAAGATACCGCTGTGCATACTTTTAGAAAGTCTCTATAACCCATTAACCCCAAAAACTGATATGAAATTTTTCAAAATTGCCATCGCTCTGACTTTGCTTCTGGTAGCCGCATTTACAGGACATACACAAGTACCTGCTGAGATTTCAACACTTCGACCTTCTTTCTTCAAAACAAAACCCTTGTCTCAAATTATTAAAGACGGCCCTACTTTTACTGCCCGTGTAGTGAGAGACGAAAATGGTATGTTAGAAGTTAATAAGAAAACAGCTGTCATTCACCCCTATGATGAAGCCGGCCCGGGGATTCCGGATCCATTGGTACAAATAAATACCGGCAGAACAGAAGCAGCTTCTGCTACTGTGGGTGCGAACTTTGACGGAATGGGTTATACTGCGGTGAATCCTGCAGATCCTGTTAGTGCAACAGGCCCTAACCATGTTATTCAAATGATAAATGCTGCTTCGGGAGCGGTTGTCAAGATCTTTGATAAAACTGGCGGCACCATTATCAACAGTTTCCTATTGAGTAACATAACAAATGTTCAGGGTGCCGGCGACCCTATTGTCTTATATGACCCGATAGCCGGAAGATGGTTGTTGAACGAGTTTGGTTTTAGTGGTGGGGTAACCACCTATGTCAATACTTTAATATTTGCCATCTCTGCCACCGATGATCCAACCGGCGCCTGGTATGTTTATAGTTTTGCCGACAATTCTTTTTTTGTTGATTATCAAAAAATAGCGGTCTGGCACAATGCATATTATGCCACCTCAAATGATTTTAATACTGCCGGAACTAGTTATTTAGGTTCTTCTATTTATGCATTTGACAGAAATAAAATGCTGGCAGGCGACCCTACTGCTACAGGGATAAGATCAAGACAAACACATGCTACCGGCAGATATTTTTCGATGGCACCTGTTACCCAGGAAGGCATTTCCTCTTCATCAATGAGTGGACAATTCTGTTTTTATCAAAACGATTCATGGACAGGCAGTCCACTGGATGTGGACAGCATATACACTTTTGAATTCACTCCTGATTTTGTTATCCCTGCAAATTCTGTTATTGCCATACCTACACAAATGGCCACAGCTGCTTTAGATGATGATTTATGTGGTGCGCCCAGAGAGGTTTGTATCAATCAGCAGGGAGGATCGTCTGTTGAAGCACTTACTGGCAGGTTAATGAATAAAATTATATTTAGAAAATTTCCCGGTTATGAATCTATTGTGGTTAATGCAACAGTTGATGCCAGCGGAACAGGCAGGGCCGGTATTCGCTGGTGGGAATTAAGAAGATCAGGAGGCGCCTGGAGCATTTACCAGGAAGGAACTTATTCTCCTGATGCCAGTCACCGCTGGATGGGTGCCATATGCCAGGATGCGCAGGGAAATATTGGCCTTGTATATAATGTTTCAAGCAACACCGGGTTCCCGTCTTTAAGGATAACAGCCAGGAACCCATGCGATCCTCTTGGCTCTATGACCTTACCAGAACAAACAATTATTGCAGGTACTACTGCTAATGCAAGTACCCGGTATGGAGATTATAATTCTTTGAGTATTGATCCGGCTGACAATCTTACTTTTTGGCTTACTGGTATGTATAATCCTGCAACAACATGGAGTACCCGTTTGTCATCTTTTACTTTAAACAATTGTGCCCCCTTGCCGAAAGTTCGTTTTCAAACAGCTGCGTTGGCACTAAGAGAAAAGGACGCAGATGTGGTTTCAGGTTGTGCTAATTACAAGGACTATACTTTGAATCTAGTAATAGATGCTGCCCCTTCTGCTGACGCTATAGTAACCTTTGCTCCTTCAGGTTCTGCTACAGTTGGTAGTGACTATACTGTGACTCCTGCTTCTGTTACATTAAATGGCGCCAATCTTATCCGTACGATTACGATCAGGGTATTTGACGATGCTGCAGTAGAAGGAACAGAAAACATTAGCATTGGCTATACTATCAACAATAATGGGGGGGACGCATCGGCAGCTGATTATAATCAGACTTGCAACGTCAATATTGTGGATAATGATGCCTCCCCTTCAACTGGCGGTAGCCTAACTGCAACAGTTGGTGTTGCCAATACTAACCTATCCCAACCTTTTAGAGGCCAATATTTTGATGCACGGACTCAAATGCTTTATAGTGCAAGTGAATTAACACTGCTTGGGTTTACTGCAGGGAATATAACATCTATCGGATTTAATGTCACAAGTAAAACAAGTACACAGCCTTATAATGGGCTTACTATCAGACTTAAAAATACAGCCACTTCTGCCCTAGCCGGGGGAGCTTTTGAAACGGGCGGGACCCAGGTGTATATGAACAACTATTCCACAACCAGTGGGATGAATACTATTCCTATCACTCCTTTTGCCTGGAATGGAGTTTCGAACCTGTTAGTTGATATATGTTTTGATAACAGCTCTGGTACTGGTACTAACGATTTGGTTTCTGGAACTTCTGCTAATTCTAATTGTTATTTTGATCGACAAAATACAAATCTGACGCCAGGTTGTTCGATCGTTAACAATGCATTTAGCTTTGGGGGAGCCCGACCACTAATAACTCTGAATATAACAACACCGGGTAACACTGTTGCCAACACTATCGTTTCAAAAGTAGCCAGCCTTGGGCCAAATGAAGATGTTCCGTTTTATGATGCAACAGGCAGAATATTGGCAAGGGTAAAAAACCTTACTGCCTGGGATTATGGCTGTACAACCGTTGAAGTAGATCGGGCAGGCACTGGCACAACTGCATTTTGGAATAACAATGCAGCAAATCACCTGACAAATAAGACCTTTAGAATTACTCCAACCAATGCTAATGCTTCGGGGCAGTATGAAATAACATTGTACTACACTGCTGCTGAGAAAGCCGGCTATGAAAGTGCTACTGGTCAGTCATGGAGCGGTATACAAATGATAAAATCAGTTGGGCCAATAAATGGTATAACACCTGCCACACCGCTTCCTTCGACCGTTACAATAAATAGCGTACTGACGCCAGGAACATTCGGAACTGATTTTACGTTGAAAGGCACATTCACCAACGGCTTCTCCGGATTTGCAGTCGGAAAACCCGGATTTGTATTACCTGTTTCATTGCTTTCGTTTAATGGACATAAGAATAATGCGGTGGTAGATCTTGACTGGAAGACTTCGTTTGAACAGGATAACAGCCGTTTCGAAATTGAAACAAGTAAAGATGCCAACAACTTCTATCGCATTGGTTCAGTAACCAGCAAAGGAAATTCAAGCAGTGAACAACAGTATGCATTCACTGATAATTTACCGGTAACCGGGATCAACTATTACCGGTTAAAACAAATTGACCTTGATGACAGGAATTCTTATAGCAGGACCATTGCTGTGGTGTTTGATAAGAAAGGGAAAAATATTACTATTTACCCCAACCCTGCCAAAGACAAGTTGATGGTTGGATTTGTAAAACCGGCCGACAATGTTATCATGCAGATAATAGCCGCTGATGGGAAAATTGTGAAAATTGAAAAAGCCGGATATGTTCAGCGGAATTATGAAATATCCATTGACATATTAACTCCCGGCTCCTATATACTGCAGGTAACAACAGGCAATGAAAAGTATACAATTAAATTTGTAAAAGAATAACGAAACCCACTGGAATATTATCTCAGAAGCTGCCCCTAAGGCAGCTTCTTTTAGTTAGTGTCATTTTTGAAATTCACCTATCTTCGCCGTTCAAATAGTTCTTATAACAATGATCAGCAGAAGAAATATCCGGGTTAAAGTGATGCAGACCTTGTATACCCTTTCCACTTTTGAAAATGAAGAGACATCCCCGCCTTCCGGACAGGCAGGCGCCGACCCACAAAGGCTATTACAGCAGCATTTTGATCAAACCCGTTCCTTGCTTATTTATCTTACCTGGTTTTTAACAGAAGTGATCCGCTACGCAGAAACGGATGCACACCAGAAAGCTTCCAAACATTTACCGACTACCGAAGATCTGAACGTCAACACCAAAATTGCCGGCAATGAACTGTTATGGAAAATGCTCAGCGACCCGGCTCTCAAAGAACAGTTTGCCATTCAAAAACCCGAGCTTACCCTGCAACAAGTACAATCTGGAGATACAGACCTGGTTCGTAAAATTTATCTGCAACTGGCCGACACTCCAGCATATAAAACTTATACTGCACAAGCCGGCCGTGAGAAAGCCGATGAAAAAAAGATCATAGAATTTATTCTGAATGACCTCTTATTGGCCAATGAAATTTTCATTTCTCATATTGAAGAAAATTTCCCCAACTGGGATGATGACGGAGAAATGGTAGTACAGCTGCTGGTTGGGTATATTCAAAAACCCGGTAGTTACAATTTCAAACAAATGATGTCGCCTGACAAGCAGGATTTTGCCAAAAATCTCCTGCGAACAGTTGTTGAAAAAAGTGAACACCTCCAAAGCCTGATCGTTCCCAAGTTAAAAAACTGGGACCCTGAAAGGATTGCCCTGCTGGATATGGTGATGATGAAAATGGGGGTAGCCGAATTTCTTTATTTTGAAACGATTCCGCCCAAAGTAACCATCAATGAATATATTGACCTGGCCAAAGATTATAGCACAGCACAAAGCGGCCAGTTTGTAAACGGTATCCTTGATAATATTCATAAAGAGCTGGTGCAGGATGGCAAAATGCAGAAAGTGGATTATAAAAAGGCCTAGCAGCCTCTTTCCTGTTCATGGCTCGCTGCTTTTCTTTACCTTTGCCTGCCCGTTTTAAACCGGCTTATTGTTTAATTTCTAATCAGATCGTAATGAAAAAAATATTCTTTGCCCTTTTTATCGCTGCCGGCCTTATTGCCTGCAAAAGCGACGACAAAAATGCAACGCCTCCTGCAATCAACCAGGACAGCCTCGCCAAGCAAAAAATCATTGATGGCATGACCACTACCCCACCTGTTGCGGATCCTTCAACGTACACCACAATTCAATGGCTTGATTCTACGTACCTGGATCTTGGTAAACAAAAAGAAGGGAAAGAGATAGAGTTCAGCTTTCGTTTTAAAAACACAGGTACAAAAAATTTAGTAATTGAAAATGTAACCGCACAATGCGGCTGTACCATTCCTGAAAAACCTGAACAACCATTTGCCCCCGGCGAAGAAGGTATTATCAAAGCTAAATTTAATGGCAGCGGACATGATGAAACAAGAAAAGAAGTATATGTAAAGGCAAATATCAGTCCTGATGGTGCTGATACACTTACCTTCAGGGCTCAATTAGTCAAGTAAGATCAACATCGTTCAATTTACCTCATAAGAAAATAAAAAAACAGTTATAATGAAATCAACAATCTCGTATATTACTACCAGCCTGGTACTTTTAATTTTTTCTGGTTGTATGCCAACTTCTGGTGGCGCCGACTCAAAACAAAGCGGCGGTATGGGTGGCTCTATCCAGTTTATTTTTCTTGGTTTGATGATACTGGTATTCTGGATGTTCTTCATCCGTCCACAGGCAAAAAGAGCAAAAAATCAGAAATTATTCATAGAGAATCTTGGTAAAGGTGATAAGATCGTAACCATCGCCGGTATACATGGTACTATCAATAAAGTAAATGAAGACGGAACACTGAACATGGAAGTTAGCCCCGGCAGTTACCTGAAGATTGAAAAATCAGCTATCAGCATGGATTGGACAGCGGCATTGAATAAGCCAGCTGTGGCAGATAAAAAATAGAACTGTCAGCAGTTTGATCAATATGATTAAAAGGAAAACAACTAATATTGTTTTCCTTTTTTATTGCCTTTCAAAATCCAAAGGACTTAACTAACTTTCCCTACCAATCATTTTAAATCTAAGTTTGGCAATATGTTAAGAATTGGCTTAACGGGCGGCATCGGCAGTGGCAAAACCACGGTGGCTAAAGTATTTGAGACACTGGGCATTCCTGTTTATAATGCCGATGACAATACAAAATCCATGATGCAGAATAATGAAGAATTAAAAGCTTCCATTATTAAACACTTCGGTGATGATACTTATAAAAACGGAAAATTAGACAGGAAACACCTCGCCTCCATCGTTTTCAATAATAAGGAAAAATTAGAACTGCTCAACTCTCTCACCCACCCCATCACTATTCGGGATGCAGAAGAATGGATGAACCGGCAAACCGCACCGTATGCCATCAAAGAAGCTGCTTTATTATTTGAAAGCGGTGCAGCCGGACGATTGGATTATATAGTAGGTGTGTATGCCCCGCAGCACATCCGGGTAAAGAGAGTAATGCAAAGGGATAACTTGCCCGTAGAAGAAGTGATGAAGCGGATCAGCCGCCAGATAGACGAAGAAATGAAAATGAAACTTTGCAATTTTGTAATTACGAATAACGACCAGCAACTGGTAATACCCCAGGTACTTGAACTGCACAAAAAATTTTCAGAAGAAAATAAATAATTCCTGCTGCACTATTGACAGGAAGAAAATTTATATTTAACTACTAAATTAAACAACATGAAACTTTTACTGATACCTGTTGCAATACTGATATTAGCTTCCTGTAACAACAAGAAAAAAACGACAACAGATTCCGGTGAGCCGGCTGCCGATACTTCTGCTACTACCACCACTGTAGAAAAGGATCAGCCCCCGGTTGCAGCAGAAACCACTGCATCATCTATCGTAGGGAAATGGAAGCCCGTTGAAGCAAATATGAAAGATATGGACGAAGAAGAAAAAAAGGAATTTCTCAACGATGCATCCATTGAATTTACTGCCGCTGGCAAATACATTGCCCTATCAAAAGAAGATAATGAGACCGGCACTTACAGCTATGACGAAAACACAAAAATGTTAACGACTACTTCGCCGGATGGCACAGCTGAAAAAATAAAAGCAGTAATCAGCAATGATAAACTGACTGTATATAACGAAGACGGCACAATGGTTTTTAAACGGACCAACTAATAGCCTTACTATTTTAATTTTTCCAGTGCGGTTTTAATGCGTTTCCATCCTTCTTCAATTTTCTCCATGCTGTTGGCAAAGGAAAAACGAACACATTTTGGTTCGCCAAAAGCATCTCCCATTACAGATGATACATGGGCTTTATTAAGCAGGTACATAGAAAAATCAGCTGCATTGGTTATTACAGATTCTCCGTCTGTTTTCCCATAATAAGCACTCACATCCGGAAAAACATAAAAAGCACCATCAGGTTCATTGCAAATAATTTCCGGAATTTCTTTTACCAGTTCCATCACCCTTGCTCTTCTTCTCGTAAACTCCTTCACCATTTCCATTGATGGACGAAGATCAGTTGTCAATGCAACAACCGCTGCTTTTTGCGCAATTGAATTGGCACCGCTGGTAAATTGCCCCTGCACTTTTTCACAAGCTTTAGCTATTTCTGCATTGGCTGCTATATAGCCAAGTCGCCAGCCCGTCATTGCAAACCCTTTACTCAAACCATTTACAATGATCACCCGGTCTTTTATCTCATCAAACTGAGCAATGCTTTCATGTCCGCCTGTGTTGCCTGCAGGCTTGCTAATAAAATTGATATACTCATAAATTTCATCCGAGAGAATATAAATACCCGGATGCTTTTTGAAAACCGCTACCAACGAGGACAGTTCTTCTTTGCTGTACACTGCACCGCTTGGATTGCAAGGTGAGGAGAACATAAAAAGTTTTGTCCTGGGTGTAATGGCGGATTCGAGTTGCGCTGCTGTTATTTTAAATTCCTGCTCCGTTGTCGTATGAATTTCTACTACTTTCCCCCTCGCAATTTTTACCAGTTCACTGTACGTAACCCAATAAGGCGTTGGGATAATTACTTCATCTCCATCATCAACCAGTGCAAGTATCGTATTGGCAAGACTTTGTTTAGCACCTGTAGATGCTACAATGTTTTCAGGTTTGTAATCAAGGTTATTATCCCGTTTAAATTTTGTGCAAACCGCTTCCCGCAGATCTAAAAAGCCGGGAACGGGAGTATAGTGGCTCCAGTTATCATGAATAGCTTGTATAGCTGCTTCTTTAATATGATCTGGAGTATCAAAATCAGGCTCTCCCAAACTAAGGTCGATAATATCTATACCCTTTGCTCTGAGTTCACGACCAAGTTTGGCCATTTTCAATGTTTCCGGTTCATTAAATCGCTGCAAGAAAGAGGATAACTGCATGTCAGTTGGTTTGATAAATTTTAGATTAAAGTTGGAAGGCAAGCAGCCGAAAGTATAGCTTCGAAGATAAGAGAATATCTCTTTTAATCGGTATAACTGAATTGAAATGACGATAAATCCGGTGGATATTTTCTTTGCCTTTTTAGTTCAGACTCATAAATAACCCGCCCAAGGTTTTTTAAAAATGGATAGCCCACCGTACTATAATCATATTTATCATCATTAAAAATACCATCGCTATTACAATAGATAACTGCACTCAACATAAATTCAACATTGTTTTTAAAATCAGCGAAATAGCAGGCATCGATCAAAAAACCATAGGCCGTACCTGTTTTATTAAAAATGCGGATGCCAGGTTCCGGGTTTGTTTTCTCAACGCCATAAAAAAGCATTTTCACATAATTATCCCAATAAGCAACCTGATTATATACCGGCGATTTTGATTCACCGGGCCGCATAGACATATACAACCGTAAAAAATCGTAGTCTTCATTGGACAGATTAAACTGTTGTTCCTTTGGTATAGCATCAGGAAAAAAGATACTCCTTACAATACGGTGAAGATCATTAAGAGGAAGTTGATTTTTCGCTGAAAAATCGAACGGCTCATTAATCAATTTTGATCCCTGCATATATCCTTTTCCCAATTTGATATTTCTTGAAGCATAACGCTGTGAATTTTTTTCAGCCGGTTTTACATATAGCACTTTACCCGTTGTATCAAGAAATGTAACCGGGTTGGTATGCCTGTTTTGTACTTCGGTTAATGAGATACTCAGCCGGTGAATGATCTTTACATCAGCGTACCCCATTTTATGTAATGAGCTATTGATGTATTCCTGACCTAAAAATTCATAGAGCCTGTTAAACGCATCATTATCGCTTACCAGTAAAATTTTTTTGATGTAATGGGCAATTGTGGGTCTGCCATCAGCAGCAGACGGGTCATTCAGGATCTCGGTTTGCCCATCACCATTTTCTCCGGTGATCATGGTGGAGTTTCGGTCAAGGCCCGGAATATTTAATTCCTGCAATTTTTGAAGTGCCAGGATTGCAATAGGCAGCTTAACAGTGGAAGCCGGATAGAAATATTTGCCGGCATCAAGGTTAAAGCTATGATCAGTGAACTTCACTTTGTCTTTCCCCTTCTTACCCCTATCAATCTGTGTGTATATTATCTGGATGCCCAGCTCATCTTTCTTTGAAAGAAATGAAGCAAAGAGCTCCTTATTTTTTTCTAACAGGTTGTTTATGAAAGTATCAGATGTATTACTGACTCCCATCGCATGAATTGAATTGGTTAAATATGAATGATTTGTGCCCGGTTTGCCGGTTCCAGTTACAGTAAATACCAGAGCTGCCAAAGGCATGCTGAAAAAAAATGAAATCCTCTTTTTTAGGGAACCTTTCATGGCTTTCAAAGATACAGATTGCCCTGACTTAAGTTTTTAGAAATCAATATACAAGAACCATTTTTTAGTTGGCAGAAATTAATCCGAAACTGCTATCTTTGCCGTCCTTAAAATTTGTCTAAAGCCTTTCCCCTGTTGATTATACAACAGAGCCAGGCTAAAATTTGTAAAACGATCAACGTATGCAACTGAAAGGTTTGGTTCGCTTTTTTACTATTCTCCTGATTGTTTATTCGCTCTATCAATTGTCTTTTACCTACTTCGTAAGAAACCATGAGAAGAAGATGGAGACAAAAGCCAGGAATTATGTAAAGGATAATTATCCCGCAGCTACTGTAAAATATCCGGGTAACAAAGACTCGCAGGCTATCTACCAGGAAACACTGGAAAAAGTTTACCAGGACAGGCTGAAGCGTTTGCTTGACAGCACCAAAAATGAAACTGTTACTTACGGTATCAATGGTGCAGTTAGCTACAAAAAAGCTAAGAACGAAGAATTGAATCTTGGACTTGACCTGCAAGGCGGAATGAACGTAACACTGGAAGTAGAAATGACAGGGTTACTAAAATCACTGGCTAACAATTCCAAAGACCCTAATTTTTTATTAGGTATTCAAAATGCGGAAAAACGCAAAGCAAACAGCGATGCTGACTTTGTAACATTGTTTATAGAAGAGTACAGAAAGCTGGAACCAACAAGACCACTTGCTGCATTATTCGCTCCTGCCAGTGCTGAAAAGATCGATATTAAATCACCCGACAGCAAAGTAATTTCATATATCCGTGAAAAAGCGGATGAAGCATTTTCTACCACCTTTGACAGGCTAAGCAAACGTATTGACCAGTTTGGTGTGGCACAACCAAATATTACCAAGAACCCTTCGAAAGGCATTATCAATGTTGAATTGCCCGGTGTAAAAGATAAAGAAAGGGTAAGAACCAATTTGCAGAGTACTGCCAACCTTGAGTTCTGGGAGTTATATACTGCCGGAGATCAAAACTATGTTGCAGGCTGGCAAAGAACTTTCGAGGTCTTTAATGCCAAGTATGGTGGTGTAAAGGATTCAACCGCTGCAAAAGATTCTGCAGCTGGTATAGTTGATACCACGGTAAAAAAACCTATCACATTAGGTCAACCCGATAAGCCGGATACAACCGGAAACACAACAGCTAAAACGGATGCTCCTGCTGTAACATTTGATAAATATTTTGAAGCTTCTGGTTTTCAGCCTTATGGCCAGACCAAAGATGGTAAAAATTTATTCCCTTCTTCAGTAGGTACTGTTTCTGAAAATGATACCGCACAGGTAAGGTTATACCTTGAAGAATTCAAAAGTTATTTTCCTGGAGATGCCGTATTTGTGTACGGTATTCCATCAAGAGATAAAAATGGCAAAGCAAGTGACAGGATCCCTGTTTATGCACTGAAAACATTTGGACGTACCACTGCTAAATTAGATGGTGGTGCTGTAGCTGATGCTAAACAAGACTTCGACCAGTTTGGCAAAGTAGAAATACAAATGGAGATGAACAGCAAAGGCCGGAAAGCATGGGGCGATATGACTACAGCCAATGTTGATAAGCCAATTGCAATTGTATTGGATAATGTGGTACAGACAGCTCCTAATGTAAACGGTCCGATACTGGATGGTACATCTTCCATTACTGGTAGCTTTACTCAACAGGAAGCCAGTGACCTTGCAAAAAATCTGAAGATTGGTAAACTACCTGCGCCTGCAAAGATTGTACAGGAACAAGAAGTTGGCCCAACACTGGGTAAGAAAGCCATTGAAGGTGGTGCCAAGGCCTTCCTTATTTCGTTTATCGTTATCTTCTTGCTCATGCTGGTATATTATAATACCAGCGGATGGGTTGCTAATATCGCCCTGATCTTAAACTTGCTGTTCACAGTAGGTGTACTCTCAGGTTTAGGTGCCTCCTTAACAGCTCCGGGTATTGCCGGTCTGGTACTGACTATTGGTATGGCGGTAGATACGAACGTAATTATTTATGAACGTATCAAAGAAGAATTGTCGAAAGGCAAGGGATATATTCCTGCCATCAATGAAGGTTATAAACGTTCATTGCCGCCGGTATTGGATGCCCACGTTACTACCCTTCTTACTGCCATTATTTTGTTCAGCTTTGGATTGGGTCCTGTAAAAGGATTCGCCACTACACAGATACTGGGTATCCTTCTATCATTATTCTGCGGTATCCTGGTGAGCCGCTGGATCACTGAATGGTTTACAAACAAAAAGAAACACCTTGAGTATTTTACAAGTGTTTCCCGCCGTGTATTCAAACATGCCAAATATAAATTCATTGAGTACCGTAAGGTTGCTTACATGATTTCTATCGTTGTGTTAGGCCTTGGTATTGCTTCTTTGTTCAATGGCTTTGATTATGGTGTTGAATTTAAAGGAGGCCGCAGTTACAGGATAGGTTTTGAAAAACCTGTGGATGACATTGAAAAAGTAAGAGCTGATATAAGAGCTGCTTTTGACGGTGAAAACCCGGTCATTAAAACAATTGGCGATAACGCCACACTTGATATTACTACTTCCTTCAGGATCAATGACCCGGCTAAATCAACCGATTCAGTTGTATTGACAAGGTTGATGACAGGATTAAAGAACTATTTACCTGCTGGCATTACCTATGAAGTTTTT
>CALRVH010000080.1:0-14017 GCA_943371565.1 Chitinophaga pinensis | reverse complement strand
GTAAACGATGGTGTAGCCGTTAATGTATCTTTTAATGTGAATACGTAGGTGTTGGTCATCTGCAACGGCTGAAATAATTTTTCCTGCATATACACAGGGAATGATTTGCCGCTTATTTTTTCAACTATCAAAGCAAGAAGAACGTAATTAGTGTTACAATAATTAAACCTCCCATCAGGACTGCCGGTCGGATCAGGTTTTTTATCGTACATCATTTTTAAGACATCCTGGTTGCTGGCATATTGCCTGTTCCATTTTCCATTGGGTAATATTCCCCATTTGTTATTACTCATGAAATAAAGGTAATTGGGCAATCCGCTACGATGGCTTAGCAGCATCTTCACTGTTATTCCGGGATAGGGAAAACCGGGAAAGAATTTTTCCAGGGAATCATTCAGGGACAATTTATTTTCTTGCAACATTCGTAAAATAGCGATACTGGTAAAGGGTTTCGATGTCGAGGCAATATGAAGAGGAGTGGAACTTGTCAGGCTGTCTTTTTTCCGGAGATCAATTTTGCCTATATACTTTTCGTAAAGTATTTCCCCGTCTTTGGCGATAAGAATGCAACCATTAAATCCTTTGTTCAGTAAAGTGGTATCGAAAAAAGCACTTAATTCCCGATGGTAGCGTCGGAATTCCTGTTGATCCATTGTAACAGGGGTGGGCGGATAGTATTGCAAAGAATCATCCTTAGGTTTTTTGTCCTTTGATGAAGCATTGCAGGCTACTATGAGAACCAGTAAAAAAAAACTAACCATCGTTTTCAATAAAAGGTATTTCAAGTTGTTGCAAAAATAGACGGTGGCATCCCGGATAAGCCGATTAGTTTTCCCCAATCATCTTCTGAATGTTAATAGCACCCACTTATATTTGCAATATGGCAAAAGCAGCTAATACCAGTTATCCCAAGGAAAAAATTAAAATTCTTTTTTTAGAGAATATCAGCGATGTGGCAGTGGGTAATTTCCGCCGGCATGGGTATGTGCAGGTAGAAAAAATATCAAAAGCACTGACCGAAGAACAATTGATTGAAGAAATAAAAGATGTCCATATTCTTGGTATCCGGTCAAAGACACTGATCACAAAAAAAATACTCGAGGCAGCTAAAAAATTACAGGCTATTGGCTGTTTTTGCATTGGTGTAAACCAGGTGGATCTGAAAGCGGCCACCCGGAATGGTGTTGTGGTTTTTAATGCCCCGTATTCTAATACACGGTCAGTAGCAGAATTAGTGATCGGTGCATCCATTATGCTGATACGCAGAATACCTGATAAAAATAAAGCTGCACATGAAGGCATATGGATGAAAGATGCCAAAGGCAGTTTTGAATTAAGAGGAAAAACATTGGGAATTATCGGCTATGGCAATATCGGTAGCCAGGTAAGTGTGCTTGCAGAAGGATTAGGTATGAAAGTTATTTTTTATGATGTAGAAACCAAATTGCCGCTCGGTAATGCGGAAGATGCAAAATCATTAAAAGAATTATTGGGCAGAGCAGATGTAGTGACATTACATATACCCGAAACATCGCATACAAAAAACCTTATAAATAAATCTAACCTTAAGTTTTTTAAGAAAGGAGCCATTCTTATTAACTACGCAAGGGGAGAGGTGGTTGATCTTGACGCATTACGGAAAGCCATACTAGAAGGCAACATTGGCGGCGCAGCTGTAGATGTGTATCCATGGGAGCCAGAAAAAAATGGCGATCGTTTTCAAACACCGTTGCAGGATTGTCCGAATGTAATTCTTACACCGCATATTGGCGGTTCTACTGAAGAGGCGCAACAAAATATTGGAGAGGATGTTAGTGTGAAGCTGTTTAATTACCTGGAGAAGGGAATCACTTTCGGTTCGCATACCGTTCCTGCTTTAGCACTGCCACCGCAGGAAGGCAGCCACCGTATCCTTCATATACATAATAACGTACCGGGGGTTTTATCGGCTATAAATACCCAGCTTTCCAAACACAATATCAATATCGTAAGCCAATATCTTAAAACCAATGAAGAAATTGGTTATGTCGTTCTCGACGTAGACAAGCAACTTTCTGCCCAGGCACTGGGGTTATTACGGGAAGTAAAAGCAACTATTAAAGTAAGGATGTTGTATTGATTACCCAGATGGAATTTTCCGTTAAAAATTTTAATTTTTTATATTTTCAATAATTATTGAAAATAGTGTAAGTTTGTGTTATAAATCACAGGCTATGAAAGTCGTAATAGTTGGGGCAGGCTTTGGAGGACTCAGGCTGGCCCGAAAACTCAATAACAAACCCGGATTTGAAATAGTACTTGTTGACCGGTTTAATTACCACCAGTTTCAACCCTTATTTTACCAGGTAGCTACAGCCGGGCTGGATGCGAGTAATATTTCCTTTCCGCTGCGCAAAGTATTTCATACAAGTAAGAATGTGAGAATACGGTTGGCTGAACTGAAGCAAGTATTGCCGGCAGAAAATAAGATCGTCACTGATACAGAAGAGATCAGTTATGATGCACTGGTATTGGCGACCGGTGCTGATACCAATTTTTTTGGAAACACGCAGATTGCCGGTCATGCTTTTCCCATGAAGTCAACGGTTGAAGCATTACAGCTTCGATACAGGTTGCTGCAAAATTTTGAAAAGGCATTAACGGTGACTGATTCGGAAGAGCTGCAACGGCTCATGAATATTGTTGTGGTTGGCGGGGGACCAACAGGAGTGGAGGTGTCAGGTGCATTAGCAGAGATGCGGAAATATGTTTTGCCAAAAGATTACCCGGAACTGGATTTTTCGAAAATGAATATCTATTTGCTGGAAGGGGCCGGTAAAACTCTTGCGGCTATGAGTGATAAATCATCGATACAATCACAGCAATACCTGGAAAAGCTTGGAGTAACGGTGATGACCAATGCACTGGTAAAAGACTATGATGGGAAAAATGTGCTGTTGAATACTGGAGAACAGATCATTGCCGGCACTATGATTTGGGCGGCTGGTATTAAAGGTAATATTCCCGGCGGCGTTGATAAGAGTTTAATAGCCCGTGGAAACCGGGTTACAACAGACAGGTATTGCAGGGTTACAGGCTACAATAATATTTATGCCATTGGTGACCTTGCATACATGGAAACGCCAAAGTATAATACAGGTCATCCTCAAGTTGCACCAGTGGCTATGCAGCAGGCTGATTTACTGGCAGGGAATTTAAGGTTGATAGAAAGAAAATCAAATCCTGATAAACAATATGAATTTGAATATAAGGACAAAGGTTCGATGGCAACTGTAGGAAGGAACCTTGCTGTTGTTGATGTACCTAAACCTAAGTTACATTTCGGCGGTTTCCTGGCCTGGATGATTTGGATGGGGCTGCACCTGATGCTGATATTAGGCGTAAAGAACAGGTTCTTTGTATTCAGTAACTGGTTGTACAATTATATTACGTATGACCAAAATCTTCGGTTGATATTTAAAGAATTTGATAAACAGGAAGCAAAATGAATCAAAAGAAATTTCTGACTGCAGAATGGCGAAAGCTTATCATGGCTAATTACACAGTCAGTCCTGAAATACTCAAACCTTATTTGCCGGCTAAAACTGAGCTGGATTATTTTAATAATGCTTGTTATGTAAGTCTTGTGGGTTTTATGTTTAAAGAAGTGAGGGTAAAAGGGTTAAAAATTCCATGGCACACTAATTTTCCTGAAGTAAATCTCCGGTTCTATGTACGCTATTTTGAAAACAATACCTGGAAAAGGGGTGTAGTGTTTCTAAGTGAAATTGTGCCAAAGCCTGCTATAACTTTTATAGCGAATATGATTTACCGGGAGCATTATTCAACGATGCCTATGCGTTATGAATGGTTAAAAGAAAATGATGAATTAAATATCAGTTACCACTGGAAGAAAAAAGAAAGCTGGAATAAACTTTCTGTTACCGCTGAAGCCTTGCCTTCCCCGTTGGTGTCTGGAAGTGAGGAAGAGTTTATTACGGAACATTTTTGGGGTTATTCACACATCTCAGAAGAAAAAACGGCAGAATATCATGTAGTACATCCCCGGTGGAATATTTATAAAGTAAATAATTATACGATTGATTGTGATTTTGAAAATGTGTATGGAAAGGAATTTAGCTTTTTAAAATTACAAGAACCCGCATCGGTTTTCCTGGCAGAAGGTTCAGCTATTGAAGTCTTTTCTAAGAGAGTGATTTGAGAATTCTTTTTGCTCTTGACCTGAATGCTGCTGTTTCGAAATCCCAACGGTCTTCAATTACAGTTTTTAATTCTTGTTCTATGTCCGGGTATTCTTTTGACAAATTTGCCAGAATGCTCAATGAAAAAGCTTTTACAGCCGGTTTTTCAACAGGGGAGATGATATAATCAAAG
Source organism: Chitinophaga pinensis (assembly GCA_943371565.1). Taxonomy (GTDB): domain Bacteria; phylum Bacteroidota; class Bacteroidia; order Chitinophagales; family Chitinophagaceae; genus JJ008. The sequence continues at coordinate 9,643 of CALRVH010000080.1, read as the reverse complement.
CAAAGATTCATTACGTCACCCTGGTACCTCTTTGGAATAGTAATATCCTGTAATAACCTCACCGTATTACGTTTTACAGCATCAGGCAGCCCTGGTTTCTTTACATATTTCAGCAGCTTTGAAAAATGCTTTTGAATGAGTTGTGGGTTAGCAATGACAAGATAACTTAACGGCCAGGCAGCCCGTTGTACCACACGATATTCATTATGCAGAAATAAATTGAACAATTCATCGAACCGCTGCTGGTTGTTGCCAATCCATTTTACGATACGGGTACAATTTGCCTTAGAATGTTCTGCAAGGATTGTTTCTTTTAAATTCATTAGTTGGGAGCTACATACCGGGTTCCTGCTAATAACCATTCGCCTTTGGTCAGTTCATTACTTTTTATTTTTATAATCCGGGTGATAACTTTCGAACCCTGTGTCGTATTGGGAATTTTGATCAATTTTGACATACCGGGCTCTATATTAATGGCAGTATAATAATCCGTACTTATTTCTTTCCCATCATCTTTTTGAATAATTGCTTCAACCATCACTTTTTGAAAAGTTACATCAGGCAGGTTATTGGTGATAGTAATGGTACAATTCTGGATTCCCCCGGATGCTCCAACGTTATAATGAGCAGACGAAACAAGGTAGTTGTCAATTTTGGCAATTATTGAGTTGGGATCCTCTGTTGAGTTGGTGACAGCGCCACGGGACTGATCAGATTTGGCTGACGTATTCTCGTTTACATTTTCCGGGGATACTTTTGGCAAGATGGCGTTACCGGTTGTATCTGTTTTTATTTCAAATTCTGGTTGAGAGGGATCGGCCTTTGTTTCTGCAGTTCCGCAAGATGAAAGGATCAGGCTTGATGAAATAATGAACAGGACAATCGGTTTCATGGTATATATATTAGTATAGTACAAAATACAGTGCAAGCTACTCAGTTTGTAACAGCCGGGCAATACCCATTAGCCCATAAATTCATTGAACATAATATTTCTTATAATTTATATTATGTTAAGTAATGGTTCACGAGAAAAGCCACAATTAAGTGGCTTTTCCTTAGAACCAATTTATTTTATGCTTTCATATACATCATTCCACTTCTTCTCTTCTGCTGCAAATTTTGCCTGCTCGGCAGGTTTTGCCTTTGCTAGCTTCTTTTTCAACTCATAAATTTCAGACAGGTAGCCGGCTACATTCTTATATTGACTTTTTTCCTTGGCATCAAGAGTGGTTTTTGTTGCAAACACTCTTGCTGCATTTTCATACGGTCCTCTTATTGCTTCCATAGCATCAGCGTAGTCCTTATCAAATTTGTCCCTTTTCGCAATATCCTCTTTAGAAGCCATTGTTCCGGGTTTAGTTCTGGCCTTCATGTCATCTGCATGCGCCTGACGGGCTTCACCCACTGCATCTTTTATACCGATATAATAATTACCCATAAATAGATATGTCTCCATATCATCTGGTTTGGCAGCGATTGTTTTATTCATTGCTGCCAGCATCCTTGCTTCTAATTGGGTTACGTCTTTGGGTTGTACATCCCGTTCCTTATTCAAATTAATAGAGTCGTAGATAATACTCCATAATAATTCGTTGGCTTTATAATTATTGGGGTCAGTTGCCAGTACTTCATCCAATGCTTTTAGTTTGTCAGTAAAATTTTCTGCTAACCCAGCTGCAAAATCAACCTTGTCGTAATTAAAATATTCGCTTTTTGGATATAATTCTTTTCCAAGGGCTTTATACTTTTCAAAATTTGCCATATCCTTTTTCCCGAAATAGTAGCTTACCAGGTAACGGTAAACACTTTCAAAGCCATCGCCGGTTATTTTATGATCAGCTAACCGGCCATAATAGATAACCGCTTCGTTTTTGGTGCTGCTGTTTTCAGCAGTTATGCCAGCAAGGATAAGTATGTTCGTATCAATTGGAAATTGAAAAAGCTTTTTGCTTATCAGCAGGTCTGAATATTCCACCGCCCTTTTGAATTTACTATAAGAAGCATCCCATTTTTTGCTGGTGTAATCGTTATAACCTGATGTGTAATAATTTGAATACAGGTTAACAGGGCCATTCTGATAAATCGGATCACTTATCAACTCCATAGCCGGATCCATTTCTTTATACTTTTTGAATGCTGCATCAGCATCACTGGCTAATTGATCCCCGGTTACTGTGCCTTTAGTGCCTTCTTCCATGCACAATGCGGCATAGATTGTGGTTTTCAAAATATAAGCTTCCGCCTTACTGGTAAATTTCGGGTTGCTCATTGCTTTATCCAGTTCTACTTTGGCTTCTTTAAACTTGTTAAAGACCAACTGGTTTTTAATGTCTTCATATTTCTGTGCATTTAACACAAAAAAAGACAAGCTCATCGTTAAAAAGAAAAGGGTTTTCTTCATGTTTGATATTAATTGATTAACAAAAAAACTTTTTATTCTGTGACGCTACCTGTAGATGGATTTTCCTCCGTTCCGGTTGCGTCTTCGTTTTCACCATTTCCGTTATGTCCCTGGTCATCTAACTGGGTAATGGCCGCTATTTCATCGCCCTCATCCAATCTTATCAGTTTTACCCCCTGGGTAGCCCTACCCTGTTCGCTGATACCGCTAACCGGCATTCGGATGGTAACACCACTCTTACAGCTGATCATGATGTCTTCAGTTTGTGCCACTGCTAGTATACCAACCAGTGAACCTGTTTTATCAGTTACATTGATTGTTTTTACTCCTTTACCACCCCGGTTTGTATAACGATATTCATCAACTGGTGTCCTTTTGCCGAACCCTTTTTCACTCACCACCAATACGGTTCTGTCAGCATCGGTTTCAGGATTTACACAAATCATACCAACTACTTCATCACTTGCATCATCCACTTCTATACCTGCTACACCAATGGCACCACGGCCAGTTGCCCTTACTTTTTCTTCAGAGAAACGGATAGCCCTGCCACTTTTCACTGCCATCATGATCTCACTCTTGCCATCTGTCATTTTTGCTTCCAGCAACTCATCCCCTTCTACAATGTTAATAGCATTAACACCTGTTTGTCTTGGGCGACTGAAATCCTGTAGCTCTGTTTTTTTAATAATCCCTTTCTTGGTACAAAGAACAATATTATGCGCTTTTACAAATTCTTCATCTTTCAGATCCTTCACATCAATAATGGCTCTTACCTTATCGTCAGGTGGCAATTGCATCAGGTTTTGGATAGCACGGCCTTTACCTGTTTTCTCGCCATCCGGAATTTCATACACATTCAGCCAATACACCCTTCCCTTTTCAGTGAAGAATAACATGGTGTGGTGGGTTGATGCCACGAAAAGATGTTCAATATAATCTTCATCCCTTGTTTTACCACCCATGGCTCCCCTGCCACCACGGCGTTGCGAACGATACTCATCAGCTGGTGTACGTTTAATGTAGCCGAGATGCGATATCGTAATCACTACGTCTTCTTCTTTGATAAGATCTTTGATTTTTACTTCATCATCGAGGTAAGTGATCTCGGTGTTTCTTTCATCGCCGAATTTTTCTTTTATCTCAAGCAGCTCTTGTTTTATAACGTCAAACCGCATTCCTTCATTTGAAAGCAATTCATTCAGGTGAGCAATCAATTTCATCAGTTCGTCGAACTCTTCTTTTATTTTCTCTCTTTCCATGCCGGTCAACCGTTGTAAACGGAGTTCCAGTATGGCCTTGGCTTGTATTTCATCTAATCCCCATCCGGCATTTATCAAATTGTCTTTGGCGATATCCGGAGTGGATGAACTACGGATCAGGGCAATCACTTCATCCAGGTGATCCAGTGCAATCAGATAACCTTTTAATATATGTGCTCTCTTCTCTGCTTCTCTTAATTCAAACTGAGTACGCCGTACCACTACATCGTGTCGAAACTCTACAAACTCACTGATGAGGTCTTTCAGGTTCAGGGTTCTTGGTCTGCCTTTTACAATAGCAACATTGTTGATGCCATATGATGTTTGCAGATCGGTAAGTTTATATAACTGGTTGATAAGGACGTTTGCGATTGCATCTTTCTTCAAATCAATAACGACCCTTGTACCTTCCTTGTTATTCGATTCATTATTTACATGCGAAATACCTTCGATTACTTTTTCATTGACTAATTCACCAATACGGTTAGTAAGTGCATCACGGTTTACCTGGTAAGGAACTTCCGTAATGATTATTTGTTCTTTACCATTGGCTTTTGTTTCGACCGTCAGTTTACCCCTTACCACTACCCTTCCTCGGCCAAAGTGCATGGCTGCTTTTACACCTTCCATTCCATAAATAACTCCACCTGTAGGAAAATCTGGTGCTTTTACATACTGCATCAGTTCGTCAATAGTAATATCCCTGTTATCAATATATGCAATGCAACCATCAATGGCTTCGGACAGATTGTGCGGCATCATATTCGTTGCCATACCTACTGCGATACCACTGGAGCCGTTTATCAGGAGATTAGGAATCCTTGTTGGAAGAACGGTAGGTTCTTTTTCGGAATCATCAAAGTTGAGTTGAAAATCAACTGTATCTTTTTCAATATCATCCAGCATATGCTCTGCCAGGCGTTCCAATCTTGCTTCTGTGTACCGCATTGCTGCCGGACCATCTCCATCCTGGTTACCAAAGTTACCCTGGCCATCTACCATCGTGTAACGCATACTCCACTCTTGTGCCATACGAACCATAGCATCATAAACAGAAGTATCACCATGCGGATGGTATTTACCCAACACTTCCCCGACAAGACGGGCCGATTTTTTATAGGGTTTGTTATAATGAAGGCCCAGTTGATTCATCGCAAACAATATGCGGCGATGAACAGGTTTTAATCCATCCCGTACATCTGGGAGGGCACGGCCAACAATTACAGACATTGAATAATCAATGTAGGCTGTTTTCATTTGCTCCTCGATGTTTACGGGAATAATCCTGTCGTTGTCGCTGGTTTCAAGTGGCTCTAAGTTCTCTTCCATCGCTAATTTTCCTTCTTCTTTTTAGATAGTTTTTGATACCGAAAAATGCCCCGGGAAGGGCCGTTTTTTAAGGTACGCAAATCTAACTTTTCTAGCCCTGAAAACCTGATAATAATACTTGTTTTTTGCTCTATTTTTTCCACCACTGTGGATTAGTTAAACCCTTCAAAAACAAGGGCTTTTTCAAGTTGTTTTTCTCGCCTGTTTATCGTTTTTTCATCCTAATTTTCAGCCTCGTTCAACCTGGATTTATTATGAAGACGATTCTACTTTTTGGCGCAGGCAAATCGGCTACTGTTTTAATTGATTATCTATTGGAAAATTCCATTACTGAGAACTGGAAAATAGTAGTGGTGGATGCTGATTTAAAACTGGCACAATCCAAGATCGGTGGAGCACAACGGGCTACGGCGATTTCCTTTGATATTAATGATAGAAACGAAAGGAATAAGCATATCCGCCATTCAGACATTGTTATTTCATTATTACCTCCTTCCCTTCATATTAAAGTAGCGGAATCTTGTATTGAGGCTAAGAAAAATCTACTGACAGCATCCTACGTTGACGATGCCATAAAAAATCTGCAGGCAAAAATCAAAAGCCAAAACCTGCTATTCTTATACGAAATGGGTCTCGATCCAGGGATCGACCATATGAGTGCTATGAAAATTATTGATGAGATTCATGCTAAAGGTGGTAAAGTCACTTCTTTTCAATCTCATTGTGGTGGATTAGTGGCCCCGGAAAGTGATGACAATCCCTGGCACTATAAAATAAGCTGGAACCCCCGCAATATTATTATGGCTGGTAAAGCTGGTGCACATTACAGGGAGCAGGGAGAAGAAAAACGAATTCCTTATGAAGAATTATTTACTGCGGAAAGAGTTGTTGAAATCCCGGAGTTAGGTTTCCTGAGCTGGTATCCTAACAGGGACTCCCTTAGTTATACTTCCTTATATGGATTGGAAGATACGCCAACTTTCATCCGAACAACTCTTCGTCACCCTGATTTTATGTACGGCTGGAAAAATATCATTGACCTGAAACTGGTTGATGAAACCCCGCAATATGATACGGACGGAAAAACGTTACAGGCAGTTTTTAAAGAACATATGGATAAAAACGGATTTAGTGAATGGCTGAGTGAAAAGCTGGCAGAACGGTTTGCTGAAACAAAAAGTATGATGGAGAATTTGTTGAAACTAATGGAAGCTGAAAACGAAGCTGAAGTGGAAGGTGCCGAAATGCCCGACTCCTTTATGGCTGCAGATGAGAAAGGGAATATTGAAGAAGTGGCCATTGACGAGGTGAAAAACAGAGCCGCTGTTTATTTAGCCCAAAAAATGCATGAAGCTAACCTTACCCTGAAGCAACTTTTCTTTCTTGGTTTGGATGACCAGGATACTTTAGTGAATAAAGGCTTTTGCGGCCCGGCTGATATTTTACAGTTTGCTGTCGAAAAAAAATTGGCTCTTCGTCCTTATGACAAGGATATGATTGTGATGTTGCATGAGATAAAATATAGCGTCGGGAATCAGGAGTCGGGTATCAGGAGTTCGTTAGTGGTTAAAGGTGAGAACAGTCTGCGAACAGCGATGGCTAAAACAGTTGGCCTGCCTCTTGGTATTGCAGCTAAAAATATTTTAAATGGAAAAATAAAGATGACAGGCTTGCATATTCCTACTTCGAAAGAAATTTATGAACCGGTACTGGCAGAGCTGGAGAAATATGAGGTGAAATTTACGGAAGAGAAAAAAGGCTCAACACAGAGTAACAGAGAAGCCTGAGTTACACAGAGATATTCTCTGTGCAACTTCTTTATACTCAAAAACTCTGTGTTGAAAAGGTGACAAGAAAATTTATTGTACTTCCAGTTCTTTTGTAGCAAGCACTTTATAACTAACATCCCGCAACACAATTTTATACTTCCCCTTTTTCAGGTACAAACAATAATAACCTTCCCTATTTGTGATATAAGTATGATCTGCCGGTACAAGATAGTTTAGCAAATCTGTACTATACTCATTTTCATAATAAGCCTGCACAAAGAACAGCATCTTCTCAGTGGGCTGTATCAGCGTAGCTTTTCTTTCACCGTTCAATGAAAGCCAGGTGGGCCTGTTATGCTGATAAGCAGTGGCAGGGTGCATGACTATTACATCATATCCTTTTTCTTCCATCGGGTTAAAGGGGCGTTTGTTCTGGTAAATAATTGAGGAAGTATTAATAGTAAACCTTGCATTGAAATACTGGTAGAATATTCTTCCATATTCAAAGTCACTTCCTTCCGTCATATCTGTCTGGTCAATTGTAAAAGGATCAATGCCGCTGATCTTTTTGAACCATAAAGCCATAGGCGTGTAGCTGCCGATTTTTTCTTCGCTGATATGCCCATAACCTGCATGAACTAATAGTTTGGCAGACGGATCTTTTTTGATGACCGAATATATGTTTTCTGCCTGAACAGAATCTCTTTGCGAAGCAGTATGTCCTGATGCAGTTGTGTCTTCGTAAGAAATTAATTTATATCCTAACTGTAAGGCCTTTCTTACTAACTCTCCGGCTACTGGTTCGTAAGTGTAGTATCCGGTAAATACATTTAACGAGTCGAGGCATTTGTTTGCATAGTTATTAAATGCTTCCATAGCGAAATAACGATAGCCCTCTTTGTATAAATCCTCCAGCAGGCTGTACGTAAAAGCCCGGTGTATCGGTTTGGCATGCGACTCATTGATCATTATCACCTTATAGTGAGGTGCATTGCTGATAATAGAACTTTTCGCAGGTACATATTGAATATTTTTCAATTTGCTTACCGTATCTGCTATCAGGCTGATAGCATCGGCTGAAAGTGTATCAAAACTTTTTTTATTATAGGAAATTGCCATGTCGTAATCCCCGGCGAATGAAAGTAACTGACTGAAATTATCATAGAAGCTCTTCTCCCCCATTGCCTTTTTAAATTTATTTTCCCAGCCTATTGCCTGGTAGAAGGGATACAGGTAATGAATTTCTGCACCCAGCCTGTTAGTAAGGTACTTTAGCGATGAATCATATTTGTTAGCCACCTGGGCATTTGTGTATTTACGGATCTGCTCAAAAGGCAAATAGTTTTGTGCGGAGGAGAATAGATAACCGATAACGATAAAACAGGTAAGTATATATTTCTTCATGCTGAAAATTCGCAGCAATGATAAGCTGTATCCTGTTAGTGAAAACCTAAAATTGTTTTGCCAGGAGGTTCACTAATTCTTTTACACCTTCTGTCGCCGGTTTCTCAATCAATGTTAAATTCTTCATTGGTGAGGTATAGGGAATCTTTTTATCGACAATAAATTTTGGTGTTTCCATAGCCACATAATTAACAAGCCCCGCAGCAGGGTACACAACTAAAGAGGTTCCGACTACTACAAAAATATCAGCAGCAAAAACAAATGGGATGGCCTCTTCAATTTTTGGGACTGGTTCTTCAAACCAAACTATATACGGACGAAGCTGGGCTCCATCAGCTGCCATATCTCCTAATTTTATATCGCCCCGTATCTCTGAAATAAGTGTTTCATCCCACTCACTCCGCATTTTAAAAATTTCACCGTGCAGGTGAAGGACTTTGGTGGAGCCGGCCCTTTCATGCAGGTCGTCAATATTCTGAGTGATAATAACTACATCAAAATCTTTTTCTAATTCCGCCAGGCCATAATGTGCTGCATTTGGTTGTGCGTCTGCTACGTTCTTTCTCCTTGCATTATAAAACTCCAGCACCAGTTGCGGATCTTTTCTCCAACCTCGTGGTGTGGCAACTTCTGTTACTTGGTAGCCTTCCCACAGGCCATCGCTGTCCCGGAATGTTCTTAATCCGCTTTCGGCACTGATACCGGCACCGGTGAGAATGACCAATTTCTTCTTTGCCATACTCAAATGTAAAACAGCAAAGCCATCCGTGCAAAAACGGATGGCTTTTATTGCTGTATGAAAATTCAAAGGTGCTAATTCTTTGTTCAGAAAGTTGATTTTTTACTAACTACACTTCCATAATTTAAACTTTACGGTACCTGGAATTCAGGGCTATACTATTTCACGTTGGTAAAAAGAATAGTTGAACTATCGGCAGCCTGAACAGACAGACTATCCCGGGTCAGCTTAGTGACCACATAAACTTTACCAGTTGAGTCGCTGGATTTTTCTTTCCAAATCAATTCGCTGGATTTATTCCATTCGTAATGCGAAGTGTCGGCTTTAGCAGAATCACTGAATGACCTGACTACGTTGCCGTCTTTTTGAAAATCAAACTGGTACTTGCTGAAATTCGAATCCGTTGCTACTGTGGAATCTGTTTTCCATTTACCAACAATCCATTCTTTGTTGATACTGTTGACTGTTGGTGTATCTTTTTTCTTGCGGAGTAACAAGAAGATTCCTGCTCCGGCTGCTACTACGAGCAGCCCGATGATAAGTTTGTTCATGGCTATACTTTTTAAAGGTTATACCAAAGTTGAATAGCAAGCAGCATTGATAAAATGCAGCGACGTTGTTAATTCACTTTAGTAGTTAAATGTGAGAATCAGGTATTGATACCACAACACCATAAAAAGTAACCTGCCGAATTTGTTAAATGAAACTTTGAAAGACTCCCTGCTACTCCCCTGCCATC
>CALRVH010000079.1:0-14147 GCA_943371565.1 Chitinophaga pinensis | reverse complement strand
TGGCCGGTTGTTTTCGTCATGACAGATATTATTACTGAATACTATGGGATGAAAGGTGTGAGATTTCTTTCATTCCTGGCTATCGGTTTGATCATTTATGCTTTTATCATGTTCCAGGGAGCCATACATCTGACACCGGCTGGTTTTTGGGTGGGTAATTATGCAGGCCAGGGGGTTCCGGATGCTGATAAAGCGTACCGGGCAATTTTCGGACAAAGCCAGTGGATCATTGTGGGGTCATTAGTAGCATTTTTAATTGGCCAGATATTAGACGTTTTTATTTTTCATAAAATAAAAAAAGCGACTGGTGAAAAGAATATCTGGTTAAGGGCTACCGGTTCTACATTAATATCACAACTGGTAGATAGTTTCGTTGTACTGTTTATCGCATTTTACATCGGCCCCCGCATTTCCAATAACCAGGGTCAGCCATGGACACTTAATTTTGTCATGACGATCTGCATTGGTAATTACATGTATAAATTCATTATGGCGATGGTATTAACGCCGGTCATTTATCTTGTACATAACAGGATCGAGCATTATCTCGGTCATGAGCAGGCAGCAGCGATGAAGAAGGCAGCAATGGGGGATGACTAATGATTTTTTTTTACAAGACTGGCAACTATCTTGTCAATCGGTAATGTAACACTTGCTTCCGAAAAATCATTCCAGTCAATAAAACGGAAGGTCTCTGTTTCTTTGGTGGCTTCGTACACTTTCATTTGCTGCTCATCAAAATCGAAGGGCTTTGTTCTTAAGGGGGCTGTTATTTCTTCCAGCGGTGTTGCGAAATAGTAAATGGAAATGATCTGGTGCTCCGGATTGAAGGCAGATAGCTGGAAATAATCGGTAGTATAAATATGCTCCCCGATCTCAACTTTCAGGTTCATTTCTTCCATGAACTCCCGTTGCAGGCAATCTCTTGTTCCCTCACCAAACTCTAACCCGCCGCCCGGAAATTTGGTAATGTAATTTCCACGAATCAATTCATCACTGACCAGTACCTGTTTCTGTTCATTAATAAGAATGCCGTAAACTCTGAGATTGAACATGAAATATTAAAAAATTTTCTTTCGGAAGAAATACCAGCCAATAACCAATGCAATGCCGAGTGATAAAAAGGCAACAATATAAAAGGCATACTTCGAATGTTCAAACCCGCTGGGTACATTCATTCCAAATAAACTGGCGATCAGTACCGGGAAAGTAAGTACGATAGTGATTACTGCTAACCTTTTCAACACCTGGTTCTGGTTATTGGCAATAATACTGGCAAAAGCATCAAGGGTGCTGCTTAATATGTTGGTGTAGATATTGGCCATCTCAAGGGCCTGTGAATTATCGACGATAAGGTCATTCAAAAATTCTTTTTCATCTTCTGTCAGGGCCAGGAAATTGGTCCGTTCCATTTTCATCATCAGCATTTCGTTGGAACGAAGGGCTGTAACAATGTAGACTAAACTTTTTTGTATCCGCATCAGTTCCAGCAGGTGTTCATTCCGGCTTGAATCATAGAGTTTTTGTTCGAATGTGTTTCGTCGCTGATTGATCTCTTTCAGGTGCTCCATAAAATTCTGAACGATCTTTTCAATGATCTTTAGCACCATCATATTCCTTTTGTCAGGATGCCGGTTTTGAAAAGTGTTCAGGAATTTTTTGATCGCCGTATTCTCAAATGAATTGACGGTTACGATCTGGTTGTGGGTAAGGATGATACAAATTGGAATAGTGATGTAATAGGCATCACTCTCATTGAAAGAATTGTTTTCCGTGGGAGTTTTTATAACGATCAGTTTCACGTTATCATCTTCTTCAAAACGGCTTCTTTCGTCTATGTCTAAAGAGTCGGTTAAAAAGTCAATCGGGATATCCAGCGCAGTAGATAATTCTGAAAATTCTTCCTGTTTCAGCGGTGGTAATACATTTACCCAAACACCGTTTTCAGGTTTTTCAATTTCAACTGTTTGTTGGTCGATATTTTTAAAATACTGGATCATTAATTGCGGCAAAGGTAAGCTTGCGGTTTCAGATTTGATACCAAAGTAGAATTAAATCTAATTAATATAATGCAAAACTGTCCATTCCACAATTTACTTTGGCGCTAATCATTCAATCTTTCCTTAACTATGTTAAGATGGTGTTCGGTGTGATAAATAGTGAAATAACATAGTTCACGGAGAGTGAGTTTGCCCAGCAGGGGATGTGGCGCAAGGTATTGGTCGAGTTGTGGATCATCCCATTTTGCTTCAATAGTTGTAATAAGTTTCTTCATTGCCGTATCAAACGTATGCAGGATATTTTCTTTTCCTTTTTGCTGTGAAACTGGTTTTGCAACAAATCTTCCGCTGGCACGGCCGCCTTGTTCCAGTTTGAATTTATATTTTGCCACTAATTCGTCATAGCTGCGGGAAGGACGATTGGGTTTGCCAGTATATAGCCGCACTATGAATTTTGGCAGTCGATAAGCCAGCGTTGTCATCTTTGCAGAAGTGATAAGGTGTGTTACATTCTGTGCAACCGACCACTTCTCAGTAGGTTGACGAAAAAAAAGTTCATCGCTGATGCCGGCACAAAAAGAAGAAAATTCGCCGGAGATATCGTCTAACTTCTGAATGATTTCGTTTTTGGATTGTATAGCTGTCATATTATTTTACTTGAACAGTTCCTTCATAAACCTTTTCAGCGGGGCCACAGAGCCAGATGTTTTCATATTTATTGTCGTCCGTGCGGTCAAACTCGACTGATAAGTTACCTCCCAGTGTTTTTACTTCTACATCGTTAAACCCATTCTCATTATGAAAACAAACCAGGGCGGCCGCTGTAACGCCGGTGCCACAGGAGTAGGTTTCATCTTCTACACCCCGTTCATAGGTCCGTACCGTTATTTTATCTGCTTCTCTCATTTGCTCTACAAAATTTACATTGATGCCTTCTTCCTCAAACTCTTTGCTATGACGTATCTCACTTCCTTTTTTGAACACATCCACATCCATAACGTTTGTTACCATTTTGATATAATGCGGTGAGCCGGTATCCAGGATAAAATCATTATGAAATCGTTTGATGGTCTTTACATCTTTCATTTTTAAGGAGACAATGCCGTCCATATCTATTTCCGCTTCATGAACTCCGTCCGAAGCGAGGAAACGATACACTTCCCGGTGAATACCGAGGTGATAAGCAAATTTTGTCATGCACCTGCCGCCATTGCCACACATACTGCCTTCCTTTCCATCGGCATTGTAGTATTTCATTTCAAAATCAAAGCCGTTTTTTTCATTCAGCAGCATGAGGCCATCGGCACCGATCCCAAAGCGACGATCACATAAGCGATGGATTTGCTCTGTTGTAAGGGATGAATATTCAGCCTTTCTGTTGTCGGCAAGAATGAAGTCGTTGCCTGTTCCCTGGTACTTATAAAAATGTAAAATCATTAGATGCTGTCTGAAAATATTTGAAGAAATTTTTGAATCAGTTTTTCAACAGTCGCCAGGCCATCTTTTGAAAATTCTTTTTGTACCCGGTTAGCGACAATGGCATTTACAGCAAGGCAATTATGCCCCAGCAATTTTCCCAAGCCATAGATGGCCGAAGTTTCCATTTCAAAATTGGTAATGCGGTGCTGGCCAAAACGAAAATCAGTAAGGCGATTGACGAAGTTGGGATTACTGATCCCCAGTCGCAATATCCTTCCTTGCGGACCATAAAAGCCGGGACAGGTTACTGTAATGCCCTGGTGAAAATCTTTTACAAAATGTTTTATCAGGGAGGCCGCACCACTGCTGATATAAGGATTACCGATCTGGCCGTGTATCTGTGTATGTGTCACAAATGATTGCAGTAATTCTTTTTCCTGGTCGTTTTGTTCATGCCGGTAAAAATTGAGCAGGTTGTCCACTCCAAGTCCATGTGTTGATGCTACAAAACTGTCTACCGGAATATCTTCCTGCAAGGAACCTGAAGTGCCGATGCGAATAATATTTAATGATTTCAGGTCTTTCTTTATTTCCCTCGTGGCAAAATCGATATTGACAAGAGCATCCAGTTCATTGAGTACAATATCAATATTATCGGGGCCGATACCGGATGAGAGAACTGTCAGCCTTTTGTTGCCTACATAACCGGTATGCGAAATAAACTCCCGGTGTTGTCGTTGCACTTCAACGGAATCAAAATGTTTACTGATTTCCTTTACCCGGTCAGGATCGCCGACAGTAATAACAGTGCCAGCAACTTCTTCCGGCCGCAGGTCAAGATGGTAAATGGCTCCGCGGGGATTAATAATTAATTCTGATTCTGCAATACGACTCATACTCAATGTTTTGAAATGATGAATGGGTTCAATTATCAAAAATATCCTATTTTCGCTGCTGTTCAAAAAGGTCCTGTGGCCGAGTGGCTAGGCTCAGCTCTGCAAAAGCTGCTACAGCGGTTCGAATCCGCTCGGGACCTCGGAAGGTCGTCAGAAATGACGACCTTTTTTTATTCAATGTAAACCCTTTTGCCATTCAGGCGGCTCAGTGAGTCTAGAACACGGCTGGTATCAGCCGTATTTACGGGTAACACCATAAATATTTTAAAGGAAAGGGAGTCTTTCGTTTCCATTTGTGCAGGCCATTGAAAAGTTATTAGCTTGTTCAACCTGCTGAATGCCCTTTTAGCATCGGTAGTTTCTAAAATGAATTTATAGGTGCCCGCCGGAGTTGTGGTCGCAGGGTTGCGTTGTACAATGCTGTCTTTTTTTACTTGTGCAGTATCCGTTGCCAAAACCGGTTCATCCATTTTTATTTCAACAGCAGGGGCATTATCTTTCTGCGCTGTCGTTTTTTTATAAACAATATAGCCGCCCCAAATAGCAAGTCCCAGGCCGGTTAATAATAATAAGACCGCTACCGGTTTTTTCCAGGTCATGCTTTTTTTTCGGGCATAAAAAACACTTTTATAATCGTTAAGTGACTCATCAATAGGGGAGGCCGGTTCCGACTCACTATTGTTTGGTTCTTTTAGCGAAGCAGCAATTGAATGTCCCGGAGTAAATGAAAATTCTCCCGGTTTAATTTTTGTCAATGTTCCGATCCCTTCAAATAGAAAGGGTTTGCCAATATTTAAGAATTGAAGTGCCTGGCCCAGGTGAGAATCAAGATCAGCTGCTGCCAATGCTTTCATTGTTCCTGTTTGTGAAGAGAAAAACTGGACAAGATCATTCACTTCTTTGATTGAAGTGTTACTCTCAAACGTAACTCCTTCCAGGTTGGTGGCTTTGTTATGTTTACCGCTATCCGCTTCAATATGTGTGGAGGGGTCGAGAAAAAAACTGCCCAGGCCGGGAAGATCCAGCCGTTTATTTGCATAAAGATATTGTGCCAGTAAAGGTGCTACTTTCAATGTCTTTGAGGTTAAGGATCTGTAAGATATATATTTTGTGCCGCTGATGCAAGGGGATTAGACACAGGTGTTTTACCTTTGTGTGAATTATGCTTTCAGAAGAGGAAAAAGGTTTTATTGCATACTGGGAAATAAACAGGCTTCGCAAGAAAAAGGTTTGGAGACAACTGGCTGTTGGCTTGCCGCTGGCTGTTGTAATAGTCGTAACTATTTTCATCAACATCTTCTCCAGGTGGCACAAAGAAGCTGATAAAGTGATGCGCCGGGAGCAAGCCTCTCTTATAATTGTATTGATAGCCGCCTCGCTATTAATCGTTGTTTTCATTGTTATTTTTTCTGCCCGCCATCGCTGGGATATGAATGAGCAGCAGTACAAAGAATTAACAGCCAAAGAAGATAAATCATAAATTTGCCGGCGTTGCAGCAAAAACGACCCCGCAGGGGTCTTTATTCAGTTGATCGTTCAAAAAGAAGAAAATGAGAAAAACAGTTTTTGGCCTTTTTGTCTTTTTCGCCGTTTTTACCGGCTCAAGTTGTATTAAGGATACCGGTTGCCAGGATAAAACAATCCAGAGTGAGCAAGCGGCCATGGCAGCATATGCAGCAGCCAATGGCATTGTTGGTACTACCCACAGCAGTGGTGTTTATTACCAGATTGTTACTCCCGGAAGCGGCCCTACTCCCACTACGGCCTCGCAGGTTTCCGTAAAGTACACCGGCAAAAGGCTGGACGGGACTGTGTTTGACGCCCAGACAACAACACCAGTAACTTTTACTGTGGGTGGTACAATTCCCGGATTTCAAATTGGGTTGCAATTAATTCAGAAAGGCGGTGTGATAAAAATGATCATACCTTCTTCTTTAGCATATGGGTGTGCAGGTCAGGGTTCTATTACCAGCAACACTATACTTTTTTTCGAAGTCGAATTAATCGACGTATTCTAGCTAAGACTATCTGCTTCTGCTTAGCCCCGGCCATTGTGCCGGGGTTTTTAATTGTATTTTTGTTTTAAATCGTACATTTTGCCACACGAAGCCATATCTGTATTCGATATTTTTAAAATAGGAGTAGGGCCTTCCAGTTCTCATACACTCGGACCCTGGAGAGCTGCACAACGGTTTGTGCAAACCTTACAGCAAAAAAATCTATTATTTGATATCACAGAAGTGAAAGTGCTTTTGTATGGTTCATTAGCCAAAACAGGAAAAGGGCATGGCACAGATGTGGCTGTACAGTTAGGATTATGCGGAGACGACCCTGTTACATTTGCCGTTGACCAGATCGTTGCAAAGATTAGCGATATAGCCGCCATGAAGAAAATAATATTGCTGGGTTTGCATGAAGTGGACTTTGACCCAACTGAGAATATTGATTTCCTCATTACAGAAACATTGCCCTTTCATCCAAACGCTGTTACCTTTTTGGCTACGATGCGAAATGGAGAATCGATTGCCGAGACCTTCTATTCTGTTGGCGGCGGATTTGTAGTAAAAGAAGGAGAGGAGGCAGGAGGTGCAGAAGAGGCCCAGTTGGCTTTTCCTATTAATACTGCAGATGATCTGTTACACTGGTGTATTAAGACCGGCATGTCCATCAGTGAAATAGTGATGGAAAATGAATGTACCTGGAGGACCGAAAAAGAAACGAAGGATTTGATGCTCAATATCTGGCGGGTAATGAAAGAATGCATGTACCGGGGTTGTCATACTCCCGGTATGTTGCCCGGGGGATTAAATGTAAAACGTCGTTCTGCTGCTCTAAATAAAAAATTGACTGCCGGGAAAAATTATACGGATTATGATACATGGCTTACCGCCATCCGTTCCGGTGGAAATGATTTTAAATACACCTTGGATTGGGTCAGTTGTTTTGCATTAGCTGTGAATGAGGAAAATGCTTCTTTCGGAAGAGTAGTAACTGCCCCTACTAATGGAGCTGCAGGAGTTATTCCCGCCGTATTACAATATTATATTGCTTTTTGTGATGGTAATAAGGAAGAAAAAATTGTTCAGTTCCTCTTAACCGCCGCAGAGATAGGAAGTATTTTTAAAAAGGGAGCTACTCTTTCTGCCGCTATGGGCGGTTGCCAGGCAGAGATTGGCGTATCATCAGCAATGGCAGCTGCCGGATTAACAGAATGCATGGGTGGTACACAAAGACAAGTGATGATGGCTTCAGAAATTGCCATGGAACATCATTTGGGATTAACCTGCGACCCTATTGGCGGCTTAGTTCAAGTGCCCTGCATTGAAAGGAATACAATGGGAGCGATAAAAGCAATTACGGCATCCCAGTTAGCATTGCAAAGCACACCTGATTTTGCCAAAGTATCATTAGATGCAGTGATCAAAACGATGTGGGATACTGCAAAAGACATGGACTTTAAATACAAAGAAACCGCTGATGGTGGCCTTGCCGTAAATGTTCCATTAAGTCTTCCCGAATGTTAATCTCATGAATTTTTTACCAGCTTTTTTAAAACAGCCCATTGCTTTAATGTTTCCCGGTAGTTAACGGCGGGATATCCTAAAACAGTTTCGCCATCTGGTATATCGTTTATCACTCCTGCACCTCCACCTATTTTTACACCATTACCAATGGTGACATGATCTTTTATTCCAGCCTGGCCTGCCATCACTACACCATCACCAAGTGTTACAGATCCTGCAATAGCGCAGTTGCCTGCAATCAAACACATTCTGCCTATCTGGCAATTATGCCCGATCTGAACCAGGTTATCAATTTTAGTTCCATCACCAATGGTAGTAGCACTGAATTTTCCACGGTCAATACAAGTGCCGGAGCCCAGTTCAACAGCATTACCAATTATTACAGTACCTATTTGTGGAATCTTCACAATACTTTTTCCATCTGCACCCGGCCGGTATCCAAAGCCATCTCCGCCAATTGATACATTAGGATGAAAAATACAATAAGCTCCAACCTGGCATCTTTCACGGATAACAGTGCCAGACCAGATGATGGTGTTCCTGCCAATGCTGCATTCGTCCAGGATGGTTACGTTTGGATAAATTATTACGTTGTTATCAATTTTTACATTTGCACCGATATAAGTGCCGGCACCAATTTTACATCCGTTTCCAATAGCAGCTGTTGAATGTATTACCGCAGCTGGATGTATGTCGGTATCAAAAACAGGCAGCTCCGGTGTGAATAGTTCCAGCACCAGGGCCATTGCCAAATCCACACTTTTTACTTTGATGAAGGCCCGGTTTTCTCCCGGTTCAATGGCCAGTGTTTCATCAATAAGTGCCGCCGCCGCTTTTGAATTATTCCAGAACGGTGCAAATTTTTTATTTCCTATAATGGTAATGTGATTTTCACCGGCCAGTTTTATTTGTTCAGCACCGGTTATCCGGTGAGTGGTGGTGCCGGTTAAAACGCCTTTTACTACCTCATTAATTTCTTCAATAGTGAATGATTTCATAGTCGCTGCCAGTTGATAATTGTAGTCTGGAGAATAATATAACGGGTTGAAGTTAAGGACTAATGCTCATCTGTTGCAAAAACTAGTTGCCTTGTTAGTAATCCAATGAAATGATTTACTCCGTAACTTCCCTTAAAATATCCCACCATGCGAAAGCTTGTGTTTTTTTATTCATTGTTCCTTGTCCCTTGTTCCATCTTTTCACAACAATTCGGTGGGAATCCACCGTCGCATAAATGGAAGCAAATTAATACGGATTCAGCAAGAATTATTTTCCCGGTTGGAATGGATAGCCAGGCAAACAGGGTATCATCCATTATTCATTATCTGGCAGCAGAAAGGCCGGTTTCTCTTGGTAGCCAGTTAAAGAAGATCAATATTGTTTTGCAAAATCAAACTACGATTCCTAATGGTTATGTGCAGCTGGGCCCTTTTCGCAGCGAGTTTTTTTTAAACCCGGTGCTGAATAATTTTGAAGAGGGTAGTATTAGCTGGGGCGACCAGTTAGCCATACATGAATATCGTCATGTGCAACAGTTTAATAATTTCAATAACGGGTTGAGTAAACTAATGAAGACTCTTTTTGGACAAGAAGGATATGCACTGGCGATCAATGCTTCTATCCCGGATTGGTTTTATGAAGGTGATGCTGTGTATACGGAGACAGTGCTCACCAAACAAGGCAGAGGCAGGTTGCCGCTTTTTCTGAATACGTATCCATCAATCTGGCAGGCGGGAAAAAAATATTCCTGGATGAAATTGCGGAACGGTTCTTTGAAGGATTATGTTCCTAATCATTATAACCTTGGTTACCTGCTGGTCAACTATGGGAGAGAAAAATATGGTACCGATTTCTGGACTAAAGTAACAAAAGATGCCAGCGCCTATAAAGGATTGTTCTATCCTTTCCAGGCTGCTATTAAGAAACATGCAGGATTAGATTATAAAACATTCAGGGAACAGGCTTTTGATTCGTATAAAAAGAATGTCATACAAACTGATGCAACCAAGGAGGAGTATGTGTTGCCTGTAAAGAAAGGGTTTGTAAACAATTATTACTTTCCGTATGCTGCTGGTAATGATTCATTACTATACCTGAAGACCAGTTATCGCCAACGCCCCGCTTTTTATATAAAAGATGCTGTCGGGGAACATAAATTGAGAGTAAAGGACATTGCAATCGATGAGCAATTCTCGTATCGTAATGGAAAGATCGTTTATGCTGCCTATGAAACAGATGCCCGTTGGCGCTGGAGGGATTACAGTGTTATAAAATTGCTGGATGTGCAAACAGGGCAACAAAAAAAGCTAACCAGTAAAACCAAATACTTTACCCCGGATATTTCGGCGGATGGTTCTAAGGTGGCGGCAGTACAGGTTGATGTGAATGGCAGGAGTGAATTGCATATTATAGATGCTAATAATGGCCAGGTTATAAAGTCAATTCATTCTACTGAGATCAGTTTGTTTACCGATCCGAAGTTTATTGATGAGAATTCTGTTGTAACATCTGTAAGGCTTGCGGATGGGCAGATGGCATTAGCTACGGCAGAGATTTCAAGTGGTAATACCATGCGGTTGACTCCACCATCCTTTAATGTGGTGGGTTATCCATGTGTGTCGAATGGTGTTATCTATTTCACTGCATCGTTTGGAGGTAATGATGATGTCTTTGCGCTGCGGTTAAGCGATAGCAAAATATTCAAGATCAGTAACGGGCCATTGGGTAATTATTTTGCAAATGCCGGTAATGGTAAAATAACATGGTCTGCTTTTACTGCTGAAGGTTACCAGTTAAAGCAAGTGGATGAAAAGGATGTTGTATGGAAGGAGGCAGGTTCGGCTATTGCAGAAAAAATGGGTGGCAAATTTCCTGTTGGCCTGGTTAGTGAATTAAATGATATTTTACTGAATAAAATTCCTAAAAGAAATTTTCCTGTCAGTAAATATAAAAAGGGAACGAACTTGCTGAATTTTCACAGCTGGCGGCCCTATTATGAAGACCCGATTTTTACTTTTTCTCTCTATGGACAGAATGTGTTGAATACATTAGAGACAGAAGTCTATTATTTGTATAATCAAAACGAGAAAACAAATGCAGTTGGTTTTACCGGCGTATATGGTGCATGGTTCCCGTATCTTAATGTTGGGACTGAACTAACTTTTAACCGGGAAGCCATTACCGGCAATAAGCTGCGGCAGTGGAACCAGCTGGATTCACGGATTGGATTAACTATTCCGTTGAGCATTACCAGCGGGCAGACATTTAAAAATTTCAATATCGGAAGTTACTATGTACTGCGAAATGAATTTAACAGGGACTTTTTTAAAGATTCATTAGGGAATACATCATTCAGTTATCTCCAGCATTCTATTTCATGGAGTCAGCAGGTGCAAACTGCGGTCCAACATATTTATCCAAGATTTGCCTATGCAGTATCGGCCACACATCGTCATGCTATTACAAAGTATGAGGGTTCTCAGTTCATTACTAATGGCACTTTATACCTGCCAGGGTTAATGTCAGCACATAATTTATTATTGTCGGGTTCATTCCAGGAAAGGGATACCTTATCGCAGGTGTCTTTTGGTAATCGCTTTGCTTATTCAAGGGGATACACAGGGCGATATTTTTCCAGGATGTGGCGATTATCGGCTAACTATCATTTGCCATTGATCTATCCCGATTGGGGATTTGGAAATATTTTATACCTGCAACGGATACGGGGAAATATTTTTTATGATTTTACCAAAATATATTCAAGGGATAAAACGACAACCAGGGATCAGCGTAGTGTTGGCGGTGAAATTTTTATCGATACTAAATGGTGGAACCAATACCCACTGACATTTGGTTTCAGGGTAAGCAGGTTATTAGACCAGGATCAGTTTGATGGATTTAAAGGAACCGTGTTCGAGTTCGTTTTACCGATTAGCATTATACCGAGATGATTTTTCAACACAGAGGATTTGAGTTTTAGGAGTTGCACAGAGAATATCTCCGTGTAACTCAATTTTCTCTATATCTCTGTGTTGAAAAATTATAGCGAAGCGAGACTCTCTTCAATCACTTTGATCTTCTCTTCTGCATCCGCTTTTTTCTTCCGCTCACTCTCTATTACTTCCGGTTTGGCATTCTGAACAAAACGTTCATTACCAAGTTTCTTTTCTACAGAAACTAAAAATCCTTTCAGGTAATCAAGATCTTTTTGTAATTGCTCTTTTTGTGAAGCAGTATCTAATACAGTCGTTGTTTCAATAAAAAATTTGTCTTTTTGAACAACGACGGTAATGCTGTTAGCAACAGAAGTGGAGGTATAAGAAACCGATTCTGCATTGATCTGTTTTAATAAAATACTTTCAATCGATCTATATGTTTCGCTATTGTCGGTCAGTACATGCAGTTTGATACTGTCTTTAGGCTTCAATTGATTCTTAACTCTTGCATCACGGATCGCTGTAATAACTTCTTTCAATAACACTGCATTAGCTGTGATTGTACTATCAACAGCTTTGCTAGCGCCAAATTGTTTTACTGTCAAATCATCCGTTCTTTCTTTTAACAAATGGTAAATATCTTCTGTTATAAATGGCATGAACGGATGTAGCAACTGCATCAACTCTTCAAAAAAGCCAACCGTTTTTTCGTACACCATCTTATCGATAGGTTGTTCATAGCCGGGCTTTACCCATTCTAAATACCAGCTGCAGAAATCATCCCAAATCAATGAGTAAATAGTCTTCAATGATTCACTCAACCGGAAATCTTTAAACTGTTCGTCCAATTCCAATCTTACCTGGGCTAAACGATTCTCAAACCAATCAACAGCAAAACTCTGAGCTCTGGACTCCGAACGCTGAACTCTTGACTCCCACATCTTCACCAACTTTAACGCATTCCACATTTTATTGATGAAGAATTTTCCCTGTTCATTGCTTGCCTGGTCCCACATCAGGTCATTACCGGCCGGAGAAGAGATCATAATACCGAAACGAACAGCATCAGCACCTTCGTCTTCAATCATCTGTAACAGGTCGGGTGAGTTACCAAGGCTCTTACTCATTTTTCTTCCCTGTTTATCACGAACAATACCCGTAAAATAGACTTCTTTAAATGGTTTTTGTCCTTTGTATTCGTAGCCGGCCATTATCATTCTTGCTACCCAGAAGAAAATGATCTCAGGAGCTGTAACTAAGGTGTTGGTAGGGTAGTAGTAGTTTACGTCCTTATTGTCAGGATTACTATATCCTTTAAATACTTCAAACGGCCATAGCCAACTGGAGAACCAGGTGTCAAGACAATCGTCGTCCTGTGAGACATCATTAATTATTAATGCTGAATTATTACTGCGTAGTTTTTCAAAGGCTTCTTCTTTCGTTGCTGCAACAGCAAATGAACCATCAGGAGTGTACCAGGCTGGTATTCTGTGTCCCCACCAAAGCTGTCTTGAAATACACCAGTCTTTGATATTCTCCATCCAATGACGATAGAGATTTTTAAATTTAGAAGGGTAGAATTTAATTTCTTCATCCATGACAGCAGATAAAGCAGGGCCGGATATCTTTTTCATATCTACCCACCATTGCAATGATAACCTTGGCTCTACTACGGCATCTGTTCTTTCGCTGTAACCTACTTCGCTGGTATAATCTTCTGTCTTTAACAAGAAACCTTTTTCCTCCAGTTGTTTTGCTATTTTTTTTCTTGCTTCAAAACGATCTTCACCAATGTAAATCTGTGCTTCGGCATTTAGTGTGCCATCTTCATTGAAGATATCAACCACTTCCAGTTTATGTTTTTGCCCCAGTTGATTGTCATTCATATCATGGGCAGGAGTCACTTTTAACGCACCGGTTCCAAAATCCATCGTTACATACTCATCAGTAATGATGGGGATGCGGCGATTAATTAACGGAACGAAGGCAAACTTGCCATGCAGGTGTTTATATCGTTCATCATCAGGATGAACACAGATTGCGGTATCACCCATGATGGTTTCAGGACGAACGGTTGCAATAACAATATAATCATCCCCGGTTACATCCAGTTTGTATCGTAAGTGATAAAGTTTTTGCTGCGTCTCCTTTCGTATCACTTCTTCATCACTCAAGGCGGTTTTTGCTTTCACATCCCAATTGATCATCCGCTTGCCACGGTAGATAAATCCTTTATTGTATAGATCAATGAACACATTGATGACGGATTCATAATAATCCGGATCCATGGTAAAGCTGGTACGTTCCCAATCCAGGCTGCAACCCATTTTTTTAAGCTGCTGAAGTATAATGCCGCCATATTTTTCTTTCCAT
>CALRVH010000078.1:0-14215 GCA_943371565.1 Chitinophaga pinensis | reverse complement strand
GTTGTCAGGTCTGCTTTTGCTACAATTTGCCCGGTTGCAGGGTCAATCTTGAAGATATAAGGAAATTGATATTGGTTGGCATAAACAAAACCGTCAATGTACTCCAGCTCATTCAGGTTAAAAGAAGGACTTCCTGACTCTGTCACTGTTTGTGCTTTCAGTAATTTAAAAGTGGAAGGTTCGTAGTAAAACAGGTCGCTGCTGCCGGTACTGACAATAAGATTTTTACCATCATTTGTTAATCCCCAACCTTCAATATCAACATTGAATTCTTTTACTTTTTTAAAATCAGCCAATGTATAGACAAAGACTTTTTTTTCTTTCCAGGTTAGCTGGTAAACAGTGTCATTCAGAATAGTAACTCCTTCTCCAAAGATTTTAGGATCTAGTGAAATTTCTTTCAGGGCTTTGCCTGATTTTACATCCACTTTTTTCAATTTCGAGAAACCATAGTTGCCGGTTCCTTCATACATATCTCCTTTGTAGATCAGCAATCCCTGTGTGTAAGAAGAAGTATCATGCGGATAAGTGCCGATAATAGAATAGCTCATTAATTTAGGTGCATTCGGGTCTGGTTTTTCCCCTGGACCTTTGGAATTACAACCGATAAAGGCGGCAAGGGTAGCAAAAAGAAGCATTTTTTTCATGGACAGAAATTGATTTGACACAAAAATAAGAGCCGGATACCTTTTGGGGTGTTAAAGCTTACAAAAGTAAAGCCCGGTATCGGAAAAATACGATACAAATACTTCTTGCACAATTAATTAAAAGAATTACATTTATACCAGATTAAACCGTCCGAACAAATTCCACCCTTTCGAAATCTAATCCCTGAGACACCCGTTTTAATTCCCCAATTTCCTTTTTATTATTTCCAATGCCACTGAATTACTCATGACAGTAAAACTGTTGTCATGCTGTAACCTAATAACTCTTGAGAACAATGAAGGCGGGATTAATTATTACTCTTTTTACGTTGGTTTTTGCCAATCATCTGACAGCACAACAACGCTGCTCAACTGCTGGCTACCAGCAAGAAGAACTCAGCCGTAATCCATCACTTCGTGACCGGATAAATGCCATTGAGGTATTTACAAAACAACAAACAGAAAGCAGCACAACAAACAGGACTGAAGCCACTGTTATAAAAATACCTGTGGTAGTTCATATCCTTTATCATACTCAAACAGAAAAAATAAGTGATGCACAGGTTGCCAGCCAGATCGATGCACTTAATAAATATTTTCGCCGCCGCAATGCGGATACAACGAACACACCAGCTTATTTCCGTACGCTGGCCGCTGATTGCGAAATTGAATTTCAATTAGCCATTTCTGACCCCAGGAGAAGATCCACTTCCGGTATTGTTCGTAAATACACTCCCATTACTAAATGGAAAGCTGATGATCAGATGAAATTTTCTTCCACCATGGGAGATGATGCATGGGATCCCAAAAGTTACCTCAACATCTGGGTTTGCAATCTCGATAAGTTTGCCGGCTATGCTACAATGCCCGGCGGAGAAGAAAATAAGGACGGTTTGGTGATTTCTTATACAGCCTTTGGAACCGGCAGTATTACTTCTGGTTTTGATATGGGAAAAACTGCTGTACATGAAGTAGGCCATTGGCTCAACCTGAAACATCTCTGGGGTGATGAGAACTGCGGTGATGATGGCGTAGGTGACACTCCAAAGCAAGCCAGCTATACA
This sequence comes from Chitinophaga pinensis, assembly GCA_943371565.1. GTDB lineage: Bacteria > Bacteroidota > Bacteroidia > Chitinophagales > Chitinophagaceae > JJ008. The sequence continues at coordinate 12,504 of CALRVH010000078.1, read as the reverse complement.
ATTGGCTGTCCGGGTACTGTACGTATTACCTGCGGTAACGGCCCGCATGGCGATATGTATATGAACTATATGGACTTTACGAACGACAACTGCATTAATATGTTTACCCAAGGCCAAAAGACGAGAATGAGGGCTTTGTTTAATACAGGAGGGCCAAGAAGCTCCATACTCATATCTAAAGGACTGAATCCTCCATTGATAGCCGAATCTGCTTTACCAACAGAAGACCCAAAATGGCTGCACCCGCAATTATACCCCAACCCGGCCAGTACCGAGCTGAATCTTGACCTGGCCTATGATATTCGCTGGATTGGTCAAATTATTTTTGTGACTAACCTGCAGGGGCAAACTATTATGAATGTGACGATTACGTCTAAAAATCAGAAGATTGACATCAGCAGATTGCATGCAGGCATGTATTTCCTTGCAGCGAAAAAGCCAGATGGGGAGTCTATGAAGATGAGATTCATTAAGTTATAGTGTCGCAACCAAATTTATACTAACGGCAAGCAAGGGCCCTGGAGAAATCCGGGGCTTTTTTATTGCGGTTACAAAAAAGGGATTACAAGTTTCCTCATAAATCCCTTTCAATCTTATAAACTTGCCTGCCGGTAGGTAGGTCTTAGTTCTGACTACAAATGTATCGCCTCACCATAAGCTACTTCAATTGCATCTTTAATGCTTTCGCTGATAGTGGGGTGTGGGTGAATTGCATTCAACACTTCATGATAAGTCGTTTCTAATTTTCTTGCAGTTACCGTTTCAGAGATCATTTCAGTTACGTTGTAACCAATCATATGGGTGCCGAGCCACTCGCCATACTTGGCATCAAATATTACTTTAATAAATCCTTCCGTATGTCCGGCAGCAGAAGCCTTTCCACTTGCACTCAACGGGAACTTACCCACTTTCACTTCATATCCCTGTTCTTTAGCTTGTTTTTCGGTGTAACCTACAGAAGCAATTTCTGGTACACAATACGTACAACCAGGAATATTATTATAATCGATCGGCTCCGGCTGATGATGATATTTATTTTCATTGTACCCGATTGCTTCTACGCAAACAATGCCTTCTTTACTGGCAACGTGGGCCAGTGCCTGGCCGGGTGAGCAATCTCCGATTGCATAGATACCTGGAATATTTGTCTGCCCGTATTTATCAACCATGATACGTCCTTTATCTGTCTTCACTGCCAGTTCTTCCAAACCAATCCCTTCGATATTGGCCGAAACACCAACAGCACTTAACAGTACATCCGCCTCGAGCACTACTTCACCAGTGGCCGTTTTTACTTTAGCTTTTACACCATTACCCGAAGTATCAACAGAAGTAACTTCACTATTGGTCATGATGTCAATGCCATTCTTTTTATATTGCTTTTCCAGTTCTTTTGAGATTTCTTCATCTTCCACGGGAACAATGCGGGGGAGAAATTCAACGATGGTAACTTTTGTACCCATGCTATTGTAGAAATAAGCAAACTCAACTCCGATAGCACCACTGCCAACTACGATCATTGACTTGGGAACCTGCGGCTGTACCATTGCCTCCCGGTAGCCAATGATCTTTTTGCCATCGATTGGCATGGTAGGTAACTGGCGGCTGCGGCCACCGGTTGCTATAATGATATGTTTTGCTTCTACCGTTTGTTTTTTGCCGTCCTTATCTGTTACTTCCAGTTTTCCCTTGGCTACCAGTTTGCCAAAACCGAGTATCACATCGATCTTATTTTTCTTCATCAGGAACTGAACGCCTTTGCTCATTTTATCTGCTACACCGCGGCTCCTTTTAATAACAGCTTCAAAATTGACTGTACCGGTAGCTTCTATACCATAACCGCCGGCATGTTTGATATCTTCAAATACCTGGGCACTTTTTAAAAGGGCTTTGGTGGGGATACAACCCCAGTTGAGGCAGATACCACCAAGGCTTTCCTTTTCAATAATAGCTGTCTTAAAACCTAACTGGGAGGCCCTGATAGCTGCCACATAACCACCGGGACCGCTTCCAAGAACCACTACGTCGTATGCCATGTTTAATTGATTAGTTGTAAGTGAATAGAATGAGCGTAACGAGGAGCGAAGTTATCTGAAAAGGAGGAATTGGGCAAAAAGGGGGACCAGGTATATTGAGCCAGTTTGTGGAAGTCACGCAGGGTACACAACAGAAACAAAAATTAAAGGGTTAACGCCTTTGCGAATCCCTCCATCTCTGTGTTAAACTCACTACCCATCTGTTTATATGGCCGTTAAACTAATAATCAGCAACCATATTTTTTATTGAGATATTTTCGCAGCCTGGTATAGTTATGAAAAAAAGTATTGCATTTCTCCTGTTTATTTTTTGTGGTCTTTACTGCCTGTCGCAGCCATCGGCAGATAGGGAGATCCGTATTACAGTCCAGAGCGATAGCATGGTGGTGATGCAGGGTGTTACTGTAAACCTTATGAAGCAGGATTCGTCTCTATTCCGGACGGCCACTACAGATAAATCCGGAATAGTTGAATTTAAAGGACTTGCTGCTGGTAAATACATAATTAAAGTCAGCCATACAGATTATCAAACGGCTTACTTAACATCAGCCAAACTGGAAAGGGAGATAGTATTTGTGGCTACAATTACCCTGATCCCAACTGCTGCCCTTTTAGACGAGGTAACGGTAATTTCAAAAAAGCCATTTGTTCAGTTTGGGCCGGATAAAACAGTCATCAATGTAGAAGCCGGTATCAGCAATGCCGGGTCTACCATTATGGATGTATTGGAAAAATCGCCGGGTATTACAGTTGGAAGAGATGGGACTATCAGTATGAAAGGCAAACCCCAGGTAATGGTGTTGATTGATGGAAAGCAAACACAATTGACCGGTTCCGACTTGCAAGCCTATCTCTCCGGCATTAATGCTTCGCAGGTTGATGTGATTGAATTAATTGATAACCCTGGTGCAAAATATGATGCGGCTGGCAATGCAGGTATCATTAACATCAAAACAAAAAAGAATAAGCAAAAGGGGTTTAACGGTTCCCTGAGTGTTAGCCTGGGGCAAGGATTTTATTTTAAAAACAACAACAGCCTTTCTGTTAATTACCGCAGCGGAAAGTTTAATCTGTTCCTCAACTATGGCGCCAGGATTGGCTATGAAAAAATGAGCATGGAAGTGCTGAGGAAGTACTTTGATACGAATGGTAACGATTCGCTTTTGTTGCAGCAGCCGAATTTTACAAAAACAAAGATCAATGCGCATAATATAAAGACCGGTATCGATTTTTTTGTATCCGACAAAACGACTCTCGGGTTGGTATTCACCGGCAATATGACCGATAAGAATGTTAGCAGTCTCAGCACTATCGACTGGATGTCCCCATCATTAGTTATTGATTCTACTATTAACACCTGGGGTACAAGATTTACACAATTTCAAAGGGCCGGGGTCAATTTTAACGCCAGGCATAGTTTTGCCGGTGGTGGTGAATTGGCAGCAGATATTGACGTTGTAAAATTTGATATCGACGGAAGTCAAAATTTTCAAAACCAATTAGACGCACCGGGAAGTCTTGTACAAGCCACAAGGGGGACTATACCTTCCCGGCTACATATTTTCACTGCTAAATTGGATTATTCCAGGAAATTTAAACAGTTGCTATGGGAAACGGGATTGAAAACGGCAACTACCAATACTGATAACCTTGCTCAGTATTATTATAATGATGGTAGTGTTTGGCAGGATGATCTTAGCCGCAGCAATCATTTTTTGTATGATGAAAATATACATTCTGCCTACAGCAGTATTGATGTGCAGCAAGGAAAGTGGCGTTGGCAGACGGGACTTCGGTATGAGATGACAAAATACAAGGCCAATCAATTGGGCAATACAGTTGTAAAAGATTCTTCCTTCCAAAAAAATTATGGTAGCCTGTTCCCAACAGCTTTTGTTTCGTTCGATGCTGATTCCAGTAATACTTTTACATTCCGTTTTGGCAGAAGGATAGACAGGCCCCAATTTCAATACCTTAACCCGTTCCTCATCACTATCAACAAGTATACTTTTGAAGGAGGCAATCCATTTATCAGGCCTCAATACACCTGGAACATGGAATTGATGCATACGTATAAACAGAAATTTTCAACCGGTATTTCTTACAGTTATTTGAAGGATTATTTTTCCCAGATTTTTGTCATCGATTCAAATAGCAGCAACGTAAACAAAAACATTATTATTTATACAAGAGGGAATGTGGGAACATTTCATAATATCGGAATTACAGCAAGCCTTCAATTGCCCATTACCAAATGGTGGAACCTGACTTCAATCGCAGTCTTTAATCATAAAGTAATTGAAGGATTTATATGGGCTCCCTTTAAAGCAACAATTAATCAACTGAACTTTAGCCTAAACAACCAGTTTCAATTTAAAAAAGGATGGGCTGCTGAATTGACCGGTTATTACTTAACAAAAAGCCAGTTGGATCTGCAGGAGGTATTAACCCCACAGGGAGAAATGGGAGTAGGTGTATCAAAACAAATTTTAAAGAATAAAGGAACCCTCCGGTTTGCCATCCGGGATATTTTTTACACACAGAACTATTCCGGTTATTCCAGGTTTGAAAATGCCGACGAGCCCTTTGAAGTAAAATGGGATTCCCGTGTGGCCAGGATCACTTTTAGCTGGCGGTTTGGAAAAGCCATGAAAGCGGTAAAACGATCAGCGGGAGGTGCAACAGAGGAAACGGACAGGGTTGGAACGGGAAATTAATCCAGAAGGACCTGGTTTTGCTGCTGAAAATCAATGCAGACAAGCTTTTGGGTACTTTTCAACAGGTGGGTAAAAAAAACTCAATTCAGGGTCATAAATCTCCATTCTTTCCCCTACCTTTGCCGTCCAAAAATTAAGTATCAATCATGGCCAGAGTATGTCAGGTTACAGGTAAAGTGCCGATAGGTGGAAACAAAGTTTCTCACTCTAACATTAAGACAAAGCGTCGTTTTCTTCCCAATTTGCAGAAGAAGAGGTTTTACCTGGCCGAAGAAGATAAATGGGTTACGCTGAAAGTTTCAACGGAAGCTATCCGTACCATCAATAAGAAAGGTCTTTTCACAATTGTGAAAGAACTGAGAGCAAAAGGAGAAAAAATCTAACCGAATTAAAGTTTAATAATCATGGCAAAGAAAGGCAGTCGTGTACAAGTGATACTGGAATGCACTGAGCACAAAACAAGTGGTAAGCCAGGCACCAGCCGCTACATCACGGTAAAAAACAAAAAGAACAATCCTGAAAGATTGGAACTGAAAAAGTTCAACCCGATTCTTAAAAAAGTAACTGTTCATAAAGAAATCAAGTCATCATGGCAAAAGCAGCAAAAACGGCGATCAAAACCAAAGATGCGAGAGCAGCCGCCGAAGCAAAAAATTATACGAAAGTAATTAAGGCTGTACGCAGCCCTAAGACCGGAGCTTATACCTTTAAGGAGCAAATACTCCACAAAGACAAGATCAAAGATTTTTTAGCTCAAAAGTAATTTGGAGTTGGTAAGAGTATTCAAAAGCTATTCGTGGAAAACGGATGGCTTTTGTTGTTTAATGTATTATCTCGCAAAGACGCAAAGACGCTATAATGTGTATCTTAACTTTGCGCCTCTGCGTCTTGGCGAGAAAATAAAACACAGACATGGGATTCTTTAATAAATTATTCGGTAAAAAGGAAAAGGAAAGCCTTGATGAGGGGTTGAAAAAAACCAAGGAAGGCTTTTTTGCTAAAATAACCAAAGCTATTGCCGGAAAAAGTACGGTCGATGAAGAAGTGCTGGATAACCTGGAAGAAGCATTGGTAAGTGCTGATGTGGGTATTGAAACAACGGTGAAGATCATCGATAGAATTGAGAAGAGAGTTGCAAAAGATAAATACCTGAATGCAGGGGAGCTGAATAAAATGCTGCAGGAGGAAATTGAAACATTGTTAGTCGATGCGCCGGAATCAAATAGCTATGCGTTTGATTCTGATTTGCCGACCAAACCATATATCATTTTAGTAGTGGGAGTAAATGGTGTGGGAAAAACAACCACCATCGGTAAACTGGCTTATAACTTTAAGAAGGCCGGTAAAACCGTTTTGCTCGGAGCCGCAGATACGTTCCGGGCGGCGGCTGTTGATCAACTAACTATCTGGAGCGAAAGAGTGGGGGTGCCGATTGTAAAACAAGATATGGGTAGTGATCCCGCAGCTGTTGCTTTTGACACGGTGCAAAGTGCTGTTGCAAAACAAAGTGATGTGGTGCTGATTGATACAGCCGGACGATTGCATAACAAAGCACACCTGATGGATGAACTGGGCAAGATCAAGAGAGTCATTCAAAAAACGATTCCTGATGCACCGCATGAAGTATTACTGGTATTAGATGGCTCAACCGGGCAAAATGCACTGGAGCAGGCAAAACACTTTACAGCAACAACCGATGTTACTGCGTTAGCCATAACTAAGTTGGATGGTACAGCGAAAGGCGGTGTAGTGCTGGCAATAGCTGACCAATTTAAAATACCGGTGAAGTTTATTGGAGTAGGAGAGAAGATGGAAGATCTGCTGGTGTTCGATAAGCATGAGTTTGTAGATAGTTTGTTTAATTTAGAAAAATAGGGAACGCAGATGTTCATGATTTTATGATCGCCGAAGTCAGCGCATAAAAAATCATCACCATCATAATCATCAGCGTTCTGTTTAATATGAAGACAAAAACAATAAAGAAAGATAAAGTCAACATCATCACCCTTGGGTGCAGCAAGAATATGGTGGACAGCGAAGTGCTGAGTGGCCAGTTGCTGGCCAATGAGATTGAAGTAGTGCATGAGAATAAAAAATCTGACCACAACATTGTAGTGGTGAACACCTGTGGGTTTATTGAAAAAGCTAAAGAAGAAAGTATCAATACAATTCTTGACCAGGTAGAATTAAAGCGAAGAGGAAAAATTGACAAAGTATATGTGACAGGCTGCCTGAGCGAACGATATAAAAATAACCTCGAAGCAGAAATACCGGAGGTAGATGCTTTCTTCGGTACGATGGAATTGCCATTGATATTAAAACAGTTTGAAGCAGATTACAAAACAGAACTGGTAGGCGAAAGATTACTGGCTACTCCACAGCATTATGCGTACATGAAAATTTCGGAAGGCTGTAACAGAACCTGTTCTTTTTGTGCCATTCCATTGATGCGGGGACAACATGTAAGTAAACCGATGGAAGAACTGGTAAGAGAAGCAGAAGGATTAGTGAAGAAAGGTGTAAAAGAGATAATGTTGATCGCACAGGAACTTACCTATTACGGCCTTGATATTTATAAAAAAAGAATGTTGCCCGACCTGTTACAACGCCTGGCCGATGTAAAGGGATTGGAATGGATACGATTGCATTATGCATATCCTTCAAAATTTCCATTAGAGATATTAGATGTGATGAGAGAAAGAGATAATATCTGTAATTATCTTGATATGCCGTTACAGCATGCAGCAAATAATATGCTGAAGGCAATGAAGCGAAATATAACAAGAGAGGAGATGGAAGACCTTACAGCAGCTATTCGCTCAAAAGTGCCGGGGATCTGTTTGCGTACAACATTGATCGCCGGTTTTCCCGGGGAGACATTGGATGATATAGAAGAGTTGAAAGAGTTTTTACAGCGGCAACGTTTTGACCGTGTAGGAACCTTTACGTATTCCCATGAAGAAGGAACCAGTGGTTTTGCATTAGCTGATGATGTGCCCGCTGAAGAAAAAGAAAGAAGAGCACAGGAAATCATGGAAGTGCAGCAGGAGATATCTTTTGAACTGAACCAGGAAAAAATCGGCAAGACTTTCAAAACACTGATTGATAAAAAGGAAGCCGGCCGTTATTTGGGCCGCACCGAATTTGATTCGGTAGAAGTAGATAATGAAGTAGTTATTAAGTCGGCAAAGAGATTACCTATTGGTGAATTTGTAAATGTAAAAATCACCAAAGCGTATGACTATGATTTAGAAGGCGAAGTCGTCAGTTAACTCTCTCTTACCACCCTTTCAATATTCCTGTCCGGTATCAGCCACATAATTGCAACCAGCACTATTAGTATACCGGCAATGGCTGTATGCAGCAATGCAGCAGGTATAGCAAGGGTGAATAGCATACAGGAAAGAAGACCTTTTTTCTTTTGCTTGTGAAGCACATCTTGCAGCGCTTCATTACCAGGGTTACATTTCTTAATGACCATTAGCAGGATATAATACGACACACCACAGAGGTCGGACACTAATGCATACATCATCACCGTATTTTGTTCAAAATGATTTTCCCCCATCCACGCAGTGGCAAACGGTACCAGCGACAACCAGAATAGCAGGTGAAGGTTAGCCCAAAGGATTCCACCTCTTACTTCTTTGATCGTATGCACCAGGTGGTGATGGTTGCCCCAATAAATGCCCAGATTAACGAAGCTGACCAGATAGCTTAAAAAGAGGGGCCATAGTTTTAATAATGCATCCCAACTGGTGTCGTGCGGCACTTTTAATTCAAGCACCATGATGGTCATAATGATGGCAATAACAGCATCGCTGAATGCTTCTAACCTGGTTTTTGTCATGCCACAATATTAAAATTTATATCAAAGTGATTTATTATTTGATCAATTTTTTTTAGAAGACTTTTCTGAGCGGCAAATTTTGTTAAGGGGGATAATTTTTAATTTTACCTTGGTATAAATTTACAAGTAATCGTTGTTTTATGGTCAGTATTGAAACAGTGCGGCAGTTGGCTTTATCCTTTTCGGATACTGATGAGCATCCGCATTTTCATCTGAAAGCTTTCAGGGTGAAGAAAAAAATTTTCGCCACCCTGGATGAGAAAATCGGAAGGGTAATGGTAAAACTTAGTTTGACCGATCAATCTGTTTTTTGTGCCTATGATAAGAGTATAATTTATCCAGTGCCCGGTGGTTGGGGACTTAAAGGAGCTACTCATATTGAACTAACGAAAATAAGAAAGGATATGTTTAAAGATGCATTAACCGTTGCCTATTATAATACAGTGCCTGTTAAACGCACAAAAAATAACAAGTCAAAATAAAAAGAGGGCCGAAGCCCTCTCTCTTTTAATCGTCATCATCTTTTTTCTTCACCTCATCATGTTCTTCTTTTTTTATTTGAACAGTATCATTTGAAGGTGTAGTTGGTTGGCCAATGGTTGAAGCAGGTTTTTTTTCATCCTCTTCTTCCTCTTCTTCGTTCTCATTTCCTTCTGCATTGGCGGTAGCACCATTTTGTATTTCACTGTGACGGATGAGGCCACCCAGGTGAGCTGTTTGAGCCATAGTACCAAAAGAGGCCAATGAAAGTAGCAGAGCTCCTGCAAAAACAATTTTTGCAAGACCTGTATTCTTTCTTAGAATAATTCCAAGAAGGGCAATGACACCTGTGATAATGATAATGATGAGGGAGATTTTAGCCATATCCTCATGACTTTCGATAGCCGATTCATTTACGCCGGGTAAATGTTCTACCAGTTCTTCTGTTCCTTCACCGGTCAGGTAAACAGGTATGGTAAGAACGGCTGCTGCTACCAGCAGGTATAAAGAAAGACTTTTGTAGGATTCATTTTTCCTGATCATTCCGAGTATTAATATACCGCCGCCAATAATTGACATCAGTAATGGCGCATGGTTCAGCGCCAGGTGAATTTGTGCTGCATTCATAGTTAAATAGTTTGTTTAATAAATAATGTTGACAGTTAGCGATAACCGTCAGATAGATTGTAGTCAGTAAATGATCAGGCTACTCGGGGAGGGTGAAAAATTGAAAAGGACCTGTCGCAAGGAATACCTTCAGTATGAAGTGTTGTATTGCCGGGGTTGTCGGGAAATAATGCAGGAGCAGGAATATTCCGTTTTGCAACAAGAGGTATATCTGTGTGTGTAATTTTGCCGGATGACTTAAAGGGAAGCTTGTTGTCTTCGTTGTCGTCATTATCAGCCGGATGCTCCCGGTCTGAATAATGGATTTTGAGAAAATCGATTAGTGACATGGACGGATTTTCCTTGCAGTGCTGCGTGTAATGTTTTGCAAGTAATGGCAGATTCCACAACTGGTGTAATTCGGTTACTCCATTCAGAAGTAAAAACGAAAGCACAAAGGTCAGGATCTTATTCATTTTACCGTTTAGTGGCCGCAAACTAACATTATCGAAATTATCGAACACTGATTTTTGTCAGGTGTGGGTTGATTTACATGTTCTATAACAATAGGCCTTAAATCCGGATTTTAAACAGGAAAAGTGGCGAAAAGCCGGCCAGTTATTTTTTGCAGAATGGGTAGCTTAAATTTAGCGGTAAACCATTATCTTAGTTCGAATAAACCTTTCTATGGCAGACGATAATAAGTATGTATTCCTGAACCGGGACCTCAGTTGGCTTAGTTTTAATCACCGGGTATTGATGGAGGCAGCGGACAAAACTGTCCCGCTTTACAGCCGGATTTCTTTTTTATCCATTTTTTCATCCAATCTCGATGAATTTTTCCGGGTGCGGATGCCTTCTATTTTTGCCTTTACCAGTATTGATGCAAAAAAGACATCCATACGGGAAGAATATCCCAAAGACCTGGTTCAGCAGGTGCAAACGGAAGTGCACCGGCAATTGGAAGAATTTGGAGCCGTATTAAAAAAGCAAATTTTACCAGAATTGGCAGACAATCATATCTGGTTATATTATGATGATCCCATCCGTGCCGAGCATAAAGAGACGGTAATGGAGTATTTCCTGTCCAAGGTCTTGTCCTTTCTGCAACCCATTATTCTCCGGAAAGAAAACCAGGCAACTGTTTTTTTAGATAACAATGCCCTTTATTTTATTGTTGATATGGAAGCCCCCGACCAGCCAGGGGTACATTTATATGCAGTCCTTAATATTCCTTCTGCTAATCTTCCCCGGTTTTCAGAATTACCCATGTTGGGAGACGATCATTATATTCTTTTCCTCGATGATGTGATCAGGGAAAATCTGCAGGAAGTATTCCCCGCATTTATCATACATGGTGCATGGAGTATAAAACTGACCCGTGATGCAGAAATGAGTATTGAAGATGAATTCATGGGCGATATCGCAGAGAAAATTGAAAAGCAATTGGAAAAAAGAGAAGTCGGACATGCCACCCGTTTGTTATACGATGGAACCATGCCGGCCCAGGTAAAAGATTTTGTACAGAAATACCTGCTGCTCCGGGATGAGGAAATGGCGGAAGGCGGACGATATCATAACCTGAAAGATTTAGGTAGCCTGCCCAATCCACAAAAAGGGAAACTAACACACAGCAACTGGCCATCGGTGGCACATTCCGGGTTTGATAATCATCGTTCCATTTTTCAAAGTATTACGGAGAAGGAGAAAATGTTGCACCTGCCGTATCATTCATACAATTATATTCTTCGTTTCTTCAATGAGGCAGCTATCGACCCGGCAGTAAAAGAAATATTTGTTACCCTATACCGGGTAGCTGCAGATTCTCATATTGTAAACGCATTGATCAGTGCAGCGAAGAACGGAAAAAAAGTGACGGTTTTTGTAGAACTGAAAGCAAGGTTTGATGAAGCCAATAACTTGAAGTGGAGCAAGAAGATGAAAGCCGCCGGTATAAAGATCATCAACAGTATTCCTGGATTAAAAGTGCATGCAAAAGTGGCGTTAGTAAAGCGGCTCGAAGATAAGGAGTGGAAAAATTATTCCTTTATGGCCACCGGAAATTTTAATGAGGCCACCGGACGTTTTTATACCGACCATGTATTGTTTACGTCTAATAAAGAATTTGGTGTAGAGCTGGAATGGTTGTTCGACTATTTGCAAAGCCGCAAACAACCGGCTGATTATATGAAGATTCCTTTTCAGCATCTCCTGGTATCGCAGTTCAATATCATCAGGCGTTTCGAAAAACTGATCGACAGGGAAATCAAGAATGCAAAAAAAGGCCGTCCCGCCGGAATCATCATCAAGCTGAACAACCTGCAGGAAAGGGCTATGATCGAGAAACTCTACGAAGCCAGCAGGGCAGGGGTAAAAGTGCAATTACTGGTACGCAGTATCTGCAGCCTCGCACCGGGAATAGAGGGACAGAGTGAGAACATCACCGTTCACCGGGTGGTGGACCGTTACCTGGAACATGCCAGGGTTTTTGTCTTTCATAATAATGGCGAGCCGCAATATTTTATGGGCAGTGCCGACTGGATGAACCGCAATCTGCATAGCCGGATTGAAGTAATATTTCCGGTGTACGATCCGGGGTTTGGCGAAGAGCTCAATCATATACTCCAACTGCAACTGAATGATAATCTAAAAGCTGTATATGTAAATACGGCTCTTGACAATCAACGTTGTACTAACGATCAGCCACCGCTGGCAGCGCAGCAGGCTATTTACGACTTTGTGAAGGCTAAACAATAAAAAAAGGATACTTAATAAAAAGAGCCGCCCATTCGGGCGGCTCTTGTATAAAAACAAA
>CALRVH010000077.1:0-14365 GCA_943371565.1 Chitinophaga pinensis | reverse complement strand
ACAGTCGTTAGTTAACAACTCAACTCTAACCACAAATAGTCCCTGCTATGCCTTCAAAAAAATTGACAGACCTTCTCGGCGATAAAGCCGAGTATTTATTGAATCATCAGTCAAAAACAATTGCCAAAGACCAACTTCACCTGCCCGGTGCTGATTTTATTGACCGTGTGTGGTCATCCAGCGACCGTAATCCACAGGTTCTTCGCAATCTTCAGGCGATGTATAACAACGGGAGATTGTCCAATACAGGCTACCTCTCTATTCTTCCTGTTGACCAGGGAATAGAACATAGCGGTGGTGCTTCCTTTGCTAAAAATCCCATCTACTTCGATCCTGAAAATATAATCAAATTAGCGATTGAAGGTGGCTGTAATGCCGTTGCCACTACTTTCGGCGGATTAGGTTTTATGGCCAGGAAGTATGCCCATAAGATCCCTTTCATTGTAAAGGTGAATCACAATGAGTTTCTTACGTATCCTAATAAGTTTGACCAGATAATGTTTGCTTCAATTAAACAAAGCTGGAACCTCGGTGCAGCTGCAGTTGGCGCCACAATTTATTTTGGCAGTGATGAATCTGCTAGACAGATACAGGAAGTAAGCAAAGCTTTTGAAATGGCACATGAACTGGGCATGGCGACTATCCTTTGGTGCTATCTCCGTAATCCTGCTTTCAAAACCAAAGAAAAAGATTTTCATGTATCGGCCGACCTTACCGGGCAAGCCAATCATTTGGGTGTAACTATTGAAGCCGATATCATCAAACAAAAATTACCGGAGAACAATGGCGGATATTTAGCCTTGAACACAAAGGAATCTGCTTACGGCAAAAATGATAAACGGATCTATGATGAACTAACCACTGACCACCCGATCGACCTTTGCCGTTACCAGGTAGCCAATTGCTATATGGGCCGTGCTGGTCTGATCAACTCCGGTGGTGCATCATCAGGAGCCAGTGATATGGCAGAAGCAGTAACAACAGCTGTCATCAACAAAAGAGCCGGTGGTATGGGATTGATCTCTGGCCGTAAGGCATTCCAGCGACCAATGAAAGAAGGAGTTGAAATTCTGAATGCAATACAGGATGTTTATCTGGATAAAGAAGTAACAATAGCATAATAATTCAGCTTGCCGGTTCGTGTAAAATGGACGGTGCAATAAATTTTCAGTGACCAGTAAAATTTCATCATATACAAACCCGGCAAAGACCGGGTTTTTTTATAAATTTATGATGGCAACAATTCAAGCCATGTATCATATGAATAGAAAAGCTAACTTTCTCTTTTTTCTGTTTTCACTACTTTTTCTTGACATAAACGGGCAGTCCGTTTTAAACTATAATAAACGTTTTGTAGAATGTGAAGATAAATGGGTAGCCTTAAATGCCACAAAAGATAGTTCCCATCCGTATGGGTTTATTTATATTGATGCTATGGCCGGACTTACTTTACACTATGAAGGAAATTTTATTATTGATGAAAATGGGAAGTTCGTTGTACAGAAATTGATGGATAATGGTGCATACAAAGTAAGACTGGAAGCTAATAATGTAAATGTGGCCATCATTCCTGCTTCAAGATATAGTGAATTAAATATAACAGATCCTCCCGACTGGCTGCATAATTACAAAACAACAAGTGACTCTATCGGGCGGATGGTACGATGGGGCTATTTTTATAACCATTGGGGCGAATCTGCCAAAGCATTGACATTCCTTGAAAAAGCATACCAGCTTGATCCCGGTTATAAAGGAATAGCTTTTGAACTTTCATATGCCTATAATGCACTCGAACAATTTGATAAAGCAATTCCTGTACTTGAAAAAGCTATTGCAGCTAACCCGGAAGAATGTCTTCTGTACAAAGAGCTTTCCTTTACACAAATATTCCTTAACCAACTTGATAAGGCAGGTGAATCCTGTCACAAGGGGATAAAACATTGTGAGGACAAAAAGATGAAAGCTGAAATTGCTTATAACCTTGCTTACACCTATTTCATTAAAAAGGACAAAACGAATTTTGACAGCTGGGCAAGTGAAACAAAAAAATGGGCTGACCCTGGTGAACGGTTTTCCAATAACATTGCCCTTATGGAAAAGGAGATAAACAAATAACCGGCATTAATATGCTTCAGGCTGATGTATAATTTTGTAACTACGCTTTCTTTCCAATGCCTATTTTTGAGCAAACAATAGCTGCATGATCTCTTACAACCCCAAAGAATGGTTCACTTTTATTTTCAAATTTCATAAGGCAGATACTTTTCGCCAGTTATTTCCTTTGATTCTTGGTATTTGTGTCTATTCAGGCATCATTGCATACCTGGAATTGGAATACTGGAATTTGTCAGAGAAAAGTTATGTAAGGAATATTCCCGTCATGCACTCCCTTCTTGGTTTTGCCATTTCCATGTTACTGGTATTTCGGACAAACACCGCATATGACCGTTGGTGGGAGGGCAGAAAACTTTGGGGAAGCCTGGTAAACAATAGTCGAAATTTTGCCATGAAGCTGAACGTATTGCTGCCGGAGGATGATAAAGCGCAGCGTTCTTTTTTCAGAAAAATAATTCCGGCTTATGCATATGCCCTCCATAACCACCTGCATAAAGAAAAAACAAGAATTGAACTTTTTGAGGACAAAGAACATAAACATCTTTTTGATAAAATAGACCATAGCAAACATGTGCCCAACCAGACAGCTTTACTCATGTACCAGCACATTCACCAACTGTATAAAGAAAACAAACTGACTGGTGAACAACTATTATTTTTAAATGCCGAACTACAGTCCTTTACTGATATCTGCGGGGCCTGTGAAAGGATCAAGAACACCCCGATCCCATTTTCTTACAGTGTGTTCATAAAAAAATTCATTTTCTTTTACATAATGACCCTGCCATTTGGTTATGTATTCCAATTGGGCTTTTATGTAATACCGGTTGTCGCTTTTATCTTTTATGTACTGGCTAGCCTTGAACTGATCGCAGAAGAAATTGAAGATCCCTTCGGTGGCGACCAGAATGATGTGCCAACTGAAACGCTGGCGCAAAATATTCACCGGCACGTTGCAGAAATTATCTGAGGATTTACTGATTTTACAAAAGACAGAGGCAACTTTATTAAACTTTTCCCGATTATCTATATCTTAAGTCGTCATTATAAAAAAACCGGCAGTATGAACAAGGCATTGATAACAACATTTTTTTCCCTTTTTTCTTTTGTCTTCATTATCTCTTGCAGCAAAGACAATGGAGGCGGCACCACTACAGTTGATTGTAGTACGGTTACCAATAAAGCATTTGCGGCAGATGTAAATCCTATATTACAGGCTACCTGTAATATAGCAGGCTGTCATGCAGCTGGTAGTTTTAACGGTCCGGGGGCTCTCACCGATTATACCCAAATATTTAACGCCCGGGTCGTCATACGTTCAGCAGTAGCAGCGGGAAGAATGCCCCAGGGAAGTTCTTTAACAGCCGGGCAGAAGAACTCTATTCTTTGCTGGATCGACAGCGGAGCACCTAATAATTAAACCATTTTCCCTGCTAATACTTTTTGGGATAGCAGTTTAGTTTCTTGCTCTCTTTACGATATATTTATAGCCTAAACTGCTCCTGATGCTAAAACGTAGTGTAACTATCCTCCTATTATTTATTTCTACCGGCCTGTTGGCACAAAAATTAGACAAGCTTACTGTTGAAAAGATCATGAGGGATCCAAAATGGATGGGGACATCTCCATCTGGTACCTTTTGGGGAAATGATGGTAATACCTTGTATTTTTCATGGAACCCTGATAAAGCTCCTGCTGATTCTATCTGGTACATTACTACCACCAACAAAACCCCCATAAAAGCTACGGCTGTACAAAAACAAGGAATGGCTGCTGTAGGTAATTATAATTACAACGAGGCAAGAACAGCCTTTGTTTTTACAAAAGATGGTGATATTATTTACAAAGAGATAAAGACAGGAAAAACGAAACAGATAACCCAAACTGTTGACACAGAAACAAACCCTCAGTTTTCCTTTAACGAAACAAAAATCATCTATTCCCGCAGCCAGAATTTATATGCCTGGGATATTGCCACCGGAGAAACGATGCAATTAACCAACATCAAATCCGGTGATGCCCCTGCAACACCGGCTGGTGGAGGCTTTCAACGAGGTGGTGGCAATACTCCTACAGCAGCCGGCAATCCGCAAGAACAATGGCTTAAGAATGATCAATTACAATATTTCCAGGTATTAAAAGAAAGAAAAGAAAAGAGAGAGGCTGGCGAGGCATATACAAAATCATTACCCAAAGCAAAAGAATTACGCAGTATTAGCATTGATGACAAAACGCTGCAGGGATTGAATCTTAGCCCTGATGGAAGATTTGTAAGCTACCGTCTTTTTAAAGCAGCTCCTGTTACAAACGCAAAAACAACGATCGTTCCAAGTTTTGTAACTGAAACAGGATTCACCATTGATATACCATCAAGATCAAAAGTTGGCGGGCAACAAGGCAGTTCAGAATTATTCATATATGACAGGGTAAGGGATACCGTGATAAGTATTAAAACAGATTCCATCCCTGGTATACAAGACCTTCCTGATTATTTAAAGGATTATCCCAAAAAATTAGAAGAAAGAAAAAAGAAACCTGCTAACCGCCCGGTTGCATTTACTGCCATTACCTGGTCGCCGAAAGGAACAAGTGCAGTGCTGGATATCCGTTCGCAGGATAACAAAGACCGCTGGCTGATGAATTGGGATACTGCAACCCGCAAATTAAAATTAGTTGACCGTCAGCGGGATGAAGCCTGGATTGGTGGCCCGGGTGCCGGCGGTTTTGGTGGCGGCAACACCGGTTGGATTGATGAGAATATTTTCTGGTACCGTTCAGAAGTTACCGGCTATTCTCATTTATATACTGTTAATCTCCTTTCAGGTGAAAAGAAAGCACTGACTTCAGGAAAATATGAAGTACAGCAGGTACAATTGTCGAGAGATAAAAAATATTTCTACCTCATTACAAACGAAGTGCATCCGGGTGAGCAACATTTTTATCGCCTGAGTATTGCTGACGGCAAGAAAGAAAAGATAACCACTATGACAGGTGCTAACCAGGTAACTGTTTCACCAGATGAAAAATATTTAGCTATTCTGTACTCCTACTCCACCAAACCATGGGAATTGTTTATACAAGAAAACAAAACCGGCGGGAAGATTGAGCAAATAACAAATAAATCGCAAAGCGAAGAATTCAAATCCTATGCGTGGAAAGATCCGGAAGTGATTACCATTACTGCTGCTGATGGTGCACAAGTATATGCAAGGCTTTATAAACCTACAAACCCGCATCCTAATAAACCAGCGGTATTGTTTGTACATGGTGCCGGTTATTTACAAAATGCACATAAATGGTGGAGCAGCTACTTCAGGGAATACATGTTCAATAATTTATTAGCTGATAATGGATACTATGTAATGGATATTGATTACCGCGGCAGTGCGGGGTATGGCCGTGACTGGAGAACAGGTATCTATCGACACATGGGCGGCAAAGATTTAAGCGATCATGTAGATGCTGTTAGTTATCTCGTAAAAAAATTTGGAGTAAACCCTGCTCATGTTGGTTTGTATGGCGGCTCATACGGTGGCTTTATTTCCCTGATCGGAATGTTTACCGAACCCAATATTTTTGCTGCTGGTGCTGCACTTCGTCCTGTTACTGATTGGGCAAACTATAATCACGGGTACACTTCTAATATTTTGAACGAACCTTTCAACGATAGTTTAGCGTACAGAAAAAGTTCCCCTTATTATTTTGCAGAAGGTCTAAAAGGAAACTTGCTTATTTGCCATGGTATGGTAGATGTGAATGTTCATTACCAGGATGCTGTTAAATTATCCCAACGATTGATTGAACTGGGAAAAGACAATTGGGAGATGGCTTCTTACCCTATGGAAGATCATGGATTTGTAGAGCCAAGCAGCTGGACTGATGAATATAAAAGGATATATAAATTGTTTGAAACGGTACTTAAAAAATAAATTATCAACAGTGAATATCTATTAGGCACCTGCCTCATATTTAGCTTTGACTAGTGCTTGCCCGAGGGCGGTTCACTATTCACAACTTCCCTATATTTGTAACCTCAACAATCGGTTATGGCCAAACAAATTGAAGACTTTGATGCCAACCTGGCAGGTGAAGAAGGGAAAACTGAAGAAACGAAGACCAGTTGGTTCAAACGCATCAAAAAAGGGATTAACACCAAGACCTCCGAAAAAAAAGAAACTCCTGAAGGACTCTGGGTAAAATGCCCGGATTGTAATTTCATTTGCACCGTTAGTGAATTGCGGGAACATTTATTTGTTTGCCCCAAATGTGATTTTCATCATCGTATTAACAGTAGTGAATATTACGAGCTTCTTTTTGATAATAATGAATTCATAGAATTATTTGAAAATATCCGTAGCAAAGACTTCCTTGAATTTACCGATTTGAAACCCTATAAAAAAAGACTGGAAGAGATCTGGAGCAAAACAGATTTAAAAGATTCCATGCGGGTTGCGGTAGGTAAAGTTGGTGGAAACGATATTGTAATTGCCTGCATGGACTTCGAATTTATCGGCGGCTCCCTGGGAAGTGTAATGGGAGAAAAATTTTCCCGTGCCATTGATTACTGTATACAGCATAATTGTCCTTATATGGTCATCAGTAAAAGTGGTGGTGCCAGGATGATGGAAAGTGCTTTCTCGTTGATGCAATTGGCAAAAACAAGTGGCAAGCTTTCTCAGTTAAGTGATGCTAAACTCCCCTATATCTCTTTACTGACTGACCCGACATTTGGCGGCATTTCTGCTTCATTTGGTATGCTCGGCGACTTGAATATTGCAGAGCCTGATGCGCTAATAGGTTTTGCAGGTCCAAGAGTTATTAAAGAAACTATCAAAAAAGATCTGCCAGAAGGGTTTCAACGAAGTGAATTTATCAAAGAGCATGGCTTTTTGGATTTCATTGTGCCCAGGAAAGAATTAAAAGAAAAGCTGGCAACCGTATTAGGGTTATTTAAAAATTAATATCATTTCACATAGTTAGTCAAGTAAGAGGTATTTTTGCCTCTTATTTTATTTTATAGATGGCAGAATTAAAAAACAGGCAAGCCTATCATGAGTACTTCATAGATGCAAAATATGAAGCGGGAATGGTATTGCTTGGAACTGAAGTAAAATCGTTACGAGATAGCAGGGCCAGTTTTAATGACAGCTACTGCCAGATCCATAAAGGGGAGGTTTGGTTAAAGTCATTACATATAACAGAATACACACATGGTACGGTAAATAATCATGACCCGGTAAGGGACAGAAAATTGTTACTGGAAAAAAGAGAAATCAGGAAAATAGAAGCCAAATTAAAAGAGAAAGGATATACACTGGTTCCTCTTCGTATTTATTTTAAAGACAGGCTGGCCAAAGTAGAGATCGGCCTTGCCAAAGGCAAAAAATTACATGATAAACGGGAGAGCATCAAACAAAAGGATGTACAACGGGAAATGAAACGATTCCTGAAATGATGTTGTGTAAAACTTCGTGTTAATCTAGCATAACTTTTGCCGATATTACATATATGCAGAAAACCCTCCTTATACTTTTATTGTTTTTTTCTATCCAGGCGCATTCTCAATCTGTATTTGGCTACTGGTATGGTGATGCTAATGTCAAAATAAAAAACTCTGCCAATAATTACCTGGTTGAACTTATACTGCAGCCAGAAAAGAATTATGTAAAAGGCGTTCTCAATTATTATTTCAAAGAGACGTACCGCAGCCTGCAAGTAAAAGGTAATTACAATGCGGCTACCCGCCAATTGGTTCTGTATGATATACCAGTTGTTTATCATGCTTCTATTAACAACTTTGAAGTTGACTGTATGATGAATTTCCAGGCTACACTACGGGTAGCCCAGGCAGGCTCTGATCTAGTGGGTGCATTTGTGAGCCTCCCCGAATATAAAAATATGTGCCCTAGTATTAACAGCACCCTGCATTTCAATGCTGATATCAGTAAAAAGGATTCGGTGATGAAAGCGATTAGTGAGTATAAGGAGCAATACCAGGTTTGGAAACCGACAGCGACAGACACTCTAGTTGCCGTAAATATTACTCCCCGAAAAGTGGTCAACTATGTAACAGAAAGTGAGTACACAAAAAGAGAAAATGTGGTGACACATGAATTAGAAGCAGAATCTGACACGCTGAAGCTTGATGTATATGACAACGGAGAAATTGACGGCGATATTATTTCTGTATTTTTCAACAAGCAGCTTATCCTCTCCAACCAGAAACTCACTCACAAATCTATTCATATCGACATCCCATTAGACCCTACAAAAACCGATAATGAAATTTCCATGTTTGCTGAAAACCTGGGGCTGATTCCACCTAATACTGCTTTGATGGTCATTACGGATGGTAAAAAGAAATACGAGATCCGCCTGACAAGTAACCTGGAGAAAAATGCTACAATAAGGATCAGAAAGAAAAAGAACTGACCATTTTATTATGCAGTAAATAGTGCTGTATCCATTCCAGCTTTTCTTCTGGAAAAACCATTTCAACTGTGATCTCTACCTGTTCATCTTTCAGGGTAATTTTTTTCTCATCAATAAGTATTCCCTCGCTATGCATACTTGCATATATTCCGGCTTTTATATCAATACCTTTTCTATCGATTACCAGTTGGAGTTGCCGGTTCAGCTTCTTCGACCGGAATACTTTGTTTATGAAAGGCGTACTGAAAATAATAAGCAGTGAACTGGCCATAAAAGTGGCCGCCAGGTAAAACTCGCCAAAGCCAATAGCCAGACCTACCGCAGCAGCCAGCCAGATAATACCAGCCGTTGTTAACCCGGATATGGAAAAGCCATCTTTGAAAATGGCACCGGCACCAATAAAGCCAACACCACTCACCACATAGGCCGCTATATGTGTTGGATTAGTTTCTCCACCGATCTTATAGGAAAGTATGGCAAATAAAGCCGCACCAAGACAAATAATAGTTATAGTCTTCAGCCCCGCCACCTTATCCTTCATCTCTCTTTCCAGGCCTAAAATTATACCAGCCGCTACCGCCAACAGTGCTTTATAAACATCCAGTAATTCCCAATGATCTGTCATACAAGCAATTTACTCAAACAATTCTGGTTGGTTGGTATCTTTTCCTTTAATCCATTCCATTTCGGTAGACTTACTATAATCGGCCATTTTAGTTCCTACTGTTCTATAGCCCGTCACTTCAGCGATTTTTGTAATCTTTAGTTTTGCTTTTCGTATTTGCGCACCCCTGCCCTGCTGTATCGCCAGTATTGGTTCTGCATCAGTAGTTACTGCTTCCACATAATTTCCTTCCCCTTCTTTAATAAACAGGAACTTTGTTTTCAAGGTACTTGTTTCAATTTTGAAACGTTTCACCATGTATTGCTTCTTTTCATTGTCAACATATACCGCTGTAATAATTTTATCGGCATCAAACTTCCCAATAAACAAAACTTTATCAGGGTCAATTTTTTGCGTCATTTCCTGGTCAGTTACTTCATAATTACCATCGCTGTATAAAACTAAAATCCTGTCATCCGGCTCAAAACTACCCAGGAAAACTCCTTTCTCTTCCGCACTCAGACGGCCAAATTTTTCATCGAACCAGAGTTTTCTTCCACTCAAAGTTGCTTTTCCGGCTTCTTTAAACCGGACAGATTTAATCGGGTACTTCGTAATGGTATTTCCCATACTGCCCCGTCCTTTGATCTCTAACTCTGCAAAACTAAATTCCAGTTCTTTCTTGTGAGCCGCACAACCCGGCGTCAGTGTGATCTTAACAACTTCCGCTTCTCCGTTAGGGTTTACACTCAGGTAATGCACTTTGCTTTTCTCATCCCCTTTGGTCAGGTCGTATTCCTTATCCCTTGTTACACCCGTTACATTAAAACGTTTTGCAAAACTCTTGCCGCCTTTTCCATCCGCATAGATCATGTTATACGTTGTCCTCTCATCATTCTTCTGAAAAACAGCCGCATGCAGAATGTCTTTACCGATAAATGTTTTATCAGACACTTTCACAACTTTCATAATACCCCGCTTGGCAAAAACAATGATATCGTCAAGGTCAGAACATTCAAACAATAATTCATCTTTCTTCAATCCTGTACCGATAAATCCTTCTTCCCGGTTTACAAATAACTTCGTATTGGCAATAGCTACATTCTTTGCCTCAATAACTTCAAACTGTTTGATCTCGGTTTTTCTCTCCCTTCCCTTGCCGTATTTCTTCAACAAATTTTCATAATATGCCACTGCAAAATCAACAAGATTTGCAAGGTCATGTTTAACCAGCTTGATCTCGGCCTCGAGACCTTTTATCTGTTCATTCAGTTCATCAATATCTAATTTATAAATACGACGAACAGGTTTTTCTGTGAGTTTAATGATGTCTTCCCTGGTAATGTCTCTTCTCAGTTGTTTTTTAAATGGAGTAAATGCCTTGTCAATTGCTTCCAGCACTTTATCCCATGTCTCATGCTTTTTCTCAAGTTCCTTGTATATTTTCTCTTCAAAGAATATCTTCTCCAGAGAAGTATAATGCCATTTTTCCTGCAGCTCATTGAGCTTAATCTTCAATTCTTTTTCGAGAAGGTCTTTTGTATTATCGACCGAAATCTTAAGCAACTCCTGCACCCCTAAAAACTGCGGCTTATGCTCTACAATAACACAAGCATTGGGAGAAATGGATATTTCACAATCGGTGAATTTATATAATGCATCAATGGCAATGTCTGGAGAAATACCCGGAGCCAGGTCAACCTGTATCTCTACATCAGCCGCTGTATTGTCTGTAACCTTTTTGATCTTGATCTTTCCCTGGTCATTGGCCTTTACAATAGACTCCATTAATTGAGTAGTGGTAACTCCATACGGCACACTCTTGATCGCCAGGGTTTTTTTATCCAGCTCTTCAATATGGGCTCTCACTTTTACTTTGCCGCCTCTTTTGCCCTGGTTGTAGTCAGTCACATCGATCATACCACCGGTAAGAAAATCAGGATGCAATTCAAATCGCTTGCCACGCAAATGTTTTACAGCCGCTTCTATCAACTCACAGAAATTATGCGGAAGAATCTTCGTTGATAACCCCACCGCAATACCATCAGCACCCTGTGCCAACAGCAATGGAAATTTCATGGGTAATGTTACGGGTTCATTCTTTCTGCCATCATAGCTTAGTTGCCATTCGGTGGTCTTATTATTAAAGGCAACTTCCAATGCAAACTTGCTCAATCTTGCTTCGATATAACGGGCAGCGGCAGCATCGTCCCCGGTTCTAACATCGCCCCAGTTACCCTGTGTGTCTATGAGCAGATCTTTTTGGCCCATATTTACCAACGCATCGCCAATGCTCGCATCTCCATGGGGATGGTATTGCATAGCCTGCCCGATAATGTTTGCCACTTTATTATAACGGCCATCATCCATTTCCTTCATGGCATGAAGGATGCGACGCTGAACCGGCTTCAAACCATCCTCTAATGCAGGCACAGCTCTTTCGAGGATCACATACGAGGCATAGTCCAAAAACCAGGTCTTGTACTGGCCATGCAAGCCACTATCATTATTTTGAACTTCTGTTATTTTATTCTTTGCTGCACTCATTTTTTATTTCTTTCCGATTATTCCTAAATGTGTGTACTTAAATCCTTCATTTGTTTTTAATCCGTATCCAAACAACCTGTCCATGGAAGAATGACCAAACAAAACGATACCAATTACCTGCAATAATACATGCGGCAAAAGTAAGCCGCTCAGAAAAACAGCAATGGCCACTCCTTTGTGATGAAAAAAGTTATAACAAACTGCCCCTGCCTTATTTCCGGCCAGGTAACCTAACATGCTAATATCGGGCCCTAATACCAGAATCAAATACCACCACCACTCTGCATGCAATGAGTTCAGTACATATATACTGAGGCCAAACATGGCAGCTTCTTCCAGTTTGATAATATTTTTCATGTTAATTGGTTGCTTCCTCTGCCTGTACTGATTCGCTTTGCTTTGCACCTGCCAGTTTCACATCAAAATCTTTCCATCCTTTATTTACATCACCTGTTACTTCTATTTTTCCACGGCTGATCAGATCTTTCATCCGCCACATTACAAAAATGTCGCCGGTTTTTATTTTCATCCGGTGTAAGGTATTACTCAAAACTCTTGTAGCTTTTTGCCATTCTCCCGTTACATTCTTTAAAATCTCACTGTCATAAAAACTGTCTTCTTTGCCAGCAATTTTTTTGCCTCCTTCCAATATTCTTACTGTTGCATTTTCTTCTGCAATCTTTCTCCATTCATCTGGATCAATCTCAAATTCACTTAAAGTGACGGGTCTTGATAATTTTTTGGCCTTTATAAATTCTTTCGGTTGTATTTCATGTAACCAGGATGGATAAAATATCTGTCCCTTTTCATTAATAAAAGGAAGGTTATTCAAATACAATATCATCACCCTCCCCTGGTATTCCCTGAACTGTGGCATCAGCCAGTAATACCCTGTTACATCATGCTGATTTTGTCCCATCCATATCCATAGTTGCTCTTCTGGATTTTCTTCAAGCTTTGTTTTTATTTGTTTCACTGTTTCTCTATCATCGAAGCTCCCCACCAGGTCACTTGAATACGGCGAACCTTCAGATAGCATGCGCCACCATTGCAATCTTGCCTGCCAGCCTTCTTCTGTTTCAATACCGGCTAATGGCCCTACAGCAAAATCATCTTTAATTTGAACAACATCGCCTGCTAAAGTTTCATCCATTTCAATCACCTGCTTCATCAGGTCCATTTCACTTTCGTTAAAAACTATGTGTATCATTTTGAATTATTGTTATTCGGTTGAGTTATATAATAAACACAAGTAGTAAAAAAATTTCTTATAAAAGGTAAGGCTTTAATAATAACAGATTGTGTTCTTGGTTTCCAGCCAAATTTCCATTCATAGATCGGATTCAGTAAATAATGCCGCACATGAAAAAAACTGTACCCTTCTTTTTTACATATTTTCTCAAATCTTTCGATACTGATTCCCGTATCTCGTATCTCCATCATCTCTTCCACATTCTCATTTCTATTTTTCAAAATCCACCGATAAATTCCTCTCGGCAACAAGTGGATATAAGGCAATCTCGAAATCTTTGACTTACATATTTGCTGGTGCCCGCCAAACGGCATATACCAGGGCGGAAATCCATAAAAAATGATGCCGTCAGACTTCAGAAAATTTTTCATCCAGCCAATCAGCTTTGCCTGGTCGTGGATATGTTCAATCACATCCTTCAAAACAATAATGTCAAACTGCCCGTTAAAATCCTTTTCTACATCTACCTTATAAATATCTTTCACCACAAACTTCAATCGTCCCGCTGCAATATCCTCCGGCAAATAAATTTTTGCATTGTCAATCCTCGATGCATCCAGCTCTACTCCCACTCCTTCGCAGCCTTTATTGATAAATGCTTTTAAAACGCCTCCTTCCCCGCAGCCAATTTCCAATACCCTCATTCCTGTCTTTACCGGAAATTTTTCTTCAATAAATGGAATCACATATTTCTCAGCGTTCAACACCTGAATATCAAAGTATCTTTTTCTATCGGCGTGAAATTCAAACACCTGAAATAATTAATAATTAGTAATTAATAATTAAGAATTGCTTCCACCCTTTAAAGAGTTTAATTTCGCAGTTAGTATCTTAATTATTTCTTCACAGTCCGTTATGAACGACTCTGCCAATTTTTTTTCTAAAACCTCACTATCCTGTAATAATCTCAACCAATAATTAGTCTCTCTCGCCTCTTTATACGCAACCTGCAACTTATTAATAAAATCCTTTCTCGAAGCACCGCCAATTGCTTCCTCCGTATTCGCCCCAATAGACGTCCCACTTCTCACTAATTGCGAACACAAACCACTATCTACCTTTTTCTTACGCAAATGACCATGCAATTTCAAAATACGCAGCGCAAAATCATAAGTCTTTTACAGAATAACATTTTCCTCTTTCATAGCAGCAATATTTACATTTTCAGTAGCTAATTACCAATAATGTTTCTCTGCTTTGAGGAAATTATTAATTCACCCAGCCAATCTCTTACCAGCAAGAAGCCTCTAAACCTAAAAGAATGTATTAATTCTCGATTGGTTTATCCAATTCCACCACCAAATTATTAATAATAAATTCCTGCCTGTCAGGTGTATTCTTTCCCATATAATATTCAAGTAACTGCTGAATGTGATCACCAGCTTCTAATCTCATCAATTGTTTTCTCATCCCAC
>CALRVH010000076.1:0-14617 GCA_943371565.1 Chitinophaga pinensis | reverse complement strand
GTAGCCCGTTACCAGGGTTGTCCTGTTCCTGATACAGATGGTGATGGTGTAAATGATGAAGAAGATAAGTGTGTTACCATTCCTGGTCCGAAAGAGAATTTTGGTTGTCCAATTATCACTGAAGAAGTGAAGAAAAGAGTGAATATGGCAGCGAAGAATATCCTCTTTATTACAGGTAGTGCCAAACTGCAAAAATCTTCATTCAAAGGATTGGATGATGTGGTGAAAATTATGACCGAAAATCCAGGAATGAGCCTTGCTATTGATGGTCATACTGATAATGTTGGTAAAGATGAATATAACCAAACACTCAGTGACAACCGTGCAGCATCTGTAAGAACTTACCTTGTAAGTAAAGGCGTCGATGAAAGCCGCATTACAGCAACTGGTCATGGTGAAACAATGCCAATTGCAGATAATAAGACTGCCGCTGGTCGTCAGCAAAATCGCCGTTCAGAATTGACATTGAGTTATTATAAATAAACAATTGCCTTATAAAGTAAATGTCCTGGCTCTATAGCCGGGACATTTTTATTTTAAGGATAAAAAGCAGATCAACAGTGCCTCAATCTATCAATTCCACTTCAACTGGTAAATTTCCCATCGATGTTGGCATGGTTTTCAGAACTGCTATATGAACTTTTTAAATGGGATTGTAAACCTTTCTCCCCGTGATGATGACTTTACTGCAATTAAATCAAGTAAGCTTTTTTAGCCTTTAAAATAGCCGTTACAGTGGGTTAGAAGGGTGGTTAGTTTGATTTTATCCACAGCACTGGTTAAGAAAGCTTAGGGCCTTTATTTTTCGCCATTTTCCCCTACCTTTGCGCCTCCAAAACCGTAAGGTTTTTTCAACGTATCTAAACATCTGAAAATAAAGCAGTCATGGCAGATTTAAAATTTCAAAGAAACTTCGGTATTGCCGCTCACATTGATGCCGGTAAAACCACGACAACTGAACGTATCCTCCGCTATACCGGAATGATTCACAAGATTGGTGAGGTACATGATGGTGCCGCTACTACCGACTGGATGGAGCAGGAGAAAGAAAGAGGTATTACCATTACATCTGCAGCGGTTAGCTGTAAATGGAATTTTCCTACTGATAAAGGAAAAGCATCTCTAAACACAAAGGAATATTATTTCAATATCATTGATACTCCCGGTCACGTTGACTTTACTGTGGAAGTAGAACGATCAATGAGGGTATTGGATGGTTTGATTGCATTGTTCTCTGCCGTTGACGGTGTAGAGCCTCAATCTGAAACTGTTTGGCGCCAGGCTAACCGTTATAATGTACCCCGTATTGGTTTCGTTAACAAAATGGACCGTGCAGGTGCTGACTTTTTAATGGTGGTGAAGCAGGTTAAAGAAATGCTTGGTTCTAAAGCCGTTCCATTGCAATTACCAATCGGTGCTGAAGATGATTTCAAAGGTGTAGTTGACCTTATCAAAATGAAAGGTATCATCTGGCACATGGAAACAGAAGGAATGACCTTTGATGAAATAGATGTACCTGCTGATATGCTTGAAGAAGCCAATGAATGGAGAGCAAGTTTGGTAGAAGCTGTAGCTGAATATGATGATAAATTGATGGAGAAATTCTTTGACGATCCTAACTCTATCACTGAAGATGAAATGCATGAAGCCATCCGTAAAGCAACAATCGACTTGTCAATTGTTCCTATGATGTGTGGTTCTTCATTCAAGAATAAAGGGGTACAGACTGCACTGGATGCAGTTTGCCGTTACCTCCCAAGCCCGGTTGATATTGCTGCTGTAGAAGGTATTAATCCTGACACTGGCGAAACGGAAAGCCGTAAGCCTGATGCTAAAGAACCATTTGCAGCCCTGGCATTTAAAATCATGACCGATCCTTTCGTTGGTCGCCTTGCTTTCTTCCGGGTTTATTCCGGTCACCTCGATGCTGGTTCTTATGTTTTGAATGTGAGAAGTGGTAAGAAAGAACGTATCAGCCGTATCATGAAGATGTTTGCCAACAAGCAAAATCCGATTGATTTTATTGAAGCAGGTGATATTGGTGCAGCAGTTGGTTTTAAAGAAATCAAAACCGGGGATACACTTTGTCATGAAGATCATCCGATCACCCTGGAGAATATGTTCATCCCAGAACCCGTTATCTCTGTAGCTGTTGAACCAAAGACACAAGCCGACGTTGATAAAATGGGAATGGCGATTGCCAAATTAGTGGAAGAAGATCCTACACTCCGTGTAAAAACAGATGAAGAGACAGGCCAGACTATTCTTTCAGGAATGGGAGAATTGCACTTGGAGATCATCGTTGATCGTATGCGTCGTGAGTTTAAAGTAGAGATCAATCAGGGTGCTCCCCAGGTGGCTTACAAAGAAGCATTTGGCACTACTGTTGAACACCGTGAGACACTGAAAAAACAAACCGGTGGTCGTGGTAAATTCGCTGATATCGTATTTAATCTTGGCCCTGTTGACGCAGAATGGAAAGCAGAAAACCCTGATAAGAGTTACCAGTTCGTAAATGATTTGTTTGGTGGATCAATTCCCCGTGAATTTGTTCCTGCTATCCAAAAAGGGTTTGAGCAGGCAATGACAACCGGAGTTTTAGCAAGTTATCCTGTTGACAATATGAAGATCCGTGTATTTGACGGTAGCTTCCACGCAGTAGACTCAGACTCTATGTCTTTTGAATTGTGTGCCAAACAAGGTTTCCGTGAAGCAGCCAGAAAAGCCAAACCTGTGTTACTGGAGCCAATCATGAAAATTGAAGTGCTGACTCCTGACCAATACATGGGTGATGTAACGGGTGATCTTAACCGTCGTCGTGGTATGCTGGAAGGAATGGATACCCGTGCCGGCTCACAGGTAATCAAAGCGAAAGTGCCACTAAGCGAAATGTTCGGCTATGTTACACAACTACGTTCATTGAGTTCTGGCCGTGCTTCTTCTACTATGGAATTCTCTCACTACTCTCCAACACCAAATGGTATTGCTGAGGAAGTGATAGCCAAAGTAAAAGGGAAAGTAAATGCCTAATTGAAAGAATACAACTACATAATAGAATCCCGTTCCGCTTTATGCTGGACGGGATTTTTATTGACAAGTAATGAAATACTTAATCAGAATCAACGGCGGTAAGTTTCATGGCATTGTGTTTGCAACTTGTTTGCAGAGGTGTTACCCCGTTTTTAGAAACCAATCTTTTTTGCCTGGGCAGTTCGCCTGGTTATGAAAAACACATTATTCAAGGGCTTAATGGTTAAGGACTCAGCAATGGGTCTTTTTCTTTTAACGGGTCATTGAAAACATACACTAAGCCAATAAAAGAAGTAAGGAGAGTAATAAGATAAAAGAGAAGACTTATCACTACTGATGTTTCCTGCAACAGGCCAAAGAGTTTTGAACCTTCCAGGAAGACAACTTCCCGGATGCCTAACCCACCAATAGTAAGGGGCAGGACTGATACCACAGACGAAACAAGAAAAATAAAAATATATTCAGTGGCATGTGCGGGTATTCCAAGTGCCGCCATAATTAGATAAGCACAAACAACCTGTGATCCCTGAACCAATATTCCCAGCAAAAGTGTCGGAAAAAAACTTGACACAAAATCTTTCAGCCATCGGCTGATAATAAAATAAAGAAGGACAACTGATAGTACTACCCCGGCAATAATTGCAATTACTAACAAAGTATTGTTGATGACAAAAATGCTATACACAGCCAGTATCAAACCCAGACCCAGTAAGCCACTGAAACGGTCGAGCAATACAGCAGTCGTTGTTTTTTTGTAAGGTGCGTCATACTTTTTTTTCAGCAAAATCACCTTGTAGGCATCTCCACTAATGGATCCGGGAAGGAATAAATTGTAGAACATACCTAACCAGTATAGCTTTATATTCTGCCATTGTGATAAATAGAGAGCCGTGTTTTTAAAATAAATCGAAAGGCGGAATGCTGCTATCAATTTGGAGATGATAAATGCAATTAATGCTAATAACAAATAGTACCAATTAGCGGTTTTTATTACAGCCCAGGCTTTGGTAAAATCAATTTTTCCTGAAACGTACCAAAGGCAAATTACAGTTATTGCTATTTTTAGCAACAGCTTCACCAGTTTACTGGTGTTGGTTTCTGTCCTGGATTTATCTTCCATTAATGATGTAAATTGTTGCAAGTAAAACCAAATTGATGATAAAAAGAATTCTGGCCTGTCTTGCACCACTTTTTATGACAATAAACCTATTAGGTCAGGGTAAGCAGTTGGTAGCAGGGATGAAGATCACACATTCGGTTAAAATCAAAAAAGCAGTTTATAAATTAGATGCCCCGGCAGATACATCAAAGCCTGTTATCCGTATTGAAGGAAATAATATCACTATCGATTTTAAAAACACAGAATTGACAGGCAGCGGTAAAAAGAAGAACCCGGATGAGTTTTTTGGAGTGGGCATCATTATACAAAATAGTAAGAATGTCACCATCCGTAACCTGAAAGTAAAAGGCTATAAAATTGCTTTCCTGGCACGAAATGTAGAAAATCTCATCCTGGAGAACTGCGATTTTAGCTACAATTATCGTCAACATCTCAACAGTACACAAGAGAAAGAGGATGTGTCAGACTGGATGAGTTACCATCATAATGAGAAAGATGAATGGCTGCGATATAGTGCAGCAATATACCTGAAGGATTGCAATTACTTTACTGTAAGAAATTGCAAAGTCACCGGTGGACAGAATGCATTGATGATGATGCGCTGTAATGACGGCCTCATCGTCAACAACGATTTCTCTTTCAATTCAGGCATTGGTATCGGTATGTACCGTAGCAGCCACAACAGGGTAATTTATAACAGGGTTATCTTTAATGTCCGTGGTTATAGCCACGGTGTGTACAACAGGGGACAGGACAGTGCTGGAATGCTGGTGTATGAACAAAGCAGCAATAATCTATTTTATAAAAACAATGTAACTCATGGCGGAGATGGTTTTTTCTTATGGGCAGGGCAAACAACAATGGATACCGGGGAGGGTGGGTGTAACGATAACCTGCTTTATGGAAATGATTTTTCTTATGCGCCAACAAACGGTATTGAAGTGACTTTTAGCCGAAACCGCATCATGCAAAATATTATTAAAGAATGCGACCATGGCATTTGGGGTGGCTACAGTTACCAGTCTGTTATCCGAAATAATAAATTTTTTAATAACAGGATAGGCATTGCGATTGAGCATGGGCAGAATAATTCCATTTATATGAACTTCTTTCATCAAAACAAAGAAGCCATAAAAATATGGGCAGGAAAACACAACCAACTGATTGGGGATATGCACAAAAAAGGGATACCAGGAGCATGAATTATGATATAACAAATAATGATTTTTATAAAAATGATAAAGCTTTCAATTTTTCCATGACTGATAGTATCGGGTTAGGAGAGAATTTTGTAGAGACCAATGAGGCTTTATTATTACTAAATGACACTTCAATCAAAAGGTGGAGTTTTTATTATAATAACGATTCAACTGCACGGCCTTTTTTTGAAGGTGATATGATCCGCTGGCCCGACAGTATCAAAAAAGCAGGTAAGCCTTTGAGCATCCCTGACACTACATATGCCGGCCGTAAAAACATTCTTGTAACTGAATGGGGCCCTTACGATTTTCGTTATCCCTTAATTTGGAATACCAACCCGTCAGTAAATCAGACACAATGGAATTTGAATTATTGGGCCCAAAAGGAAAATGGAGCTTACTATCATTGGTGGGTGGTGATTTTCCATATGTAGAGCAAGGATTTCTTGAACCAAAAAAATTGCTGTATGATGTAACTGATCTCCCAACAAAAATATTTTTTATAAAAGATACTTACCCGGGCAATGATAACACGACAGACAATACCGAGATAGTACTTGAATTTAAGGGAGAGGCTTTCTATGATCAATTTGGAAAGATGGTGCCGGCAGGAAACCACTATCGTGTAAAATTTCAAAAATTTTTCCAACCTGTAGAATGGCAGGTGCAGTTTTATTCACTGGATACATCAGTGCATAATCCGATAGCAACCAATGTACTTTTTTCTCCATTGGAAAAGAAAGTACCCTTTAAAACCGAAAAGGCGAATAAGCTGGATTATGCATGGTGGGGCGGTATAAAAGCCGGTGATGTTCAGCATAAGCAGTTCATTACTGTTGCGGAGGGGATGTCAAACATTCCGAAAGGTGTGTATGAGATTTCTGTTACCTGGGATGATGCTGTAAGGGTCTATATCGATGATAAATTGGTCATTGATGAATGGAATCCGTCTTTGTATAAATTTGATGAATCTCTCAACAAAAGGCTCCGGTTAAGTCTGGATGGAAATCATCGATTTAGGGTTGAGCACCTGGAGCTTGGTGGCTTTGCTGCCTTAAGCCTGAAAATCAAGCCCGTAGAGTAGGTTGGGCAGGGTTAAAACAAGTTTGTCCACAACCTATAAAATTCTTTCCCAACTATTTGGAAGCAATGCCTCTCAACCTTACCTTTGCACTCCCAAAAGAAAATTGGGTTTTCATACATGTCGCAGCGAATCAGAATCAAATTACAGTCTTACGATCACAACCTGGTAGATAAATCAGCTGAAAAGATCGTTAAAACAGTACGCAGTACTGGTGCAGTAGTAACAGGTCCAATTCCTTTGCCTACCCGCCGTAAAATTTTTACAGTATTGCGTTCACCACACGTAAACAAGAAGAGTCGTGAGCAGTTCCAGTTAGCAACGCATAAGCGTTTACTGGATATCTATACGTCGAGTTCAAGAACTGTGGATGCATTAAGTAAGTTGGATTTGCCAAGCGGTGTGGAAGTAGAAATCAAAGCGTAGAAATTGAGGTGATAAACCTCTTTTAGTTCTTATATATAAATAAATTATTGTCACCTCTCAAAAATGTTCTATCGAAAGTTAGAGCAGAAGAAAAGAGCTCTGACGCATTAACATAAAACAAGCCATTCAGGGTTTGTTTACTGCCGGTACTTCCCCAGAAAGGAAAAGGTCGGTGGCAAACGGGGATTGAAGTCTCGCCATAAGCGAGATTGTCCCAATAACCTTGCAGGCATAAATTGGACAACCATGAAAGGTATTATTGGGAAAAAAATTGGGATGACCAGCATCTTCGATCCTTCAGGCAAACAAACTGCCTGTACGATTATTGAAGCAGGTCCCTGCGTAGTTACCCAGGTTAAAACAACCGATTCTGACGGGTACAATGCACTTTCACTTTCTTTTGGTGATAAAAAAGAAAAGCACTCTACTAAATCTGAGGTTAATCATTACGCAAAAGCTCAGACAGCTCCTAAGAAGTTTACAAAAGAGTTCCGCAACTATTCCATTGAAAAAAATATTGGAGAAACTATTACAGTAGACATTTTCGCTGAAGGCGATTCTGTTGAAGTAGTAGGTACAACAAAGGGTAAAGGTTTCCAGGGTGTTGTTAAGCGCCATGGTTTCCATGGTGTAGGTCAGCAATCTCACG
Source organism: Chitinophaga pinensis (assembly GCA_943371565.1). Taxonomy (GTDB): domain Bacteria; phylum Bacteroidota; class Bacteroidia; order Chitinophagales; family Chitinophagaceae; genus JJ008. The sequence continues at coordinate 7,112 of CALRVH010000076.1, read as the reverse complement.
GTCAGCATGACCGTCAGAGAGCACCTGGTTCATTAGGTAACTCATCTGATGCTGCCCGTGTAATGAAAGGCATGAAAATGGGCGGCCGCACCGGAACTGACCGTGTAAAGTTGAAAGGATTGAAAGTGGTAAAGATCTTTGCCGATAAGAATTACATTCTTGTTAGTGGTTCCGTACCTGGTTATAATGGTTCAATAGTTTTAATTCAGAAGTAATTACGATGTCATCCTGAGTTTGTCGAAGGATGCTCATAAAAAAGACAGAAAATGCAAGTTGAAGTTTTAAATACAAAAGGAAAAGCAACCGGTAGAACGGTAGAACTGCCAGAAGAAATTTTTGGTGCAGAGCCTAACAACCACGTTATATACCTGGCTGTAAAACAATATTTAGCTGCGCAGCGTCAGGGTACTCACAAAGTGAAAACCCGTGCCGAGGTACAGGGAGCAAGCCGCAAACTGCATCGCCAAAAGGGTACAGGCGGAAGCCGTAAGGGTAATATCCGTAACCCATTATATAAAGGTGGTGGTACGATCTTCGGTCCAAAGCCTCACTTATACGATTTCAAATTGAACCGTAAAGTAAAAGACCTGGCAAAAATTTCTGCCCTGTCTTACAAAGCAAAAGACAATGCAATTGTAATCGTGGAAGACATTACACTTGATACGCCAAAAACAAAAACGTTTGTAGATATACTGGGTAACCTGAAAGTAGCTGATAAAAAAGCAATGTTCATCATGCCTGAGAATAATGATAACGTTGAACTTTCAATCCGTAATGTTCCTTCTGTTTTAGGAGTGTTATTGAGCGATATCAACACATATGACATTGTAAATTCTGAAGTGCTGATCTTAACGGAGAGTGCAGCGAAGATTTTTTCAGAAGAAGAAAAAGCAGAAGCTTAATTAAAAATTCTAAAGAGTAAGAAATGAGATCGTAAGATCCCATTGCGCAAAAAGAAAATAAAAAATATTGCAATGAAACTTTCTGACGTATTAATAAAACCCATTTTGACAGAAAAAGCAAATGCCCAGCAGGATAAACTGCGTCGCTATGCTTTCAAAGTGGATAAGAAAGCAAACAAGCTGGAGATCAAAAAAGCAGTAGAAAGCTTTTACGGTGTAACGGTAACAAACGTAAACACTTCAGTATCTCCGGGAAAAAATAAAAGCCGCTTTACAAAAGCTGGTGTAATCTCTGGCCGCAAGCCAGGTTACAAAAAAGCATTTGTAACTGTAGCAGAAGGTGAGAACATTGATTTGTATTCAAATATCTAACCTTCCTTAACGAATGGCTTCAACAGCCGCTAATGTTGAACTAAAAAAGAAATTGAAAAATGGCACTAAGAAAATTTAAACCTGTTACAGCCGGCACCCGTTGGAGAATTGGCAATGCCTATGCTGAGGTTACTACTAATGTTCCTGAAAAGACCCTGGTAGAAGCTAAACCAAGAACTGGCGGACGTACGTCTTCTGGTCGCCTGGCTATGCGTTACAGAGGCGGTGGACATAAGAAGAAGTATCGTATCATAGATTTCAAACGTAATAAAGCTGGTGTTGGTACTGTGGAGTCAATACAGTATGATCCAAACCGTACCGCTTTTATCGCTTTGTTGAATTATGCTGATGGTGAAAAGCGTTATATCCTGGCTCCGCAAGGCTTACTGGTTGGTGCAAAAGTAGAAAGTGGACCTGGTGTAGCTCCGGAGGTTGGTAATGCTCTTCCCATGAAGAATATGCCACTCGGTACTAACGTTCACAATATTGAAATGCAGCCTGGACAAGGTGGAAAATTGGCCCGTAGTGCTGGTTCATCTGCACAATTAACGAACAAAGAAGAGAAGTACGCTATATTAAAGATGCCTTCCGGCGAATTAAGAAAAGTGTTGATCAATTGTTATGCAACAGTTGGTGTGGTAAGCAACAGCGACCATTTCCTGCAAAGCATGGGTAAAGCTGGTCGTAACAGATGGAAAGGTATCAAACCAAGAACCCGTGGTGTGGCAATGAACCCAGTAGATCACCCGATGGGTGGTGGTGAAGGTAAAGCTTCAGGTGGTCAGCCTCGTAGCAGAAACGGTCAGTACTCAAGAGGTCTGAAAACAAGAACAAAAGGAAAAGGAAGTGATAAGCTGATCATACAGCGCAGTAACGGAAGCAAGATCGCCAAGTAAACAAACTAATTAATAAAACAACGTCATAAAATGGCTCGTTCGATTAAAAAAGGTCCTTATGTAGCTTCTCACCTCGAAAAAAAGGTAGTAGCTATCAACGAAGGCAAAAACAAGAAAAGTGTTATCAAAACCTGGAGCCGTCGTTCCACGATCACTCCTGATTTTGTAGGTCACACTTTCGCGGTACACAATGGCAACAAATTTATACCTGTGTATGTAACTGAATTTATGGTTGGACATAAGTTGGGAGAATTTGCGCCAACCCGCCAGTTCAAAGGGCATTCAAGTAAGAAAGTTGACTAAAAAGAATAGTTGCTGGTTTGCCACTTTTATATAAAGTATAAACCAGTAATAGAAACAAGAAACTAAGAAACAATGGAAGCAGTAGCAAAACTTAGAAATCATCCGACATCACCCCGTAAAATGAGGTTACTTGTTGATCTCATCCGTGGCATGAAAGTAGAGAAAGCATTGGCAGAATTGGAGCACAATCCTAAAGACTCTGCAGTACCCCTGCGTAAGTTAGTATTGAGTGCTATCAGTAACTGGAAGCAGAAGAACGAAGGTGGTGATGAAAGCCAGCTGATCGTAAAAACGATTATGGTTGATGGTGCAAGAACATTAAAAAGGATGCGTCCGGCTCCACAAGGCCGTGGCTACCGTGTTCGCAAACGCAGCAACCACGTAACAGTGATAGTTGATACAAAAGAAAATAAAAACTAAACGAATTAATAAACCAATAACATGGGTCAAAAAGCAAATCCGATTGGTAACAGGTTAGGCATCATCCGTGGATGGGAATCAAACTGGTACGCCACAAAGAAAGATTATGCCGGCAAGTTGATTGAAGATTATAAAATCAGGACTTACCTGAATGCCCGTATCAACAAGGGTGGTATCTCAAAAATTGTTATTGAGAGAACACTGGGTAAACTGATTATTACGATTCATACTTCTAAGCCCGGTATCATTATCGGTAAGGGTGGTGGTGAAGTAGACCGTATTAAAGAGGAGTTGAAAAAACTTACCAGCAAAGAAGATGTTCAGATCAACATCCTGGAGATCCGTCGTCCGGAATTGGATGCAATGATCGTAGGTGATACTATTGCCCGCCAGATCGAAAACCGTATCAACTTTAAAAGAGCCACCAAAATGGCGATCGCTTCTGCACTGCGTATGGGTGCTGAAGGTATTAAAGTAAAATTGAGCGGACGTCTCGGTGGCTCTGAGATTGCCCGCAGCGAAGAATTCAAACAAGGCCGTGTGCCATTGCATACATTCCGTATGGATATCGATTATGCTAATGTGTTTGCACAAACAGTATATGGTAAAATCGGTATCAAAGTATGGATCTGTAAAGGAGAAGTACTGGCAAAGAGAGATCTGAACCCGAACTTCATAGCAGGTGGTGGTAAGAACGAAGCTGGTGGCGGAGAAAGAAGAGAAAGAAGAGATGACCGTGGTGGGGATCGTCGTGATGACCGCAGAGGCGGTGGTGGTGGTGACCGCAGAGGCGGCGGTGGAGGCGGAAGAAGGAACTAATGTGTAAATGTGCAGGTGTGAGAATGTGAAAATTAAATTCACGCCTGTACTAAAAAGATAAAATTTTGATAGTGGAGTTCATTTTCACATCTCCACATTTTCAAATTTTCAAATTGTTTTAAAATGTTACAACCGAAAAGATCGAAGCACAGGAAGATGCAGAAAGGCCGCATGAAAGGCGATGCTAAAAGAGGAACTACCATTGCATTTGGTTCTTATGCTTTAAAAGCATTGGACCAGCATTGGATCACTGATCGCCAGATTGAAGCAGCCCGTCAGGCACTGACCCGTGAAATGAAAAGAGAGGGTAATGTATGGATCCGCATTTTCCCGGATAAGCCAATCACCCGCAAACCAGCGGAAGTAAGGATGGGTAAAGGTAAAGGTAACCTGGAGTTCTGGGCTGCTGTAGTAAAACCAGGCCGTATCTTATTTGAAGTGGATGGTGTAGATGAAAAAGTTGCCCGTGCTTCATTAGCATTAGCAGCCGGTAAATTACCAATCAAAACAAAATTCATGGTACGCCGTGACCTGGTTACAGCGTAATAAATAAGTAAATCGAATAGCGATGTCAAAGAAAGCAGATTTTGTAAAAAGCATCCATGGAATGAATGAGCAGGACCTGAAGGCCCGTCTCGAAGAAGACAAACAGCGGTTGAAAAAACTGACGTTTGCTCATACTATTTCTCCCCTGGAGAATCCAATGACCATCCGTGGTTTGCGCCGGGATATTGCCCGCCTGATAACAGAATTGAAGTTAAAGCAACAGCAAGCATAATAAAGCTTAAAAAATGGAAGCAAGAAATTTAAGAAAAACAAGAACAGGTGTTGTAACGAGCAATAAAATGGCCAAGACCATTACTGTTGCAGTTGAAAGAAAAGTAAAGCACCCGATCTACGGTAAGTTCGTAAAAAAGACTACCAAGTTCCATGCGCATGATGATAAGAATGAGTGCAGCATTGGTGACGTAGTAAAAATCATGGAAACCCGTCCGCTTAGCAAAACAAAGCGTTGGAGACTGGTAGAAGTGGTAGAGAAAGTGAAGTAAGAAAAGTAACGGGTCGTGAGTTACGAGTCGTTGCCCAAAGATTAATAAACGTTTTAACTGCTCGAAGCAAAACGCCAAGAGCTAAAAGCTAAATAAAATGATTCAGCAAGAAAGCCGGTTAAATGTTGCGGACAACAGTGGTGCCAAAGAGGTGCTTTGTATCCGTGTACTCGGTAACAGCGGTCAGCGTTATGCCAGGATTGGCGATAAGATTGTAGTAACAATCAAAGATGCATTACCTGCAGGTGGTATTAAGAAGGGTACTGTCGCAAAAGCAGTAATCGTTCGTACAACCAATAAACTGCGTCGTAAAGATGGTTCGTATATCCGTTTTGATGATAATGCAGTGGTTATTCTGAACCAGTCAGATGAGCCAAGAGGTACCCGTATTTTCGGGCCGGTAGCCAGGGAGCTCCGTGATAAAGGATACATGAAAATTATTTCACTGGCCCCGGAAGTATTATAATTGATTAAAAGGGTGAAAACCCATTAACGATAGATAAAATGAAAGCAAGATTTAAACCAAAGTACAATATCCGCAAAGGAGACAGTGTTGTGGTAATTACTGGCGACGATAAAGATTTATCAAAGCCAAGAATTGTGAAAGAAGTTTTAGTTGAAGATGGTAAAGTTTTGGTAGAAGGTGTTAACATCATCACCAAGCATACCAAACCTTCTGCACAAAACACTAAAGGTGGAATTGTAAAAAAAGAAGCTCCCATCCATATCAGCAATGTAATGCTGTGGGATGCTGCTCAAAAAGCAGGTGCGAGAATCACAAGAGTGCGGAAAGAAGGAAAAACAGAAAGAGTTTTTAAAACAACAAAAACTCAGGGAGGTAAATAATCATGAGTACAAAAACATATACCCCGAGACTGGCAGATAAGTACAAAAACGATGTTGTACCTGCATTGGTAAAAAAGTTTGGTTACGATTCAGTAATGCAGGCTCCTAAATTGGAGAAGATCTGCCTGAACCGTGGTGTGAATGGCGCTGTAACTGACAAAAAATTAGTTGATATAGCTCTTGATGAGTTGACAACTATCTCTGGTCAGAAAGCAGTAGCCACTATGTCAAAGAAAGACATATCTAACTTCAAACTGCGTAAGAACATGCCGATTGGCGCAAGAGTTACACTGCGTGGAGTAAAGATGTTTGAATTTCTTGATCGTTTGATCGCTGTAGCATTACCCCGTGTTCGTGACTTCAAAGGTGTAAATGAAAAAGCGTTTGATGGCCGTGGTAACTATACATTAGGAGTAACAGAGCAGATCATTTTCCCGGAAATTGATATTGATAAGGTAAATAAAATAACAGGTCTTGATATCACTTTCGTAACAACAGCCAGTACCGACGAAGAAGCTTACGAATTGCTGAAAGAACTTGGAATGCCTTTCAAAAACGCAACAAAAAATAGTTCAAACTAAAAGGATAAATAAAAATGGCAAAAACATCAATAAAAGCCAGGCAAAGAAAAAGGGAGAAGATGGTGGCCCAGTACGCTGTTAAAAGAGCAGAACTGAAAAAAGCAGGCGACTGGAAAGCTTTGGACGAAATGCCGAAGAATTCTTCGAAGGTTCGTTTAAAGAATCGCTGCCAGATCACCGGACGTCCGAAAGGGTATGTTCGCTACTTTGGTCTCTCCAGGATCATGGTTAGAGACATGGCTTTGAACGGAAAAATTCCAGGATTGAAAAAAGCAAGCTGGTAAGAAATTAAATTATTAAACTAAACTTTTCCAATTATTCCGAGAATATCGGAACGTAGGAGGGCAAAAAATATGGTAACAGATCCTATAGCAGATTTCCTGACCAGAATCCGTAATGCGCAAATGGCAGGTCACCGTGTGGTTGACATTCCAGCTTCTAATCTGAAGAAGCGTATGACTGAGATTTTGTACAACCAGGGTTATATCCTGAAATACAAATTTGAGGATGATAATAAACAAGGTGTTATTAAGATAGCCTTGAAGTATGATGTTGCTACAAAGCAACCAGCTATTCAAAGCATGGAAAGAGTTAGCCGTCCGGGTTTGCGTCAATACGCATCTCCAGCTGAGTTTCGCCGTGTAAAAAATGGTTTGGGTGTGGCTATCGTGTCAACTTCTAAGGGAGTAATGACAGATAAAGAAGCAAAAGTTCAGAATGTAGGTGGCGAAGTTCTTTGCTACATATATTAAAATAAACGTTACTGATACATTAAGCTGAAACTATCCTAAGCTGACCGGTCAGTAAACAACAATTAAAAAAGTAAACTAAGAAATTATGTCTCGTATAGGTAAACAACCGGTAGTTGCTCCAAGTGGTGTAACTATTTCTGTGGGTAAGGATAATGTGGTTGCTGTTAAAGGA
>CALRVH010000075.1:0-14944 GCA_943371565.1 Chitinophaga pinensis | reverse complement strand
GCAGGCAAATCCGTTATAGTTTGCATAAAATGGTTCGGGTATTATCACTTCATCTCCCGGGTTCAGGCAGGTAAAAAAGCCAAACATGATGGCTTCACTTCCGCCGGTGGTGATCAGTATCTGCTCATGCGTTACATCAATGCCCACTTTTTTGTAGTACTGTACCAGTTTACGGCGATAGCTTTCATTACCGGCACTATGGCTGTACTCCAGTGTTTTAATATCAGCATTCCGTACCGCATCAATGATCGCAGGCGGCGTTTCTATATCTGGCTGACCGATATTCAGGTGATATACTTTAATTCCTTTTTTCTTCGCTGCTTCAGCATAAGGAACTAATTTCCTGATTGGCGATGGCGGCATTTGCTGGCCCCGCTTGGAGATATTGAGCATGCGACAAAGGTAAGAAACTGAATGCTGAATAGATGGGTTCGTACACCTGAATTCATCGTTCTTTTCTTCTTTAGAAATGACGAATTATCTGACCATCATTTTTATTACAATATTTTAGTAATGCCTTTTCCAAAATCATGAGAATCGGTTATTAGCTCTATAGCAGCATTTAAATCTTATGACCACTTGATCAAAATACTTGAAAAAAAGAAAACCATAATTAACCCAAAGAGCCACGCAATTGATTTAATTTCACCTCCTTAAATCATACCGATCCAGTGAGTGGAACTACATGCACCTTAAGGTTGATACGAATACTTTTTTTGCCAGTGATGCTGTGCTTGTCTTTTCTCTCCCAAGCACAATTGTGTACGGGCAGCCTTGGAGATCCGGCGATCAATATTACTTTTGGTAATACTCCTAATTACAACTCAGGTGTTACACCTCCGGGCTATACCTATACAACATCCTCTTGCCCCAACGATGGTTTTTATACCGTCACATCCTCCACTTCCGGGTGCTTTGGTAATTCATGGCATACGGTAAATGCTGACCATACCGGCAACGGAAATTTCATGCTCGTTAATGCTTCTTACCAGCCGGCTGATTTTTTTGTAGCCACCTTAACGGGGCTTTGTCCGAATACTACCTATGAATTTTCTGCCTGGATAATGAATGTCATTATATCTGCAAGTGCCATAAAGCCCTTGATTACTTTCAGTATCGAAACCCCCGCTGGTGTAGTGCTGAACCAATTCAATACCGGTGATATTGATGCTACACCTCAACCCCAATGGAAACAATATGGTTTCTTTTTCACGACCACAGCCGGCAATCCAACTATCGTACTTCGGATGACAAACAATGCACCTGGTGGTATTGGTAACGATCTTGCATTGGATGATATTACCTTCCGGCCCTGTGGCCCGGTTCTCACTTCGTCTATTCAAGGAAGTAGTGATATTGTTGATGTATGTATAAATGAACAAACCGGCTATACGTTTAATGCAGTCATTTCACCCGGGTTTATAATTCCTGTTTTTCAATGGCAAGTCAGTAATGATTCAGGAGTAACCTGGAGAGATATTGCCGGAGCAACATCTATAAATTTCCAGCGACAGCCAACTATTATCGGCAATTACTGGTATCGCCTTTCAGTAGCTGAAGCAGGAAATATTACAATTACTGCCTGTCGCATTGCTTCCAATGTACTTGCTATTAATGTGCGTCCTAACCCTGGAGTTAGTGCGGGTCCGGATAAGATTGTAATCGCAGGCGGACAAACAACACTGGCGGCTACTGCTAACGATACGGGTTATATATATACATGGTCGCCACCAGATTTTTTAAGCAGCACGACTGCACTAAACCCCGTTGCATCACCCAACCGGGATATTCTATATTCACTTACTGCAGTATCACCATACGGCTGTACCAGCGAAGACATGGTGTTAATAAAAGTAGTAGCCGGCATTTTTGTGCCAACGGCTTTTACACCCAATAATGATGGAAAGAATGATACCTGGCGAATACCCTATCTCGATCCCCAGCTCGGAGCAAGGGTAAGTGTATATAACCGTTGGGGGCAATTAGTTTATTATACTGAAGGAACCGAAGTAAACTGGAATGGTAAATTTGAAGGAATACCACAGCCAGCCGCCACTTATGTTTACCAGGTCCATTTTAAAGATGGCTCGCCGGTTATGCGGGGTACATTGAATCTTATCAGGTAAAATAATGTTAATACCGGGAGAATAATTTTTCAATTGCCATGATAATTCAATGGCAATTGAAATCTTTTTTATCTTAGTAAGATATTTTTAATAACCTTATTGCCATGCGCCAACTATTTCTTTTCTTACTAAGCCTCCTCAGCGTCAGCCTTTTTTCACAAACGAAAAAAATTGCCTTCAAAAGCCATAGCGGCAGCAATGAGAATTTCAGTATTGCGCTGGAAAATAATTTGTTCGACATGGAGAATTCCAATTTCGGGCATGCACCCCAGCGGGAAGTAAAAACGGCACAACTCGATAGTGTGATTTTTATTTCAGATAGTGTGGCGATCATAGTTACCAGTGAATACTGCACCAGAACAGACCGGTCAAGTAATAAGCCGATAGACAATCCAAAACTCTGGAAGGCGGGGCAGGAGAAAGTGTACAACCATCCGTTGTTTTCCAGAAGGCATTCATTAGATAGTATCAAAGCTGTCTTGAAGGCACAGTATAGTTTTAATAATGAAATTGAAAAGACAGTCTTTGTGGGATTTGACAATAAGAAAAGAAAATATAAAAGCAATTTTGTTCCGGTTGCAGGTGTGCCGGGCGATAATAACCAGACTCCATTTGGGCCACAGTTTGTTCTTATCCTAAGCCTGATAGTTGGGCTTTCTTTACTGGCTGCATTTATTTCATGGCGGTTTTATGGAAAGAAACCTCAACCGGCAGCAGTCAGCGTTAGTATCCCGGCTTAGTAATCTGCAGACTGATGCAAAAAAAATCTTCTTTCTTTAAAACAACAACGACTATTTTCTTGTTGCTTTGCATTCTCTTTATTCCATTTCCTTTCCATTTAATCACTTTTCAAAGTTCTGTTACGGATTTCTTTTTTGGGAAGCTGATCGGCACAATAGCCTCGTCCATCTTCGGAGTTCAATTGAAGAATACTATAGTTTATTCAGACTCTATCTCCATGTATGTATTAGTGTTGTTGCTATCCATCCTTTCATTGATGATTGGTTTGCTATTGCATAATCTTAACCCGTGGAAGCATCATCAAAAAAGAATTGTTAGCTTCCTTTCTATATTGTTCTCTTATTATCTCGTTTTGATGCTGATGAAATATGGACTGGACAAAGTTTTCAAAACGCAGTTTTATCTTCCTGAACCTAATACACTCTATACGCCGCTTGGACAAATCGAAAAGGATTTGTTATACTGGACTTCGATGGGTACCTCAAGAGGGTATAATATTTTTACAGGTTCAATAGAGGTATTGGCAGCCCTGCTCATCTTCTTCAAAAGGACCAGGATGTCCGGCTTATTACTAGCTACGGCATCGTTAACACATATTGTGGCTGTTAATTTTGGGTTTGATATTTCGGTAAAATTATATTCCCTTTTCTTGCTCAGTCTTTCTTTGTTTTTATTAACTCCTTATTGTCGCAGACTTTACAGTTTCTTTTTTAGTCAACAGGTGCTTCCGGTAATGCCGGCTGAAAAGAATGATCCGACTAAAAATATTTTTCTATCTCTCTTCTTGAAATTCTTCATCACGGGTCTTATTTTATTTGAATCCCTGTATCCTTATGTAAGAGATAATAATTTTAATGATGATACAGCAAAAAGACCTTTTCTGCATGGGGCGTACGAAGTACAACAAATGATCACAGCTACGGATACATTGTCAGGCAAGAATGCACCGCTCCGGCGATTTTTTATTCACCGGGAAAATTATTTGATATTTCAGAACCAGGCTGATGCGATGCAGGATTATAAACTAAGTTATGATGCTGACAGGCATACCTATATTCTTACCGATTATCAGCAGCGGGAAACAAAACTGTCGTTAGAATACCAGGAGGCAGATAGTATTCTGGTCTTAAACTTTTTTAAGGATGGTCAACAGCATCAACTGACCGGTAAAGCTATTGATTGGAAAAAGCTCCCACTGTTGCAAAGAAGTTTTCACTGGACGATTGACAGTGACCGGTGATTTTCGTTTAGTATAAACGTTTCCCCAAAATTTTGTTTATAAAATCATAAGAAACCGTGGTTCCCCCGGATTATTCATAAAATATTGTTGTAACGGCCTCCCGGTATTTGCAGGTAGCTGGTACCAACGTATTTTTTCACTTCAATTTAAATTACAAAAGCCTATTTGATGCTTCTCTACACTTAACCAACAACTATAACACTGGTTACGCCGCCCGACAATGGATAAATTCTTATTTACCGACGGAATAAATGAGGTAAAAGAAGTGCAATCTTCGGATGAATTAGAAATCCTCATTAAATCTGCCACAGAATCGGAGAAAATCAGGATATGGCTTTTCAGTACTAATGAATGGATAAGCATTACGGCTTATCGCAAGTATGTCCCGGCCATTATAAGGAAGGAAAAACCTGCCTTGAATAACTCTGCAGTAACAGTAAGAAATAATCAGCAGCCTGTTCATCAAAAAATCAAGCCTCTTGCAGGGACGCATTGGTTTAAGAAGATCTTATATGTTTCTGGTGCAGCAGCAGGTGTATTTCTCATCTTTAATTTTACTAAAGTAAAATGGGAGAAGGCTGAGGCGGTGACTATTACAGCTACAAGACCAGCCAATGTTCCCATAATGGATATTGATTCATTGATATGGGAGATTGAGGAAGAAAGAGATCAATCACTGGACAGGAATACAAAAAATAATCTTCGCCTCCGGAATACATGGCCGGAGAGAATACTTCTTCAGCTAAAAGCAAATAAAGAAACCAGCAGTGCCGGTTCCCGTTTTTCCAGCATTGATATTTTTATTGACAATACGACCGGCTTTAACCTGGATAATGCCGTGGTAAGGCTCTCGGTATGGAAAAATGAAAAGATAAGTCTTATGGATACGGTACGGTTTAGCAATATCCGGTTTGATAAATTGGCAAAAAGACAATCTGAATATCGTTACCAAGGCGACAGTATTTCCGTTGCATTTGAATCTATTAAAGCGAAAGCATTTAATTTTTGCTACTCAGCAGCCACAAAAAATAATTCCGGTAATTATAATGACAGATGGTTCTGCAGGGAATAATGACTAATCACTAATTCAACGCAATAATATGGCACTCTACTATCTTCCCCTTCTTATCCGCAGTGACAGGTATTTTGTTACAAGACTTGAGCATAACAGTAAACAGGAAACCGACTTCAACTTTGTTGTACATGCCGAAGACAGGGTGCTGACTCCCTTACTAACCATTGAAGACCCCGGTAAAATTGTACTGAATCAAATGGCACCGTCTGACAGACAAGATATCCCGTTGAAGGAATGTCATATCTCGCTGAAAAAGACCGGCAATGATTTTGAGTTAGTAATTAAGAAAGATACATCGTTTGTTGTAGAACCTTTTACCGATGAAGAAACGGGATTACGGTTAGATTATTCGGCTGATCAGCGACGAGTGTCGGTTAGTTTTTACAAATACCGGGTGGAACAGGTGTCGTTTAATCTCAGGGTTTCGCTTCAGCACAGTGAAAGTGAAATATATTCAGGAGTATTTCAATTTACGATCGTCCGGAGTAAAGAGTGTCAACGGGTCGTAATTGATTTTGGTAGCGAGGCAAGCCAGGTAGGCTATAAGAATTGCGGCCCGCAATCAGCAGTGGTCTCTTATGATATCCTGGAAAATATCATCAGCCAGTTAAATATGGCGGATAAAACAAAAAATTGGAGGAGAGAGGATTTTCTGAATCATGAGGCCGGACAAAATATGCTTTATCGTTCTTTTTATGCTGTAAAGAAAAGAATTACCAGGGAACAACGCAAAACTTTCCCGTTCAACTTCACCAATAATATAGAGGATGATGAAATAAGATTATTCATTACCCGGCAGGAGGTAGCAGCAACGCAACTTGCCTTCCGTGATGAGTATGAGATCATACCCAATCTGAAACTCGGAATTGAGAAAAGCCTGCAACTTTCGATGGGTGATCATACAGAAGATTACAGTATCCGATCACATAAGAAAGAATTGATCAGTGCCGTCTTGTTACGTTTGCTCAGGTTGATGATCAGCACCAAGCCTTCTTTTCAACAAGGGGGGGTCATCGTTACGCTGCTAGTGCCGAATATTTATTCTCAGCATGATGTATTTGAATTGCTGAATGAGTTAAGAGATCAAACAGGAAATTTAATAGCTTCACTTGGCATTACGGATGACACACTTCATATTGAATACGAGACTATTTCAGAAAGTGATGCTGCATTCATGGGTTATCAGCAAACACATGCAGATGAAGCAACCCTCTCAAATGGAGAAATTGCATTAGTGATCGATTGTGGAAAAGGTACCACTGACATTTCGATGGTATTGGCGGATGATAATGAAAATTATTCTAGTTTTTTCCGGACAGGTTTTGCCGGAGCTGGAAATGTATTGTTATATGGGTTTGCGGAAGACTTTCTCACTTTGGTACTACGGGCCATCCCCGGCAGTAATGATATTTCGGTGAAGGATTTTATCAGCCGTCACATACTGAATCAGAACCTGACAGCCGATGTGCTGAATTTCATTCACCTGATGGAAGAGCAGAAGAAAAAATTTAAAAACCTTCAACCTGTTGGTGTCACGGCATTTGGACAATTGGCAGAGAACTCACTCAGCACGGAAAGAACGATTGGCAATCTATTTAAAGACCAGTCAACGCTGCTGCAATATGCTGATGCGATATTGAAAGACAGAAGCATAAGATGGGATGATGAGGTAACAGGTCTGATTGACAAGGCGACGGATTGTATTGTGCATTGTATTATCGCCAGTATAAGGGATGTAATGACGAAAGATATCAGGAAACGGATAAAAGTAGTGATGCTGAGTGGCCGGGCTTTTTATTTTGATGAGTTGAAACGGAAACTGGAAAGTGAATTGAACACCTTGCTGGGAACGGCGATCAAAGTCAAGACGGTTCCTCCGGGCAGGGCGTTGAACAATAAGAATGTGGCCATTCATGGGGCATTCAGCGGTGCATATAAAATAACTGACTTCACCGGTATTCCAATTGATAAGAAAGAGGGGTTATCAAAGAATAATGATGTATTGAATAATAATATCTATCTGTATCGTGGAATTAAGATTGAGCCGGGAAATGATATTCTATACAATGCGGCAATTGTTCGCCGGAATAACCAGGAGTTGAAAGCCTTTAAGAACAAGACGGTGGATATCTATTTTACCCGGGATAATATTTACCTCCGGTTGATGGAGAATCAACGGGTGAAAGATGTGCGGTCATTGTACAGCATTCTTACTTCAGTTGCCGAGACCTATTCCCCTATCCAGGATTTGAAAGCTATTTCAATGTTTCCGGGCTATACGGGTGAGCTGGCTTCTGTAACTGCTGTTTATAATGATGTGGTGAAAGAAAAACAATTGATCTCCCAAAAACCAATGAAGAAAAGGCAGGGCATTCTCCAATTCTTCAATCTTTAACGGCTAATATTCTTTTTATGCGTTTTAAAATCTGTTTTACTCTTCTGCTGCTCATCTATTCATCCGGTCTTTTGGCGCAGCAACTGGATTCACAACGTATACGCATTGTGGATACGCTTTCTGTAAAAGATAAAGCTACTCGTAATGCTATTATTCTTCAAACTGAACTTGATTCATTGATAAAGCAGTATACTGATAGCCAGGTACAGCAGGTGGTAAAAGAGCCGGAAAAGGAAACAATGGTTACAATGGATCAGTATATATTGGCTGGCTTACTTGCCATTATTACATTACTTGGATTTATCATTTATGCATTTTATCGTCATCGGAGAAAAATCAATGAAACAATTTCTGCATTGAATGAACAACCGGAATCATCCACATCAAAAAATGATATTGCCCCGAATGCGGTATCAAAAGAGAAGAAAGGTAAAGTTACAGCTCAGGTATTAGAAGGCAGGATAAAGGAATTAAATAATGAATTACATAAACTAGCCGAAGAAAATAATGGATTAAGCCAGGTGATAAAAGAGTATAACGGAATACAACAGGAGTACGATTCACTGAAACATGGCTTTCTTAGAGCATATAAAGTAAAGAACTATCCCGGCTATGATAAATTAAAAGATGAAACAATGGCTATGCAGGGAGTACTGCAAACGGAAAATGCAGTGGCTGCCTATGCCTATGAAAAATTTTTGAAACCAATATTGGCCATCACCGATGCTAATAAAAATAGCCCGGCAAACCTCAATAAAGCTGACAGGGAGAAATTGCTGGATATGCTTGTCTCCATGTCATTGTTATATATTGAGTACCTGTACCTGAGAGTGAATGAACTATCAATTGGCGGCAAAATGGTAGAGAGAATAAAAGGCTTTTCAAAAGGAAACGGCCCGGATATCAGTTTATTGAAAAAATTAAACACTGAATTTGGTAGCCGGGCATTAGTAATAAAAATGGCATTGGATAAGGCGGAGCTGCATAAACTGTCTTATCCTGTTTTTGATGAAACAAACCTGAATACCCAATAAACCGTACCATGTTGAAATTTTTCACCAGCCTGACTTTTTTATATGCATTCACTATCGTGGTGATGTTGCTATATGGGGCTCTTTATTATAAAAGCTTCGTCAGGAACGGATACCAGAAGAGGCGATTTCCATTGGTCTTTTTGTTGATTGGGGTCGCCTGTTTTTCTTTTTTGTATTTCAATGTTCATGCGCCGTTGTCGCTGAAAACATTCAGTAATCTTGACCATCATTTTATCCGTCAGGATGGCTTCCGGGTAGCCCGGAGTATAGAACTGGGACGGATGGATACGGTGAATTACAGGGGTAATTCGTTTAACAGGTTTATACTGGATAAAAAAAATGATCAGTTGAGTATATTTTCACCCTACTCAGAAGAACCATTTTATGCTGCAACAGGTAATTCGTATAAGTTGTTATCTGTTAACTATCCGGCTGCTAATCATGTGCTTTCATTTTATACTGACTCAATGAGTGTGAAACTGAAGGCTACTGCGGACACTAGTTTTGAATTGAGCATTAATAACGTTATTGCGGCAAGAACCGGAAAGACCATAAAAAAGGGCTCAACAGCCTGGAATATTTTAAAAGATGATATTTCTTTTATCAACTCTTCATGGTACACCAATGATCAATTGATCAACAGTCTCAAATGTATCATGTTGTTGCGGGATGATGTTTCAAGAAGTACTGGCGGGGAGTTGAAATATTTTCTTTCAGGTCGTTTATTTCAGTATGGGGCCGGGGTAATGTATGATGAGAGTACCATCCGGATACAGCAGACAGCTTTTAAGGCCCCCATAGAAGACAAAAGTACAATTGCATGGGGAATAGGTTTTATGGACAATAACCGAAACCAGTTTCGTGTCAGTTACATGGGTACTGATAGCTTTGCCTTAATGAACCGTTATCCTGTTTCTTATCCATTAGCTGAAGAGAGCAGGGATGACTGGAGCAGGCATTTAGTGAACAAGTTCCTGGTATCAGATGCAAGAGATATGAAGAAAATACCTTCAGTTTTCAGTGAAGGCTTTATGTTTGCTCCGTTTGATGGAGATAGCACAATTGATTTTTCACCGGTGTTATTGACTTATCAAAAAGACAAAGCGAATGCAAGGTTACAACTGCAGGCCAGGTTTATGGATGGACGAGTCGCCCCGGCAATTTCTGCAACCAATACGATTGTGCTGCCGGCCATATCTTCAGACTTCAGCTGGGTGTTTTCTGTTCAGAATTCTTTTAATTGGAATTTTGGGAGTAAAATTTTTACTGCTAATACGTGGAAACTATTTCTTTTTGGTACACTGATTTTTTTCTTCCTGCTGATATTTACAGCTTCGTGGCTAAAGCCACCCCATAAACTCAGCTGGATATGGCAGCTACTTTCATGTGTTACGATGGTATTACTCACCACCCGTTTCTTTTTATACTGGCGGTATAAAAGCTTTCCGCCGTACGAAGGATTGGATTTGCCTTCACAGCAGCAGCTAAATAGTTTTTGGAATTTTGGTATTATAGTATTAGCCGGAGTATTATTAGCCATCGTTTTTGGGTTTAACTTTCTTCATTATCTGTATATATCCATTCGTAAACGTTCAGCTTCACTGCTAAAGCAAACTTACCGGGAGAGGGTTGGCGAAATTGATTTTATACAGGAAAAGAGACTGGCCGGCCATATTTACAATAGTTCTTTGGTGAAGAAGAAAGGGGTTAAAGTTGTTTTCTTTAGTTCCTGGTTGCTCATACTTTTAACCGGTGGTGGATTTGCAACCTTTAATAATTTTGATCCAACAACCTGTCGGCACCTTGCCATTGTACTGATGCTGCTCTATTTCACTTTCATTTATATTTCGTATAAACATTCACCATTGGTGGCTTCAGTAGAGAAAAGCTGGTGGAGTATCAGCACCGGTAAGTCATTAGATATTATTATTAATAACCCTGTTAAAGTATTATTGTCTGTCAGCCTGCTGGGATTGTTTGCGTTTGTGGATATCGGCTTTGCCATTGTGTTCCTGAATTTTTTATTATTCAATGAAGCTTTTCTCTGCATCAATTATGCTATTGCCGGTTTGTCGGCCGGCAGTAAAAGAAATGCATCGCTATTTGCTGTACTTGGGTTTGGCTACCTGTTGTTGTTCGTTTTAAACCTGGTTTATGGCCCTTATATACTTAAATACCTTCTTGCTTTACCGCAATTGCTTTATGTAGCAGGGTATGGTTTATTTGCTCTTGTTATTTCTTATGCAGTTGTCCGGTTATTGCCTTCTTTGTCTTCCCGTAAAAGGATGCTGACGGGCTTTGCAGCAACCGGATTACTATTTGTGGCTTCTTTCCTATTCTTTCCCAAAGAAAAAATTTTGGAAAAAGCGGCCATTACAAAATACCGGATAGATGTGATGACGATGCCGGTTGATGAGGCCATTGAAGTAGCTTACCAGGATGGCAAGACCTATGAACCGGTCATCAGGGCAGCTCAAAACCAATGGTTCATCAATACATTCATATATGAAAAGAATAATGCCGGGGTGAATAGAATTGGATTCAACCTGTTGCCTCATGCACCACAAAACAAGGGGGCCAAGTACAATGCACAAGCTACAGACCTTGTAACCAGCCGTTTTTTTATTGCGGAACACGGAAAATGGTCAGTATTACTTTATGTTTTACTGCTTTTAGTACCCACCACTTTACTGGCTTCTTTCTATAAATTATATCCTGATTTTACTAACCGTATCAATAATAATTATCCGACGATTACAGCAGGGTTTTCGTTGCTGAACTATCTGCTGATTACCGCACTGCTGGTAATCCTTGCTGCAACAGGCCGGTATATTTTCTTTGGACAGGATTTGCCTTTTGGTAGCATACTCAGTAAGCAATCTATTTTATTCCCCTCCATATTGATAGTGGCTATTGTAATGTTATTTAAGAATATTCCACTGGAGCAATATCCAAACCGACGAAAATTAATACCGGGCGGTATTGTCTTTGCCGGCCTGGCATTGTTATTATTACTGGTGAAGCCGGTATTTAATAAGAGTAAGGAATTCGGTGTGGCCAACCTCGCAAAAGAAATGGATACTTATATCCAGATACGTTTGCAACCGGTCTTTGATTACTTTGATTCGGCAAAGGCTACAAGACGATTACCTGTAATTAAGAAAGACCAGTTGTTTACTGACTCTGTACAAAAGTTACTGGCTGGTGGTTTTATGGATGATGCAGGAAAATATATCAGTAAAGAAATCGAATCATATACAAGGTCTGGTTTTTCACGTCATCTCGACCAGCGGAGAATGTTATATCTCGATTTGTACTCAGGAAAACCACAGCTGGCTGTCAATGATAATTATTTCCGCATTGAAGCGCCACCACATTTACAACAGTTCTGGACAGGTAGCGTTTATAGCGATACAACCAACTATAATGTTACTTTATGGAATGCTGCCACTGGGTTAATTGTCAGTACACGGATGAGTGGCTATACCAATGAGCCTGTCACTCAACTACCTGATGGCCTGCAATTGGGTTTCAAAACATTGTATGGCGGGAACTTGTATGGACAGCTTTGTTTAATTAACAGGTCAGATAATTCTATCGAACTGAAGAGAGGCAGTGAAACAATAATGCTGGACAGGAGTGATACATTACTACTTCATAACCCGGATAAGATCCGCTTTGTTGATTCAAAGGCTAATCATAAGCTATTGGTGGTAGAGCCGGATGCATTCATGAAGAATTATTATGTCAATGGGAACCGGTTTTATGTCTATCCGATGGGTAATAATTTTATCTGGGCTAGAAATTTTTCAGAGAGTGTTTCTTCTGAGTACACAGCAAACGGATCGCCGGGGAAGAATGCTTTTGTTTCGTTAGATGCAACACTAACGGATTCTTTGTCGGCAAAGATTCAAACTATGATGAGCAGCGATACAGCCTATAAGAAGGGAGCTGAGTATGGTATCTGTATAGCCGATGGTAATGGAAGAATGGTGACGATGGTGGATTTTATTAAGGAAATGAACCGCCCGGACCCCAATGATAAAACCGGTTTCAATAAAGTGATCCGGGGAGAAAATGGTTTTGTTTCGCAGTCATTGTTAAGAAAGCAGATTGGTAATATTAATTTGCTCCGGATGAATCCCGGGCCGGGGTCTACATTAAAACCGATCGTCTTTGCTGCCATAGCGTCCCAGCTGAATCTTGATTGGGATGCATTTGCTGCGGAAGGGTTTTCACAAAAACAACAATTTTTCGGCGGCGAAAAAGTGGCCGACTATGATTTTGAAAAGAACAACGGCCGTATTGCATCCGTAGTGGATTACCTGAAGCATTCGGATAATTATTATCACTCAAACTTATTGTTGCTTGGGTCTTATTCAAGACAAAGCCTGCAAGCTTTATTGGCAAAACATTTTTCAACACAAAACCCGGAAGCCGCTTTCCACTGGCCTTACTTCAGTTATAATGGCAAACAATACTGGCTGAATGGTTTTGAAAACTGGCCAGGCTATATTAATGGCAAGGCCAATTTTGGTTCTGACAGCTCTTTTGTATCAACGGGATTGTTTAATAATTTTGGCATCTACACGTTTAGAAATGGAAAAGGAGCGGACAAATTTTCATCTGCTTACGACTCATTACTTTTCCATGAAGCTTACCGGAAATCAGGATTTATCTTACCAGAGTATGCACTATTTGACCAGAAAGGAACCGGTATGGATAACGGTAAACCTAATGAAGTTTTTATGTCATCTTTCCGGGGTCATGTAAAAGGTAGTAGCCAGGTGATGGTGCCCCCAATAAAAATGGTAGACGCTTTTGGAAAGCTTATCAGCCAGAATAAAAATTATTCACTGACATTGAACCCTTATGCACAGGAAGTAGCTTTTAACTCATTTGATGTACATAACGGAGTGACATATAACAAGTACCTCTCTATCATCCGGGAAAAAGTATTTGAAGGGATGGAACAGGCTTTGTATGGTGGCACAGCCGCCAGGTTGGGAGCAATGCTGAAAAATAGTTCTCCTTATTTTTATTACGTTAAAACAGGTACAACAGGAGATGATGAGTCGAAAGTGAAATCAAAACTATTTGCTATTATCATTTCACAAAAGGATGTTACTGACCCGGATTTTAATTTTCGGAAGAATAAATTTTATACGATCTATTTCACATCACAGAACGGGCCGGCAAAACAGAACGAAGAATTCCAGGCAGCAATAATAAAATATGTACAGCAGTCTCCTGCTTTCAATAAGTATATGCAATCGAAAGATTAATAATTTTCTTCCATTGGTCCTGATAATACTTTTTCTACAGGCACCATCTCACCGTCCATTAAAAGGTAGTTAGATGATTCTTTGCTTACTTCTTGCAGGAGTTCAGTTTCTATCTGAGTCGTGTCTTTTAGGAAATTGTTTACAGGTAACGACATTATAGCCAGGCATTGGCCTGTTTCATAAAAGAAACTAGAGATTTCTCCTCTAATAAAGTTGCCACTTTCCTGGATGATTGAAACGCCATCTTCCACCTGCTTCTTTGCCTGTTTATAGGACTGTTTCAAAAAGGAGTTGATCGTCATTTTATTTTCTTTCAATACTGCTGGCTGTACAACACTGATGGAGTTTGGCATAACAATTCGTTTAAAATACTGCACAAAGATTCATGCCAGAACGGCCTGTGGAAGGGAGAAGAAATGCTATTGCCCTGTAAATGTGGAAAACTGTATTGCCGGAAGGAAGGTAAACTTGCCGTCATAGTAAATAATAATACTGTGTAGCATGAAATTGGTTTTTCCCGCCAATCCTATCTCACTATGTTGGGAATTTTTTCCCCAATTTGTTTTTACGTAGGGTAAAAAAAAATCCCTCTCAGATTAACTGAGAGGGATTTTTATGGTGGCTAAAATCAGGTATTGATTAATTATTGGGTTTATCTTTTGTTTTGGCTCCTTTCTCTTTTACCCACTGGTCATATGCTTCGGCACTTAATACTTCACCAGTTATTTGTACTGTTTTAGGCTGGGCTATACCAGAAAGTTGTACATAAACATCTTTAGTAAAGGGAGATACCGCAGCTGCATTGTATTGTACTTTCAATAGGGCTGTATTACCTGGCATAATCGGGTCAACGATTTTTTCGGGAGTTGTGCATCCGCAACTTGCCCAGCTATTCTCCACAACTATTGGAGTGGTGCCAATATTTTTAATTTCGAATGAATAGGTAACCGGTGTACCTACTTTTATTTTTCCGAAATCATACTTTTCTACATTGAACTTTACAACATCATCAGCTTTAGGCTGGGCCATAACTGCGAGGCTAAACACA
>CALRVH010000074.1:0-15093 GCA_943371565.1 Chitinophaga pinensis | reverse complement strand
AAAAAGACTGGCAGCAAAGAGTAGAGAGGAGATTAACTGTTACTAATACGAAAAGTAAGAATTGATACAGATCAGGACTGAATGTTGGTAGAACTTATGTTCACTATGTGAAGGTAGTGTATTAAGATGGGAGTGCACCTTAATATTGGGAGTTAAATTCCGGGTATTAAAAACTGGTTTAAACCACTTTTCAGGCTGAAAAAAGATTTTCTTTAATAATATTGCGGTTCCTTAAGGCAGTAATGAAACTACAACCGACAACAGGCTATAAAATGCGACAGGTAATCTTCATAACCGTGTTATGGGTGATTGTTGGTGTGCTTGTCGAACTTTTCTATGCAGTGAGCTTTAACCCGGTTACCAATAAGTTTTTTCTCTATTTCACATTTGGAGATAATGCGTTACAGCATCTTCTGATTACAGCGATGGGTCCATTGGCAGGGGGAATACTTGCTGGTTCTTTCATCGTATTCTATCAAAGGGAAAGAATGAAAGGGAAGACCTATGGGCAGAAACTTTTAATTCATTCATTTCTCTACTCGGTTTTTGTTAGCGTATGTATACTGATTGTTGGTACCCTTGGAGCTGTATTTGATAAATCGGATGCAGGTTTCTGGCAAAAATTTGATACGGCCGTTTTTAACCTGCGGGTATTTCGGTTGCTTATCACCTGGTATTTTATTGTTATTAGCACCATCTTCCTGCTGGATGTAAGTGAAAAATATGGCCGGGGTACATTAAAAAAACTATTACTAGGAAAATACCATGTTCCGAGGCAGGAAGACAGGATATTTATGTTTCTTGATTTGAAATCTTCTACTACTATTGCAGAACGTATTGGTGATGAAGAATATTTCCTTATGTTGAAGCATTTTTTTCGCCTGGCTACCGAGCCGGTATTAAGTTGCGAAGGGGAAATTTACCAGTACGTCGGAGATGAAATTATTATTTCATGGGATCGCAAAGAGGGTTTGAGAAATGCCAACTGCCTGCAGTGTTTTATGCTTATTAGAGAAGCGGTGCAAAGGAACTCTGATTATTTCAATGATCATTTTAAGACTATTCCTGATTTTAAAGCAGCCGTTCATGCTGGTGTTGTTACGACCGGGGAAATAGGTGTCATTAAAAAAGATATTGTTTATAGCGGCGATATCCTCAATACCACGGCAAGGATCATGTCATTTTGCAATCAATATGAATCCTCACTATTGGTGTCAGAGACTATATATGCTGAGCTTAAGGACACCGATGGCTATATTTTCACTTATATTGATAGTCCAAACCTCCGTGGCAAAACACAAAAAATGCCTGTGTATAGTGTAGCCAGGCAATATTGATTGTGTTGGAGACAACACCCGGTGAATGAGATATCTACCTTTCTATCAATTTTGAGAAAATTTATTGAGTGGAATACTTTTGAACGGCAAGTCAAAAAATTGAAACAGGGCCTGCTTCCAAACTACCTCTTTTTTACATAATGAAATAATTTCCTGCAGGTATAAACATCTTTTGCGATAATCAATGTTTTGAAGTATAAAGTGTAAGGTTAATTGCTTAACTGTTTTTGAAGAAAAAGTGCCTGTCATACAATTGATTTGCTTAAAGCAGGTAAAAACTGTGCCAGTTCCATTTAAAGTGGATAACTATTATATTTTAAACGGCTTTTAGAATAATACGTAATGGCGGCTAATGAATGCCAGATTTATTTTTTCTCTGACAACCAAATGACTAATTCTTTTTTAATGGCTTCCCCGATAATTTTTTGGTTAGCCGGGTTTTGTAAAAAATCACGGCTGGCAGCATTGTCACCAATTTCAAGTAAGACACGATAGGGAGCTTTGTTTATATTTTCATCAAGACTATAAAAACCTAGTTTGCCGGTGCTACTGCAACGGTAATCGTTTCTGCCGGTCGTACTATCCAAAAATACGCCCCTGTTTTCTAAATTCGTTGCCGTACTAATCGCTTTTATTAATCGACCAGCGAGTTCTCTGTTGGCGGCTTCATACTTATCGCCATAGTGAATATACCCCCACACAGCGTTGCGTCTGGTGCCACCATTATTATGCACTGAAATAAAAACATGCGGGTTTTTCTTATTTGATTTTTTTAGTTCATATGCATAGCCGGAAATCTTTCCGTCAATCACTGCAGTGGTGTGCAGTATTTTGGTATTGCTTCCGGAGTCAGCATGGTGATATTGTTTGTTTCCGAGACTCCACACTTTATATTCCTTCAGGGATGGTGTAGCGGCCATTGCAGCTTCCACAATTCCGTTGCAAGTTGCTGCTTCGCTAAAGTCTTTACCGGTGTCGGTCTGGTGGGAGGGTTGCCAGACGATCTTTTGTTTTCTCGTTCCATCAGCAGCGTAACGATTGCAGGACTGTACCAGCAAGAAAATAAATAGCAGGGATAAAATTTGTTGTTTCATACAAATGGCCTCCTTTAATTACATAAACAGAATGCAGCAGAATAAAAATAAATACTGCTGCAAATTTTTATTGAATCAACTCGGATGAACTAATAATTAACACCAAATACAGAAAAGCTTGCCCATTGGGCAGGATTCTTGAATTTTTTTCTTGTATCCAACTCAGCCAATCGTAATGGTTCAGATGGACAAAACAGATTTTTGTTCTGTAAGTGATAAACAAAACGGTTCATTAAATAGGCAGT
The DNA here is from genome assembly GCA_943371565.1 of Chitinophaga pinensis. GTDB lineage: Bacteria > Bacteroidota > Bacteroidia > Chitinophagales > Chitinophagaceae > JJ008. The sequence continues at coordinate 12,417 of CALRVH010000074.1, read as the reverse complement.
AGCCTCATCATCCACGTTCCATAAACTCATAACGACCTGGCTGGCTCCCGCAATGAGGAATGACCTTGCAATACCTGCTGTAATACCTGCCTCCATTGATTTTCCTAATCCTGTCTGGCAGGCAGAAAGAATGACCAGTTGTGGGAACCTGTTTTCTTCTGAATAGGTAGAATCCCTCAGGGCCATAATATTTCGTGTAGTAAAAAAAGGATCTTTGTTACCTGCCAATACCAGGAAATTATTATCCTTTGGATTTTCTTCGCTGGACATGCCATGAGTGGCGAAATAAGCTACATCGCAATTCCTGATATTGCTGAGTACATTGGCTTTGGTTGCATTGGCACCTTCCAGCAAAACATAGTCGTTCGCAAAGGAGAGACTGCCGGCTATTTCTTTTTTTGCCCCGGGCAAATTGGGAAAAATATAATTAGTATTGGTAGGATAAGCCGGGTTAGAAACAAAAAGCGGTCTTTCAAGAGAAAAAGAAACATCGTCTGTGTAAGCCAGGCCAGGATTTTTTTTAAGCAGCCGCTTACGTATAGCTATCAGGTCGAGTAAACTTGGGGCAATGCTGAAACTGCATTTGTCAATCAAATAGGAACTGTCTTTGTACGGTTGTAACAGTTGAAACGGGAATGCCCCAATCGTAAAAGAAGGAATTACTATGAGGTGTTCATATCCCGGATCAAAATTATCAGGGAGTAGAATGCGGGTTGCATTTTTAATAGCTTTCTCAAAACTCAGTCCGGGTGTTGATTTCTTTGGAGCGGGTTTTAGTCCTCTTTCACTGGGAGCCCGGTTGGCTGCCAGGTTATAAATATTCAATGAATTATAGACGTCTATATTTAATTGCTCAAGATTTTTTTTAGTGATTGGTATTGCCTTTCGTTCCTTTACTTTTCCGGGAACTATAAAAAACCGAAACAATGTATCCTTGTTAAATACGAAGAAGAGAACAGCAATTTTTGATGATATTGTAGCAGGAAATAATCGTCTGAGTTCATCAGCAAAATCATCCAGGGAGGAAATTACAGTTCCGCTCCTTGCCATGTATTTGGCAATCTCAGGATCTGACATGCTCCTTGTGGCATATCCTTCTTTCAGCTGGGATTCGTAGATTTTTAAGATATCCTGCTCGCCGGCACTGTTGGTGACTGGTTGCGTATTTGCAGTTTGAAATAATAAGTAACAGGAGGCTGATAGTAGCCATCGCTTTTTAAAAAGGAACATATATAGTGCCGGTTAATGTTGTTAAATATAGAACTCTTTTTGAACAGGGTTTCTCTTTCCTGAGAGATACAAAGAATTTATAATATGGCCTGACGTTATGGTTTTTGGGAAATTCTTTTATTGTGCTTATTCTGGCCGGGGAACTATCTTCACTGTTGTAGAAAAAACTGTTTTTACTAACTTCGTTTTCCAATTTTCAACCTCAAGCCATGGCTGAGCATAGTCATCAGTTAGCTGCTATACTATTTGCTGATGTTGTCGGTTACACATCGATGATGCAGGAAGACGAAGAGTCGGCCGTGCAAAAAATAAATCATTTCAGGGAAACGGTGGAATTGATTGCCGGGGAGCTTGATGGCAAGATCGTTCAGTATTATGGTGATGGTTCGTTACTACTTTTTCATAGTTCAACCGACGCAGCTGAATTTGCAAAATTGCTTCAGGAAGATCTGCAGGCTGATTCAATTATTCCAGTTCGTATTGGTATCCATATGGGTGATGTGTTGGTACACGGTAATAATATTTTTGGTGATGTGGTTAATATAGCGTCCCGTATCCAGGCGTTGGCGCCAGCTGGTGGTGTGTATATATCGGAAGTAGTGTATAGAAATATTGTAAATAAAAAGGAGCTTGAATCTGTCTTTATTAAAGAGGAAAAACTAAAGAATGTATCTGACCCGATACGAATTTACCAGCTATTAACAGAGAACAACCCTTTTCCGGCAGAAGCAAGTGCTATTGATGCGCCGGAAGCTCCACCGGCAAATGCAAACAGTATTGCAGTTTTACCATTTGCTAATATTAGCAGCGACCCTCAGCAGGATTATTTTAGCGATGGGCTCACCGAAGATATCATCACCCAGCTTTCCAAGATCAGGGCTTACAAGGTTATATCCCGCACTTCAGTAATGCAATACAAGCAAAGTCCAAAATCAGTAAAAGAGATCGGTAAGGAACTTGGTGTATCACTGATACTGGAAGGCAGTGTGCAGCGGCAGGGAGATAAAGTCCGCATTACTGCACAGTTGATCAATGCGGCGATGGATGAACATATCTGGGCAGAGTCTTATGACCGGCCGATGAACGATATATTTTCTATTCAGCGGGAAGTAGCCCTGGCTATTGCCGCCGTGCTTAACACTACTCTCTCGAAAAGAGAAACACAGGAGCTGGATTATATACCTACCGCCGATCTGCAGGCCTATGACCTTTACCTGCGGGGAAAAATGCTGATTGAGAACAGGAGTAAAAACGATGTACTTATTGCCAGGGATTATTTTCAACAGGCAGTTGCGAGGGACACATCATTTGCAGCTGCATTTTCCGGCCTGGCCGATAGTTTTTTATTGTCTTCTTTTCGTGGATATGAGGACCCTGTTCAAATGTTATGGCAGGCTAAGAAAAATATTGATATTGCTACCGGGCTTGATTCGTTTTCCGGGGAGACGCAAGCCTCGTTGGGTTACTGGTACTTCCAGAATTTTGACTGGCATGCTGCCGAGATCACTTACCGGCGTTCCATCAGCCTCAATGCCAACCAGTCCAATGTATATCTCTGGCTGGCCATTTTGTTACAGGCAAAAGGAGATCATGAAGAAGCGTTGAAAATGTATGACCTGGGTATTGAGATAAACCCGATGTGGGATTTTCTGTTAAAGAATAAAGTAATGGCATTGGTGAACATGAACAAAGAAGAAGAGGCCGTTGCTTTGCAATTAGTGAGGATCAAAAAAGCAGGAAAGGATGATAACCTGAAGAGAAGCCGTTATGCTGAGCTCTCCCGTCTTCATTGGACATTCAACAATACATCTGCAGCACTGGAAGCAGCCAAAAAATCGGGTGACCGGGCATTGATAAAATTTATTGCTGACGGAGATTCTTCTTTACTGGTAAAAAGGGTAGATGATCATTACCAGGCAATGAAAGCCGGAAGCGAACATATTTCTGAGTTATGGATGGGATTGGATTATGCCCATGCAGGAGCCCGGGAAATGGCTATCAATTGTTTTAATAATGCTATTGCACTGAAGGAAGCTGCTATCGCTTTGTTGCTGATCCGGGATTTTGAATTTCTGAACATCAAATACCTCAATATGGCTCTCATCAACCGGAAGGTGAAGCAGCTAATTAATTTCTGAGAATGCAACAGTGATTTGCCGGCATCGATGTTTTTCTTCTCACATTTTTCCCCCATCATTGTGAATAACTGCCTGATAGCCAAACCTTGTTTTCACTTTGTTTAATGTAAATTCGCCGCTGACTTAAACAAGAACAACGTGAGATTAAAGAGTTTAGAAATAAAGGGCTTTAAGAGCTTTGCAGACAAGACCATTGTGAGTTTTGACGACAACATTACCGGTATCGTAGGCCCCAATGGCTGCGGTAAATCAAATATTGTGGACAGCATCCGCTGGGTTATTGGCGAACAAAAGATCAGTCACTTGAGGAGTGAGAACCTTGATAGCCTTGTTTTCAATGGTTCCAAGACCCGTAGTGCCAGCGGCCTTGCCGAGGTAAGCCTCACTTTTGAGAATACCAAAAACCTGCTGCCAACTGAATTTAGCACCGTCACAATTACCCGTAAGTTTTACAAAAGTGGTGAAAGCGAATACCGCCTGAATGATGTGCAGTGCAGGCTAAAAGATATCCAGAACCTTTTCATGGATACAGGTATCAGCACCGACAGTTATGCCATCATTGAATTGGGCATGGTGGATGACCTCATCAAAGACAAAGACAATAGCCGCCGCCGTATGCTGGAACAGGCTGCCGGTATTTCCATTTATAAAACCCGAAAGAAAGAGGCGAAACAAAAATTAGATGCAACGGAGCAGGATCTTGCCCGTATCGAGGATCTGCTGTTTGAGATCAACAACCAGCTAAAAGCACTGGAAAGCCAGGCTAAGAAAGCAGAGAAATACCATGAGATAAAGAAAGACTATCGTGAAGTAAGTATCGAGCTTGCAAAAGCAGCATTAGAAGGTTTCAATCTTTCTTACAAAGAACTCAACGAACAACAGGATATTGAAACGGATAAAAGATTAAAGCTTGAAGCAGAAATAGCAAATGATGAAGCAGGGTTGGAGCAGGAGAAATTAACTTTTATTGAAAAGGAAAAGCAGTTGCAGGCGATGCAGCATGCTTTTAATGATATAGTGCAAACTGTCCGCAGTAAGGAAAATGATAAGAATCTTTCTGCACAACGTCTTGAACATCTGCGGGAGAAAGAAAGTAGCCTGAAAGACTTTTTACAAAAAGCCGAAGGCAATCTGAAAGGCATTGAAGAAAGCATTGGCTTTACTACAATGCAGGTCGAAGAGGAAGAGAAAGCATTGACTGGATTGAATGAACAATTAGAGCAACTCCGTCATGAAGTAGATGCAAAGAGAAATGTGCTGGATGAAAAACGCAGAGCCCTGGATAATTTCCGTAGTGAAAATCAGCAGATACAGCGTAGCCAGTTTGATGCAGAGAAGAGAGTAGCGGTGGCAGATACTTCTGTATCGAATCAACAGCGGGTCATTGCACAGATAGAAGAAGAAAGAAAGCAGCGGGATGATCAACGCAATCACCTTGATAATGACAGGATATTAAAAGAAAAAGAGCTTGGCATTAAGAAAGTGGATTTGGAACAGTTGCAACACCACCAGGAAAATACCAAGGAACAGATATTGCAAACACAGGCTGTCTTAGATGGTCTTCGCAATAACCTTGCTGAAGAAAACAGGAAACTGGATGCTAAAAAGAATGAACATGATCTCCTGAAAAGCATGATTGATTCTATGGAAGGTTATCCGGATTCTGTTAAATTCCTGCATAACAATTCTAATTGGAATCATCATTCCCCAATTCTTTCTGATGTATTGTATGTAAATGAAGAATACAGAACGGCATTGGAAAATGTACTGGAGCCTTACCTCAGTTACTATGTAGTGAATGATCTGCAGGAGGGATTGCAGGCGGTCCATCTGCTGGACGAGAATAAAAAAGGAAAGGCCAACTTTTTCTTGTTGAATAAATTTGCTGAGCAACAAGCTGATATTCCATCACACCAGTTAGAAGGAGCAATCCCTGCATTGAGTGTTGTAGAAGTGGAGGATAGGTACAGAAAACTTGCTGAGCATCTCCTGGGAAACGTATTCATTGCCGACAGCGAGGATGCGTTGCAAAACAGCAATGGTTTTGTGGTGATTGAAAAGAACGGTAAATATGTAAAAGGAAAATATTCCCTTACCGGGGGCAGTGTAGGATTGATCGAAGGGAAGAAGATTGGTCGTGTAAAGAACCTGGAAAAATTACAGGAAGAAATAGCTGTTCAGTCAGAAGTGGTTGAAGCGCTGCGTTCTGAAATACAGGGTCGCCACAATGAAGTGATTGCTTTCAATGAAGACTTAAGAGAAACAACCATCCGTGATACGGAAAGGGAAATACAGCAGCTGACCAATGAAGTGTTTTCACTTCACAACAAGCTCGAGAATATCCATTCAATGCAGACGAACAGCCAGCACCGGTTGGAAGAACTGCATTTACAAACACAGCAAACTTTAAGTTCTGTAGAAGGAGTGAGGGAGCAATTAAATGATTTTAACGGGCAGTTGCAGGCTAATGCAGCTAAACTCTCCGAAGCAGACGAAGCATTTAAATTAACAGAAACAGAATACAACGAAGCAAACCGTCAGTATAATGAGTTCAACCTGAATGTGACAAAGCAGCAAAGCAAGATTGCAGGGTTGAAACAGGAAATGGAGTTCAAGAAAAATCAACTGAATGATCTAAAAGGACAGATTGAGAACAATACAGCACAGCTAAGTGAAACCGGAAGTAATATTGAACAGTCTGCACAATCATTAAAAGATATTGAAGAAGGATTGCTCCAGTTGATGAAGAGTAAGGAAGAAGAAGAACTCAGATTGAATGAAGCTGACCAGGCTTATTATAATTTCCGTAACCAGTTGGCAGAAAAAGAAAGTGAGATCCGCCACAAAGCCAAAGAGAAAGAACAGGTGGAGCATATGCTGGCTGCTATCAAGGATAAATTGAATGAATTAAAACTGCAATTAGCCGGAATGAAGGAAAGGCTGAATGTAGAATTCAGGATAGACCTTGAAAGCATTCTTGGTGAAGCAAGAACAGGGGAAGTAGCCGTGGAAGAATTGCAGGAGAAAGCAGACCGTATGAAGAAACGGTTGGAAAATCTTGGAGAAGTGAACCCTACTGCGATTGAAGCATTTACAGAAATGAAGAAGCGGTATGACTTCATTGTAGAGCAGCGGGATGATTTGTCGAGTGCCAAGATCAGTTTGCTGAAAACGATTGAAGAAGTTGAGATCACAGCTAACCAGAAATTTCTTGAAACGTTTCACCTGGTGAGAGAGAATTTTCAGAAAGTATTTAAGACATTGTTTACAGATGATGACCAGTGTGACCTTGTACTGGAAAACCCTGATAATATTGCTGAAACAGGAATCGATGTAATTGCCAAGCCAAAAGGTAAACGACCTTCTTCTTTAACGCAGTTGAGTGGCGGTGAAAGAACATTGACAGCAACAGCCTTGTTGTTCGCTATCTACTTAATTAAGCCGGCACCATTCTGTATCCTGGATGAGGTAGATGCCCCGCTGGATGATGCTAACGTAGGAAAGTTTACTAATATGATCCGCCAATTCAGTGATAACTCCCAGTTTATCATTGTTACTCATAATAAAATGACGATGAGTACCGTTGATGTGATCTATGGTGTTACGATGCAGGAGCCGGGTGTAAGCAGGTTGGTACCGGTAGATTTCAGGAACCTGGAAAAGCAGAATTAAGAGGATAACAGTAGTGAACTAAAAGTTTGAAATTATATACTAAATAATAAAGTCTGGTTATGCCAGACTTTATTATTTTACTCGGTGCTTGTAATGGTTAAGTTAATTGTGGGATGAAACTTGTGACCGCTGTTCTTCTCTTTGTCTCTGTCGCTTGCTGAAATCAGATTTAATTTTATGTATAAATGCGGATCCACAAAAATAAATGCCGCCACATAGAAGAAAAGCTGCAACTATTGCCCAGAAATACCAGTCACCTTCTTTTGCTGTTTCAAAAAAAGCATAGAAGCTGACGATCACACTTCCAATAAGAGAGGCAAACCCAATAAGTAGTTTTGTGAAATATCTTTCCTGATGGCTGTTGGACATGTTTTTTGGTTTAATTGGTTATAGTTTGTAAAAATAAGGGAAAAATAATTTTATGTTAATCGTCATTTGTCTGACTTGTGGTTGCCGCAGCTTATTTTATTTTTGACATTACAAATTATTCGTATGAAAAAAATATTATTTGTTATTTCCATGCTGATGGTTGTATATACAGTTGCTGCACAAGAAGCACCAGAGGGTTTATTTATTGCTTCAAAGGCACCTGATTTCAAGGCAAAAGATCAGCATGGAAAAGAAGTGAGGCTAAAAGACCTGCTAAAAGAAGGAAAAGTGGTGCTGGTGTTTTACAGGGGTTATTGGTGTCCTTACTGCAACAAGGAATTATCCAAATTGCAGGATTCCCTGCAACTGATAAAAGATAAAGGTGCAACGCTGATTGCTGTTTCACCTGAAAAGCCTGAGAATATTTCTAAAACAGTAGAGAAAACAAAAGCAGAATATTCTATTCTATATGATGAGGGATTGAAGATCATGAAAGCTTATGAAGTAGAATTTGAAGTGCCGGAAAATACAATTACCCGTTATCGCAATTCAGGCATTGATCTGGAGAAGAACAATGGTGGTAATGGAAAATACCTGCCCGTTCCCGCTATATATATCATCGACAAGGAATCGACCGTTACATATCGCTTTTTTGAACCTGATTACAAGAAAAGACCAACTGTGCGGGAGATATTGAATAATTTATAGTATCAGCTTCCTTTTTCTGCAACAACACATAAAGATTGCACCAATAATTTTTCACCATCGAAATCAATGACTGGCTCATCAGCTGGTCGTTCTTCAACGAAAGTTAGTCTTGCATCGGCAAGCTGTCCTTTCCACTTCTCCCTATCATAGAAGGTAAAGCCATATTTGGTAAAAGGCATTTTGAGCATACTTTCTTTGGTACGTACGGTGGCATAAAACCGGCCCCCCGGTTTCAGCACCCTGTATAATTCTTGTAAATGCAGTTTAGGTTCATCCCAAAAATAAATGACGTTGATACAAAATATTTTATCAAAACTGTTATCCGGTAACGGCATTTGATGACTGCTGCCGAAATGAAGCGAAAGTTTGCCGCCCTCCACACTTGCCTTATTATTTCCCTTTGCAGTATTGTACATTGTTTCAGAAAAATCAAGCCCGGTAACTTTTAGTCCTTCTGCTTTGGTAAAAATTTTATCAAAAAATTTGCCGTTGCCAAAACCGATCTCAAGAATTGATTGGTTTGAAGATGGCTGCATCACATCCAATGTAAAATCATATAAAAATTCATTGGCTTTATTCATCATGTTGCCAATTTTACCACCCATCGCACCACTGGGACGGCGAAGTTGCTTCGCCATCATCTTGAGTTTTAGTTGCTGAAAGAATTTCTTAAACATGAAAATAGAGTTGAAAAATTTCGGAATGAATTACTTCCATATTATTTTACCAATTTTGCCGTTGCCACCGGCAAGGTAAATAGCGGAACCCTGTTTTGCAATACGGCAAACATGAAAACTTTCTTTACTTATCCATTGCCAGGTCTTACCGCCATTGAACGAATAATCAACACCACTGAGGCCGCAACTAAGCAGATCGTCTTTGGATATATATTCTACACAACTGCGATAGCCATGTGGCGGAATGGTGGGAGCTTTCCAGGTTTTGCCGGCATTGGTAGTATAAAAACAATTTTTTTCGGAAGATGAATCTGCATTAAAATCGCCGCCCACAATTACCATTCGTTTACCGGCTTTTCTCCTGCCATTATCATATACATCTATTGAATTGGCACCGGTGGTTTCTTTGCCTTGTATTACCGGAAGAACAAAGTTCCCGGTTGTTGTAAAAAGACCTGATCTTAATCCCCCGCTAACAAGAAAATATTTACTGTCATTAAAGAGTCTGATATTAGAGCCACTGGCAGCGAAGAAAGCTTCGCCTGAATCTGTATCCGGCCGGCGATCAGTTGCTACTTCTTTCCAGGTATCTCCGCCATCAAATGTCTCTGCCATAAAAGCCCTGCCGGCAATCGGATCACCCACTACAATTCCCTGTCCGTTGCCCAGGAAATCCATGGCATCAAGGAACATTCCTTTTGTTTTGTTCTCGTACACTATTTTCCAGGTATCTCCGCCATCCGTTGTTTTTAAAATATAGGCCGGTTCAGCAATTCCCATGATGACAGCAGTACTGCCATCGAATGCTTCTATATCCCGGAAATCAGTTTTTTCAAATCCTTTCACTGTCATCCATTTCCAGTTCTTGCCTCCATTACTCGATTTACCGACCGTGCCATTACTACCACTTACCCAAACAACATTATCATTGACAACACTCAGGCCACGGATACTAGTTTTGTTTCCCGTTGTTAATATTTCTACGGAAGGTTTTTGTGCAACAAGTAATTGCGACAATAACAAAGCAAAGCAAAATAAAATGGTAGGTTCTTTTTTCATAGTTAGAAATATCCTTACAAAGTAAACTGATCTATTGGTATTTAATCATTGTTCTTTTCGAACTGCCATCATCAAACAATTCCATCACGGCATAAGCCGGGGCAAATTCCTGGAACGAACCGCCCCACCAGTTTCCAGACACAGCACCATTACAATAATATTTTATACCGAGATATTCCATTTCATCCTGCAGGTGGATATGACCGCTGATGCAAAGTTTTATATTAGGGTATTTGTTGAATATTTTTTTTAACGACAAAAAATCGGTGTGCATCAGGTTTCTTTTTATCAACAGATCACCGTTGGCTTCTGTTTTGTCAAAAAACAGGCCGGCACAAATAGATAGAATTGGAATATGTGAAACGATACAAATAAATTTTCCGGGCGGAACATCAGCCAGCTCTTTTTGCAACCAGTCTAACTGGCTTTCGTCTAGTTTCCCAATGTAGCCGCCGGCAGGATTAAGTTGTGTACTGTCCAGTACGATAAAATGCCAGTTGCGGTTAGTAAAACTGTAGTACCTGTTTTTCATTTCCAAAGTTTCCACTACCCAGGTTTTGCCATATAGCCTGTCATTGTCTGGTTTGTTTTGTTTGATGAACCATCCCCACACATCATGATTACCGATGGTATGATAAACAGGAAGACTATTTTCTTTCTGCAAAATATTTTTGAACAGATCCCATTGCGTCTGTGTTTTTTCTTTACTTGCTTCTAATGAATCCATGATGGAATCACCGCCATTGATAATGAAATCAATTGGTTTTTTTAATCCCTGCACATGCTGAAATGCTTTGGCCATTCCGGTTTCAGGAATTATACCGGGCTTTACATGTATATCGGTAAGATGAGCAAAGCGGATCGGTTTTTTCCGGGCATCTTCTGCAAAAGCCAGCGAGGGGAGAAGGCTGCTGCCAATAACAGCAGCGGTATTTTGTAAGAATGTTTTTCTTTTCATATGCAAAATATTGTTTTAGAAATCAGTCCTATTTTACGACTCATTTCCTTCATCAAAAGGTAAAACAATATTCTGAAATGATTAATTCAACTGTGCCAGCAATTCTTCTTTGGTAACGATGCCCTGTTTGCGCCACACTTCCTTTCCTCCCTTGTAGATGATAAAAAGGGGGATAGGCTCGATGTCTAATTCTTTCATGACATCTGTATGAACACTGGCATCCATTTTTAGTAAAAGGAAATTACGGTCTTTTGTTTTTTCCAGTTCATCAATAACGGGATTCATTTTGATACAGGGCGGGCACCAGGTAGCGCCGAAATCAACGAGTGTAGTTTTATCTTTTGGAATGCTTGCCCAATATTGTTCAACTGTCATTTGCGTCACATTATTGTTACCTTCCAATGGTTTGCCGGCAGCTTTCCAGGCGTTGATACCACCTGTAAGTTCTATCACTTTGGTAAAACCATTTTTCCGCATCCATTCTGCGGCAGCAGCACTTCTTCCGCCAACAAGACAATAGATATAAACGGGTTTGTCTTTATCAACATACTGAATACGGTCGGCAAACTGCTTGTTCTTTGTCCAGTCGGCCTGTAAAGCATTCTTGATATGACCGGTTTTGAACTCTCCGGCAGTCCGTACATCAAGTACTTGAACATTAGCAGCGGAAATACCTTTTTCAAACTCATCGGGGCTTAGATTGCTGACGGTGGCCTGCTGTGACTTACAAGATGTGAAGGCAAAAAATAAAAAGGCGAAATAAACGTTCTTCATATTGTTCGGGATTTCCACGAAAATACGACTTTGTTTTATGCCCAAATCGTTGAATTTGTGGGGATTCTTATCCACAGTTCCCTTTTGTGGTAAACAAAATAGTCTTATTTTTAAGGGTTAAAATAATTCCCCTTTTATGAAAAAACATGTCTTCTATTGGCTGCTATTGGGATTAATAGTGATAATTGGCTGCCAGAAAGAGCTGAGTTTTGAATTAGGTAATACTCCGGCTCAAGGCAGCCTGCAAAGTGATGTGACAGGAGACTGCCTACCCAAAACAATAAATGGAACGTACGTAGCCACAACGCCGTTGGTGCCAATCAATAACTCCATTACTGTTTCGGTAAATGTAACCCGTACAGGTACATATGTTATTTCCACAGATACTATAAACGGATATTTTTTCAGAGGGACCGGTACGTTTACTGCTCTTGGTGCTACCAATGTTACGCTGAGAGGTAACGGAACACCGTTTACCGACGGTGTTGACAATTTTGTTGTTAGTTTCGACAGTACTATTTGTGATATTGCTATTACTGTTTTGCCGGCTGGTTCCGCTCCAGCTGTCTTTACATTAGTGAATGGCGGAACCCCTGCTAATTGTGCCACTGCAGTCGTTGCTGGGAATTATTTGAAAGATGTCCCTGTGACTGCTACGGAATATGTTGACATAGTAGTTAATGTAACACAATTAGGTCCATATACGATCCGTGCAACAGGCGGAGGTATGGTTTTTCAAAGTGCCACCGGATCATTTACCACTTTGGGCAACAATACGGTAAGGTTACTAGCAACAGGTACACCTACTTCTGCAGGAGCCAATACCATTACA
>CALRVH010000073.1:0-15567 GCA_943371565.1 Chitinophaga pinensis | reverse complement strand
AATTATATTTTTCAAACACCTCTTTTATGGTTGCGAGGGTAGCTTTATCTGTAACAGTAGCAGATGATAATTTACTTCTCAGTTCCGGAAACTCATGTTTAAATATTTCCAGTACCCTTATAAAATTGCTCGGGTTGCCAACATCCATGGCATTGCTTAATGTAGCAACGGCTTGCTTTGGTGTCAGCACTTCTGTTTGCAGGTAATCACTTACAATATCATTGATATTGCAGGCGGCAATGAAGTGCTTGACCGGCAAACCTGACTGCATCGCCAAAATGCCTGCGCAAATATTTCCAAAGTTGCCACTGGGAACAGAAATAATCGGATCATTTTTATCAGTCCATTGCTTGTAAGCAAAGAAATAATAAAACTGCTGCGGCAACCAACGGGCAACATTAATAGAATTGGCTGACGTCATAAAAAGCTTATCCGTTAATTCTTTATCGGTAAAAGCCTGTTTCACCATTTGCTGGCAATCATCAAAAGTACCTTCCACTTCCAACGCATGAATGTTTTGTCCCAAAGTGGTCAGTTGCTTCTCCTGTACGGGGCTGACTTTTCCTGAGGGGTAAAGAATTATTACTTCCACCCCATCCACATTATAGAATCCATTAGCTACAGCACCACCAGTATCTCCGGACGTTGCAACTAATACTGTGACCTTTCTCGAATCGTCTTTTACAAAATAGCCAAGACAACGGCTCATGAACCTGGCACCAATATCTTTAAATGCAAGCGTAGGTCCATGAAAAAGTTCAAGTGATGAAATAGCGTCATTCACTTTTACCAGAGGGATAGAAAAATTCACTGTTTCACTTACAATCTGAAAAAGCTTTTCCTCTGATATTGTATCACCGACATAAGGTTTGATAACTCTAAAGGCGATCTCTTCATTGGAGAAACTACCGATGTTTTTAATCAGCTCACTTTCAACCTGCGGGATTGTTTCCGGGAAATACAATCCTTTATCCGGTGCCTGTCCTTTTATGGTTGCTTCTTTAAAGTCAACTGGCGGTGATTGTTTGTTTGTGCTATAAAATTTCATGCCCCTGTCCCCTAAATGGGAACTTAGTTTTGTTGTTAATAATTATGTGTGAATATTCTCAATGCTTTAGGGTTCTAAAGCCCCTCCTGCGGAGGGGTTTGGGGAGGCCACCTCAACTCCCTTTTTATTTATTGTTGTTACATACGTATTATACTCAATGCCAATCCTGTTGTAAACGTCTTTCATTACTGCTGCAACAGATTCGGCCGTCTTTTGCTCCCTGCTCAGCATAAATACGGATGGGCCAGAACCAGAAATTCCACCTCCCAAAGCCCCGGCTTCTTTACATTTCGCTTTTACTTCATCAAAACCCGGGATCAGAATGCTTCGTATCGGTTCAATTATCACATCTTCTAAAGAACGACCAATAAGGTCATAATCATTTTTCATAAATCCCGTTACCAATCCGGCAATATTGCCCCATTGTTTAATCGCATCTTTTAATAAAACCTGTTGTCGTAGAATTTGCCTGGCATCAGCAGTTCTGACTTCTATTTGCGGATGAACTACGGTAACAAAAAGATCAGGTGCGGGAATAGCCACAATATCTAAAGGATGAATGGAACGTATCAAACTGATACCACCCAGGATACAAGGAGCAATATTGTCGGCATGTTTCACTCCTGATGCCAGTTTTTCACCATTCATAGCGAACTGCACCATTTCATCAGTAGAAAAAATATTTCCCAGCAAATGATTGGCAGCAACGGCTGCACCTGCTGCACTGGCTGCACTGGAACCAATACCACTGCCCGGTTTAATATGCTTCTCTATCGTTATTTCGAAACCAACTTTATTATTCATTCTCTCCATCACAGATAATAATACAACGCCTGCCACATTTTTTTCAGGTTCAGTTGGCAAATCAAAGCTGTCCTTATTATGAATAATAACATTGGGTTCGTCCAGTAGCGTTACCTCCATCACATCATATGGCTCACTCAATGCCATGCCGAGTATATCAAACCCACAAACGAGATTTGCTACAGTGCCCGGGCTATGTACTTTTACTTTTTTCATTGCTTTTATACTTTGCTTGCCCTGATAATATCCGCAAAAACGCCACTTGCTGTTACTTCTGCTCCAGCCCCTGCTCCTTTTACTACTAGCGGCTGCTCTTTATACCTGTCCGTATAAAATAAAACTACATTGTCTTTTCCATACAAATGATAAAGATCATGTTTCGGGTCAATATGCTGCAATCCAACGGAGGCTTTGCCATTATCAAATGAGGCTACAAATTTCAGTTTGCATCCTGCTTCGTTCGCCTCCTTTACCAGTTTAGCAAAATGAGCTTCTTCGTTTTCCATTTCATTATAAAAATCATCCACCGTTCCCTGCATACAAACTACAGGCATAAATGAATTGTTGGCTATATCATCCATTTCTACCGGGTGTCCGGCTTCTCTTGCCAGGATCATTATTTTTCTCATTACATCAGTCCCGCCAAGATCTAACCTTGGGTCTGGCTCTGTATAACCCTCCTCCTGTGCCTGCTTCACCACTGCAGCAAATTTTCTGCTGCCATCATAATTATTGAAAACAAAATTCAGCGTTCCGCTTAACACGGCCTGTATCTTATGGATCCTGTCACCACTGTGTACCAAATCACTTAAGGTTGCGATCACGGGAAGCCCTGCTCCTACATTTGTTTCAAACAAAAACTGACTGTTAAATTCCCTGGCAAGATCCTTTAGCTTTTTATAATTATTATAAGGAGAAGAAGCGGCTACTTTATTACAGGCAACGACGGAAATACTTTTTTCCAGTAACTGATTGTAAACTGCCGCAACTTTTTCATTAGCGGTAATATCAACGAAAATGGAATTACGGAGATTACGGCTGATGATCTCTTCTGTAAATTTTTGCAGACTGGCTTCTTCGCCTCTATCTAATGTTTCTTTCCAGTTTTTCAAATCAATCCCCTCTTCATCGATCAGCATCTTCCGGCTGTTGGACAAACCAACTACTCTTACCTGCAGGTGCATTTTATGTTGTAACACTTCAAGCTGCTGCTGTAACTGGCCAAGCAATTTAGCACCAACATTGCCTGTGCCTGTTATAAACAAGTTGACCTGCTTATAGGTTGTTTCGAAAAACTCTTCATGCAAAACGTTGATGGCCTTGCGGACATCCTTAGTAGCAATAACTGCCGAAATATTTTTTTCAGAAGAGCCCTGAGCTATTGCCCGGATATTTACGCCGTTTCTTCCCATCGCACTGAACATTCTTCCGCTGATACCTGTGTGATTCTTCATATTCTCTCCTACAAGTGCCACAATTGAAAGTGCTGATTCAACCCGCAACGGCTCTACTTTCTGCAACGCAATCTCATTGGCAAATGCGGCATCTACTGCCTGTTTTGCTTTTGCTGCTGAAGAAGAATCGATCCCGACACAAATAGAATGTTCCGAAGAACTTTGTGTGATGAGGATGACATTTATTTTTTCACTGCTGAGGGCTTCAAATAAACGTTTTGAAAAACCTGGAATACCAATCATACCGCTTCCTTCCAGGCTGATTAACACAATATTGTTGATGCTCGAAATACCCCGTACAATATTTCCATTTTTTGATGAGGCTGATTCAATCACCGTGCCTTCATCAGCCGGTGCAAATGTATTTTTGATCCAAACCGGTATACCCTTACTCATCACCGGCTGAATAGTTGGAGGATAGATAACCTTTGCTCCAAAATGTGAAAGTTCCATCGCCTCCTGGTAAGATATGTTGGGAATGATCCGGGCATTACTCGTCAGTCTTGGGTCTGCTGTCATCATACCACTTACATCTGTCCATATTTCCAGCAGAGACGCATTTACCGCAGAAGCAATAATGGCGGCCGTATAATCTGAACCACCCCGACCCAATGTTGTTGTGATACCATTATGATCAGTTGCTATAAACCCGGGAAGAATAAAAAGTGACGCTGTTACAGTTGAAAAATAAGAAGAAATTTTTTTATCAGTTACTGCAAAGTCAACTTCAGCCGCCGTAAAATTGGAATTAGTAACAATCAATTCTCTTGTATCTTTCCAGGCCACTTCAACACCATCTGCTTTGAATTTAGCTGCAATGATCTGAGAAGACAGCCATTCGCCATAACTGCCG
Source organism: Chitinophaga pinensis (assembly GCA_943371565.1). Lineage (GTDB taxonomy): Bacteria > Bacteroidota > Bacteroidia > Chitinophagales > Chitinophagaceae > JJ008. Next base: position 11,408 of record CALRVH010000073.1, on the reverse strand, counting down.
ATCCTGTCTTTTGAGCGGCCTGTTAATTCCCGCAATAGAAAAACACCGTTACAAATATCTTCGATCTCATTACAAGACTTCTTTACCAAACTTAATAACTGGCTTTGCTGCGCAACTGGTATCAATTGTTTTACCGCTTCAAAATGTCGCTGCTCGATCGTTGACAGTTTTTCTTTGTACAACTCATCCCCGTCTGCCGCCATTGCAACAGCACTGAGTAACAGGTCGGTGATACCGCCTAATGCAGAAACAACAACAACCGTTTTATCTTTTTTTACAGACTCTTTTACAATCGCAACAACTTTATTGATGTGCTCAGCATTCGCAACTGATGTACCGCCGAATTTTAAAACCTGCATAATTGAAATTTGAATGATGTAATAATGGTGACTGACAATAAGATTCTCATCTTAGTACAGCAAATGCCCGATTGGTGATATGATGATATACAACCCTTAACGGGTAGTTGTAGTGGTAGTAATTGTAGTGAAGCTCACTACAGCAGAAGGAATGATATGTCGGAGATTTGTAACCACTTCGTTTATTCAGATGCACAATATAAATAGAAATCGTAAGAAACCAAATCATTTAGATAAAGAATCAGCTGCTTTCTTTACGCTGCCATATTTTAATAATAATTCTTTTGCTTTTTCGTAATCAGTCATCCGCACTCTTTCCATCAGCATTTTGGTGCCCCGATCAACCAACTTATCGTTCGTTAGTTGCATGTTCACCATTTTATTATCCTCTACCCTGCCAAGTTGTATCATTACAGTTGTAGAGATCATATTCAGCACCAGTTTTTGAGCAGTGCCACTTTTCATACGGGTACTTCCGGTAACAAACTCAGGCCCCACCACTACTTCAATAGGGAAGTCTGCCGCAATACTCACCGGTGAATCCGGATTGCAGGAAATGCTGCCAGTTATGATTCCTCTTTTGCGGCATTCTTCTAATGCACCAATTACATAAGGCGTAGTTCCGCTGGCTGCGATTCCTATCACAACATCTTTATCACTTACGTTATGTTCCAGTAAATCTTTCCATCCCTGAATTTTATCATCTTCGGCAAACTCAACAGCCGTAGTAATTGCTTTTTCACCCCCGGCAATAATTCCAATTACCAACCCATAAGGCACACCGTAAGTCGGCGGGCATTCACTGGCATCTACAATACCTAACCGGCCGCTTGTGCCGGCTCCGATATAAAACATACGGCCACCCATCAGCATTTTATCACTGGCGGCTTCTGCTAATTTTTCTATTTGTGGAATTGCTTTTTCTACAGCTGCCGGAACAGTCTGGTCTTCACTATTTATATTCACCAATATCTCTCCCACTGTCATCTTCTCCAGGTGACGATAGTTACTTGATTGTTCAGAAATTTTCTCAAATGCCATACTTCTCTTCTTTAACTATGATATGCTATCAAACCTTCCATTGGGTTTTTCATCACTTTACCCAGTTCAAACTCATAACTGTTACAAAGTTGCTGTAACACATCCTTAAAACCAAATGCAACACTTCCTGCAAAATGTACCGGCAACGTCCAAGTCTCCCGGTATTTGCACAAATGATTAAAGAAAAAATCATTCAGTCCGTCTTCAATAATATTTTCGATCATATAATGTCCCCGGTTGTCTGCCAGGAATTTTGCATAACTGGCGAGATAGCGGTTTGGCAAAGGTTTTTTATAAACACTTTCTAAGATCTCTGCTGTGTTAGTGGTGTAAGTCAGATCAAACCGGCCCCGCAATTCATCATCAAAAGTGCCGTAGAGATAATATTGAATTACTTTTTTACCCAGGTAAGCTCCACTGCCTTCATCGCCCAATACATAACCGAGGCCAGGACTATTTTTCACAATTTTTTTTCCATCGAAATAGCAAGAATTAGAACCGGTGCCTAAAATGCAGGCCACTCCTTTATTGGTTCCGCATAGTGCCCTTGCAGCGGCCATCAGGTCGTGATTCACATCAACCTTGCTTTCAGGGAAAACTTTCTGTAATGCTTTCTTCACCGATTTGGCATTAACAGGATTGGCACAGCCAGTACCATAATAAAAAATTTCATCCACTTCGATATTCTTCAGCTTTGGCTTCAGTTCTTTCAGCAGCAGATCAGTTATCTGTTCTGTATTGAGAAAATATGGGCTGATGCCCTGGGTAAAGATGGTCTTTTTTTTACCCTCACGAAGTAAGCACCATTCGGCTTTGGTGGCCCCGCTGTCTGCAATCAGTTTTACAACCGGCATAAAGATTTGTTGATTTGTATGAACGTAACTACTGTTCCGTTCAAATCCATTATTTTGCGTCAAATTACACAATAAAGGATTATGATGGGGAATAAAAAATTTCAAGTCTGGCTACCGTTGATTTTTTCGCTGGTGATGATAGTCGGCATGTACTTTGGATATAAGTTGGGCACTCAAAATGGAGGGAATAAGAGCTTTTTTTCATCTAATAACCGCAGCTCTTTACAAGAAGCCATTGACCTGATCAAAATGCGATATGTCGACTCTGTTCAGCTGGATTCTTTAGAAGGCAAAGCTATTCAGCAGCTAATGACCGAACTAGATCCCCACTCGGTTTATTTACCCCCGGTTGACTTAAAAGAAGCAAATGAAGACCTGGCGGGAAATTTTGAAGGCATTGGAGTTGAATTTAATATTTTCAGTGACACTGTTAATGTGGTCTATGTTATTCCGAATGGTCCCAGTGATAAAGCCGGCTTGCAGATCGGTGATAAGATATTAGCAGTTAATAATACCCCACTCACACAAAAGATATCAGATATTGACAGTATCAAAAAATACATCCGGGGTGAAAGAGGGTCAAAAGCAGTATTGCAGATATTGCGGGAAAACAAGCCACAAACGGTAACCGTAACAAGAGGAACCATTCCGGTTCCATCGGTTGATGCGGCATATATGATTAATAAAACCACCGGTTATATTAAACTGAATAAATTCACAGACAACAGCTATGAAGAATTTATGCAGGCAATGGAAAATTTACAGACACAAGGTCTGCAAAGCCTGATTTTTGATCTGCGGGGAAATGGCGGAGGCTTTATGAACGAAGCGGTGGACATGGCAGATGAATTCCTGGAAGGCGACAAATTGGTAGTTTATACCGAAGGGGTAAATAGCAAGAAAAGAGAATACCGTTGCAAGCGTCCCGGTTTGTTTGAAAAAGGAAAACTTGTTTTGCTTGTAGATGAGTTATCCGCCAGTGCCAGTGAAGTATTAGCCGGTGCATTGCAGGATTGGTGCAGGGCAACTATTATTGGTCGCAGAACATTTGGCAAAGGCCTGGTGCAGGAACAATATCCTCTTAGCGACGGCTCAGCTTTACGTTTAACCGTGGCCCGATATTATACACCGCTTGGACGTAGCATCCAGCGTTCTTACGACAATGGCAAAAAAGTTTATATGGACGAGATGTGGGAAAGATTTAACAGCGGTGAAATGCTTTCAGCCGATTCATTAAAAAATCATAATGGTGGGCAAAAATTCACCACAAGGTGTAATGATACTTTATATGGCGGCGATGGTATTACCCCTAATGTATTTGTTCCACTGGATACAACCCGGTCATTGCAAAAAATTCTGCGGTTGCTTAGTGAGGGGAACTTCAACAATTTTATCTACAACTACTATCTTCAGCATAAAGAACAGGTGGGACAATATAAAACTGCCACTGAATATGCCAACAGTTTTAACAGCTCAGACTTATTGAACAATATTATTAATGCTGCCAACGATTCATTGAAACTGAAATCAATTTCAGCGAAGGAAAAAGAAATATTGCAGCAGCGATTAAAAGCTTTATTGGCCAGGTATAAATGGAGGAACAGCGGATTTTACCAGGTACTAAACAACGAGGATGTTGTTATTAACAAGGCGATGGAGCAACTGGCTAAATAATAAAAGTCCCGCCATTGCGGGACTTCTAGATAAGGAGTGTGGTATTTAAGGGTTATACTTTGTCTTTATGCTAAAGCGAATAAATACTTTACTTACAATATTTGAATTCTAACTAATGTTATTCTGCTTTAGCATTATTATCATCCCACCATTTCTTTTCCATCTTGTAAGAACCAAACAGACCAAGTCCGCCGCCAATGGCAATCAACGAGAAGTAAATAGGGACATTTCTGCCATCATGATGATCAGTCGGTACACTTCCATTTAAGACATAGTTGTCCAATAAATAGGCGGTGAAGAGACCAATACCAGCCCCTATTAGTAACAAAGCCCATTTCAGGTTCTTGTAAGGAGCCGGCCGGTTGGCAAACTCTTTAGGGTTCATCCCTTTTTCAATCATGGCCAGGTTCTGGCGGGTTCTTAAATAATAGATTCCAAATACCATCGCAAATCCTCCTGCGAACATGGTTACTGGTACTACTGCTTCTGCTCCGTTCATAACTTTAATTTTTATCGTTAGTAATTTTTTGTTGCTTGTTCCTCTATGACTACCCCGGTTTCATCCAGGTTACAGCTTTAAAGAACTTTTTTCAAATCGTGTTACAATGGATAAGACTACAGGTGGGCAAAGTAGGTTACAGGCGGACAATTCTATTTTATAGATTGGCGTGAAAAATTGAGTGTAATGATAATTTTCTCAAAGAAGCATAACTCGGAACTCATAACTCAAAACTCGTAACTTGTACTGTAACCTAACTGATTATCATGTTGTCTTATCTATCAGAATGTCAACCGGACTGAATGATAATGAAATCATTAGCAAAGTGCTAAGTGGTGATCATCAAGCTTATGCAGGGCTTGTGAGCCGCTATCAAAACTATGTTTTCACCCTCACCCTCCGGATGGTGAAAAACAGGGAAGATGCGGAGGAAGTGGCGCAGGATGTATTTATTAAAGCTTATAAATACCTGGCAGATTTCAGGGGGGCGTCGAAGTTTACAACCTGGCTTTATACCATTGTCAACAATACCTGCATCAGTTTTTTGAGAAAAAAGAAATTAGATATTCATTCATTGGATAATGAAAATGTCTTTGAAGCGGCCGATAGCCAAGATTCAGGGATGAGGGCCAATCTGATAGAACAAAAGTCGAAACTGGCGATGGTCAATGAAGCGATCGGATTATTGAACCCGGATGATGCGCAGATCATCACCCTGTTCTATAAAGCCGAGCAGTCGCTGGAAGAAACAGCACAGGTATTAGGAATTGAAATAAATACAGCAAAGGTCAGGCTACACCGGGCCCGAACGAGATTGAAAGAAAAAATGGAAACCTATTTTGCACAGGAAGTGAGAGATTTAAATTAATTTAAACTACGTTGTATGAATACTCAACACAACATGGAAGAAAGCCTCTGGAATTTTATTGACGGAACTATTTCCGCCAGTGAAAAAACAGTAGTTGAAAAATTACTGCAAACCAATGCAGACTGGAAAGCCAAATACAGCGAATTGTTACAGGTAAACGAATTACTGCAATCGTCCGAACTGGAGGCTCCCTCCCTTCGATTCAGTAAAAATGTGATGGAACAGATCAGCAAGCTTCATATTGCCCCGGCTACAAAATCATATATCAATAAAAAAATAATCTGGGGCATTGGATTTTTCTTCATTACCATGTTTGTTGGCTTTCTTATTTATGGAATCGGGCAAATTAATTTTTCGGCTGGTGAAGAAGTGTCATGGTCAAAGAATCTTAATAAAATTGATTTCAGTAAGATATTCAGCAATACATGGGTAAATGCATTTATGATGATCAATGTAATACTGGGCCTTGTCCTGCTGGATAGCTATTTTACCAATAAAAGAAAGGAATTCAGAAAAGAAGCTTGATGAATTAATTTCATTAAGTCCGGTACGCCTCTTCATTTTTGAAGAGGCTTTTTTTTGTAAACAAAGTTCCCGGAGAATCATATATGCCTCGCCCAGAGAGGAAAGAAGGAGAATAGAAAAAGACAAAGGGAAATAGAGGAGAAACATTGTTTCGATAAACTCATTCTCTCTTTATCCTCTGGGCGATTTTTTAAATGACTGATCAGAAAGTAATTTGAAACTGAGACATCACCCGTCATTGCAAGAGGAAATACATCACAACAAACCTTACCTTTGCGGCTGAAAAAAGCTTGCTATGGACATTAAGAACAATATACTCGAGACAATAGGTAATACGCCGCTTATCAGGCTGAATAAGATCACAAAAGATCTACCCTGTACAGTACTTGCCAAAGTTGATTATTTCAATCCCGGCAATTCTATCAAAGACCGGATGGCTTTGAAAATGGTAGAAGTGGCGGAAAAGGAAGGCAAGCTGAAACCCGGCGGAACAATCATCGAAGGTACCAGTGGCAATACCGGAATGGGATTAGCATTGGCGGCCGTTGTAAAAGGGTACAAATGTATTTTCGTTACTACTGATAAGCAATCAAAAGAAAAAGCTGATATCCTTAAAGCCGTCGGCGCAGAAGTAATTGTATGCCCGACCAACGTACTGCCAGAAGATCCCAGGAGTTATTACAGTGTGGCTGCCAGGCTGGCAAAAGAAGTGCCCAACTCCTACCACATGAACCAGTATGATAACCTGGCCAACCGGTTGGCACATTATGAAACAACCGGGCCCGAGATCTGGAACCAGACAGATGGAAAAATCACTCATCTTGTTTGCACCGCTGGTACAGGTGGCACCGTTACCGGAGTAGCGCAATACCTAAAAGAGAAAAATCCTAACATTCAAATATGGGCTATTGATGTATATGGATCATTGCTCACAAAATATTTTCGCACCGGCGAAATAGATATGAATGAAGTACATCCTTATATCAGCGAAGGCTTCGGTGAAGATTTTGTGCCAAAGAATTATGATATGAGTGTGATCGATCATTTTGAGCAAGTGACGGATAAAGATGGCGCAGTAATGGCAAGAAAGCTGGCAAAGGAAGAAGGTTTATTCTGTGGGTATAGTGCAGGGAGCTGCATACAGGGATTACTTCAATTAAAAGATCGTTTAAAAAAAGATGACCTTGTCGTTTGTATTTTTCATGACCATGGAAGCCGTTATGTCGGTAAAATTTATAATGACCAATGGATGATTGAACGTGGGTTCCTGGATGTAAAAACATTCAGGGATGTAGTTTCATCAAGAGGTGCCAAACGTTTGATAACTGTCGAGCCATCACAAACAGTTTTAGAAGCAGTGGAGCTGATGAAAAAATATGATATAGAACAAATTCCCGTTATCAATGGCAGCGGTCCGCTCGGCGCAATCAGTGAAGGCGGTTTATTCCAGAAAATATTCGACAACCCTGAAATAAAGAATTCCAGTGTACAAGACGTACTGGAGCCCTCTTTCCCAGTAGTCTCTTTTGATACACCGGTGGAGAAACTAAGCCATCTTATTAACAAAGAAAATGGTGCAGTATTAGCAAAAGATGAAGCAGGCAATTATCATATCGTAACCAAATACGATGTTATACAGGCACTGGGCAATTAGTATACAATAAGCTTAAAATTGATTTAGAACAACCCAGAAAACGTTTGCGGAACCTTTTTTCCGTAAATCTACGATAGACATTATGTGCATTTCCGCAAACCTTTATTGGCAGGTTTACGATGAATCGGGTAAATTCTGCGTAAAAAAATTGAGTTGTTTTGCTCTATGATAATAAAGTTCTGCCAATTATTTTTGTCTTCTGATCATCCAATACCAATTGAAAAAAACCGAAACCAATCCTAGAGAAAAACCAAAACCCAATCCTTAGAAAAACCAGTTGAAGTCCAACAATCCATTCGAAAAACCGTCCTAAAGTCCAGAAAGATCCTTGAAAACCGACTAGAGTCACCGTGTCCAAATCCAATGAAAAGATTCCAAAGTCCGGAACCCTCCTGCTAAATCTAATTTAGCAGGAGGCGCGGTGAACCTCACAAATCCCCTTCTTACTTTTTTTCAACCTCTTTATTATTTCATTATTATTCAAGAAGTTAATTTTCAATTAGTGCTTCAAAAGTATTGGAGTTAGCCATTGTTATTCTACTTTGGTATAATTTGCAGCAAATCTCAGCATGCCTGCTTTTATTGACCAGACCGGAAGAACGGTTTCTATTCATTCAGCCCCCCAACGAATCATTTCACTTGTTCCATCACAAACAGAACTCCTCTTTGATTTAGGTTTAAGCAATGAAGTCATCGGCATTACCAGGTTCTGTATTCACCCGGAAGAATGGTTCCATACCAAAACAAGGGTTGGCGGTACGAAGGAATTAAAAATGGATCGTATCAACCAGCTTCACCCTGACCTAATTATTGCTAACAAGGAAGAAAATGTAAAAGAGCAAATTGAGGAATTGCAACAAAAATATCCTGTTTGGGTAAGCGATGTAAATAACCTGGATGATGCTTTTAAAATGATTGAGCAAATAGGCAGGATAACAAACAGGGAAAATGAAGCAATAGAAGTGATCAAAGGAATTAAAGAAAATTTTTTACGGGTCGAGGTCCCGGAAAGAAAGCCCCGGGGTGCATACCTGATATGGAAAGAACCTTACATGACAGTAGGTCGTGATACTTTCATTCATTCAATGCTGCAAGTCGCTGGCATGGAAAACATTTTCCACAATAGTCTTAGATATCCTGAAGTACAAATTTCCGCCCTTAAAAAACTGAACTGTGAATTGCTGTTACTTTCCTCCGAACCATTCCCATTCAAACAAAAACATATTGATGAACTGCAAATACATTTACCGGATACAAAAATCATCCTGGTAGATGGAGAGATGTTTAGCTGGTACGGCAGCCGCCTGTTACAAGCACCGCTATATTTCAACAGTTTGCAGTCAGCAATAAATAAACGATCTTAGGACTTATTGAACATTCACAATTAACCAAATGAGTTTTACCGAAAACAAAAATGACAGGGAGACAAAGGAAGGAGACAAACCTTCCCGCAAAAAACCAATGTACCCGGTAAACAATGCTTTGCGGCAATACCTGAAACTACATGGCCGTGAAGTAAAGCTGCCTGTCACCTATCAAAACCTGCTCAACTACACCTGGTCGACACCGATAAAAGATAAACATGGAAAAGATACGTTGTGGGAAAAATTATCCTACGACAGCCGCGACTGGAATTATATCCGTGAAGGGTTGGTAAAGATTTATGCCGTATTAAAAACCGAAGGGGATTTTAGTTTCATCAGTCACCTGGATGTAGCAAGAATTGATTATTGCACATTTGGAAACTCCCACCCTTTCCGCATACGTATTGTCAATAAGTTTAACGACAACTACGACCATTATTATATAAAAATTGCAGACGCTTCAAGAATCTATGGATTGGAGCTGGAACATATCCTATCTCCAAACCGCATCACTTTTTTTACCTGTGATAACACATTGGTGGAAGAACATATTCCCGGCATACCCGGAGATGCTTTTATTCACCACATGATGGAAGCACCTGAAACAAATAAAATTCGTCTCGCAAAAGAATTTGTCAAATTCAACGAACGCTGCTTTGTCCGTTTATTAGGCGATATGCGGAGTTATAATTTTGTAGTTGATATTACTCCCGACATTGAAGATTACCAGTACCGCATCCGGTGTATTGATTTTGATCAGCAATCGTACGAAGGGAGAAAAAATCTATACCTGCCGCAGTTCTTCAAAGAGAATTACGAGTTTGTGCAGTTATGCCTTTCGCATCTTAACAAAGAATCAATTGAACAATACCAGTTTGAAGAAAGAACAATGATAACATTCCGGCTGGTGTCCTCCCGTTACCGTATCAAAGCGTTGCTGGACATCATGACAAAAGACGAAATATCGTCCCCAGAAAAAATAACACAATTAAAAACCGAATTGAACGCATACCTGAATACCAGTGTATTTTCAAGATGTACTTCAATGGGTGATATTGTAAAAATGCACTTAAAGAAAATGCTTCGTAAGAATTTGCTGCTTGTACAAAAGAACCTTGGAAAAACCAGCGATTGATTTCCGTTAATTATTCTAACACCTGTTCGTAATTCCAATTAAATAAATCATTTATATTGCGGCACTAATAACGATAAGCCTGCCTGCTGAAAAGCATTCGCCACTTTTAAAACAACTACTATTAAATGAAAAAGTACAGAGCTGGTGTGCTGTTTGGTGAAGAACTGGAAGCACTGCTAAAAGACGCTAAAGACAACCAATATGCTTTGCCAGCAGTAAACACTATTGGCACTAACACTATTAATGCCACACTGGAAACAGCTGCAAAAGTCAACTCTCCGGTGATCGTCCAGTTTTCGAATGGCGGCGCCCAATTTATTGCCGGCAAAGGAATGCCCAATGACCAGTTACAGGCAAATATTGCTGGCGGCATCTCCGGAGCATTGCATATTCATAATGTAGCAAAACATTATGGGGTACCTGTTGTATTACATACAGACCATGCTTCTAAGAAATGGTTGCCCTGGATCAGCGGATTGATCGATGCAGGAGAACAATACAAAAAAGAAAAAGGCCAGCCACTTTTCAGTTCCCATATGCTTGACCTTAGTGAAGAGCCCATCGAAGAAAATATTCAAACTTCTGTAGAATTTTTCAAAAGGATGCAGCCGCTGGGCATGGCAATTGAAATTGAATTAGGTGTAACCGGTGGCGAGGAAGATGGAGTTGACAATAGCGATGTAGAAAACTCAAAACTATATACCCAGCCGGAAGATGTGGCCTATTCCTATAAGGAATTGAGCAAAGTTGGCTCCTTATTTACTGTAGCTGCTGCATTTGGCAATGTACATGGTGTGTACAAACCCGGTAACGTGGAACTGCGGCCGGAGATCTTAAATAATAGCCAGGTATATATTGAAAGGGAATTGAAGACCGGCCCCAAGCCTGTTTACTTTGTTTTTCATGGAGGCAGCGGCTCACCACAGCACCAGATAAGAGAAGCTATCGGCTATGGTGCTATTAAAATGAATATTGATACTGACCTGCAGTGGGCATTTTGGGAAGGTGTTTTAAATAATTATAAAAAGAGTGAAGCTTACCTGCAAGGACAGCTTGGCAATCCCGAAGGAGAAGACAAACCAAATAAAAAATACTACGATCCGCGGGTATGGCTCCGCAAAGGCGAGGAAGCATTTATTAAACGCCTTGAAGTGGCTTTTGAGGACCTGAACTGTATTAACCGCAATGCATAGAGCTTAGCCATAGATTACACAGATTATTTAAAGCTGCTAACGCAGCTTTTTTTATTTAACCCCGAATTCACACAAAATCATACGAAGGAACTTTCGTAATGTTAGTTGTATTTTTCGTGTCAAGTCGTGTTATTTCGTGGCTTAATTCTATTTGTATTAATCTGTGTAATCTGTGGCCAAAAAAAATTTAAAATCCTGGCTCTCACCGGGATTTTTTATTTCCATCCGTGGCTAATATCTTT
>CALRVH010000072.1:0-15736 GCA_943371565.1 Chitinophaga pinensis | reverse complement strand
CGAATCGCCAAAGAAGATAACTTTTGTTTTCTTCTGGGATATAAATGCGAAACCTACTACTACAAACAGGATAAGCGACAATATTCTTTTCATACAACAAAATTAGAATTGCAATTTAAAACAAAAAGCACCCTGAAAGTCAGGATGCTTTTGCAAATGATAAGGTTGTAACTGTTTATTTTTTCACTTCTTCTTTTGAAGGTGCTAGATGTTTAGCAAAAAACTTCTCCATGGCGGTATAAAAATCTATCGAGTTTTTTTCATTGGCAAATCCATGTCCTTCATCATCCTTTACCATGTACTCTACTTCTATGCCTCTTTTCTTAAGGGCTTCCACTACCTGGTCACTTTCGGCTTTGTTTACCCTTGGATCATTTGCACCCTGCGCAATAAACAGGGGAACTTTAATTTTATCTACAAAGAAAACTGGAGAAGCAGCAGCAAGTAAAGCACTGTCTTTTACGGGATCGCCGACCATCTCATAAAACATGGCTTTGTATGGTTCCCAATAGGGCGGAATTGTTTTCATAAACGTAAACATATTGGAAACGCCAACATAATCAACCGCACAGCAATATAGATCCGGTGTAAATGTAATTCCGGCCAGCGTTGCATATCCTCCATAGCTGGCTCCATAAATAGCTACTCTCTTGGGATCAGCAATTCCTTCTTTGATCAGGTATTGCACACCATCGGTGATATCATCCTGCATAGTTTTGCCCCATTGCTTGTTTCCTTTCAACCAAAATTCTTTTCCATAACCAGTAGAACCACGGAAATTCATTTGTAACACAGCATAACCACGGTTGGCGAGGAACTGTACTTCATTATTAAATCCCCAAACATCTCTTGCCCATGGACCACCATGCGGGTTGATGACTACCGGAAGATTTTTCGCCTCTACACCTTTAGGCAAAGTAAGATATCCGTGAATGGTTAATCCGTCCCTTGACTTGTATTCAACAGCTTTCATCGAAGCCATATCGCCTTCTTTTATCCATGGTCTTCCTTCTGCCAGAAATTTTGTATCCCCACTTTTCTTATCATAGAAATAAAACTTTGACGGCATTTTATCATTTCCTGTCCATACAATGAATTTGTCTTCCTCATTATTATTACCGTAAATACCTACTTCATAACCCTTGAATTTTTCTTTCATCTTATTGTAATCAGCTTCAGCATCCTTATCCAGGAAATGTTCCTCACTTTTCCACGATGTAAAATATACAGCCTGGAGTACTTTTCTTTTGGGAGAATACCCAAGCCCATCCACATCATAATCAGGATTGGTATAAATTTCTTTTATTTCTTTGCGGGCCGTAAGGTCATACTCAACGATAGCCGTCTTGTCTCTTCCGATATTAGTTGCCGCATAGAGATTCTTATTATCAAAAGTAAAAAACTGGATAGCAAAAGTTTCTTTGTAATTAGTTGTCAGTAATGAATCAAACGGGGCTGACTCTGTAGCCCGGTGATAAAAAGTAGTATTAACACCGTCTGTTTTTGAGGCAATCCTGATTACACCGGTATGGTCTGTATACCAGCCATCATAGTTTTTATCGTTCTGATATACCACTTTCGTTTCTCCTGTTTCAATATTAATACTGTACGGATCAAAGAAACGGGCATCTCTTTTATTCATGGTGATCAATATTTCTTTTTCTTTTCCGGGTACATAACGCAGATCATTCAAAATGCCTGTTCTTACTTTTGGAAAAGGTGTCAAAGTTTTTTGATCTTTCCCGTCGATTGACACAGAAAACAACTGGTAGTTCTCATCACCACCCACATCCTGTAAATAAAGAATACGATTACCCTTCCACTGGTAGTTATAAATATTGCGGACAGAATCATGTGTAACCGGTGTACCAACAGAGTCGGTAATTTTTCTTACAAAAACGTTGGTGTGTCCCATATGCGGGGAACGGTACGAAATATATTCTCCATCCGGTGATATCTGCCAGCCGGATTTGTCGGCGTTCTTAAAAAAATCCTCCAACGGAACAAGTGGCGCCTTTTCTTCTTTAGTGGTTTTGGATTTGCAGCCGGCCAGTAATAAAATACTGAACGATGCAATGGTCAGCAATTGCTTCTGAAAAAATTTCATACAAGTTGGTTTATGTTTTAAAAAAATAAGAGAGAAACAGGGCTTTGCAAAAGTCCGGAAGGAGCTACAAGATAAACTCTTTTTAAATGAAAAAGCATACCGCTTCCGGGTATGCTCTGAATATATTGTTAAAGAGGGCGGCTATTCTATATCCACCTGTTTTTTTATTACTGCCCCATCACTTACTTCGGGTAAGTATTTTCTTTCTTTGATCAGGTAGCCATTTCCTTTTTCGCAGAAATGGACTTTCAGATTTTCTATGCTGATGGGATTACCATCCGGAATATCAGCAATGTTCGAATGCAAAATATCATGGCCATCAATAATGACCACTAGTCCGCTGCCGATAGCTTCCATCTTGTTGCCCTCCGTAACCAGCATGCCAGTATCTTCTCCCAAACCAATACCGATACAACCCGGGTTAGAAGCCACAGCTTGTGCCAATCGGCCGAAACGGCCTCTTTTTTCAAAATGCGAATCAACGATCACCGAATTTAAAAACCCAAGACCTGTTGTGATCTTTACTTCGCCTTTTAAATGTGCCCTTGCTGCATTGCCTTCATAGATCATGGTATTACTCATAGCCATAGCGCCGGCACTTGTTCCTGCAATCAAAAAATTCTCTTCTTTATATCTTTTTTTAAGAATGGACAGAAACTCTGTGCCACCGTCTGTTGCACTTAACCGGAGTTGATTACCACCACTGAACATGACTGCATCACACTGACGAATACGTTCTATATATTCTTCGTTCATCGCATCCTGCCGGGTGCGGATATGTAACAATCCAATATTGGTGCAACCGATTTTTCCAAACGCATTCAGGTAATTTTCTCCTACTTCATAAGGAATCATGGAGGCGGTAGTTATTACTTCTATGCGGGAAGCAGGTCCGCCGGCATGTTCCACTACCTGGCGAAGTATACCGAGTTCAAAAAAATTAAGATTATTGCGATGAAGACCGTCTGTTTCGAGGTCTGCGCCTTTATGTTCGGCTCCGCCTATCGCAATCAGTTTTCCTTTCGGAGTACTCATTCATCGGGGTTTGATTACCGACAAATGTAACTGAAAAATAATTTACGGCTAATGCAGGCCCGGCAGAATGTGGATTTGTGGAAAAGGAGTTACAATTTTTTTCGATAGATATAGGGGCTAGAGATTCTGGCTTGTTGCTAATTTAGCTTTTACCATGTAAACAATAACCCCTACCACCGCAATCAAACTTCCCCATAACGCAAACCAACCCGTAGAAATAAATAAGAATATCCAGATAGCAAGGGAGAGAATGATCGGCACAGGAAATAACCACATCTTAAAAGGCAATCCTTCCGTACCAAATTTATGGCGAAGCAATATCACCCCTACCCCCTGCCCGATAAACTGTACGATGATCCGCATGGCGAGAATGGAGCTGATAACATCGCCCAGCCGCATAAAGAGACTGAACACAAAACCTAATGCACATAAAACAATGAGTGATATGTAAGGAAAATTTTTAGTGGGATGCAATTTTGCAAATGGCTTAAAGAAATTTCCATCTACGGCTGCTGCATATGGCACTCTTGAATAACCCAGTACCACGGCAAACAAAGAAGAAAAAGCGATACAAAGGATCAGCACCGTAACAATAACGCCGGCCTGGTGGCCATACAATTGTTCCATAAAAGAACTGACAAGATACCTGTCACCTTCTTTTACTGATTGCCAGGGCATCACTCCCATCACACTTATATTCATCAGCAGGTATAGAGTGGCAATACCAATTATTGAAATGAAAATACTTTTGGGGATATTCTTTCCAGGATCTTTAATCTCGCCACCGAGATGACATACATTGTAATAACCCAAATAAGCATACACTGTTTTGACTGATGCCTGCCCGATGGCGGCCCAAAAAGCTAATGTGAAAAATGATTCGTTCCCTGTTGGCATCAGCTTAATGCCCTGTTGCTGGTTGGTCAATCCGCTGATGATGATCCAGATGATGGTAAGGACAACTATACTCCCCATTATCACCGATATTTTTCCAATGGTTTCTATTTTTCTGTAGAGCAGTAAAAAAACAAGGATCACTAATCCCCCGGAAACAATTTTCAGTTGCCAGAAATCCAATGGAACGATATACGTAAGGTATTGTGCAAATCCAATAGCCGCAGATGCTACTACGAGGGGTGCCTGAATGGACGTTTGCCACACAAATAAAAAACTCATCAGCTTGCCGCCTTTTTCACCAAATGCAATCCGGTGAAAATTATAGGTTCCTCCTGCTAATGGATATTTAGCTCCCAGCTCACTCCAAACCATCGCATCCATAAAAGCGGTGAAGGCTCCGAATATCCAGGCCCAGATAAATAAACCAGAATCGAATTGTGCCACCACAAATGGCATAACCACAAACGGGCCAATACCAACCATATCTATCATGTTGATAGAAGTGGCTTGCAGCAGATTTATTTTGCGGTTAGTTAGAGGTGTGGACAAGAAAGTCTGTAGTTTATAGTTTGTGGTTTATAGTTGATCCTCCAATTACACAACACTTAACTCTTGGCAAAAGCAGTAATTCCCTCTACCAGCACATCCAAATTTTTAGTAGTCGTGTAAACATTCGGTGTAACTCTTACACCAACAATATTTTCCCAGGTAATTGCTACGGTATGCACTTTATATTTATCCAACAGGAAGGAATCTAATTCACCCGGCTTCTTTCCTTCTATACCCACATTTCCAATGGCACAACCAAATTTTGGATGCAGTGAAGTATTCAGTTTCACCTTCGGAATATCTTTTACTTTTTCCATCCAGTAATTTTTTAAATAGTGCAGCCGTTTTTCTTTCCGTTCGCTGCCGATCATTTCATGAAACTCAATGGCTTTACCGATGGCCTGTTCAATATAAAAAGGCCGGGTGCCGAGGGCTTCAAATTTCCGGATGTCATCTTTTAAGGGGTTGTCTACCGCAAACATCGGATAGATATTCCTGATCTTTTCTTTTCTTACATACAAGACGCCTGTACCAATGGGGGCATATAACCATTTATGCAAACTCCCTGCAAAATAATCAGCGTCTAGGTCAGGTATCTTAAAATCAAAATGAGCAAAACTGTGTGCCCCGTCTACTACTACTTCTATTCCACGTTTATGTGCTTCGGCTGCAATTTTATTTACCGGCAATATCTGTCCGTTCCAATTAATGATATGGGTGATGTTTACCACTTTTGTCTTAGCAGTAAACGCATTGACATATTGTTGCACTAAATAATCTTCATCCTCACTTGGCAAGTTGAGGCTTATCCATTTCATTTTGATTCCATCTCTCAATTCTCTCTGCTTGTATGCATTTATCACATTGGGGTAGTCTTGCAAAGCAGCCACTACTTCGTCACCGGCTTTTAATTGCAAACCAAAAATGACAGTTTCTAATCCTTCCGACGAATTTCTGTTGATAGCAATTTCTTCCGGTGAACAACCGGCCAGCCTGGCCAAATTTTTTCTTAATGGCTCCCGGCCCTGGTCTAATATTCTCCACATATAATAACTCGGAGCTTCATTGCAGAGGTCATAATATCGTTTCATAGCATCCTGTACCGTTTTTGGTGCAGGAGAAACGCCACCATTATTCAGGTTGATAAGTGAGGGTGATACGGTAAACGATTGTTGTATATAGTACCAGAAATCTTCTTCTGTAGCAAGGTCTTCCGGCGATATGCCTTCAGCATTTTTCAAAGCACTCCCGAGATTGCGGCTCCATGCAGGTTGGGTTAAGGACGATAAAAATGCGGTGGCAGAAAATATACCTGCTCGTTGCAGAAAGCGGCGGCGGTTAGTTTCGGACATAAGAATTCATTTTGATAAATGTAACGAAAAAGCTACGAGCTATTAGCTGCGATTTTCGAGACTGAAGTGTATAAGACCTCATTCTACCAGATTTTCAGATTATAAGTGAACTCGGATCCCTCTTCTTAAGGAGATGGGTGGCTTAGTCTCTGTTATAAATGTATCTTGTTGGGGTTGGGGTCTGCTAAGCAGCGAACCAAAAGATGAACTGTGCGAACTGCCTCACCGCCGGCAGGCCAACCGGTCTGATAGTTGTACTACAGTTGGTCACATAATTAAAAAAAACTAACTTCCAACCTGCCTGCTGGTAGGCAGGTCTTAACTAAATAATATATATGCAGATACTGGAGATTAAAGTGCTAAAAGGACCCAATTACTGGAGTGTTCGCCGGACCAAATTGATACAAATGAAGCTGGACCTGGAGGAGAAGGAAAACATGCCTACGAATAAGATTCCTGGCTTCAGGGAAAGACTTGAAAAATTACTTCCTTCTTTATATGAACATCGTTGCAGTGTTGGTAAACCCGGTGGATTTTTTGAACGGGTAGACGAAGGCACCTGGATGGGGCATGTGATAGAGCATATTGCTCTGGAAATACAAACATTGGCAGGTATGGACACTGGCTTTGGAAGAACCCGGACTCCGGATGGAGAAAAAGAAGGTATATACTATGTTGTTTTTAGTTACATGGAAGAAGATGCCGGGCTGTATGCAGCCAAAGCAGCCGTTCGTATAGCACATTCATTAATTGAGGGAACAGAATATGATCTGGCTAATGATATTCAGCAGATGCGGGAGATACGGGAAGACACCCGGCTTGGCCCATCTACAGGATGTATTGTAGATGAAGCAGCAAAAAGAGGTATCCCTTACATACGATTGAATAAAGCAAGTTTGGTACAGTTAGGCTATGGTGTAAATCAAAAAAGAATAAGAGCAACGATTGCATCAACCACCTCTAATATTGCTGTTGATATTGCCTGTGATAAAGAAGAAACAAAAATGTTATTAGAGGCTGCTGAAATTCCTGTACCAAGAGGAACTGTAATAAGAACAGAAGAGGGCATGGATGCGGCCATCGCAAAATATGGTTATCCATTAGTAATAAAACCGATCGATGGCAATCATGGCAAAGGCAATACTACCAATATTACCAATCGGGAACAGGCCATTAAAGCATTTGAAGCAGCGAAAGCATTCAGCCGGAGTGTAATTATCGAACGGTTTCTTACAGGTTATGATTTCCGGTGCCTGGTTATTAATAATAAATTTATTTGTGCTGCGCTACGTACACCAGCATCGGTCGTCGGTGATGGCATTCACAATATTCAATGGTTGGTAGACGAAACGAATAAAGACCCCCGCAGAGGTTTTGGTCATGAAAAAGTACTGACACAAATCACCATTGATCAGTTCACCCAAAAAATGCTGGATGATGCCGAGATAACATTAGACCATATTCCCTCCAAAGGGGAAAGAGTATTGCTGAAACCTACTGCCAATCTTTCTACGGGCGGCACTTCTACTGATGTAACAGATGAAGTACATCCGGCGAATATTTTTATGTTTGAACGGATTGCCAAAATCATCGGTCTTGATATTTGCGGCATTGATATAATGGCAACTGATCTAAGAACTCCGGTAGCTGAGAATGGCGGAGCTATTCTGGAAGTAAATGCTGCACCGGGATTCCGTATGCATATTGACCCATCAGAAGGCTTGCCGAGAAATGTAGCCGAGCCTGTTGTTGATATGCTGTTCCCGAAAGGCAGTGCTGGCCGCATTCCTATTATTGCTATTACAGGAACGAATGGTAAAACAACAACAACAAGGCTGACCGCCCATATTGCAAAAAGTGCCGGTAAGAAAGTTGGCTATACTACCAGTGATGGTGTGTATATCCAAAATCAACTGATGATGAAAGGAGATTGTACCGGACCTGTTTCCTCCACTTTTGTATTGAAAGATCCCACTGTTGATTTTGCGGTGCTGGAATGTGCCAGAGGTGGTATTTTAAAATCGGGTCTTGCATTTCAAAATTGTGAAGTTGCTGTTGTTACCAATGTAGCTGCCGATCATATTGGATTGGGTGGTATCAATTCGGTAGAAGCAATGGCCAAAGTAAAAGCGGTTGTTCCCGAAACAGTTTTTCCGCATGGTTATGCTGTACTGAATGCTGATGATGATTTGGTATTCGCCATGAAAAATGGCCTGAAATGTAATGTCGCATTGTTTAGTATGGATGAAAAAAACCCACGTATAAAAGAGCATTGTGCTGAAAACGGTCTTGCCTGTGTGTATGAAAACGGTTTTGTTACCATTATGAAAGGCAACTGGAAAATAAGAGTCCTTGCAGCGAGGGATATTCCATTAACATACGAAGGCAAAGCAGTGCATAATATCAATAATTGTTTACCAGCTGTTCTTTCTACTTACCTGTTCAGGGATATCACCATTGATGATATTAAAACCGGTCTCCAAACTTTTATTCCCAGCGAAAGCCTTACACCGGGTCGTTTGAACTTTTTCCATTTCAAAAATTTTACTATGCTGGCTGACTTTGCTCATAACCCGCATGGATTAAAATTGCTGTGTGATTTTGTAAGCAAATTAGATTATCCAACAAAAATTGGGGTGATCTCCGGTACCGGCGACAGACGGGATGAAGACATCCGGGAACTGGGCGAGATTTCTGCCCGCTATTTTGATGAGATCATTATTCGTTGTGATAAAAATTTAAGGGGCAGAACCGCAGAAGAGATCATCGATCTGTTACAACAGGGAATAAGAAATGTAAACCCGGATATCCCCATCATCACTATTCCTAACGAAGACCAGGCGTTGGATTATATCTATGAGAATGCAAAGCCCGGAGCTTTGTACACTATCATGTGTGATGTAGTGGCAAGGGCTTTGGATAAAATCAGGGAGTTGAAACAAAAAGAGGAAAAAGAGGGAATTACCCTATCACAAACTGTATAATTTCTTTAAAAACCATTTGGGAGAAAGGCTGTCAAGCCCTATTTTTGCAATCCCAATTGATAAATTGGATACAGATTGAGCTATGGTGTAATGGTAACACAACTGATTTTGGTTCAGTCATTTATGGTTCGAATCCATATAGCTCAACAAAGCCCCGCTAACCGGCGGGGTTTTTTTATGCAAGGTTATTTAAGCAGGTTACCAGGCTTTCTTTCCAGTCTTTTGCCCGGATATTAAACAACTTTTCAATTTTTGTTTTATCAAGCACCGAGTAAGCCGGTCTTTTTGCAGGAGTCGGGTATTGTTCGGTTGGGATAGGTTTTATCCGGCACTGGCTTCCCGTCATTTCTTTAATAGCTACAGCAAAATCATACCAGCTGATTATTCCTTCATTGCAGTAATGATAAATACCTCCCTCCCATTTTTGCGATGCAATAATCTGCATGATCACTTCAGCCAGATCCGCCGCATAAGTGGGCGAACCAATTTGGTCATTCACCACATTTATTTCTTCCTTCTCCTGCTGCAGCTTCAACATTGTTTTGACAAAATTTTTTCCAAATTCTGAATACACCCATGAGGTTCGAATGATAATGGAATCAGGATTGAATTGCAAAATCTGTTTCTCCCCTTCTAATTTAGACGCTCCATAAACAGATTGAGGATTGGTTGACGAATCCTCTTTGTAAGGAACATCAGCTATTCCATCAAAAACATAATCAGTGGATATATGAATAAGCTTTGTATGGTTCTCTTTGCAAATAGCAGCCAGTACACCAGCTGCTTCGCTGTTTATATGGAAGACCCTGTCCTTTTCTTGTTCTGCCCTGTCTACCGCAGTGTACGCTGCACAATTAATTACATATTGCGGATGGTAACCTTCGAAATAGCTTCGTACCATTTCAAAATGATGAATCGGCAGATCTTCCTTTGATAAAAAAATAAAATCAAACTGGGGAAATGAAGATGCAATTTTTTTAAGTTCTTTTCCCAACTGCCCGTTAGAACCAGTGACTAGTATTTTTGGCAGTATAGCCATTCAGGTTGCAAATACAAATTGGTTATTACAGTTGGCCAATTCCGGGAGGCTTTTATCCTTCTCCGAAACGATAGCCTTATCCGCAGGAATTTGCCAGTCAATATTCAATTCAGGGTCGTTGTAAATAATTCCTGCCTCATTTTCTTTCTTATAAAACTGGTCACATTTATACAACACTTCTGCCTTCTCACTTAACACAGAAAATCCGTGGGCAAATCCGGCCGGTATAAATAACTGTTTTTTATTTTTAGCTGATAACTTTTGGGCAAAGACTTTGCCATAAGTGGGGGAACCCTTCCTGATGTCAACCACCACATCCAAAATCTTTCCTTTTAAAACTCTTACCAGCTTGGATTGTGCAAAAGGGGGGAACTGGTAATGCAAACCCCGGATCACTCCATACGTTGAGGAGGACTGGTTATCCTGCACCCAACGGATATCGATGCCATTTTGCCGGAAAATCGTTTCGTTATAAGATTCAAAAAAATAGCCCCGACTGTCTTCTAATACATTGGGTTCAAAAACGAGCAGTCCGGGGATATCAGTTTTTTGAAATGGCATCTTATAAACTCCAGTATGTACGGTTAGTAATTTGGTTACGATAAATCCCTTTCAGGTCTGCAACCATACCATGCGATTTAGTAATGCTGGCAAAATAATCATCCCCGAGTTCTTTATAGTCATTGTGCGGTACAGTTACAATTACCGCATCGTAATCATTCCCGATTTTTTCAGTCAGTCCAAATCCATACTCATGCTGCAACTCATCAGAATCTGCATGTGGGTCTTCCACGTCTACATTTACATAATATGATTTTAACGCTTTTACTACATCAGCTACTTTAGAGTTACGTATATCACTTACATTTTCCTTAAACGTAGCTCCTTTTATCAAAACCTTTGCTGATTTTACGTCACCTGAATTTTTTATGATATGCTGCACAACAATTTTGGCAACATACTTGGCCATGTTGTCATTGATATTACGTCCGGCCAGTATTACTTCAGCATCATACCCTAATTCGCTGGCTTTATACGTTAGATAATATGGGTCAACGCCGATGCAATGACCGCCAACAAGGCCCGGTTGAAATTTTAAGAAATTCCATTTAGTACCTGCTGCTTCTAATACTTCATACGTATTAATGTTCATCATATTAAAAATGATCGACAGCTCATTCATTAAGGCGATATTCAAATCCCGTTGAGTGTTCTCGATAATTTTAGCAGCTTCTGCCACTTTAATGGAAGAAGCCCTGTGTACACCTGCCTTCACCACCAGTTCATATGTTTTAGCTATTTCTTCCAGTGATTCAGCGTCACAACCAGAAGCAACTTTTACAATCGACGCCAGGGTATGATTTTTATCTCCCGGATTAATTCTTTCAGGAGAGTAACCCAATTTAAAATCTATAATGTTCTTCAGGCCTGATAATTTTTCAATGATCGGTAAACAATCCTCTTCTGTGCAGCCCGGGTAAACCGTTGATTCAAAAACAACATAATCTCCTTTCTTAATTACTTTTCCGATAGTCTCTGATGCTTTTTTTACCGGCGTAAGGTCGGGTACATTATGTTCATCAACCGGAGTAGGAACAGCAACAATATAAAATTTCGCCTCTCTTAATACATCTAATGAATCAGTAAATGTAATATCACATCCTTCGAAATCCTTTTTCTCAAGCTCATTGCTGGGATCAATACCCTCCTTCATCATATCAATTCGCTTGGGATTAATATCAAACCCGATCACTGATAACTGACGGGCAAATTCCAATGCGATTGGCAGTCCTACATACCCTAATCCTATTACGGCCAACTTTTCTTTACGATCAACTAATTCTTTGTACATATTGTTTGTTAATATTTTTTACTTATTTATATATTCTAACACTTTTGAAGTAATAAATTCTAGTTGCGCTACATCCATTTCTGTATGAATGGGCAATGAGATAACTCTTTCTGTCAGCCAATCTGTTACCGGCATAACCTGTGATGCAGTATTAAATTGCTCAAACATTTTTTGTTTATGCCCGGGCACCGGATAATAGATCATGGATGGGATATTATTATCAGCCAGGTACTGCTTCAGTCCATTACGATCCACTCCTTCCAGGATCAATGTGTATTGGTGAAAAGCATGATTGGAGTATGGCGCCCTGAAAGGTGTTTTAATTTTAGGCTGATCAGCAAAAGCTTTGTCATAAAAATCAGCGACAGCTCTTCTTGCTGTTACATATTCATCCAAATGCTTCAATTTAATATCAAGGATTGCCGCCTGGATAGAATCCAACCTGCTGTTACAGCCGATCGTATCGTGATAATACTGCTTGCTCTGCCCATGATTGGCGATCATTTTTAATGTAACTGCTAACTCATTATCATTGGTTGAAATAGCACCCCCATCACCAAAAGCTCCCAAATTTTTGGAAGGATAAAAAGAAGTAGTTCCGATATGCCCGATCGTTCCTGTTTTCTTTTTTGAGCCGTCAGAAAAAGTATAATCGCAACCAATTGCCTGTGCATTATCTTCTATAACATACAGGTTATGCTTTTTGGCAATCGCCATAATTTCTTCCATTGGTGCCGCATGCCCATAAAGATGAACCGGAACTATCGCTTTTGTTTTGGCAGTAATGGCCTTTTCAACGGCTGCAGGATCTATACAAAAAGTTTGCGGATTCACTTCCACAAATACAGGTGTCAGTTTCAGCAAAGCAATTACTTCTGTCGTTGCTATGTAAGTAAAAGAAGGCGTTATCACTTCATCACCTGGTTGCAGTCCTAAAGCCATCATTGCAATTTGCAAAGCATCGGTTCCATTAGCACAAGGAATAGTATGCTTTACCCCGAGATAAGATGAAAGATTGGCGGAAAAATCCTGCACAATTTTGCCATTAATGAATGCCGAGCTTTCCATCACATCTATAACAGCTTTATCCACTTCGGATTTTATCTTGTGATACTGGGTTTTAGTATCCACCATCTGTATTGGTCTCATTTGGTACTGTTTAACTTTAAAAGTGCCGCAAAAATAGTTAAAATAAGGGTAGTTTACCCGATTGCTTTTACATTTGCTTCTTATTTATAACCAACACGTTGTCAGTATTTTTCTATAATATTTTTTTATGGCTATTCTGGGCCGGCACCCACATTGCTTCTTTGTTCAACCAGAAAGCAAAAAAATGGGTACAGGGCAGAAAAGGAATTTTCGAAAAACTGGAAAAAGCAATACCGGCAGGGGAAAAGATCATTTGGATACATTGTGCTTCTTTAGGCGAGTTTGAGCAAGGAAGACCGGTTATTGAAAAATTAAAAGCAGAAGGCACTGGACATAAGATACTGCTAACTTTTTTCTCCCCTTCCGGCTATGAAATACAAAAAGATTACAAAGGAGCCGACTGGGTTTTTTATCTGCCATTGGATGGTCCGGGAAATGCCAAACGGTTTTTGGAAATAGTTCATCCCTCACTCGTCATTTTTGTGAAATATGAATTCTGGTATTACTACCTGAAAAAAATAAAGTATCGCAATATTCCCCTCCTGTTAATTTCTGCCTTGTTCAGAAAAGATATGTCGTTCTTTAAATGGTATGGCAAATTGCAGCGAAAAATGCTTACCCGGTTTGATCATCTGTTTGTACAAACCCATGAATCAAAAAATCTCGTGGATGCAATCGGCTTATCCGAAATCTGCAGTGTTTCCGGCGACACCCGGTTTGACAGGGTCATTGAAATTGCTTCGAACGCAGCATCCGTACCCGAAATTGAAAAATTTATTGGCACCAGTAAAACTGTTATAGCAGGAAGTACCTGGCCCGAGGATGAGGAAGTTTTACAAAAAGCATTTTCTGCCGTAAATGATCCAACACTTAAACTCATCATTGCACCCCATGAGATAAATGAGAAGCACCTTACAGATATTGAATCATTATTTCCGAATTCAGTCCGTTTCTCCCAACTTCAATTCTCCAATCTCAACTCTCAAACTAACTGTCTGCTCATTGATAACATAGGCCTGCTTTCCAGGCTTTATAAATATGCCCATATTGCGTATATCGGTGGCGGATTAAGAACAATGGGAGTGCATAACGTACTCGAAGCTGCGGTATATAACAAGCCGGTGCTCTTTGGTCCGTTTTATCACAAATACATTGAAGCATCCGGTCTCGTAAAATCAGGCGGCGGATTATCCTTTACTGACGAAAAAAAAGATGGTGCACTGCTCAAAGAATTAATAGCAGCATTGCTGACAAACGACGAGAAATATAATTACAGTAGTAAAGCAGCCGGCGACTTTGTACAGTTAAACAAAGGAGCTACACAAAAAATAATTCAGTTCATTCAGGAGAAACGTCTCTTAACCAACTGATCAAAATGCTGAACAGAAAGCAATTCATTATTCCAACCTAATTTCAATTTCAATTCACGGCTTATCCAGTATTCTGCTTCCGCATAAATATTAAAACTGTTGATGGTTTTAATACTGCGTTCATACATGTTTTCATCGCCCCGGAAAAGTTCGTTGATAAAAAGAAACCGATCATTAATACCAACCGCTTTACGAAGGTCTTTTATCGGCGTTTCTTTTAATACTTCGATCAGCTCTGTTTTGCCTTGTTTTAATTTATCATTCAGTGATTCGCCGTGTTCATTGGTATCATTTACTTCTTTTTCTTTTGGCTGATGTGATAAGGTGGGGATCTCTGTCATGGGGTCAAATACCATATCCAGCTGTCCATTTTTTTGAACCACAGATACAGCGCCATCATCTACTAATAAGATTTCCTTTACCTCTTTTACTTCTATTATTTCCCTGGCAACGGGCACTTCCACTGGTTTGGGGGCATATTTGTCGAAAGAGGCTGCTGCTCCTATCACATTGGCGACCGGAAGCATAACAGCTACTTTTGCAGTGCCGAGGCTTTGCTGGCCATTACTTTTCAACTTGGTCAGTTCAAATTGCAGCAACTGAACAGTGCCCAGCAAAAGGCTGGGGTCGGCCTGCTGGCCAAACTGTTCTTTTAATTTATTGATGAGAGCTTCTATTCGTTCCATTCTGTATTTTTGATCGCTGATAAATAATTGACAGATTTGTATCGTTTCCAATCAGTCAACGTAACAAGTCTTCTAAAATTACAAACAGTTTGCCAATTAAGTAAAAGTGATTACCCGATACATAAATCTTAACAATGTTTATTGAACCCAATACCAGCGGTGAACGCCGCGGTAGCATAGAAGTAATTTGCGGCTCCATGTTTAGCGGCAAGACAGAAGAACTCATCCGCCGCCTGAAAAGAGTGAAGATTGCCAACCTGAAAGTGGAAATATTCAAACCCAGTATTGATGTTCGGTATGATGAAGTCAAGATCGTTTCGCATGATGCTACCGCCATTCACTCTACCCCCGTTGATAATTCACAGAAGATACTGTTAATGGCCGGGGATGTTGACGTAATTGGTATTGATGAAGCCCAGTTCTTTGATCCCGAGATCGCTAATGTGTGCGACCAGCTGGCTTTTCGTGGCATCCGGGTAATTGTTGCAGGTTTAGACATGGATTACCTGGGCAACCCTTTCGGACAAATGCCTTTTATTATGGCCAAAGCCGATTATGTAACCAAGCTTCATGCTATCTGTATGCAGTGCGGTAATATGGCCAACTATTCATACCGGAAAATTCCCAATGATGACCAGGTGATGCTGGGCGCAAAAGATGTATACGAACCCCGATGCAGAAAATGCTATGAAAAGAAATAATAAAAGCCTCCGGTT
>CALRVH010000071.1:0-15844 GCA_943371565.1 Chitinophaga pinensis | reverse complement strand
TTTGCATCTTATAGCTTTTATCCTAATTCATTATTCAAATCCATTGATGTTGGAGTAAGTGCTTCTGCGTTTACAGCAGATCGATTTATAGATGGTGATGGAAATAAAAATTTTCTCGGCTTTTCCAAAATAGTTCCCGGTATCAAGCTTGCATTAAAAGAAAAAGATCCCCGGAGCAATTTTAACCGGTTTATTCAGTTCAAAACGTTTTTAATAAGTGAAGATGGGCTTCGTTTTTATAGGGATACTGTTGTAGCTGGCCCAGATACAACTATTTCAACTAAATACAGAACCACCAGTGAGAACCGGACATTGAACCAACTACGTTTGGTTATTGAAAATAACAGGGTGCTTTATCCTTACAAGGGCGAATTAAAAATTGAACAGGGAAAAGATTTCATCCGGACTGCCTTTACCGGAAAATATTTTTTTAACTATGTAAAAGAAGGTGGACTTGATGTTCGTCTTTTTGCAGGAAAATTCTTTTACATTGGCTCAAGAACCACTACAAAACAATTTGCAACAGACCGTTATCATTTGAATATGACAGGTGCAAATGGATACGAAGACTATACTTACAGTGATTATTTTGCAGGCCGCAATGAATTTGAAGGTTTTCTCAGCCAGCAAATAATGGTAAGAGATGGCGGGTTTAAAGTAAGAACCGATCTGCTGGCCGATAAAGTAGCCAAAACAGATGACTGGTTGATAGCGGCAAATTTCAGCACTACCATTCCCGATGGAATCAATCCATTGAGTTTATTACCGGTTAAAATTCCACTGAAATTCTTCTTTGATATCGGCACTTATGCAGAATCATGGAAACAAAAATCCACCACAGACCGGTTTCTTTTTGATATGGGCCTGCACATTCCAATATTGAAAGAAACTGTAAATATTTATATCCCGCTAATCTACAGCAGTGTTTACAGGGACTATATACAATCAACGATTGTAAAAAAGGAACGATTCTGGCAGAAAATTTCCTTCTCGATTGATATTTCGAATTTCAGTTTCCGGAAAATTGACCGCAATTTTAATTTCTAATGAGCGGATCTTCTAACATACAGTACCTCATCCACCAACAAATAGATAAAAAAAAATGGGATGATTGCATTGCGACTGCTGACAATGGCTTGGTCTATGGCTATTCCTTCTATCTTGATGCAATGACAGAGCATTGGGATGCCTTAGTATTGAATGATTACGAAGCTGTAATGCCATTAACCTGGAAGAAGAAATATAGTATCCCCTACCTGTACCAGCCTTTTCTCACTGCACAGTTGGGAGTATTTGGAAAAAATATTACAAAAGAACAGCTTCAAACTTTTATAGAATCAATTCCCTCTCATTTCAAGTTCATAGAAATAAATCTTAACAGCGGTAATGCGTCTTCCACTCCAGCAGATTTTTCTTCTGACCGGAGTAATTACATTCTTAAACTGGATAACCCGTATACAGATATTTATCAAAATTACCGGGAGAATATCCAACGAAATATCAAAAAAGCAATCCAATTGGGTTGTACTGTGCAAAAAGATTTTGATGCAGAGAAAGTAATTCAATTAGCAGTACAACAAATGAAAAGCCAGGGAGAAGAAGCAACTGAAAATATTGAACGGTTCAGAAAACTCTATCAGCAACTTCATGAACGGCAAATGGCAACAACATATGGAATTTGGCTAAAGAACGAGCTGCTGGCATCATGTATTTTCTTTTTCTCCCATCAAAGGGCCTATTACATCCTTGTTGGAAACAGTCCAAACGGGAAAACTATCGGCGCATCACATACTTTGATTGACGCTTTCATAAAAGATTATGCAGGCAAAAATATTCTGCTTGATTTTGAAGGTTCTGACATTCCCAGCCTTGCTTTTTTTTACAGCAGTTTTGGAGCAGTGCATGAAACATACCCCGCACTAAAAATAAACCGGCTCCCCTTTTATTTGAAATGGATGAAGAAGTAATCATGCATTAATAATACTCTCCGCAATCAGTAAATCAACGGGTCTTGTTATTTTAATATTATTCTCCTCTCCTTCCACCAGTGAAACTTTCATACCATACGCTTCTACGACCGTCGCTTCATCGGTGAATTTATCTTTGTAGTCGATCTGGAAAGCAGGTAACAATATCTTACTATGAAAAGTTTGTGGTGTCTGAATCAACATTACCTTATTTCTGTCATAAGCTTCGTTACCCTCTTCTGTCAGTAACCGGATGCTATCTTTAGAAATAATAGCCGGAATAGCAGTTCCTGTTTCTACTGCCTGTGCGTAGCAACGATGAATCAATTCTTTTGATAAAAGGCAACGGACTCCATCATGGACAAAAATTATAGCCTCCTGGTGCACTAATGCCAGACCATTTTTTACAGACTGAAACCGGGTATCGCCACCGGCGGTAATTTTTATCCTTTCCTTATCAAAATATGCATCAATGATCTCCTGTCCCATATCAGTAAATTCAACAGGTAATACAAGGATAATCTGTAAGTCAGCATATGATTCCAGGAATGTCTTTAGTGTGTAATAAAGTACCGGCTTATCCTTTAGCAATATGAATTGCTTGGGAAGACTTCTTCCCATTCTTGTCCCTGTACCACCTGCAACTATTATTGCGTATTTATTCATTACTTCTTTACTTATAAATTGCCACCAAACTTTCTCCATTACTTTCTTTCTTCCCTCTGTACATCCCCTCACTATTAAATACCATCGCAGTATTTCCTTTTGCATCTACACCTATCATTCCGCCTTCACCATCCAACTTCATGAGTTTATCATGCACCACTACATTCATGGCCTCCTCTAATGATAGCCCTTTGTATTCCATCAGGCAGCTAACGTCATAGGCCGTAACTGCCCGTATGAATGGTTCGCCATGGCCGGTACAACTGATAGCACAGGTTTTATTATTTGCATACGTTCCTGCACCAATTATCGGGCTATCCCCTACTCTTCCAAACTGCTTGTTCGTCATTCCACCAGTACTCGTTGCAGCCGCAATATTTCCATGTTTATCCAATGCCGCGGCACCAACTGTTCCAAATTTTTTATCGGCTAAACTCACATTATGATCTAATGCAATCTCATCGGAATCCTGCATCTGTTTCCATTGATCGTATCGAAACTGAGAAAAGAAATAATCATCAGGTTCTGTTTTGATACCATTAAGTATTGCAAAATCATAAGCACCTTTCCCATTTAGCATTACATGCTGGCTTTTGGTCATAACTGTATAAGCCAGTTCCACCGGATTTCGGATATTCCTGACAGCAGATACTGCACCAGCCATCAGTGTTTTACCTTCCATAATAGAAGCATCCATTTCCTGGCTTCCATCTTTGGCAAATACAGAGCCCTTACCAGCATTAAATAGAATACAATCTTCGAGTGACATCACCGCGGCTTTAACTGCCTCCAATGAAGATCCACCAGTTTCAAGCAGGGTATATCCAACCTCCAGTGCTTGCTGCAATGCCAGCTGATAAGCTTTCTCTAATTCAGGTGTCATAGCTGATCGCAGAATGGTGCCTGCACCGCCATGTATAACCAGCGTAATTTTTGACATACGGGTATATGAGTATTAAAAGACAAACGAAATTAAGTATTTTGGCATCGAAATAATTTTACTTTTCATGCTGAAAAGAAAGCTTTCAATACCTGAATTAGCATTACTAGTTGCGAACCTGCTACCTGTTTTCGGGGTTTGGTTTCTTGGATGGAGTACGACTGAAGCCTTCATTGTCTATGCAATGGAAACCCTGATAGTTGGCATTCTAACTATATTAAAAATGCTGATCGTAACATTTACACGGCAGAGAGACGAATGGCCGGCCAATGGAAAAGTAACCCAACAAAGTGGTTTCTTTTTTATCTTCTTTTTTATCTTTCACTTTGGTTTGTTCGCCATGGTGCAAACAACTATTTTTTCTCAGTCGGCCGGTATTACTCCGCCTGGCAGTGGCATGATGCATTTTTTCTTTAACTGGTATACTTATATTAATGAGGATATAGCTTATATGCTTGGTGCTTTTATTGTGGGCTACATTGCAAAAAGCTTTATTCCATTTATCATCAATGGTGAGTATAAAACCGTACCACTGATAGTTATTATGTTTCAGCCATATGGACGTATTTTCATACAACAGTTTACTGTTATTATTGGCAGCATGTTCCTTACCCTTGGACTAGGCAAAGTGTTTATTTTAATTTTTGCCTTAGTAAAAATCGCTTTTGAACTATTGATTAATTATGATGGGCTGTTGGGCAAGGCAATGAGCGGAATGAAAAATAAATCATCCGAGAAGTAATTCACACTCATATAGCAGCTTCTCCTTGTTGATAGCCATTGTCCCTACTTCTTCACAGACCAGCCCACCGGCAATATTTGCCACTTCTGCCATCAGGTGAGCATTTTTTGTAATTGCATACACCATGGAGGCGACAGCAATCACCGTATCACCTGCGCCTGATACATCAGCAATATTTCGCAGATGCGATGGAATAAGTTTTGAATTTTCAGCTTCCTGGTAGAAAATACCTTTTTCAGAAAGAGTAATAAAAGAAATTTTATGATGCAAAATATTCTCCAGTTCCTTATGAATATTTTGCAATAAGGGTTCGCTTATTTTATCGACCAGCAGGTTCAACCCCTCTTTTACTTCTTTCAGGTTTGGCTTAAAAATATCAGCCTGCTTATAGGAAAAGAAATTTTTACGCTTTGGATCAACTGCCGTTATGACTCCTGCTTGCCTGCATACATCAATTACTTCATGAATAATTCTCTCTGTTAGTACCCCTTTATTGTAATCTTCAAAAATGATGATATCCGGGTCAACCACCGAAATATATAGTTTCACTTTTTCCAACAGTACATTTTCATCCTTATCATTCAGATCATTGGTGATCTCTGCATCAAGCCGCATCATTTGCTGGTTGCGGCTGATAATCCTCGTCTTACTGGTAGTAATGCGATCAACACTTTTTGTAAGATAAGTTGTATCAATATTACTGCCTTCGAATAATTCCTCTAACAACAAGCCTTCAGTATCATCGCCAGTTACAGATAAAACTGATACCCGGGCCCCCAGTGATTGGCAGTTCAGAGCAACGTTACCGGCGCCCCCAATTCTATACTCTTTTTTGTTAAGTGAGACCACCGGCACTGGTGCTTCAGGAGAAATACGATCCACCCGTCCCCACATATAAGTATCCAGCATCACATCACCAATAACTCCCACTTTTAGTGCGGAGAAAGAATCAAACAATTTTTTGAAATCTTCCATAACCACAAAATAAGGTAATATTTTTTGAACCGGGTAGTACTAACTAAAACGTCCCCCGGATAAGGAAGGACGTATATACTTAGTTTACATGTAGAGTTATTTGCTTTTCTTCGGTTCTTTATAAAATTCGTTCAAGCCCTTTACCACGTCGGATGTAATATTATAGGCTGTGTCCCGGTAATAAAACAACCCTTGCTCGTACGAAATGATGTAAGAATAATTTTTTGTTTTATTGTAATCTCTCAGGAAGTTCTCAATCTTTGTTTTGATCTCATTTTGTTTCGTCATCATATAATTATTGTAATCCTGATCAAGCTGTTGTTTTCTGTTCTTCATCTCTTCATCCATATCTTTCATCTCCTTACTGGCAGCTTCTGATTGGGACTCTGATAAGTTACCAGACTGTGCAAGATTCTGATAGTAATTATATCGTTCTTGCAGCTTCTTTGTCCGGGTAGTCATTTCTGCAGTAATAGCTTCTTCTTTTTTAGTAAGCTGTGTCTTCAGGTCTTTTACAAGATCAAAATTTGTAGCCACGGAGTCCATTTCAAAGTAAGCCATCCGGAATTGCCTGCTTCCCGATAAAGTATCGCTTCCACCGTTCTTTGCAGCAAGTGTATTTCCCTTTTTAGATCCAAATTGCATAAAAAGTAAAAATCCAGCCACAAGGCTTAGTATAACATTCCAGATAATCAATCCATTTTTCATTCAATCTGTTTTAGCAAAATTAACCAGGAACCGGGGGGCAAATATAAGGAATCAGTCTACTTTAGGAAACCCTTAACAGCCCGGGTTATGAGTAAAAAAGGAGTAAGAAAAATCTTACTCCTTGTATTAATTTCATTCACCACGTATCAGTGAATATTCAGATTTCTATTCTTCCTCATCAAAT
The DNA here is from genome assembly GCA_943371565.1 of Chitinophaga pinensis. Classification (GTDB taxonomy): domain Bacteria; phylum Bacteroidota; class Bacteroidia; order Chitinophagales; family Chitinophagaceae; genus JJ008. The sequence continues at coordinate 9,662 of CALRVH010000071.1, read as the reverse complement.
GCCATCGCCTCACGGGTAGTTTGCAGCAATTCATACTCTTCCTTGCTACCAACTATCATATTCTCAAACTCTCTAAGGCCGGTACCAGCAGGGATCAGGTGACCTGTGATAACATTTTCCTTCAATCCCAGCATATCATCTGTTTTACCATTGATAGCCGCTGATGACAACACTTTCGTAGTTTCCTGGAATGAGGCAGCTGAAATCCAACTTGGCACACCCAACGATGCTTTAGTGATACCCAATAATGTTGGAGATGAAGTAGCCGGTTTTGCATCTCTATACTCAACAGGCTTCTTGTCATTACGACGAAGTATGGAGTTTTCTTCCCTTACTTCACGCAAAGTTACAATCTGTCCTGCACGAAGTTTTCCGCTATCACCTATTTCAGTTACTACTTTCTTATCAAAGATGTAATCATTCTCTTCAACAAATTCAAACTTATCAGTAAGATCGTCTTCCAGGAATCTTGTATCTCCCGGATCAACAATGTTTACTTTACGCATCATCTGGCGAACGATACATTCAATGTGTTTGTCATTGATCTTCACACCCTGTAAACGATAAACTTCCTGGATCTCATTAACCACATACTCTTGTACGGCAAACGGACCTTTGATAGAAAGTATATCGAATGGTGCGATCTGACCATCACTCAATGAAGCACCCGCTTTTACGAAGTCACCATCCTGTGCTAAAATCTGTCTTGTCAATGGAACAAGATATTTTTTCTGTACACCATCTTTTGCTTCAATGATGATTTCACGATTACCTCTCTTAATAGCTCCCATCGTTACTACACCATCGATTTCAGAAACCACAGCAGGATTGCTTGGGTTTCTTGCTTCAAATAGTTCAGTTACACGAGGCAGACCTCCGGTGATATCTCTCAGTTTACCAAGCACACGGGGGATTTTTACAATAACCTGCCCGGCTTTCACTGTTTCACCTTCTTCCATAATGATATGGCTTCCGGTTGGAAGGTTATATGATTTCTTCTCTTTTCCTTCAACTAATATAGAAGGGATCTTAGTTTTATCCCTGGTTTCAATAACCACTTTTTCACGGTGACCTGTTTGCTCATCAGCTTCTTCACGATACGTAACACCATCCAATACGTTTTCAAATTTCACTGTACCGTTGATCTCTGCCATGATTACGTTGTTGAACGGATCCCATGTACAGATCACTTCGCCTTTAGTTACTTTCTGACCGTCTTTAACATTCAGTGTAGCACCGTAAGGAATATTATTAGTGATCATTAAGCGGTCGTTCTTGGTATCAATGATACGAACCTCACCGGTACGTCCGATAACGATTGGCGTTTTCACACCTTCATTACTTTCAATGATAACTGTACGCAAACCGTCAAACTGAATTGTACCATCAAACTTAGCAGCCAGTGTAGATTCAACAGAAGCTGAACCAGCGACACCACCTACGTGGAATGTACGAAGAGTAAGCTGTGTACCAGGCTCACCGATGGATTGTGCGGCAATAATTCCTACTGCATCACCTCGTTGAGCAATATTTCCTGAAGCAAGGTTTTTACCATAGCATTTTACACAAACACCTCTCTTACTTTCGCAAGTAAGTACTGAACGGATTTCAACTATTTCAATACCGGCGTCTTCTATTTTCCTGGAGATATCGACTGTTATTTCTTCTCCTCCTCCAACGATCAACTGGTCGCTTACAGGCTCATACACATCATGCAATGATGTACGACCTGCGATCCTGTCGCTCAATGGTTCAATTACGTCTTCATTATCTTTTAATGCAGAAGTGGCAATACCACGAAGTGTTCCGCAATCTTCTTCTGTAATAACCATATCCTGTGCAACGTCAACCAGACGACGGGTAAGGTAACCGGCATCAGCTGTTTTAAGAGCTGTATCGGCCAGACCTTTTCTTGCACCGTGGGTAGAGATAAAGTAATCCAATACGTTCAATCCGCCTTTAAAGTTGGAAAGAATCGGATTCTCAATGATCTCTGAACCTGTAGAACCAGATTTTCTTGGCTTCGCCATCAATCCCCTGATACCTGCCAGCTGTTTGATCTGTTGTTTAGACCCCCTTGCACCAGAGTCAAGCATCATAAAAACAGAATTGAATCCTTGTCTGTCATTTGCCAGTTCACGGATCAACGATTCTGTAATTCTGGTATCCACACGGCTCCAAATGTCAACTATCTGGTTGTAGCGTTCGTTATTGGTGATAAGACCCATGTTATAACTATCCCACACCTCGTCTACTTCAACCTTGGCATTATCCAGCATTTCCTCTTTTGTATCAGGAATGATCAGGTCATTAATACTAAATGACAATCCACCCTGGAAGGCCGTACGGAAACCAAGTGTTTTAATATCATCAAGGAACTTCGCTGTCTTTGGTACGTTAGTGATCTTGATAATGTCACCAATGATCTCACGAAGATTTTTCTTGGTCAATAAGGCATTTACAAATCCTACTTCTGCAGGTACATGCTGATTAAAGATTACACGACCAACAGTTGTTTCGATTAATTTATGTTCGAGCAATCCATCAGCGTTGCGGATGTTTGCTTTCACTTTAATCCAGGCATGAAGATCAACAACACCTTCATTGTAGGCGATGATCACTTCCTCATTTGAATAAAATGCTTTGCCTTCTCCCCTGACAATTTCAGTCGGAGTAGTTCTTTTACCCTTGGTAATATAGTACAGACCCAATACCATGTCCTGAGAAGGAAGGGTAATAGGGGTACCATTCTGCGGGTTCAGGATGTTATGAGAAGCCAGCATCAGTAATTGTGTTTCCAAAATAGCAGCATGGCTCAAAGGCACATGCACCGCCATCTGGTCACCGTCAAAGTCGGCGTTGAAGGCCGTAGTTACCAATGGGTGTAATTGTATCGCTTTACCCTCGATCAATTTTGGCTGGAAAGCCTGGATTGATAAACGGTGAAGTGTTGGGGCACGGTTCAACATGATCGGGTGCCCTTTCAAAATATTTTCTAAGATATCCCAAACCACAGCTTCCTTCTTGTCTACCAGTTTCCTTGCAGACTTCACTGTTTTTACGATACCTCTTTCAATTAATTTACGAATGATAAATGGCTTGAATAATTCAGCTGCCATATCTTTTGGTAAGCCACACTCATGCAGTTTCAATTCAGGACCAACCACGATAACAGAACGACCAGAATAGTCAACCCTCTTACCAAGCAAGTTCTGACGGAAACGACCCTGTTTACCTTTCAGTACATCACTCAATGATTTTAATGCCCGTCCACCTTCTGCTTTTACAGCATTTGATTTACGGCTGTTATCAAACAATGAGTCAACAGCTTCCTGCAACATCCTTTTCTCGTTCCGAAGGATTACTTCAGGAGCTTTGATCTCCAACAATCTTTTCAACCGGTTATTACGAATAATAACACGACGATAAAGATCATTCAGGTCAGATGATGCAAAACGACCACCATCCAGCGGCACTAATGGACGCAGTTCTGGTGGAATAACAGGAATGTATTGCATTACCATCCATTCCGGACGGTTAGTGATCCTTGTATTCGCATCACGGAAAGCTTCTACTACACTTAAACGTTTTAAAGCGTCGGCTTTACGTTGTTGTGAAGTTTCAGTAGCAGCAGCATTACGCAGGTCAAATGATAACTGGTCAAGATCTATTCTTGCGAGCAGATCATGAACAGCTTCAGCACCCATTTTGGCAATGAATTTATTAGGATCATCGTCTGGCAGGTATTGATTTTCCTTTGGTAAAGTGTCTAGAATATCTAAGTATTCTTCTTCCGTAAGCAGGTCAGCAAAGTTCTGTCCTTTATCAGCCCGGAGACCGGGTTGTATCACAACAAATCTTTCATAATAAATGATCGTTTCCAGTTTCTTGGAACTCATTCCCAACAAATAACCAATCTTATTTGGTAAAGATTTGAAATACCAGATATGAACTACTGGCACCACCAGTTTGATGTGACCCATTCTTTCACGACGAACTTTTTTCTCTGTTACTTCTACACCGCAACGGTCGCAAACGATTCCTTTATAACGGATACGTTTGTATTTACCGCAGGCACATTCGTAATCTTTTACCGGGCCAAAAATTCTTTCGCAGAACAAACCATCTCTTTCTGGCTTATACGTACGATAGTTGATCGTTTCGGGCTTTAATATTTCACCATAGCTTCTTTCCAGGATCGTATCCGGAGAAGCAAGACCGATGGTTATTTTTGAAAAAGCCGCTTTAGGACGATTCTCTTTTTTCATAGCCAATTATTGTTTCTAGTTTCTTTTAAAAATTTGTTAGTGGTCCATAGTGAATGGTGAGTAGTGAATAAATCCTAAACTTTAGACATTCACTATTGACAATTCACTATTCACTTATTCGAACTTCAGATCAAGACCCAGGCCTCTCAATTCGTGCACCAGTACATTGAATGATTCAGGTACACCGGCTCTTGGTACATTTTCTCCTTTTACGATTGACTCATAAGTCTTGGCACGGCCAATAATGTCGTCTGACTTAATGGTCAATAATTCCTGGAGAATATTAGATGCACCGTAAGCTTCTAATGCCCACACCTCCATCTCACCAAAACGTTGTCCACCGAACTGTGCTTTACCACCCAGCGGCTGCTGGGTAATTAAGCTGTATGGTCCGATAGAACGGGCATGCATCTTGTCATCCACCATGTGGTGCAATTTGATAACATAGATAATACCAACTGTTGCTTTCTGGTGGAAACGTTCACCGGTTTCACCATCATACAGGTATGTGTGACCATACATTGGTATATCAGCCTGCTTACAGTATCCGGCAATTTCATCTACGGTTGCACCATCAAAGATTGGCGTAGCGAATTTCAATCCTAATTTCTCACCAGTCCATCCAAGGATCGTTTCATAGATCTGACCAAGGTTCATACGGCTTGGTACACCCAATGGATTCAATACGATATCCACCGGCGTTCCATCTTCCAGGAACGGCATGTCTTCATGACGAACGATTTTTGCAACGATACCTTTGTTACCGTGGCGACCAGCCATTTTATCACCCACTTTCAGCTTACGCTTAACAGCGAGATAAACTTTCGCCAGTTTCAATACACCAGCAGGTAATTCATCCCCAATACTGATGTTGAATTTCTCTCTCTTATAACGACCTAATTCTTCGTTGAACTTGATATTATAATTGTGTAAGAGAGTATTGATCTGGTCATCTATTTTTTTATCGCCGGTCCAGCCTAACGGGTTGATGTTTGCATAATCAAGTCCCCTCAGGTTCTTCTCCGTGAACTTAGCACCTTTGCCTATTTGTGTTTCCCCAAAGTTGTTGCTTACACCTGCAGAAGCATGATTAGCAAGCAGTGTAGTCAGTTTTTCTAACAACACTTCCATTAAATCAACTTCATTCTTCTCATGCATTTTCTCCAACTTCTCCATCATGGCCTTCTCTCTCACTTTCGCATTCTTATCTTTCTTGGCTCTCTGGAATAGTTTCTTACCGATAACAACACCTTCAACTCCGTTTGGAGCTTTCAATGAAGCATCTTTTGCATCACCGGCTTTATCACCAAAGATGGCACGGAGTAATTTTTCTTCCGGAGTTGGATCAGATTCACCTTTAGGTGTGATCTTACCAATCAATATATCACCTTCTTTAACCTGTGCACCTATTCTGATGATACCGTTCTCATCCAGATCCTTCGTTGCTTCTTCAGAAACGTTAGGAATATCCGGAGTCAATTCTTCTTCCCCTAATTTAGTATCTCTTACTTCCAATTCATATTCAGAAATGTGAACTGAGGTAAACATATCTTCCTTTACCACTCTCTCGCTGATAACGATAGCATCCTCGAAGTTGTAACCTTTCCATGGCATGAAGGCCACTTTCAGGTTTTTACCTAATGCTATCTCACCATTCTGTGTTGCATAACCTTCCGTTAAGAAATCACCTTTTTTCACCTTCTGCCCTTTCTTCACAGCAGGGTTCAGGTTGATACAGGTTTCCTGGTTCGTCTTAATGAACTTAGTAAGTCTGTATATCCTCAAATCATCTTCAAAGCTTACCAGTTTCTCTTCGGCATCACGGTCGTAACGAACATGGATCTCATTGGCATCCACAAACTCAACCACACCATTACCATCTGCATGAATCTGGATCCTTGCATCTCTTGCCGCTTTTGCTTCCAATCCTGTACCAACAATAGGCACATCCGGACGCAGCAAAGGAACAGCCTGGCGTTGCATGTTTGATCCCATCAATGCACGGTTGGCATCATCATGCTCAAGGAACGGAATAAGGGAAGCACTCAAACCAACGATCTGGTTTGGAGCAACGTCCATAAATTCAACTTCACCTCTCTCTAATATTGGGAAGTCACCAGTCTGGCGGCTTACAATTTTTTCTTCCTGAAAATTTCCTTTCTCATCCAGCGGGGTGTTTGCCTGGGCAATTTTTTTGAGGTCTTCTTCTTCTGCACTTAAGAAACTTAATTCTTTCATGTTCACTTTACCGTCATGCACTTTACGATAGGGAGTTTCGATAAAGCCCATATCATTGATCTTGGCATGTACACAAAGTGTAGATATCAAACCAATGTTCGGACCTTCTGGTGTTTCAATCGTACACAAACGGCCGTAGTGAGAATAGTGTACGTCACGTACTTCGAAACCTGCTCTTTCACGACTCAAACCACCTGGCCCGAGTGCTGAGATACGACGCTTGTGCGTTATTTCTGATAACGGATTCGTCTGGTCGAGGAACTGAGACAATTGAGAAGTACCAAAGAATGAATTGATAACAGAAGACAAAGTTCTTGCATTGATCAAATCAACTGGGGTAAACACCTCGTTATCTCTAACGTTCATTCTTTCACGGATGGTACGGGCCATACGGGCAAGACCAACACCGAATTGTGCATATAATTGTTCACCTACCGTACGTACACGACGATTACTCAGGTGATCGATATCATCAATCTCTGCTTTACCATTGGTCAAGCGAACAAGATATTTGATGATCAGGATAATATCTTCTCTGGTCAGCGTCTTCTTGGTCAACGGTAAATCAACATTGAGTTTACGGTTGATTTTATAACGGCCAACTTCGCCAAGGTCGTAACGCTTATCACTAAAGAATAATTTATCAATGATACCACGGGCCGTTTCATTATCCGGCGCATCAGCTCCACGAAGCTGGCGATAGATAAACTGAACCGCTTCCAGCTCACTGTTTGAAGTGTCCTTGTTCAGGGTATTGTAGATGATAGCATAGTCACCGCCTACATCTTCCCGCTGGATAAATACACTCTTCACATCCATTTCTGAGATTGTAGTGATGGCTTCTTCATCCAGCACCGTATCTCTTTCCATTACGATTTCGTTTCTTTCAATAGAAACAACCTCGCCGGTATCTTCATCTACAAAATCTTCTACCCAGGTTCTAAGAACACGGGCAGCTAATCTTTTACCGATATATTTTCCTAAAGTTTTCTTGTCTGTTTTTACTTCGTCAGCCATACCAAACAACTCAAGGATATCCTTATCTGTTTCGTAACCGATAGAACGCAGCAATGTAGTTACCGGGAATTTCTTCTTCCTGTCAATGTAAGCGTACATCACATTGTTGATGTCTGTCGCAAACTCCATCCAGGCTCCTTTGAAAGGAATAACCCTTGCAGAGTATATCTTGGTTCCGTTCGGGTGAACAGATTGACCAAAGAATACACCCGGTGAACGGTGCAGTTGAGAAACCACTACCCTTTCAGCTCCGTTGATAACAAACGTACCACGGGGAGTCATGTAAGGGATGTTGCCCAGGAATACGTCCTGAACGATTGTCTGGAAGTCCACATGCTCTTCGTCATTACAGCTCAAACGAAGTTTGGCCTTAAGAGGAACAGCATAGGTTAATCCACGTTCCATACACTCTTCGATAGTATAGCGGGGCGGATCAATAAAATAATCCAGGAATTCCAGTACGAAAATGTTCCGGGTATCAGTGATCGGAAAATTGTCTTTAAACACACGGAACAAACCTTCTACATTCCGCTTGTCCGGAGTTGTTTCTAACTGGAAAAATTCTTTAAACGACTGAATCTGTACTTCGAGTAGATCTGGGGTTTCAGCCAGGTGCTTGATTTTACCGAAATCCACTCTTGAGTTCACTTTAGTTGAAGACATATGCGTAAAACCGGTTTTACAACGTTGAGGACATACAAATCACTTACAGGCTCTCATTTCTATCGAAACAAAAACCCATGAAAGTCAACTACTTACACATGATTTGGGATGTCAAAATATATTTGGCCAAAATAAAGGATGGCAAAGGTAGGGATTTATATTTCTTAACCAAGAAAAATTTGCTCACAATAACCCGGCCAAAATACCACTAAGTGGGCATTCTCCGGGCTATCCAAATGCTGTATTTTGCCTCAAAATAGGGAAATGAATTGGAAAAAATTTGCAGTTGATTATCTCACATTTACCCACAGGGATAGAATAGCAATTATTGCCATTATTATAGTCATAACGGGTATATTTTTTTTGCCAAAAGCCTTATCGAATAGTGGTGCTTCAAAACCAATGGCTCCAGATACCGCCTGGATAGCCGCTATGCAAAGAATTGAACAAAAACAAACTGAACCTGGTCAGCAATACAACAACGATGACAATAACACAGCTTACCAATACGACCGGTCAACCAACAACTATCACAACAAGTCAAAAGGTGAGTTATTTTATTTCGACCCGAATACGTTATCCGGTGAAGGCTGGCAAAAATTAGGGCTGCGGGATAAGACAATCCGTACAATTCAAAACTATTTAGTTAAAGGTGGAAAGTTCAGGAAGCCGGAAGATCTGCAACGCATTTACGGCCTTTTTCCCAATGAGTTTGAAAGAATAGCTCCGTATATCAAAATTGAATCTACAGCAACAACAAACGACTATAAAGACTTTACCGACAACTCCCCCAAAGAAAATCAGCCGGCAAAAACCTATGCGCCTCGTTACTCAATCATAGATATTAATACTGCAGATACAACAGCACTTATAGCGCTGCCTGGCATAGGCAGTAAGCTGGCATTCCGGATCATAAACTTCAGGGATAAATTAGGTGGCTTCTATTCACTTGCACAAGTTGGTGAAACATTTGGCTTACCTGATTCTACTTTTCAAAAAATAAAACAGTACTTGAAATTAGAAAATATGGTTGTCAGAAAAATAAACATCAATACAGTTACGGTTGATGAACTAAAAGTTCATCCGTATATCAAGTGGGGTATCGCCAACCCGGTTATCGCTTACAGAAAAGAGCATGGGCCATTTGCCAGAATTGAGGATATTAAAAAAGTGATGGCAGTCACCGATGAAGTCTATAACAAAATTGCCCCTTACCTGACTATACAATAAAAAAAGCCCTTCGCAATGCGAAGGGCTCCAATAATTATTCAGTTTCAGATCCGATAGCTATCGGATTAAGCAACCTCAACATCTGCACCAGCTTCTTTCAGTTTAGCTGCAATTTCTTCAGCCTCTGCTTTAGAAACACCTTCTTTTACATTCTTAGGTGCGCCATCAACCAGGTCTTTTGCTTCTTTCAAACCTAAACCAGTCAAATCTTTTACGATTTTAACTACGTTCAGTTTAGAAGGACCA
>CALRVH010000070.1:0-15981 GCA_943371565.1 Chitinophaga pinensis | reverse complement strand
CTAAATCAGATACATTATTAGGTAGCCTTCCGCAGGATATAAAAATTTATAATGCCAAAGAGGATTACCTGCATCCATTAAAAAACAAAGCAAAGTTTGAAGCAGGCATAAAAACAAGTTTTGTAAAAACAGATAACAATGCATTATATGATAGCCTGAACAACGGAGTAAGAGTAAGAGATATCGGCCGCTCCAATCATTTTATCTATGATGAAAACGTAAATGCTGCGTATGTTAACTACAGCAGGCCATTGAGTAAGAAAGTAAGTGCACAGTTTGGCCTTCGCCTGGAGCATACCAATGCAAAAGGTGAACAGGTTACTACTGGTGAAAAATTCTCCAGGAATTATGTTCAGCTTTTTCCAACGGCATACCTCCAGTATACAGTAAATGAAAAAAATAGTTTTGTACTTAACTATGGCAGAAGGATTGAACGTCCGGATTATGAAGACCTGAATCCTTTTATTACATTTCTTGATAAATATACTTTTGAACAGGGTAATCCTAATCTGAGACCGCAGTTTGCCCACAATATAGAGTTGAGTCATACATACAAAGGATTCTTAACGACGACATTGAACTATAATAAAACCACAGATATTATTGAAGATGTACTCGAACAAAATACTGATCAGAATGAAACATTTATAAAAAAGTCAAACATTGCTAGTCGCCGGCAGTTTGGTATATCTGTAAACGCAGGCGGACAGATTAAAAAATGGTGGATGGCTAACCTCTGGACCAATCTTTACAATAATCATTACAAAGGGATAGTAAACGGCGATAATATTTCATTAGGCGCAACAACATTGCAGCTAAATCTCTCTAACCAATTTAAGTTTCAAAAAGGCTGGAGTGCAGAAGTGAGTGGTTTTTACACATCTCCATTAACAGAAGGGGTGTTCCAGATAAAAGGTTTTGGTAAAGTGGATATGGGTATTGCCAAGCAGATACTAAAAGGAAAAGGCACTTTACGTTTGTCAGGAAGAGATATCTTCTGGACACAGAAAATAAGTGGTTCCAGCCGTTTCAGCAATATTGATGCGATGTTTCAGCAAAAAAGAGATTCAAGACAAGTAGCACTTGGATTTACTTATCGCTTTAACAAAGGGAAACTGGGTGCTAACCAAAAAAGGAAAACAGGCGGTGCTGATGATGAGAAGAACAGGGTGAAAACGGGAGATAATTAAGTATAGCCATAAAAAAACAATAGCCTTATCCGCTATTTCAATTCCCCCGCCATAGCGGGGGAATTGCTTTTTGTGAAATCGTTTTAACAATCTTTCACATTCATGTTATATCAGTCGTGTTATTTACCGCTTGTGTATCGGTAAGTAATTATTACCCTCTGTCACGGGAACTACGAAGCTTGTCATATTTCGTTTCTGTCTGGCATTTTTATGCCTCAATTTTAGTTTTTAATTGAATTATCAACCTTATAGCCATGATTATGAGAAAAAACTTTATCCTCCTCTTTTTCTTTTTTGTTTGTATGATCAATGTGTCGGCACAAAACAAATCAGGAAAAATTTCCGGTATCATACAAGATGCTGCCGGCAAACCTCTCCAATCAGTGTCAGTATCATTATTAAAAGCCAAAGACTCATCGTTGGTTAAAATTGCTGTTACCGGTAAAGAAGGTGCATACGATTTTGAAAGCATTGCTGAAGGCAGCTATTTTGTAACAGTTTCATTGATAGGATATGAGAAAAGTGAGAGCAAAGTTTTTGATCTAAGTGCCTCCAACAATGCGATACAAGTAGCTGCATTGCAGGTGACAACTGCTGCAAAAGGTTTGGACGAAGTGGTAGTAACAGCCAAAAGACCCTTTATTGAAACCAAGATTGATAAAACAGTAGTGAATATGGATGCTTCGCCGACTAATGCAGGTGCTACGGCTCTGGAAGTACTGGAAAAGTCTCCCGGTATTATGGTGAATAATGATGGTATCATCAGTCTTCGTGGAAAATCAGGCGTTATTGTAATGATGGATGGTAAGCCAACATTTCTTTCTCCAACTGACCTGGCCAACTTGTTGAAGAATATGCCTGCATCAGCCATTGATCAGATTGAAATAATGACCAATCCTTCCGCCAGGTACGATGCATCAGGAAATTCTGGCGTTATCAATATCAAAACAAAGAAAGGAAGAGCAGCCGGGTTCAATGGTTCGATAATGATAGGCGCTACGACAAGTTTTTTTGAAAATACCAATGGAACATTTTATGTAATCCCTAAATCACAAAACAGTTTCACTTTTAATTATCGCAAGAATAAGATCAATTTCTTTGGCAATTATAATCCGAATGTTTTCCGGGGCAGAAATATGATGAATATTACAAGGACTAAACTTGACGATGATAAAAATGTGATCGGTTATAATGACGTCGTAACAAATTTTAAGTTTGGCAATAACAATCATACCGTAAAGCTGGGACTGGATTTTTTTGCTGATAAGAAAAACACTATTGGCTTTGTAATAAGCGGATTCGTTTTTTCCGGACATCCAACTCCTACGACAGTTACCACTTCTTCAGATCAAGATCATTTGCCAATGTCGATTATGACATCGCAGACGAATAACAGGATTAAGTTTAAAAACCTGACCACCAATTTTAATTATCGTCACCAGTTTGATTCAACCGGACGGGAGCTGACAGCAGACTTTGATTTCATCGCTTATGATAATGTATCCCGTATGACACTCACAACAGATTTTTCCAATGGTACCGGGCAGCCGGTGGGCAATGAGCTGGTATTAAAGGGACATTTACCTTCTCAAATAAATATCTATTCATTAAAATCTGATTACGTTCACCCTTTTAAAAAAGGCGGGAGATTTGAAGCCGGTATTAAAAGCAGTTTTGTAAAAAATGATAACATTGTTAATTATACAAGATGGGCTGACGATAAATGGGTTGAAGATGGTCGTTCCAATCATTTCATTTATGTCGAAAACATCAATGCTGTATACCTGAATGCAAATACCAAGATTAAGAAGTGGTCATTCCAGGGAGGCTTGCGTCTTGAAAATACAGTTGCCAAAGGCTACCAGGTAACAAATGATTCTACTTTTAAACGGAACTTCACCAACCTGTTTCCCAGTGCATTTATCAGTTATGAGGTGAATAAGAACAATCAACTTACTCTCTCTTACAGCAGGAGGATAAACAGACCGAACTACCAGGATCTCAATCCCTTCATTTATTTTCTTGACTCATTATCATACAGAAAAGGTAATCCTTTCCTGCTGCCACAGTTTACCCATAACATTGAGTTGAGCCATTCCTTTAAAGGCAAACTTATTACTACGGTAAATTATAACAGCACCAACGATGTGATATCGCAGATATTGAAAGCAGATGGCGACCTTGTCTATCTAACATCAGATAATGTAGCCAGGTTCAGGAACATTGGTATCTCCATCACCGCACCGGTGCCTATTACCAAATGGTGGACATCCAACACTTTTGTAAACATCTTTAATAACAAATACAACGGAGTGTTTGAAAACCAGCCGATTGATCTTTCTTACACTTCATTTATGGTGAACATGACCAACACCTTTACACTCAAGCAGGGCTTTACACTTGAAATGACAGGGTTTTACCGTGCCAGGGGTGTTAACCAGCTGAACATTGATGAGCCTATGTATATGGTAAGCTTTGGCGGACAGAAAACCGTATTGAAAGGAAAAGGAACACTTCGTCTAAACCTCCGTGACCCATTCTGGCTGCAGCGTTACAAAGGAAGGACGCAATACAACCTTATTGATACCAAAGTAAATAACAGGTGGGATAACCGCCAGCTCACTGCATCATTTACATATCGCTTTGGCAAGAATGGGCAGCAAAATCCGCCACCACGCCGTCGGAACAGTGCTTCCCAGGATGAGCAGAACAGGGTGGGGCAGGGTGGCCAGTAAATAATTCAACGTACAGTTTTCTCATGTACAGGTAGTATATGAGACGTCCTCCATTTCTATGGAGGACTTTTTAGTTTATATGATTCACAGCAATTCATAAACAATAAAACAATCTTACATTTGACGGACTATAATACCAAAGCGAATAAGTAAGAAAATTATTTTCTATAATTCTGTTTGTTATTCTACTTTGGTACAAACAATCAACTACCACCAAAACTATTAACTATGCCATCCTTTGATATTGTAAGTAAAGTAGATGCACAGGCATTAGACAATGCAGTCAATGTCGTTACGAAAGAAATTACTAACCGTTTTGACTTTAAAGGCTCACATGTTGTTATCAATCTTGACAAGAAAGAATTTCTTATCAAATTAGAAACAGATGATGATATGAAGATGCGCCAACTCATTGATGTGCTCATCAGCAGGGCACATAAACAAGGTATAGCACCAGAAGCATTCGATGCATCAAAAGAAGGTGCACAGAGCGGCAAAGTATGGAAGAAAGAAGTGAAAGTGAGAAACGGGCTTGTACAGGAAGATGCAAAAAAGATCGTCAAGCTGATTAAAGACTCAGGTATGAAGGTACAGGCATCTATTAATGATGACCTGGTACGGGTAACTGCTAAAAAGATTGATGACCTGCAGGCCATCATCCAGCTTTGTAAAAACGGAAATCTCGATATCCCTTTACAATATGTCAATATGCGGGACTAAACGGTTTATAAACCTGCTTTTAAGGCCATTTTCTGTGCATAACAGGGTGCAAAACGGGTGCATATCAAAGTCCTTAAAAATTTGGAAACCAGTAGTTCAGTGAACTATATTTGATATACAACTGCACGACGTTTTAGCAATAAAATGAAGTGCTTGGAAAAACGGAAACCCGTTAAAAGGTGAAAGTTAATCCGGGAGAAACGGAAGCCCGTCAGAAGGTGAAAGTAACTCCAGAAAGCATCGGGTAAGTAAACAGAAGGCGCAAGCCAGAAAGTGAGCTAACTTGGTGCTTTCGTCTTTTAGGGGCCATCTGCGGCCAAAAAATGTATTTCTCTTCAAATTTGGCTGTAAGCCTTCTCCGGCCTATCTTTGCCGCCCAAAAATTATCTATTCATCTGTACGGCAAAATCCGTGCAGCCTTCAAAATCATCAAGTTATGAAAAAAGGAATCCACCCCGATGGTTATCGGTTAGTTATTTTCAAAGACATGAGTAATGGTCACACCTTCCTCAGCCGTTCTACAGCTTCTTCAAAAGAAACATTGAAATGGGAAGATGGCAATGAATATCCCCTGGTAAAACTGGAGATATCCAATACTTCTCACCCTTTCTTTACCGGCAAGAACATGCTGGTGGATACAGCGGGACGTATTGACAAATTCAAGAAGAAATACGCTAAGAAAGCAGAATAATATTAAATTGTGACACTACTCGATTTCCGATAAATATCGGAATGAGAGTTTTGTTTTTCATGGCTATACTTTAGACCCCCTGATTCTTCAGGGGGTCTGTTTATTTGATAGCCTCCAGATCTTTTCGGAGAATAAAACCCGAAGTAAAAGTTCCTTTACCGTTATCAAAACTTACTTCAATAAAATTTTTTAACTGCCTTATGCCGGTAGCAATATTTCCTTTTAGTAAATAACCTTTTCTTGGTTTGCTGCCGAGTTTAGGATTGTCATAGAAAAATGATTTGATGGCTTTTACCTTCCATCTACTCTCTCCGTATCCTAGTTCAGTGTTGAATTTATCAACCGATACCTCGCCCAGTTCTATAGCATCAATCTCGGTATCTTTCATTGTCGCTTCTGGGTCACCCGACTGGAAGCTGCTCTGGCTTTCTTTTGCGAGGAACCAGTTTTTCTTAAGAGAATTCCAGCGAAACTCGTAGTTATATGCCCAACGCCAACTACTACCACCGTAGAAAGAGAGGCTGAAACCTTTCTCAAATATTTGTGTGCCCTCATAAGGGTCACCAAAGACACCTCCGCTGTTACGCCCCATTACCGCTTTGTCGTTTCTTATTACTTGTTTCAGTTTGCCATCAGCTTGCCGAAGCAGAATGAGCAGGGGACGAGCCATATCCTCATCCAATATTGAATCTTCACCCATTTGTTTTAAGATAAGAATGGCATCACTCTTTTTATCGCCATTCAGATCGCCGGCCTGGAAGTCCAGCACATCAAAACCTTCTGGAATGAAAGGTTGTGCCTCGGGAGGATAGACAGGTGGCTGGGCATTAGCAACCGTACACATGATGAGTAATGCTGTAGCGGTAATTAATTTCTGCATATGTGGTAAGTAATTTGAGACTAATATAAGAAGAAAAAGAAACAGGGAAGCTTCACCATATTTTGTTTCAAAGGTTTGCCGGTCTTCAGCCTTTGGGGTAGAAAGCTAAAATAAATTATAAGTTATAAATGGTATAATCTGTTGTGCCCATACACTATTTAAAACCTTATTTTTGAGTCTAACCTCAAAGGCAAAGAATGAAAAAAGGATTATTCACTATTGCAGCATTGCTGCTGGTCGTGATAGTACAGGCTCAACAGGAGATTAAAATAGAAGAACTGAACAAGCATGTTGGCGATTCAGTGACAGTTTGCACAAAAATTTATGGCGGTATCTTTCTTGATCGTAGTAAGGGGACACCTACTTTTTTAAATGCCGGAGGAAATTATCCAGACGCACCTCTTACCATTGTCATTTGGGCAGAAGCCAGGGAAAAGTTTAGTGAGAAACCTGAAGTGTTTTATAAGGACAAGAATGTTTGTATTACAGGAAAAATAAGTCTTTATAAGGATAAGCCACAGATAGTGGTGTATACTGAGAAGCAGTTGGTAACGAAATAATTTTATTTGCTTATCAGGCTATCCTTTAGCCGGGGGCATATCATGTATTCTTCCCTCTTATTTCTCTAAATTTGGCAGATATTCATCTCCATGAACAAGATCATCTTTACCGAAGAATTTTGCCAGCCAGAGAACCTGCATCCCTTCACTCTAACCCGGCAGATACAAGACATCCGCATCGGCATTCTTACCATCCGGGAAAAATGGGAGCTGATGCTTGGGCTTCCTTCCTTTGATAAAAAGGAAGATGACTACAAAGACTTGCAGCGTTCGGTAAATATTGATGAAGCGGTGTCAGATGGTGTGTGCTATATGATTCATGGAAATGTGTTGCCAACAGCCAGGTTAGTGAAAGCTGTGCTTCGCCTGCAACATGGAGAATTTATTACCACTCCCGCCGGTACTGGTATAGTCTATTGTTTTACTAAAAACGAAATTGCTGACAGGTATAAAATAAAAGTAGGGAAAGCAATTGCCAGCAGGGAAGAAATCAAAACCATTCAGTATCCCTGGGATATTTTTCAATTGAATGACTGGGCCATCCGCCAGGATTTTGAATTACTTACTAATAAAAGAAAATCGCAACCAATATCAAAAACGAATAAGGTCGTTAAACCTTCACAGGTATTTATTGAAAAAGGGGCGAAGGTGGAGAATAGCATTATCAATGCATCTACAGGGCCGGTGTACATCGGCAAAGATGCAGAAGTAATGGAAGGCTGCATTATCCGTGGGTCTTTTGCGATGGGTGAAAGTGCCTGTTTAAAAATGGGTAGCAAAGTATATGGGGCCACAACACTGGGCCCCCGCTGTGTGGTGGGTGGAGAAATTAAAAATTCCGTGTTGTTTGGGTATAGCAATAAAGCTCATGATGGGTATCTTGGCGACTCTGTAGTAGGAGAGTGGTGTAATATGGGTGCAGGCACTACTAATTCAAATTTAAAAAATAATGCCAGCGAAGTAAAAGTATGGACACCTAAAGGAGAGATGAATGCAGGCATGAAATGCGGTGTGCTACTGGGCGATTACTCAAAGACTGCTGTAAATACAGCTATTAATACCGGAACAGTAATTGGTGTCAGTTGCAATGTGTTTGGTTCAGGACTTACGCCAAAATACATCCCCAATTTTTCCTGGGGCAGTGAAGGAGTGAAGCGGTATGAATTTGAAAAAGCGTTGCTGGATATTGAAGACTGGAAAAAATTAAAAGACCAGGTGGTATCGGATGATGAGAAAAGTATTTTGAAGTATATATTTGAGAAATTTTAAGACACAGATATGAGTTGTGATACGCCAGGTATAGGGAAGACTCATTTTTATTATTAAATAGAATGCCGAAGTTTGAATATAAAATCCTGGATGTGCCTGCTGCGAAAGGCTGGTGGAGCAGTGGCGGGAAAGTGAATTTCCAGCAGTTAAGTAATAAACTTAATGAGTTGGGGCGTGATGGCTGGGAAGTTGTTGTAAGCACAGATCTCAACCGGTATCATGGGGAATCAAGAAATGTAATGATAATTCTGAAAAGACAATTAAACGATAACGAATAAGTATGAGAAAACAAATTGCTGCAGCTAACTGGAAAATGAATTGTACATTTCAACAGGGGGAAAAATTGTTAGATGAAATACTGGGTGCAGAGATAGGCCTGGCTGATCACCAGTTAACCATCTTTGCTGTTCCATATCCTTTTCTATTAATGACAAGAAGCGAAGTGGAGGAAGAATGGAATTATAATGTAGCAGCGCAAAACTGTCATCACAAAAAATCAGGGGCTTATACCGGCGAAGTGTCTGCGGAGATGCTTCATTCCATGAATATCAAGTATTGTGTTGTCGGACATAGTGAAAGAAGAGAATACAACCATGAAACCAATGCGATGCTGGCCGATAAAGTGAACCTGTGTTTTGAAAGCTTTATCACTCCCATTTTTTGTTGCGGTGAACCACTTGGTATACGGGAAGCCGGCACACAAAATGATTTTGTAGCTGCACAATTAAAAGAGTCTCTCTTCCATTTGCCTGCAGATAAAATAAAAACTATCATTATTGCCTATGAGCCTATCTGGGCTATTGGTACCGGGAAAACAGCGACTACAGAGCAGGCACAAGAAATACACCAGTTTTTACGTTCTGTCCTTGCAGCACAATATGGAGAGGTGGTTGCTGATGAAATTCCAATCCTTTATGGCGGTAGTGTAAAAGCGAATAATGCCAAAGAATTATTCAGTTGTCCGGATGTTGATGGGGGATTAGTTGGAGGTGCATCGTTAGTTGCGGCTGAGTTTATTGAGATCATTAAGGCGTTGAAATAGTATCTCCGTTGTGAGGTGTCGGGAAAGTCTTTAGTTATTCATTCATAATTTATAATTAATATCCGCTCCTTTTCATATCGTCATTGCACGAAAGAACCAGGTACTGCTAAGTTTCCTGAAAATAAGGGCTATTGTGAATGGTAAAGAAATCTACCCTTTGCTGAATACTAAGCCAGTGGTGATTCCCTTGCTTGAGAACAATCCTAAAATAGTTATCACAGATGGTTATCATATTACCAGGCCATTGAAATTGGTCTATAAAGAATTGCACACCTATTGTTTTAATGTGACTTGCGCCGTCAGCGACAGGCAATTGCTGGTGGGATTTATTGCATTGACTATTTTATACCTCTCTGGGCTTTACACAGGCCTGCTCGTATTGAAAGTATTCAGTTTTATGCCAGTTATCTATTTGCTGTTCTTCTATTACTTAAACCGGAAAGAATTTATCCGGCTGGTGCCAGTGTTGAATTAATGTACGGATGCTGCAACAGGTTCGGGTATGGCGACAGAATTAAAATCATTTAGCTTGTCCATATCAAGTATCGTCTGGTTCTTATCTGCTGAGGGGTGATACATCATATTGAATTTGGCCCCCCAAACAATTTCATTGCTTATATATGATGTTCTGGCAACTACATTGTTGGAAAAAACTTCGTCAAATGCTTTTACAAATACCATGATCTCCATATCAGCGGCAGCAATATCTTCTTTATTTAAGCTATAAAAGGGGCTTGTTTCAACAATCGGATGAACAATCGTCCAGCTAAGTGCCAGTGCATTGATCTTTGATATTTCCATATCAAGGGAGAAAAATTTGTCCGTTAGTTTTCCATTTTCTTCGCTGGTGATGGCCATGGTAAGTTGCACCTCTACTTCTGAAAGGTTGTTGTTCTTATAAGGTGCCAGCCGGAACATTAACGCTGTCCCATCCCTGTAGGGTGCGATAAGTATATTATTGCTGAATTTCAGAAAAGCCTGGGGCCTGGAAAAACGGCCGTAAAATAAGCCGGTGGCAATGGCAAAACTTAATAAGCCCAGAAAGGCTTCAAAAGTGGAGACGGCGCTGGCCATAAAACCCGTTGGGCTGATACGGCCATAGCCAACAGTGGTAAATGTTTGTGCACTGAAGAAAAATACTTCTGTAAAATTCTTCCAAGGTGAGCCGGTATTCACACCTGCGAGATGGTTGATGCCGATGAGATAATAAATGCCTGCAAAAAAGAGATTAACACTGATATAGGTGACAAAAAGAAGAAAAAGAAATTTCCCCCTTTTCATTTCCAGCATGGTGTGATACCAGCTGTAGCGGTTAAGGATGCCAACTCCCCGTTTTATTACATTGGCTTTGCCGTCTTTGGTTATAAAGCGGCCACCGGTACTGTTGCTGTTATCACCAAAGCCGGTACTGTTATTTGTACGGAGATTTTTAAGTTTTTTCATCAGCGCCATACTCAAATGTATAATTAATTTGATTTATACTTTGTTCGCAGTACTGTCTGGTTTATTTTAGCTGTTGATGGCAAGAAAGAAAATACTCTGGCTTTGTAGTTGGTATCCCAACAAAATGGAACCCTTCAACGGGGATTTTATTCAACGCCATGCATTTGCGGCAGCCTTATTCAATGATATTTATGTGATACATGTGGCAGGAGATGCATCAGGAAATACAAAGGAAACAAAAAATATCATCCGGCGATCAGAAGGACTCACTGAGCATATTATCTATTATAAAAAGCCAACTTCTTTTTTAAGAAAGTTCCGTGATTATTATCGCTGGAGATCTGTTTTTAAACAGGCTATCCGGAAATACATATTGGAAAATGGAAGGCCAGATGTGGTTCATGTTCATGTCCCCTTTAAAGCCGGGCTGATGGCTATTCTACTGAAAGAGAAATTTAGGGTTCCTTTTATTGTTACTGAACATTGGACCATCTATCATTCACAAAGTGAAGTAAAGTATGAGGAACAAAATTCCTTGTTTAAATCAATAATTACCCGGGTAGTAAAGCAAAGTGAGTTGTTAACACCAGTGAGCAATGACCTGGGGTTACTGATAAATAAAAAAGTTGCTCCAAAGAATTTCTCAGTAATAGAGAATGTAGCCAACGAAAAATATTTCTATTATGCAGATAGAGCAAAGGCGGATTCGACTTTCCGCTTCCTTCATGTATCTAATATGACCTACCAGAAGAATGTTGAAAGTATCATTGAATGCTTTAATCACATACATCAAAAATTTCCTGCTACGGAGCTAGTTATTGTTGGAGCAATGCCTGCCGGTATTAAAAACAAAATTGAGAAAACAGGGTTGCTTGATAATAGAATATTCCTCAAGGGTGAGGTAAGTTACCCGGATGTGGCAAAAGAGATGCAAAAGGCTCATTCCCTTCTTATGTTCAGCCGCTTTGAAAACAGCCCTTGTACTATTATTGAAGCGTTATGCTGTGGCTTACCTGTTATTGCTACTACTGTTGGAGGTATTCCTGAATTGATTGATGACAGCAATGGGTTGCTTGTTGAATCGCCGGATACGGAGGCTTTATCTGGTGCTATGGAAAAGATGGTGATGAATTATACCGGGTATGACCGAAAAAAAATAGCTAAACTTGCAATAAGCAGGTTCAGCTATCCGGTAATCGGAAAAAAAATTGATACGATTTATACTGCTATCAAAACAAGCACTAATTAGCCTTTCAACTTCCTGATCAACTCTACATATTCCGACATTGCATCTGTGGCTGACTTTCCTTTTAATCCAGCCCATGCTTCATATTTGGCTTTGGCTACAAAGTCAAAAGGATTGGAAGGTGGATCAGTATTTACATCACCGATACTGCCTTGTTTATAGAGGGAGTAAAGTTGAAGCAAGGTTTCATTACTTGGTTTTTCAGTTAAGTTTTTGCTGTCAGCAGCAGCCTGTTCAAATTGTTCTTTTAAATCCATTTGAAGTTTTTATTTTATGAAATGTAAGATTTTGTCTTTTAGATTATTTCATCTGGTACGATAATATCTAGTTCTTATTTTGTCCTTGCATTGTCAATAAAGATGCTTTGTACTTGTCGCCTATCATTTATGGTGCTATAGAATTCATCCAGGTAACTTATCAGCTCTTTTTTATTCCTGGCCTGCAGCGGTGTAAAATTATTTATCAATGAATAGATAGCTTCTTTTTTATTTCTGAAAAGATCAAACGTAACCTGTAACTCAACCATAGCCCTGGGGAAGCCCCTGTAAGCTCTTTCTTTTACAGTTTCTGTACCGAGCAATTCATTAGGGGTGGCATAACTGGCATTGACAAATCCCGAATGGTCAAAATCGTAAGGCACTGCATAGGGGAGTGCTGCATCATTAAATTTATCATAGATAAGCCTAATGTTATGGTTAGCCGGTACAGACCAGTCGCCATTGCTGATCATATATTCAAAAACAGCCACTTTAGTCATTAATGCCCTGTCTGTGCTTTCTGTGAGGTATTGAGCTTTTGCTTTTTTAATACAATTGTTTCTCACGGCCATGTCTTTATCGTCTTCTATCAGAAAGGCAAATTGTGAAAAGGGTTTTACCCGGCCTTTGGTATCACGGTAGTTTACTTTTACTAATCGAACCCGGAAG
The DNA here is from genome assembly GCA_943371565.1 of Chitinophaga pinensis. Classification (GTDB taxonomy): domain Bacteria; phylum Bacteroidota; class Bacteroidia; order Chitinophagales; family Chitinophagaceae; genus JJ008. The sequence goes on along the minus strand of CALRVH010000070.1, from coordinate 3,279 downwards.
CTTTTATCTTCAAGCAGGTTATAGATTTTATAGATAAGATATTCTTTAAGGAGTAGTTGCTCGTCGTTTCCGTTGGTGCCGCATCCAATTACAAGTTTTAATTTGCCCAATGGTGACAGGCGGGGAGATGTTGCATTTTTGAAGTCCACCATGATAGGAGGGATGTTACAATATTCTCTCCTGAAATGGCCTCTTGGCGCAACTGTTATCGGTTCTTCAATCACCGTGCTGTCCGGAAAACGGAGGCTTACGGTTGCCGCCTGGAACATGTCTTCTCCTTTTTCCTTTTGCATCTGCGGGATATCAGTTGTTAATGTCATATCAATGATCCCTTCTTCGGCGAAGAATTTTACACTATCAACTTTTTGTGCCTGTGAAACGGTAAGACTGACTGAGAACAATATCAGTATAAGCCATTTTATTTTTTTCATATCAAGGTGGTTGTAATGGTTAAGAGATATAGAAAATTACAAAAGATTATGCTAATTATTCTTCTTTCTTACTTTATTACTTCTGTTATCACTTGCCCAATATTACCATTCGGTGCCTGTATGTGTAACAGGGCAGCGATAGTCGGTGCTATATCACTCATATACGTTTCCCGGTTCGTCTTTCCTTGTTTAATACCCCACCCATACCAGAGTAAAGGAATATGGCTGTCATAAGGATTCCATAGTCCGTGAGTTGTACCGGTATTGCTCCAGGCGTCTATATAATTAGGTTTAAGGATAAACTGTATATCACCACTTCTTTTTTTATAATACCCGTTATTCAACATTGTACGTATCGTTTTTGGGAGTGGTACTTCATTCAATTCATCTAACGGAAATATGCTTGCAACAGCATTGTTCTTACCCAGGTAGTCAACAATCCAGTTGATTATTTTTTTTGTGTCCAATTGGGCTGAATCAAGCGCCGGGTGGTTCAGTGCTATTTGGTAATTATCATCATACAGAATGATATTACTGATCTTATATTTTTCATTCAACTCTTTATTCATTTGTTTAGTCACATCATTCATAATTATCCTGCCGCCCGGCAGTTTATTTTCCTGCATATATTCAGGCGTATTGGCGACGCCATGATCGGCAGAAAGAAAAACAGTGTATTGGCCTTTGCCAACTTTGCTATCAAGAAAATCCAGCAGGCCGCCTATTTCTTTATCAAGACGGAGAAATCCATCTTCTGATTCCACAGAATTAGGGCCATATGAATGGCCAATATAATCAGGTGAGGAGAAACTTATTGCCAGGAAATCTGTAATGTTATCCTTGCCAAGTTGTTCGGCCACTATTGATGTTTTGGCAAATTCTGCTGTTAGGGTATTACCCATTGGCGTGGTGGCGATCTTAGTATAATCCTTTCCTGCATATTTTTTCAGGTCATAAGGAAACGTATTGCCGCCAAGTGTGGTTGTTTCGTAAGCTTTTCCATCTGTAGTACTTTGAGTATAAGTGGCGGCCGGGTATAATAAATTCCAGCCCTGCTCATAGTATGTATCAACTAATTTTTTGTCGTTAAAATCCTTCACCCATTTTGGCAGATCATTCATGTAATAAGTGGAAGTTATCCAGCTTCCAACAGAATTGTCATACCAATAAGCAGCATTGGCACTGTGGCCGGCAGGTAAAATACCGCCACGGTCTTTAAAGGCGATACCAATTATTTTACTTTTAAAATTTGTGGCAATTCTTAATTCATCACAAATAGTAGTCGTCAGCATATTTCGGGGACTCTGTTTTCCTGCTGATGAATTACTACCCACGGTATTCACTGATCTGTCTTCTGTACAATATACTGACCGCAGTTGTTCTCTGTCCCACCAATAATTGCCGGTTATCCCGTTAATGGCAGGAACAGACCCTGTATATATTGAACTATGGCCACAGCCTGTATAACTAGGGGTGTAAGGTAATAGTGTGTTTTCGCAGGTAAAACCCTGGTTAAGCATTCTCTTAAAACCTCCGTTGGCAGCATACCTGTCGTAGTAGCGGTACAGGTAATCCCAACGCATCTGGTCCACTACTATCCCAACAACTAATTTGGGACGCTGAATAGTTTGTTGAGCCTGAACGGTTACGCCAAGTACAGTAAATAGTAAAGCGGTCAATAATTGCTGCATGAAAAAATGTTTGGGCAAAAGTAAGCTTTTGAGTGTTTCCGGATTGTTACCTGTGCCTGACGAAAATTTTGATGCCAAGGATGCTTTGCTTTACTTTTAGCCGATGAAAACAATCGGATTGGTAGGCGGACTTACCTGGCATTCTACTATTGATTATTACCGATTCATGAATCAGCAGATAAACAATAGGCTGGGCAATGATACTTCAGCAAAAATTATCCTTCACTCGGTGAATTATGGAGAGATAAAGCGGCTGACACAGGCGGGGGATTGGGATGGCATTGCAGCAATAATCAGTGAGGCAGCAACGAAAATTGAGGCCGCAGGTGGAGATTGCCTGTTGCTTGGTGCTAATACCATGCACCATATTGCAGAGGAAGTAGCTGCTGCTATCAATATTCCACTGATACACATCGCAGATGCTACAGCAAAAGCTATCAAAGAAAAAGGGATCAGCACCGTAGCCTTGTTAGGCACAAAGTACACCATGCAGTTTGATTTTTATAAGAACAAGCTGGCTTCCCATGGCATCAATACATTAATACCAGACGAGAGTGGGGTAGATGTAATCAATAAAAGTATTTATGAGGAATTAGGCAAAGGTCTTTTCTTGCCTTCCACAAAAGAACAATACCTCGCTATAATTAATGAATTGGTTCAACAAGGTGCTGAAGGGGTGATATTAGGTTGCACTGAGATTCCTTTGCTGATCAAACAGGAAGATAGTCCTGTTCCTGTTTTTGATACTACTTTATTGCATGCAACTGCGGCTGTTGATTTTTCCTTAAGCTGATCCTATTTTATGAGGGTGCAATGTTCTGATAGGATTTCAACTTTACCTTTCTTTTTAATAACGGTTATACTGCATCGTTGCCTGTCATCAAAGGGTTTGTTGAAGTAGGCCCCTTTACCGTACCAAACTGTATTTACGATAGCTGTATTCCCTTCTATTCTAATATCTATTTGCCGGCGGAGTACACTATCAAGTTTGTAGTCGGAGGAGCCAGCTGTTTGCACTACATTTTTCCTGTCGAATATGCCTCCGGACTGTGTGAAGTAAACATAAGAAGGTGATAAAACAGAATCTACAGCTGCGGCATTTTTACTTTTCCACCCATCATCAAAGCGTTGGATGGCAGCCAGCACTTCTTCCCGGG
>CALRVH010000069.1:0-16172 GCA_943371565.1 Chitinophaga pinensis | reverse complement strand
GAATGCCATTTAGTGTAATATTAATTCTTGTGGCATCCGTTCCCCGGATGCGGATACCGGTATAGCCAATGCCATTACCAGCATCCGAATTGATTACAACAGATGGTGTTTGATTTAACAGGAAAGGAATATCCTGTCCCAGGTTACTTTTGCCAATTTCTTTTTTTGAAATATTTGTTTTGGTAAACGGTGCATTTTCACCGGCACGGACAGCCCTTACTTCTACAGGAGAAAGCAGGTGAAAACTGTCTTTTACTTCTTCTTTTTGCTGAGCAAAAGATGCAATAGTTGTTAATGAAAAACAACCAAGCATAATAATCCTCTTCATTTTTTAAAATTTAAAGGCCTGCCATTTGGCAGACAGGTTAAAAAATAAGAGGGAAATGCTGTGAGAAAGGTCAACTGATGAAATCCTTCCCTACGCAGGCATTACCCTGACCAGGTTTACGGGTATGATCTCAGATTATCCAGCCTTATGGCAGAACAAACACCCCGGGAACGCTGAAAACTAAAGCCTTTATAATCAAAGGCTAAGAACTGAAGCAAAAATAAGCATAAAATAATTTAAGTCCCTTGTAACTTTTCTACACTACTCTTCGTAATACACTCAAACCATCGTTTATGAAGAAATTAGTATTGTCTTTTTTGTTGATTGCCGTTACCGGCACTGCCTTATTAGCCCAAACAATTATTAATGACATTAATGCTGAAAAAAGAGCTGTTTCCGGTTATCATGGTATTGACGTGGCCACCGGTATTGAACTTAGATTGACTGCAGGAAATGCCGAAGAAGTTGCTGTAAGTGCGGCAACCACTGAATTTCGGGACAAAATTGTTACCAGGGTGGAGAATGGGATTCTTAAAATCTATTATGAGACTAAAACAGGTTCCATTAATAAAACGAAAGAGAGCAAGGATCTGAAAGCTTATGTATCCTACAAAACACTTGATTTGCTACATGTAACTACAGGAGCAAAAGTAAAAATTAATGGTGTACTTAAATCTGCATCTCTTAGTATGGAAGTAAATACGGGAGCATTGGTAGACGGGGATGTAGATATTGTTTCATTAAAAGTAAATCAGAATACCGGCTCAAAAATTACACTTTCCGGTAAAGTTGATAAACTTGATATTGAGGGAGATACAGGTAGCAAATTTAAAGGCGATGATATGGCTACCTCTAATTGCAAAGTAACGGTAAGTACAGGAGCCGTTGTTTCAGTAAGTGCAGAAAAAGAATTGCAGGCAAAAGCAAGTACCGGCGGAAGTGTGAAATATAAAGGAAGCCCAACGGTAAAAGAAATTAAAAGAAGCACCGGAGGCTCAGTAAATAAAATCTAACAAGTCAAACAAAAAGTCATGAAAAAGTTATCATTTTTATTGATTGGGTTATTAACTGTTGCAGGTTTGTATGCCCAGCAGGTAAATGACCCGAATGCAGAAGTGCGGCAAGCAAAAGGATATCATGGCATCAATGTATCCAATGCATTTGATGTATATCTCAGTCAGAGTAATGAGGAAGCTGTAGCAGTAAGTGCGGCGGAAACAAAGCACCGGGAAAAAATAACTGTCAATGTAAAAGATGGAATTCTTTACATCGGCTATGATAATGATGGTAAGTCGTGGGGCAGTGGGAATAAAAAATTGAAAGCCTATATTTCTTTTAAACAAATTGATCAGCTGAAAATCAGCGGAGCCTGTGATGTATTTATTGCTGGTACGCTAAAAGCTGAAAGCCTTACTGTTAATCAATCAGGGGCCAGCGATTTGAAAGGGAAAATGGATGTAAGTAAACTAACTGTTGACCTGAGTGGTGCATCTGATATGATGGTCACTGGTACAGCCACACAGCTTTCTGTGGAAGCAAGTGGTGCCAGTGATTTTAAGGGTTATGATCTGGTAAGCGAAACCTGTGATGCAAGAGCATCGGGAGCCAGTGATATTAAAATAACGGTCAATAAAGAATTATCTGCCCATGCCAGCGGAGCCAGCGATGTACGCTATAAAGGAAATGGTGTGATAAAAGATTTGAAGAGCAGTGGCTCCAGCAGTGTTTCAAAAGGATAGTTGTAGATATATATAAGTATAGCCAGGAAACGTCTCGTTTAAAACGGGGCGTTTTTTCTTTGGAAAGTATCTCTTATACGGCTACATTTGCACCGCGAAGTAGAGCAGCGGTAGCTCGTTGGGCTCATAACCCAAAGGTCGGGAGTTCGATCCTCCCCTTCGCAACAAACGAAAGGCCATCCGCCCCTGCGGATGGCTTTTTTAAATTTTCCGAAACAGTTGCAATTTCAACTGACGAGGACTGATTACCTATTCAATTCTTGTAGCCTGCTTTACAGCAGGAAGTTGAAGCTTGCAGCTTTAAGATCACTTCATGAAATCTGGTTTTGTAAACATATTCGGTCGGCCTAATGCAGGCAAAAGCACTTTACTCAATGCGTTAATGGGAGAGAAATTGGCAATTGTGTCACCCAAAGTGCAAACGACGAGGCATCGTATAAAAGGGATAATAACAGAGAAGGAATACCAGGTTATTTTTTCTGATACGCCTGGTATCATTGAGCCCAAATACAAACTGCATGAAAAAATGATGCAGGCGGTAAAAGGTGCTTTGGAAGATGCTGATGTGGCAATGTTGCTGGTGGATGTAAAGGAAAAATGGGAAGAATGTGATGCTATATTTACAGCGTTACGTTTAAAGGTGCCTGCTGTAGTGGTACTCAATAAAATTGACCTTGTTAGTGAATCAACAATAAAAGAAGCGGTTGATTACTTTTCATCAAAGCCATATTGTAAAAAGGTTATTACTATTTCTGCTTTATCAGGCATCAATAAAAAGAAGTTGATAAACGGGTTCCTGGAATTTTTACCGGAAGGAGAACCTTTTTATGAAGGTGATGATATCAGTGATTTGAATACCAGGTTTTTTGTAAGTGAATTGATACGGGAAAAAATTTATCAACTGGCCCAGGATGAAATACCTTATCATACCGCTGTACTGGTTAGAGAATACCAGGAGAAATCAACACTGGTGAAAATTGTGGCGGATATCATTGTTCACCGGGAAACACAAAAAGCTATATTGATTGGTGATAAGGGTAGTATGATAAAACGAATTGGGACAGAAGCAAGAAAGGATATTGAAGCATTTATTCAGCAAAAAGTATTTTTAGAATTATTTGTAAAAGTGAAACCGAAGTGGAGAGAAAATGAACTGCAGTTGAGGGAATACGGTTATTAATTAATATTTATGTCATTTACAGTAGCAATAGTTGGAAGGCCGAATGTTGGAAAGAGTACACTCTTTAATCGCTTGCTGGAAGAACGTAAAGCCATCGTTGATGATGAGAGTGGAGTTACCCGTGACCGTCAATACGGCGTTACGGACTGGAACGGGAAAACCTTTAACGTTATAGATACGGGTGGTTTTGTATCCGGCAGTGAGGATATTTTTGAAAAAGAAATTGCCAAACAGGTATTGGTGGCTGTTGAAGAAGCCAACGCTATTATTTTTATGGTGGATGCAGCTACAGGATTGACCAATCTTGATGATTCCATGGCGGCTGTATTGCGGCGCTGTACTAAACCTGTTTTTCTTACTGTAAATAAGGTTGATACCAATGAAAGGCTGATGGAGGCTTCTGAGTTTTACAGTATGGGGTTTGAACATATTTTTTTTATCGCTGCTGCCAGCGGTAGCGGCACAGGCGAATTATTGGATGCCGTTGCAGAACTGGTTTCTGAAGATGCTTCAGAAGAAACAAAAGAGATAGATGCATTGCCGAAATTTGCCATCATCGGACAACCTAATACGGGTAAATCTTCATTGTTGAATGCGCTGATAGGCGAGGAGAGGACTATTGTAAGTGATATTGCCGGAACTACCCGTGATACTATTCATACCCATTACAATCTTTTTCAGAAGGAGTTTGTTTTAATTGATACGGCAGGTATTCGCCGCAAATCGAAGGTGCATGAAGACCTGGAATTTTATTCTGTGATCCGTGCCATCAAAGCAATGGATGAAGCAGATGTTTGTTTGATATTGCTGGATGCTGAAAAGGGAATCGCAGCACAGGATCTGAACATTTTCAGCCTGGCAGCCAAAAAGGGAAAAGGAATAGTTGTATTGGTAAACAAGTGGGACCTGGTAGATAAAGAGACCAATACAGCAAAAAAATATGAAGATGACCTTAAAAAAAGATTCGCCCCATTTAGTGATGTGCCTATCTTATTTATATCAGCAAAAGAAAAAACAAGAATCTTTAAAGCCATTGAAATAGGATTAGATGTATATGAGAACCGCCAGCGAAAAATTCCTACTTCAGAGTTAAATGACATCATGCTAAAGGCAATTCAGTCTTATAATCCGCCGGTGGTAAGAGGCAATTCCATTAAAATAAAATTTATCACCCAGTTGCCAACTGCTGTACCATCATTTGCCTTTTTCTGCAACTTCCCGGACGACATCAAGCAGCCGTATAAGAATTACCTCGAAAACCAGCTCCGTCAGAATTTTGATCTTACGGGTGTTCCCATTCGTATTTTCTTTAGAAAGAAATAGAAACTGGTTGAGTCATTAATTAGTTTTTTAAGGAAGTTTCTTTTTGATTCAGATTATGAGTTTGATTCGTAGAATTACGTTTCCCCTAATATGTTTTCAACATTATTTGCATAATTTAAATGCGATATCTAATTTGGCATTCTAATCTGTCTAAAGGGCTTTGCACGTACCTGAAATCTATCCTGCCTGAAGCCCCTTTATCTTACCGTATCATTATTGAAAGACGAATTTGTTGATTAAATAACAGCAAATAATTACGTCCATCATTCCTTTTGAACAGCCCGTATAATTTGTAACCACCCAATCTGTTCAATATGAAATTTTTAATCTTTCCTGTATTGCTTTTAAGCATTGTTTCGGTTGCACAAATCAGCCCTGTTGATGCTAACCTTGGAACAATAAGCATGAATAGCAGTATCAATAGCCAGGCGATAGCTGCAGCCACTATTTCAGGTAAAGTAAAAATTGACAGGACAGAATGCTGGCGATTGAACGGCAACAGGATTTTGACCGGCGCATTACTTTTAACTTCCGGAGCTGCAAAGGGTTTTAATGAGACACTGCAATTTAATTGGCAGGGTTTTAATGATGTCTTTCCAGGAGCGAACCCACAATGGTTTTATCCTGCCCAAAGTTTTAAAAACAAGTATAAGGATGGTGATCCTGATAAAGGTGCCAAATTTCCTCTTTCCACATCAGTATTGGTAATGCTAACGGATCAATATCACTTGAATAATTTTATTCATCGGGCATCAATGACAGCTGCGCTGGTTATTAAAATCGGGGAAGGGAAAAAACCATTTCGTCATTACCTTTTTGATGCACTATATTATACGGCTTGCTATCAACTTGGTTTTAGTGGGGTGTATTATACTTTTAAGAGCAGGCAGTAGGAAAGTTTATCCCAATGTGATTATAATAGCTTCAACCTGTTTTCTAAAAGCAGCCATTTCTTGTTCCTGCTGTTGAATAAAGCTGTTGTCTTTCAGCTTGCCGATAACTTTTTCCATTTCCTGTTGAGTTTCATACACCATCTGCCGGAATGGATTTTCATAATCTTTGGCTCTTGAGGAGTAAATTCCTTTTGTCATCCATTCTTTGGTGATAACAGCCTGTTGCAATAATTGGATAAAAAGTTTTTTAGTAAATTTTGCCGGAGACAATTTCAATATATCAAGTAATGCTGCGAAAGCATGCTGCCGTCTGTCTGCAGTGTAGGAATTACTTTTTTTATTGTAAAAATCATGTATGTCATCCCAACTGGTAATTTTGCCAGACCGGATACTTCGGATCAGGGAATTAACGTAAGCTGCCGGCATCAGTTGTCCTCCGATATTCTTCCATTGATTAAGGATAGGCTTGCCCGGTAATGATTGAAGAAGCTTTTGCCAGGAAGCTATTTTCTTTGTTTCAATCAACTGAATAAGTTGAGTAACGCCATAATAAATAACCAGCTCTTTAAATAGCTTATACGCTTCGGCTACTTTCACTAATTGCACAGTACGATGGCTATTCTCAAATCCCGTCACCAGTATTTCCAGTTTACCCACAGTAGCCGGATCTTTTTCCAGCAGATCTTCTCCTGTTTGTAAAAGGTCTTTCTCTGCATTTGAAACTTTCTTCTTCTTTGCCCATGCAACAGCAGTTGCTTTTTTAAACAACCCGAGTGCTTCAATTATTTCATTAATACTATCAGGAGCCAAAAAATCATATTCAATTACTTGTGATTTGTCAGTTCTCTTATCACGGCTAATATACTTTGCAGCATTACGGGCCAGGGCATACATGTTATACATGAACCAATACCCGGGCATCACTGTTATTTTGTCATTGCTAACATCATTGCTTACCAATGAGAAAGGTGTGGGGATATTAAGTTCTGCCGGAAAATCTCCCTTTGCAATCAATGTAAAGGAGGCAAACTTCGAATTGTGTTTCAGGCTAACACATAACCCGGGCCAGAATCCGCGGCCTGCAACTATCTCTCCGTCCGCACCTCTTGAGTTGTGATTAGAACCAATCGTTGCTCCCGCAGCCATATTACTTTGGCCAAATACAGTGGCAGCGCATAAGAATGAATTATTATGATGCTGTTCATGGGCGGGAAATATTAACGAGTTCAATACTTCACAACAGGAGATAGTTGAATTATCGCCAAGATAGGAGTTGATCAATCTTGCTCCATATTTTAATTGGGAGTTGTCACCCATTATAAACCGAACTGCTTTTACGCCATAGAAAATCCGGCAGCCCAATCCAATAATTCCGTTTACCAATTCGCAGCCTTCACCAATCTGGGATGGTGCATCCGGCCCCGAATTAATTGTAAGATTTTTCAGTTTATTGGCTCCTTTGATATACGCATCGCTTCCAATCCATACATCTTTAATGATACCGCAATTTTTAATAACAGTTCTGTCACCTATTTTGCCATAATAGCCCCTTTGTGTATCAAATCTTATATCGGTGAATTCTTTAAATTTTTCAAGGAGTTTCTCGTCATCTCTGTATTTTGCCCAAAGCCATGCATCACTGGCAAGCATGCCATTGAAAGGCAGAATGCTGCGGCCTCCGTTTTCATTACAGATTTCCATCCAGACCCGGACTGATTCGTTTTCGCCTGTTTTCAATACACCATTTCCGAATTTTGAATGATCAGTAGTGGCCAGCTCGTTTATGTTTACCAGTATAATTTCATTGCCGGTAATGTAATGGCTCATGAAATTGACATTGTCGATTACTACATTGTCGCCAATATCACAACTGATAATAGTACTGTTATAAAGACCGACGGGCATCCGGAGATTATTGAACTCAACGAAATAGGGTTCCAGTTTGCCAATCCGGACGAGACCATAAAAAGCACAGTTCTTTACTAATTCCGGGTTAAAAGCATCAGCAACCAATACTTTATTCCAATTATCAGAACTATTGGCATTTCTTTCGAGTATTTTTATTTCAGACAACGTAAGCTTCCTGTAATTAATGCCGCTTCGGTTCTGAATATTACGGAGGTGGTATTCATTTTTGCCTTTGGGAATAAATTCTTTTGGAATAAAATTGTATCCTAAGGCAGCAATTGGTTTTTTGGTGATATAGTTCATAGACATTTATTCAACAGTGACGGATTTTGCCAGGTTTCTCGGCTTATCAACATCACATCCTTTGGCTACGCCAATATAATAGGCAAGTAATTGTAATGGGATCACACTTAACATCGGCGCCAGAATTTCATCAGCTTCGGGTATTATCATCACATCATTCGAAAGCTCCCTGGAAACTTCATCACCTTCGGTAATGACAGAAATAACTTTCCCTTTCCGGGCTTTAATTTCCTGCATATTGCTCACCACTTTTTCATGATAGGTATCTTTTGTAGCAACAAATACAACCGGTAAATCCTCATCGACCAAAGCAATAGGACCATGTTTCATTTCTGCAGCCGGATATCCTTCTGCATGTATGTAGGAAATCTCTTTCAACTTCAATGCACCCTCTAATGCTACCGGAAAATTATAACCGCGGCCGAGATAAAGAAAATCTCTTGCATCTTTATACTTCTCGGCCAGGGCTTTAATACTTTCACTGTGTTTTAATGTCCAGGCTGCTTTTTCTGGTATTTCTTGTAATTCATCCAGCAGGTTCCTGTATCGTTCTTCTGAAATAGTCCCTTTTATATAGCCGATCTTTAACGCAATCATTGTAAGTACGGCCAGTTGCGCCGTAAAGGCTTTAGTTGATGCTACGCCAATCTCTGGTCCGGCATGTGTATAAGCTCCGCCATGACTTATTCTTGCAATAGAAGAGCCCACTACGTTTACAACGCCTAAAATGATAGCACCCTGTTCTTTTGCTTTTTCAATCGCTACCAGGGTGTCTGCCGTTTCACCACTTTGTGAAATAGCAATGATGACATCACCTTTATTGATAACAGGATTTCTGTAACGAAATTCAGAGGCATATTCCACTTCTACATTGATGCGGCAGAGTTCTTCAAATATATATTCAGCTATAAGGCCTGCATGCCAGCTTGTTCCACAGGCAATCATAACAATCCTGTTGGCACTGACAATTTGTTCGGCATATTGTTGAATGCCACTCATAGTAATAGTGCCTTCAGCAGCATCTAATCTTCCCCGCAGACAGTCGTAAATAGTTTGGGGTTGTTCAAAAATTTCTTTCAGCATGAAATGCTCGTACCCGCCTTTCTCTATTGCAGCCAGCTCTATATCTAATTTTTGAACGTAAGGGGTTATTTTTTCATTACCCAGGTTTTTCAGGATCAGTTCATCTGGTTTTACAATCGCCAGCTCGTAATCGTTTACATATACTACTTCTTTGGTATACTCCAGCATAGGCGATGCATCGGAGCCAAGGAAATGTTCTCCTTTACCAATACCAATTACCAATGGACTTCCTTTTCTGGCTGCAATGATGGTGTCTGGCTTGTCTGCATCTAATAACAGAATAACGTAAGCTCCTGTCACCCTTTTCAATGCTATCCTTACGGCTTCTTCGAGGTCACACTGATTATTCTTTTTTATCTCTTCAATAAAATTCAGCAGTACCTCCGTATCAGTATCGCTGGTGAAAGTGTACCCTTTATTAGTCAGCTCTTTTTTTAACTGCGAATAATTTTCAATAATACCATTATGAATCATCGCCAGTTTGCCGCTTGATGACTGATGGGGATGTGCATTACGATCACTTGGCTCGCCGTGAGTGGCCCAACGGGTGTGGCCAATGCCAACATTTGCATGAAGGTCTTTACCAATAATATTTTCTTCTAACTCAGCTACTTTGCCTTTTTTCTTATAGACATTAAGGCCGCTCCCGTTTTGCAGGGCAACACCGGTGCTGTCATAACCACGGTATTCTAATCGTTTAAGGCCTTTAATAATAATAGGATAAGCTTCCCTGGGTCCGGTATAACCAACAATTCCACACATTATTTTTACATTTTAGGTTTTCATATGCCAATAATTGGCAACAATGCGGCAAAGTTATGGATTTCAAAACATGCAAACGGTTGATTGGTTGCAAAATAGAAAATTAGAAAAATAGCTGATAAAGGGGCTAACTGTTTAAAGTAAGACGCCTTTTAACAGTAAAAAAGCGGTTCCAAAATAAATAAGTAACCCCGTTACGTCCACCAATGTTGCAATGAATGGGGTAGAAGAAGTAGCCGGGTCCGCACCTAATTTTTTTAATAGCAGCGGAAGCATTGAACCCATTATAGTACCCCAGAGCACAACACCAATTACGGCGATACCGATGGCAAACCCAATCCGTATGAAATGTTCTCCGAATAACCCAAAAAAATGATGACCTCCAAAAACGATAAAGAAACCAAGCACACCCAATGTCATTCCCATAAAAAGGCCAGATTGGATTTCTCTTTTAGCAATACGCCACCAATCAGTTACTGTTATTTCTCCCAATGCCATGGCCTGGATAATAAGGGTAGCTGCCTGGGAACCACTATTTCCACCGCTTGAAATGATCAATGGAATAAAAGTAGATAAGACCAGAACCTGCTCCAGCGTTTTTTGAAAACCTGACATCGCTGCGATGGTCAATGTTTCGCCGACGAATAAAATGATCAGCCAGATTATTCTTTTCTTGTATAATTTAAAGAGCGGAACATCTAAGTAAGGCTCATCCAGTGCTGCTGTACCCCCCATTTTCTGCATGTCTTCGCTAAACTCTTCACCGGCTACCCAGAGGATATCATCAATAGTAATGATGCCCAGCAGCTTATTGCTTTTGCTGATTACCGGCAAGGCCACCCGGTTATTCATTTTAAAAACTTCACTGGCCATCTCCTGGTCATCTTCTGGATGTAATGCAATAAAACGTTCGTCCATCAGGTCTGATACTTTTTTATCGGGTGGATTTAAAATAAAATCCCGGATGCGGATATCATCCAGCAATTCACCTTTTTCATTGATGACGTAAATAACATTAATGGTTTCACTGTCTTTTCCATATTTGCGGATGGTGCTAAACACTTCTTCAATAGTATTCCATGGATATACATACACATAATCCGGCGTCATCAATCGACCAATACTATTCTCGGGATAGCCTAGTAGTGATAAGGTTACTTTTCTTTCTTCCGGATCAAGCAATTTGATCAACTCTCTAACCACATTGCTTGGTAACTCTTCCAGGAAATCTGTTCGGTCATCTGCAGCGAGATAATTTAACAAAGTTGCGGTTGTATTAGGTGGCAACTCCTGGATAATTCTTTTTTGAGCACTAAGGTCAAGTATCTTGAATACACTGGCCGCCCGGTGAACAGACATATTAGCGATGATGCTGCTTTCGTACTCGGAAAATTCTTCCACGAGTTCGGCTACATCACTGATGTTCTGGTCGTCTAAAAACTCCCTGATCTGAAGTTTATCTTCAGTCTTAATGACGTTTTCAAATTGTTCCTGTATGGTTTGCTGTTCCAGTTCCAATGACATGTTTCAAAAGTACGAAGTAAGAAGTACCCGGCCTAACCACAAACATGAAGACTATTCTCAATCAATTCCTGTGTTTTCTGTAAACTCCTTCCTTCGTAAATTGTCTTTTATTATGATGCTTCCTTTTCTTTTTATTGCTTCAACCGACACAATGGGTCGGGGTGTGTTTACTGCTGAAGAAATTCCTGCTGATACAGTGGTAGAACTATCCCCTGTAATAATCATGGATGCAGAGGACCGGAAGCTACTGGACCAGACCCTCCTGCATGACTATATTTTTGAGTGGGGTGACGAAAGAGAAAAATGTTGTATGGCTTTAGGCTATATACCAGTGTATAATCATTCTTACGAAAGCAATTGTGAGTATGAAATGGATTTTGCGACCAAACAGATAAGTGTCAAGACAGTCAGGCTCATTAAAGCCGGCGAGGAGTTATTTATTAACTATAATGGTGACTGGAACGATGGTAAACCAGTTTGGTTTGAAACAAAATAAAAAACCGTCCTGCTTTTAGCGGGACGGTTCTCTGTTATTTATAATGTCTTATTGAAATCTTATCTGGCCTCTTATCTCACCACCAGGGTAGGCGGCTGTGTGTATGTTTATGTAATAAACACCATTTAGCAGGTCGTCTTCTTTTACTACAACACCATCAGCCAATAATGTTCCGGAATAAGTACCACAAGTAGTATTGCTGATCGTAGGGCATCTTACTATGGCAGATGTAGAAAATGTTTGTACCACAGGTGCTAAGAACCCAGTTGGTGCCAGCCCATGTATATGCATCGCCGCTACAGAGCCGGTTAATCCGGACCATCTGACCGTGTAAGTTAAAATACGGGTTTCTTTAGTGTAGAAAACATCCATAGTGCCAAGTGCAGTTGTAGGCGTTGCGGGAGTTTCCTGTGCGCCACTCAGAACGATATCTTTTTTCTCATAGTCAGTGGTCTTCTTTTTTTCAGCATTTTTTTCGCAGGAAGTAATGCCAAAAACAAGAGCAAAAAGCAGTGATGATAAAGCAGTTAGTTTGATCAATTTCATGATTGCGGGATTTGTGGTAAAAATAAGAAGTTTTTCCTAATAGCCATATTTTTCAGAAAATAGCCAAAAGCCTGTGGGTAAACTGTTTATTTCAGCTTGTTTTTAATTTCCTGCAACTTCAACAGGGCTTCTACGGGTGTTAGGCGATTGATGTCAGTTCCTTCCAATAATTTCCTGATCTCATCAAAAGTTTCAGAATGCGAATCAAAGATGGAGAGTTGCATTTTAGGAGCAGCAATACCTTTTATTTTATCCTCTATGTTCTCTGCTTTGCCGTTTTCATGAATACTTTCCAGGTGTTTCAAAATTTCATTGGCCCGGTCAATAAGCGATGGGGGCATACCCGCCATTTTGGCCACATGGATACCAAAACTATGTGTGCTGCCACCTCTTGCCAGTTTGCGGAGGAAGATGATCTTGTTTCCTACTTCTTTATTGGTAACATGGAAGTTTTTTGCCCGGGCAAACTTTTCTTCCAGTTCATTTAGCTCATGATAGTGGGTGGCAAATAATGTTTTGGGCTGGTGGGGTGAATTATGCAAATGTTCGGCAATACTCCAGGCGATGGAAATCCCATCATAGGTAGAAGTACCTCTTCCAATTTCATCCAGCAAAATCAAACTGCGGTCAGTAATGTTATTAATGATACTTGCAGTTTCATTCATCTCCACCATAAAAGTAGATTCGCCGCCACTTAAATTATCTGATGCACCAACTCTTGTAAATATTCTATCCGTCAACGAAATTTTAGCATCTGTGGCCGGAACAAAACTTCCGGTATGTGCCATCAGGGTAATGAGTGCAGTTTGCCTAAGCAATGCCGACTTACCACTCATGTTGGGTCCGGTAAGTATAATTAACTGTTGGTCCGTCTTATTTAATTCAAGGTCATTATGAATATAGCTTTCACCGATCGGCAGATTTCTTTCTATTACCGGGTGGCGACCTTCAGTGATAATCAGCTCATCACCAAGATGCAGTTGTGGTTTTTTATACTGGTATTGAATGGCATTATTGGCAAAACAACAAAGACAATCTTGTATGGCTAATAAATTGCCGTTGATCTGAACTGGAGCTAAGTAGTCGCCTAATTCATTCAGCAGGGCTTCAAACAATTCCAGCTCTATTTTTAGAATTTTTTCTTCGGCACCGGTTATTTTTTCTTCGTATTCTTTTAATTCGGGTGTAATGTATCGTTCTGCATTGGCCAGTGTTTGTTTCCGCATCCATTCCGGCGGCACTTTATTTTTTTGAGAATTGGTTACTTCCAGATAATAACCAAATACATTATTGAAACCTATTTTTAAAGAGCCGATGCCGGTGCGTTCTGCTTCTTTCTGTTGCAATTGCGTCAGGTATTCCTTCCCGCTAAATGATATTTTGCGCAGTTCGTCCAACTCTGTATTAACATCGCTATTCATCATGCCACCTTTGGCAGCTATGGCGGGTGGATTGTCAACAATTTCTTTTAGGATTTTATCGGCGATATACGGACAGGGGTCTAATGCATCGCCCAATCGTTTTAAATAATCGTTGGCAGATGATAAGCAAAGTTGCTTTACCAATTCAACCTGTTTCAATCCTCTTGCTAATTGCAGTACTTCCCTCGGATTGATCTTCTTCATCGGAATTTTAGAAACTAGTCGTTCTATATCTCCGCAATGTTTGATGTGTTGAGTGATCTTATTTCTGAGATCCGTTTCTTTGATCAGGAACTCAACCGTATCTAACCGTTCATTTATCTTTTGAATATCTTTTAATGGAAAAACGATCCAGCGTTTCAATAGTCTTGCTCCCATTGGGGAAACCGTATTGTCCAAGACACTTAATAAAGTATGATTGCCTTCGGAATTTCCATACACTAACTCAAGATTACGAATGGTAAATCGATCCATCCAGAGAAAATCATCCCTGTCTATTCGTTGCAGCGAAGTAATGTGCTGTAAGTTGGGATGCTCGGTATCTTTTAAATAATGTATGATGGCTCCGGCGGCGATCAATCCATTTTTTAATTCATCTACACCAAAGCCTTTTAGTGAATGCGTTTGAAAATGTTTCAGTAAAGTGTCTTCTGCATATACATGATCAAAGATCCATTCGTCTAATGTGTAAGTATAAATTTTACTATTGAAATATTCTTTGAACTTTTTTTGCTGATGCCGTTGAAAAACAACTTCGGCAGGCTTGAAGCTTTGTAATAATTTATCGGCATATTCCCGGTCGCCTTCGGCAATAAAAAATTCGCCGGTTGAAATATCAAGGAATGCCAAGCCATATTTCTCATCTGCAGCAAAATGAATGGCAGCTAAAAAATTATTGGTATGATGTTCTAATAGTTTATCGTTAACCGTGGTGCCCGGTGTTACCATATCGGTGACACCTCTTTTTACAATGCCTTTAGCTAATTTGGGATCTTCCAGTTGATCGCAGATGGCAACCCGGTGACCAGCCCGGACTAATTTATGTAAATAGGTATCGAGGGCATGATGCGGAAAGCCGGCCAGTTCGGATGAAGAGGCGGCGCCATTATTTCTTTTGGTTAAGGTAATACCCAGCACTTGTGAAGTCACTACCGCATCTTGTCCAAACGTCTCATAAAAATCACCTACCCGAAACAACAGGATTGCATCCGGATACTTTTGCTTAATAGCCCGGTGCTGCTGCATCATTGGTGTATCGGAAGAAGCTGTTTTTGACATTTTTGTTTGCCATGCTGAGCTTGTAAAAGCATGGGGGACGACAAAAATAAGGAAGTGTTTATGTAACTCCTTTTCTTACTGCATCAGTTAGAAAAATATAATTGCCATGAAAAAAATTCTCCTGATCTCCGGGGTAGTACTTTTTTGTGCCTCATCGAAGGCTCAAGACACAGCAAGGGTAGATGCCACCATAAATAATGCAACTGTATATTTCGGCTATGGTGCCGAACTGACCCATCAGTCTAAGTTAAAAGTTGATGCGGCGACTAAAATAATTGTCATCAGCCAATTGAGTACCAGTATCGACATTAATAGTTTACAGATCAGTGTGCCGGAGGATGTGGCGTTACTGTCACAACATTATAAGGTTTATTATCCAATCGTACCAGCGGTGGCAAAGAGCAAGGAAGTTGAAAGGTTGGAAGACAGTATCGTGCTGCTGCAAAAGGAAATCACCAGGATTGATAACCTCGTTGCAATTGACCAGGAGATTTTAGCCAAAACAGGTTTACTCATTGAAACGACTATCAATACAAGCGGTAATAAAACAATTACCAGTGAAGAAGTCCTGAAACTCCTTGAATATTATAATGTGAAGATTGAGAAGTCAAAAACAAATATTTACAATCATAAGCAAAACATAAATCTCCAAAATTTAAAGATTGCTGATATCCGGAAAAGGATTGCAACTATGTCGGTCGCTGCACCCGCTAAGCAAAAACCTTATGGGCAGGTTTTTTTACAGGTGATGTGTAAACGATCTGGCGAAATACCGGTTGATCTCTCTTACTATACTACACAGGCCGGATGGACAGCTGTGTATGATGTAAGGGTGAACTCAAAAACAAACAAAGTAAAGCTGGTTTATAAAGCATCGCTTACACAAACGAGTGGAATTGACTGGAAGAAAACAAAACTGACCTTGAGCACCGGCACACCAAATTTTGGTGTTGCCGCTCCAATACTTACGCCATGGTACCTGCAATTATATGTTCCGGGAATTTATACGGAATTGCAAAGAAGAGCCGCACAAGGAAATGCATCAAGAAATGTGGTTCAGTCTTACCGGGACGATAGGTCATTGTCGGAAGTAGTAGTGGCAGGAGCAGACGGATATTACAAACAGGAAAAACTGAAAGACCAGACCATCGACCCGAGTACCTTACAGCAATACACCACTTTAAACGAAGGGCAGCTAAATACCAATTTCGAAATTGATTTGCCCTATGACATTGAAAGTGATGGCCAGCTGCACAGTGTCACTATTAAGGACCAGGAAATTTCCTGTGTGCTGAAAAACTATGCTGTGCCAAGAATAGATAAAGATGCTTACCTGCTGGCAGAAGTTGCCGATTGGCAAAACCTTGATTTATTACCCGGCGATGCCA
>CALRVH010000068.1:0-16463 GCA_943371565.1 Chitinophaga pinensis | reverse complement strand
TAGATGCATTGAAATGGCTGGCAAATAAATACGGCATTGAGATTGAAGAAACATTTCAGAGTAATGAACAGCGGGAACAAATGCAGGCTGCCGAAAGTCTTTACATTATCAATGCTTTTGCACAGCAATTCTTCACCACACAATTATTTGAGACCGAGGAAGGACAGGATATTGGACTCAGTTATTTGAAAGAACGGGGATTCAGGGAAGACATCATTAAGAAATTTCAAATAGGTTACTCTCCCGAACAAAGGGATGCTTTTACTAAAGCAGCTATCGCCAAACAATACAATACCGAGTTACTGCTGAAAACTGGTTTGGTGGCCAACCGTAATGAGCAGTTGATAGATAATTATCGTGGCAGAGTCATCTTCCCGATACATAATCATAGCGGTAAAGTATTAGGCTTTGGCGCCCGGATTTTAAAAAGCAATGACAAAGCCCCGAAGTATATTAATACTCCGGAGAATGAGATTTATATAAAAAGTAAAATTCTTTACGGCTCCTGGTTTGCCAGGCAGGCTATTGACAAGGCTGATGAATGTTTACTCGTAGAAGGCTACACGGATGTTGTTTCACTCCACCAGGCAGGAATAGAAAATGTAGTTGCCAGCGGTGGTACATCATTAACACCGGATCAACTCCGGCTGATCAGAAAATATAGTAATAACCTGACGATTATTTATGATGGCGACGCTGCTGGTGTAAAAGCCGCTTTGCGGGGATTGGATTTAGCGCTGGAAGAAGGATTGAATGTAAAGCTGGTGCTGATTCCTGATAAAGAAGACCCGGATAGTTATGTAAACAAAGTCGGTGCATCAGCCTTCCGGGAATTTATACAAAAGAATAAAAAAGATTTTATTCTCTTTCAATTGGAAGTTGCATTGAAAGATGCGGGTAATGACTCGGTCAAAAAATCTGAAGTGGTAAACCGGATGGCGGAAACCATTTCAAAAATCAACAAAGCAGAAGATTTTACCAAGCAGCAGGATTATATCAAGCATTGCTCTGAAATTTTAAAGATTGACGAAGGCGGTTTGCATGCACTGGTCAATAAATTCATACGAGACAGAATTTCAACACAGGAAAGAAAGCTGCCTTTTGAAGAGGCTAAACAGCAGGAGGAAAATGCAAAACAGGCCGAACAAACCAATTATGATGATGCCACATTCAACTTATTATTCAAAGATGAATTGCAGGAACGGGAAGTAGCCCGGATATTACTTGAATATGGTATTAAAAAATGGGATGACACCAAATTGGTAGCAGAACATATCCTGGATGAGATGGTGGATGAAAGCCTGATCGACAATACCGATGTTATTCGCCTCCTTGCTGCGTTCAAGGAGCTATTACAACAAGACCCCTCCACCATCAATAAAAATTATTTTATTTATCATCCTGATACAAAACTCAGTACTCTTGCCGTTTCACTCCTCAACTTTCCATATGAAGAAAGTGATCACTGGCGCCGGGAATTTAGCCAGCAAACGGGCTATCAGAAGAATCTTTTTGAACAGTCGTATGAAGATTTTATAAAAACGATCGCCCCGGATAATGAAGAAAAATTAATGCGTTACCTGAAAATGGATGAAGACAAAACAAACGAAGGTGTAGATTCGGCTGTCAATTATCTTAAGCTACGCAAGATCAAACGAATGTTGCTTGAGAACCAGCTTGATTTAGAAAAACAGCACACCCCGGAAGAATTCAACATGCTGCACCAGACACATGAGCATTTAAAAAAAATGGAAATGGAGCTAACTAAAAAAATGGGTGCCGTTATTCTTAAATAATTTTTGCTAACAGCATATCACTATAAGACACTTCTACCAGGTCTTCGCCTTTTATCATGAATTGCTCTAGATAAAATGCACATTGTTGCTCCAGTTTTTCCTGCGGTATATCTTCAAACCTGTTTCCGGCTTCTATTTCTACAAACGAACCAAGTCCGGGCACTTCATCAATATGAAACTTGACATTTTCAATATAATAAATTTCTCTTCTTTTCTTTACCACTACTTTAATACCGTTTGCCAATGCCAGCACTTCTTTTAATCCTGCTGCATCTTTTACTTTTACCAGGTTAAAATGCGAACCTTTTGGACCAGCCTGATCCTTTCTTTCATAATAAATCAGGTTGTTTTCAATATTTCCCTCCCGCAATTTCAATCTTCCGTTATATACATTAAAGTAGGTATCAGTTTGCTCATCCACCCCCTTAAAATCTGCACGGTTTGAAACGAGATAATCCCGGACAAAAGAAGCATCACTGCATCTTGCTTTTATTTCAATATTCAAAAAAGCCATAAAAAAAGGTTTGTTGCTTTCGCAACAAACCTAAATACATTTTAAATATAACTGGTTGCTTATTCTGCCATCGCAGCAGATTCCCTTTTACGGGACATAGCTACTTCACCATCTCTTGCATTCTCATCACCCTTTACAAACCGCATAGCACTCCATACATGGTCAAGCTCGACTCTTTCGATGCTTTCATAGCCATCGTTAGTCAGCCTGTTCCAGCTACGATCACGGTTGAGGTCGGTAACAATTTTAGAGGTGGTCTTGGGATAAGCTACCCAGAATTTAGACCCGTCTTTAAGAGAAGGCATCACATCTTTAAGGATACCATTCAGTTGGTTTTCGCTTACAGCGAATACTAATGCAAAATCAATTTTCCGTGTTTTTAATAACGGGGTCATGTTTTTACAGAAGGATAATTTGCTGAATTGTTTCTCAATAGAAGAGGGCAAACCCTGAATTAGAAGATTCTTTTCGTCTGCCAGTTGTAACTTTTCAAAAACAGTTTGTGACATACTTAGAAGCTATTTTAAAGGTTTCTGCCAACCGTCCCGGTTCAGGGATAAAATGACAGAGTTTTCACGGAGGGGATTGCAAAGGTAATGAAAATAACGGGTTGTTATAGCATTAAAACAAATAAAAAACCCGTCCACAGGTGTTTTGAACGGGTTTTCTTCAATAAAATGCTCACTTATCTTCCTACTGGCTTATAATAAGTTAAAGCCTCAGGCATATATTTCTGTAATTGATTAATACGGCGGCCTTCAGAAGGGTGTGTACTGAGGAATTCTGGTGGCTTTTGACCATTGGATAATTTTTCCATTCTTTCCCAAAGACCTATTGCTTCCTGTGGGTTATAACCAGCCATAGCTGTCCATATTAGTCCATAACGATCTGCTTCTAATTCATGCTTACGGGAAAAAGGAAGCATAACAGCTACCGTTGATCCAACTCCGTAAGCTGTCAAAAAGAGGTTTTGAGTTTCTGTTGGTTTATCAGCAACTGCGACTGCAAGAGCTACTCCTCCCAATTGTTGTAAAAGCCCCTGGCTCATCCGCTGATTTCCATGCTGCAATAATGCATGAGAAACCTCATGTCCCATAACAGCAGCTAATGCCGCCTCATTTTGGGTAACGGGAAGTATACCTGTGTAGACAACAATTTTACCGCCGGGCATGCACCAAGCATTCACTGCTTTATCTTCAACAAGATTTGTTTCCCATTTAAACCCGGTTAATTTATCAGACATACCCTTATCGGCATAATATGTCTGAACAGCTTTTACAATCCGCTGCCCTACCCTGTTTACCATTTCTGCATCTCTGTTACTTGAAACACCCACTACTTTATTGGTAGAAAGAAAATTCTGGTATTCACCGATAGCCATTGTCTGGAGTTCAGCTTCTGGTAATAATGTAAGCTGACTCTTTCCGGTCAGTGCATTCTTCGAACAGGCAACCAAAAAAGCTGCTACGATGAAAAAAGAAGTTATTTTTTGTATCATATGGTGTATGTTTTTACAATGACGTTCAATCATCATACCAAGTTGGTATAATGAAAAAAAATATTTAACTGCTTCAAGGTAAGATTTTTCCAGTTTTCTAATCCTGCTGACTGGCGGCATTATCACGGCGACGTTGGCGGCGGCGATCCCGGTTTTTCATGATGGGCACCTTACTTTCATTTCCTTTTAATAAACGACCGATATTTTTCTGATGTGTCAGTAAAACCATCAATGCAACAGCTATAGCGAAGACACGATAAGCAGGATTGTCTACATTAAATATTACAAGAATAAAGACGGGGAATGCAATACTGGCCAGTATTGAACTCAAAGACACAAATCTTGTAAGATAAAGAACAGCAATAAAAATACCCACACAACTAAGAGCCGTCCAGGGCGAAATGCCAAGGACCAGACCAAAAAGTGTTGCCACACCTTTGCCACCCCGAAAATCAGCCCAAATTGGGAATATGTGGCCAATAACAGCCGCCAGACCTAAAACAGTTTGAAGATTTTGAAGATTAACTTCGCTGTCCGCATATTCTGGAAGTAATAATGCAAGCTTAACAGCCATGATTCCCTTTAGCATATCAGCAACCATAACAATGGTACCCCATTTGGGTCCGAGAACCCTGTAGGTATTAGTAGCACCTGCATTCCCACTGCCATAGTCACGGATGTCTATGTCAAAAAAATGCTGACTAACCCACACAGATGTAGGAATGCTGCCAATCAGATATGCCAGAAGAATCAGTAATAGTTCGTTCATAGAACCTCGTCCTTACCAGTTTATTTTGTAATAAACCGGAGAACAAAAATAAGCAAAAATCGAACGGGGTAACATTAATTTAATTACATAATAATGTTCCCTTAATGACTAAACCTTAAACAAATCCAGTTGTTTTTGGTGGCTTTCCCGTTGAAAACCAAAGGATATTTATCTGCCCGGGCCAGGATGTCGTTCTCGTCATCAACTAAAAGGCCACTCAATAAAAGGGTTCCCCCAGAGGCCAATTGTTGAACCAATGCAGAAAAATTATCAAGTATAACGTTCTTATTTATGTTGGCAAGAATGATATCATAGCTTTCGCAGCCACTTGCGTCATCAGCCTTCTTCAACTCAGATTTTGTACAATTATTCCTTTCCAGGTTTTCGGCTGTATTAGCAATACTCCATTCGTCATAATCTACCGCCAGAATTTTTGAAGCCCTTAATTTTTCAGCGAGGATGGCCAATATCCCGGTGCCGGTTCCAAAATCGAAAACTGTTTTGCCAGTAAAATCAATGTCCCGCATCTGTTGAATCATCAGGAAAGTTGTAGCATGATGCCCGGTACCAAAACTCATTTTGGGAGTAATGACAATCTCCTGCTCAACTCCGTTTAACGGCTCATGAAAATCTGCCCGGATGCCAACAAAATCATCTACTACTACTGGTTGAAAATTTGATTCCCAGACTGCATTCCAGTTTGTCTCTTCGATCTCAGATTTTGTAAATGTGACAGCATGCTTTTTGGTAATCTCATGAACGGAAGCTTCATCAAAATCTTTTGCTGGTATGAACGCTTTGAGCACATTTTCTTCCTCTTCAAATCCATCAAATCCAATTACATTCAATTCAGCAATTAAGATAGCTGATTGTTCTGGTGAAATATGCTGTATTTCTATTTGTATATACTGTGTCATAAATAAAACTAAAAACCCTGATTACTCAGGGTTTTGATATACTTAATTGCCTTGCGGTGGTCTTTGTTCTTCTCGTGGTTGCCCATCAGGTTTCGGCATCAGAATCTTTCTCGATAATTTGAATTTGCCCGATTTAGGATCAGTACCAATAAGCTTGACTTTCATCACATCACCTTCATGCACTAAGCCTTCCAGTGTTTCCAATCGCTTCCAGCTTACTTCGCTAATATGCACCAGGCCTTGTTTGCCAGGCATAAACTCAACAAAAGCACCGAATGGCATGATTGACTTCACTGTTGCTTCATACACATCACCAACCTGTGGTACTGCTACAATTCCGTTAATCCAGGAAACAGCTCTGTCAACACCGTCTTTATTTACACAGAAAATACTGATCTCACCACGGCCGTTCACTTCTTCCAGGTTAATAGTAGCTCCAGTTTCCCTTTGTATTTCCTGTATTACTTTACCACCTGGTCCGATAACGGCACCGATGAATTCTTTATCAATAAACAATTTCACCATTCTAGGTGCATGAGGTTTCACTTCGCTCCTCGCTGCAGGTATGCAATTATACATGGCATCAAGAATATGCAAACGACCACGACGAGCCTGGTCCAACGCCTGCTGCATCACTTCCATTTTCAAACCGTCAACTTTAATATCCATCTGCACACCACAAATACCTTCTCTTGTTCCTGTTACTTTAAAGTCCATATCACCAAGGTGGTCTTCATCACCCAATATATCTGTCAGGATCGCATATTTATCACCTTTTGAGATCAACCCCATCGCCACACCACTCAAGTGTTTTGGAAAAGGAATTCCTGCATCCATCAGGGCAAGTGAACCGGCACATACAGTAGCCATGGATGATGAACCATTTGACTCAAGGATATCACTCACTACCCGAACAGTGTAAGGGAAATCACCTGTTGGCATCATTTGTTTTAATGAACGCATGGCCAGGTTACCATGTCCTACTTCACGACGACTCTGACCTCTCATCATCTTCACCTCACCAGTAGAAAATGGAGGGAAATTATAGTGCAAAAAGAACTTAGAATCAACCGATTTTGCAGCACTTTCCACCAATAATTCATCTAATGGAGTTCCTAAAGTAACTGTTGTAAGTGATTGGGTTTCACCTCTCGTAAACAGGGCTGCCCCATGCGGAGAAGGCAATACATCCACTTCCATATCCAGTGTACGAACAGTCTCAAGCTCACGGCCATCAAGGCGGATTTTCTCATCCAAAATCATATCCCTCACAACGTCGTACTGCAGATCGCTGTAATAAGTAGTTGTCAACTTTTTTGTAAGTGAAGGCATATCTGCACCTTCAGCCAATTCGAGGCCAGCTTTAATATGGGCCATCACCTCATCATGCAATGCAGAAAAACGATCGCTGCGTTCATGCTTGGCTAATTTTCCTTTTGCGATTTCATATACTTTAGGCCTTGCAAAAGCGTATACTTTGTCTTTTAACGCTTCATCCTGCTCTGGCTTTTTGTAATCTCTTTTTCCTTTCACACCTGCCAGGTCTCTGAGTTCTTCCTGTGCCTTTACCTGTATGCGGATTGCATCATGTGCCACTTCCAGTGCTTTACACAAATCAGCTTCGCTGCACTCATGCGCCTCACCTTCCACCATCATCAGGTTTTTATCCGTAGCAGCAATAATGAAATCCATATCAGATATTTCCATTTGACTGCGGGTAGGGTTCACTACGAATTCTCCATTTACTCTTGATACCCTTACTTCAGAAATGATTTCTTTGATAGGAATATCAGAAACTGCTAATGCAGCAGATGCGGCTAAACAAGCCATCGCATCAGGCATTATTTCAGTGTCACTTGAGATTAATGATAGCAGCACCTGTACTTCGCAGAGATAATCTTCCGGGAACAACGGACGAAGTGCCCTGTCGATCAATCGGCTGGTAAGTATCTCATAATCGTTTAGTCTTGCTTCTCTCTTAAAGAAAGAGCCGGGTATACGACCAGCAGAAGCAAATTTTTCCTGGTAGTCAACAGACAATGGGAAAAAGCTCTGCCCTTCTTTTGGTTCCTTATTAGCAACTACAGTTGCGAGTATTACGCAATTACCCATGGAAACTGTAACAGCTCCATCGGCCTGGCGAGCCAGACGACCGGTTTCAATAGTAACCATACGGCCACCGCCTATATCAAATGTTTTACGAATTGGTTGTTGTAACATGTTGTTCAATGTTTGATGCCTGGTGTCCGGTAATAAGAACACTCAGACTTTTGAAGATAAATTTTATTAACCCGGTTGTTTTATGCTACTACTTGTATCACATTCCTGTATAGCAAAACTTCTATTTACCTGATCTGGAAGAGCTATAAAACAATGAAAAAACCTGGTAGCCTAAAAACAGTTATTCCCAACTCTGAAAGGTGTTGGGAATAAGCTTATAGTGAAATTCAATTTGATAATTAAACTTCGGATATAAAGACTCTTCCCGGGTTCCTTAGGAATGCAGGGTTTGTCTTACTTTCTTAATCCGAGTTTCTCAATCAACTGGCGATAACCAGTCAGGTTATGCTTCTGTAAATAGTTCAGCAAACTTTTACGTTCACCTACTAATTTCATCAGTCCACGGTGAGTAGAGAAATCTTTTTTGTTTTGTTGCAGGTGGCCGCTGATTTGGCCGATACGTTCGGTCAGCAAGGCAATCTGTCCTTCTGTAGATCCGGTATTTTTCTCAGAACCGGCGTAAGTTTTTAAAACTGTAGCTTTTTTTTCTTTAGTTAGAGGCATCTTTTAATTTTTTAGAATTTCATCCGATTTTTTTCATCCGATTATTAAGGCGGCAAAGGTAAGGCGAATCGGGCTAACAGCAAAGGCTTTGAGGTCCTATTTTTCAACCATTTGAGCCGCAATTTCCCTGATTTTGAGCTCATAACTATAATTTTGACCCATGGAACTATCCCAGGACACTAAAAACATACTTGGCCTTCAGCTTCCGACAGACCCCCGTTGGGTGAACCTGGCCGAAAAATCATTGGAAGAAATCCTGACGGACCATGCCTACTGTGAGCAAAAAGCAGCTACAACCTGCATATCCCTGATACAACGATACAGCTGCAAAGAGAAAATGGTAACAGAACTCTCCCCTATTGTGACCGAAGAATGGGGACATTTCAGGCTTGTTTTAGCCGAACTACACAAAAGAAAATTGAAACTCGGCAAACAACGAAAAGATGAATATGTAAATGCCCTGCTGGAATTTCAGCGAAAAGGGGGCCATATTGATGATCGTTTTCTTGACCAGATGCTAACAATGGCATTGATAGAAGCCCGGAGTTGTGAACGATTTAAACGCCTCAGCGAGGGCTTGAATGATGAATACATGCAAAAATTTTACCGCCGCTTCATGGAAAGTGAAGCAGGTCATTATACTTTGTTTATTGAACTTGCAGAAACATATATCGATAAGGAAAAAGTACGGCACCGATGGAAAGAATGGCTGGACCATGAAGCAGAGGTAATCAAAACACTTGACCTGCGGGGTGACAGAATACATTGAGCTAAGAGTTTAAAAGGATGAATGAGAAAAAGAGTCAATTCAAAATTTACTTTTCCCATCAAATAACTGTTATTTTTTTTCCTTCTTTTCTCTTTTGATTTTTTAATAACCTAACATTTACTCCTCCTTCCTTTTCTCCTTTAAACTCTTTGCTTATTTGTATTTCGACTTTCACCAAAATTTTCCGCAAACGATTGTAGCATTTTCACTCATCAAATAACTATATTTTCAGCTAACAGAATCAGTGAAATAATACTGTACCTGCCAAAGCAAGATGATGAAACAAATACCAAGAGAAGTACTGGCTGCTTTTACAATGTATGAATCTCCTTTATCCGACGCTGATGTGGAGACTGTTGCAGTGGAAACTATAGGCGGAGGGTTAATCAATCATTCTTTTAGAATTAGTTCCCGGGTAAAACCTGATTTCCTGCTGCAGCAAATTAATAAAAAAGTATTTGCGAATCCTGAACATGTGCAAGAAAACTATATTACTATCTGGGAATATGCAGCATTCGAATTTACGGGTTTACGATTGCCGTCTCCGAAACATTGCGGCAACATGACAACATTGTTTGTCGATGCTGATGAAAATTACTGGAGGGCTTTTGAATTTATTAACGAATCACAAATGTTTCCTGTTGCCCAAACACCTGTACAGGCTAAAGCAACGGCAGCCACCTTTGCAAAATTCACTGCAGCGTTTAATGATTTCAATATTCATCAGCTTAAAGAAGTTATTCCCGGTTTTCATGATCTGAGCCTTCGATATCAGCAATTTGAAGCAGCAATAAATGGGGAAGCGTATGAACGAATGGCAAAGGCTCTGCCGCTAATTGATGAATTAAAAAAAAGGGAACGATACAAACATTTCTATGAGATCATAATTGAATCTAATGAGTTTCCTAAACGGGTAATGCACCATGATGCCAAAATTGCCAATGTGCTTTTCGATAACCAAACAGGCGAAGTGATCTGCCCCGTTGATTTTGACACAGTAATGCCGGGTTATTTTTTTTCAGATCTTGGCGATATGATACGTTCGATGGTTTGCAGTGAAGATGAAACCTGTGCCGACTTTGAAGGGATCAGCATCCGCAGCGAATTTTATGAGGCGATTATTTCAGGCTATCTGGAAGTAATAGGCGAACAACTGACAGGAACAGAAAAAAAGTATATTCATTATTCCGGCCTGCTGATGATCTATATGCAAACGCTTAGATTTATGACGGACTATCTGAATGGAGATGTATATTATCGTATCAGCCACCCGGAACAAAATCTTCTTCGGGCAAAAAATCAATTAGTATTATTGCAAAAATTAGAAGAGTTTCTTAGTCAGTCTTATAATTTCAGAAATGAATAGCAATACCGGTAAATATTGTTTTACACACACAACTGGTGAAGATATTTATTTGTTCTCCTTGCAGAATAAAAAAGGAACCGAGGTGCTGATCACCAACTACGGTGCTATCATTACTTCTTTAAAGTTAAAAAATACAGATGGCTCAGTAAATGATATTGCATTAGGATTTGACAAGATAGAAGATTATCTCGCCAAAGATTACCTGGAACAATATCCCTGGTTCGGATCCGCTGTCGGCCGCTATGCAAACCGTATAAAAAGCGCTGCATTTGAACTAGATGGCAAAAATTACCAGCTTTCCAGGAATAATGGGGATGAACAATTGCATGGTGGCAACAGCGGCTTTGACAGAAGGGTCTGGCAATTTATCGGGCAGGGAAATAACCCTCATGCATGGCTTGAATTAAGTTATAAAAGTGCTGATGGAGAAGAAGGCTATCCAGGGAACCTTGAAGTAATAATCCGGTTTGAGCTGACTGATGAGAATGAGTTAAGTTATGAATACAAAGCGACTTGTGATCAACCTACTATCATCAACCTTACCCACCATGGGTATTTTAATCTGAATAACGGAAAGGGAAATATCGAAGAACAGGAAGTAAAAATTTACAGCTCTGCCGTACTCCAGCAAGACGAAAAATTAGTGGCAACAGGTGATATCTTGCCTGTTGCCGGTACTGTATTTGACTTTTCTGATTTTGTACAGATTGGCGAAGGCCTTAAAAATATTGATGAGTTTGACAAAAGCTTTATCGTTGATAAAAGAGAAGATTCATTAGTAGCAGAAGCAAGATCACTGCAATCGAATGTTCACCTGAAAGTATATTCCACCGAACCAATTGTACATTTTTATTCCGGGAAATGGATCCCTGTGGTGAAAGGCAAGAATGGAACAATGTATGGCCCTTTTTCCGGGTTTTGTTTAGAAACACATTTCCACCCCAATGCAATCAATATCCCGCATTTCCCCAATACAGTCTTAAGACCTGGAGAAACTTATCATCAGAAAACGAGTTATTGTATTTCTCATACCTGGGAGAAATAAACCAGCTCGTCCTTCAAATCTAAAAAGTGATATTTTCCCTGCAGCAATTTCGCTTTCTCAAAATGAGTGATTAAAAATTGTTGGTGAGCCTTTGTCTCGGGCTGAAAAGGTTTATGCTTTCTTGCGATGATGATCTTTTTCACTTCTTGCATTAATTGCTGTGTATTTTCATCAATACAGGATTCAGCAAATTTCTCCAGCACAAATTCGGTAGCCGGGTAATTGGGATGAACCAAATCAATATCATAAAAGCGATAGTCCCTCAATACATCTATTACTAATTCATAAGCCGGGAAATAATAGGCAGATTCAAATTTTGCATCCACATAATGTACCGATTCTATCAATCTTGCCTTACTACGGTTATTCTCTACTACTCCATCCCTTATATGCCGTACAGGACTTACAGTGAAAATAAATTTCAGTTTTGGATTAAATTCTTTCAGCCATTTCAAACAATCTTCCAGCATTGATTTAATATCCTCCACCTCCAGCATTTCTTTTGTAAACCAGTTAGCAGGTGCCCGGTGACAATTTGCCACGAAATCTCCAATACTTTGTGTAGCAGGATCTGCTTTGGGTGTAAGGCGGTAAGAAAACGAAGAGCCCAGCGTTATAACAAGCCACTCTGCCTGTTTTAAAAAATCATGCGCCTCTTGCTGCGATTCATTGATAATCCGAACAGCTTCTTCTGAACTAATATTTGAGAAACGGCCATGGTGCAGCCAGCTATTCCACACTTCGTTTAATAAAAACAAGTCGGCTTCCCTGTACTTTTTATTATCTGCATAAGAAAGCAGGCTTTTGCAAACCGCATCAGGGCCAAATAGAATGCCATTAGGATTTTGCAGAACAGAAAATTTTAAATCTCCAAGCGCATTGCCAATATGCTCTGTAAAGCAGGAACCGATCAGCATGATCTTATCCTGGTAAGTGATTGACGGCACCAGTTTCTTTATATCAATATTCAGCATCATATCCATAGTGCACTACATAAAAATTTCACCGGCAATGCGAAGGCTTTTCAACAAAGCTTCTTTATTTAATCCTGGCAGCAGGCCTTGTTCTTCAAAATAGTTAATCATCAGTTCGCTGTTCATGTTACCCACCAATTCGTCATCAGCCATTGGGCAGCCGCCGATGCCTTTCAAGGCGCCGTCAAACCGTGTACAGCCTGCTTTAACAGCAGCTTCTAATTTTGATTTCCAGTTCTCCTGAGTTGAATGGAGGTGAACACCGATTTCTGTTCCGGGCAATGAATCCACGAGGTAACTTGTCATATCATACACCTGTTCGGCAGAGGCCAATCCTACTGTATCGGCCAGTGAAATAATACCTATATCCATGGCCACCAATTTGTTCACCCATTCAAAAACAATTTCTTCGTCATAAGCATCACCATAAGGATTACCAAATCCCATCGAAATATAAACAACCAGTTCCTTGCCGGTCTTCACACATAAATTCTGAATATCTTCTACCCTGCCAAGTGATTGTTCAATCGTGGAATTTGTATTCCGTTGTTGAAATGTTTCTGAAACAGAAAAAGGAAACCCGAGATAAGTTATTTCATCAAATACAGCAGCCTCTTCAGCCCCCCTCAAATTAGCCACTATAGCCAATAGCTTTGTACTTCCGGCTCCAAACTCCAAACTCCGAACTACATTAGCTGTATCAGCCATTTGAGGAATCGCCTTCGGCGAAACAAAGCTGCCAAAGTCAATTGTATCGAAACCAACTTTCAGCAAGGAGTTGATGTATTCAATTTTCTTTTCCGCCGGAATAAATCTCTTCCACCCTTGCATGGCATCACGGGGACATTCGATGAGCTTTATGTTGCTTACAAGATTCATCACAATCGCTGTTTCATAGCTTCATATAATATGATTCCGGTGGCAACGGAAACATTGAGTGATTCAAAATCACCTGCCATCGGGATCTTGACTTTCTCATCACATATTTTCATCAATGCAGGATAAATACCATTGTCTTCGCTGCCCATCACAATAGCACAGGGTTCTTTGAAATCAACTTCGGCGATAGTTTTTTCAGCGGTCATCTCACTGGCAAATACTTTTATTCCATTTAGATGAAGTTCATCAACCGCTTTCATCAAACTGTTTACCCGGCACACCGCTATCATCTCTAATGCACCCGCCGAAGTAAGTATCGCATCTTCATTCAATGCCCCCACCCCCTTTTCAGGAATGATGATGGCGTGAACACCCGTACAATAAGCTGTACGGGCAATCCCACCGATATTTCTGATATCTGTAATACCATCCAATATTAAAAATAAAGGTGTCTCGCCCTTCTCAATTACAAATGAAATAACATCCTGCAGATTCTGATATTGTACTTTGGCTATCTGTGCCACACAGCCTTCATGTCCGGCAATATTAAATCCATCGAGTTTGACTGCCGGTACATAATTAACAGGTATACCGTTTTGCGAAGCCAGTGCTTTTATTTCATTGATATCCTGACCGGTTGCTCTTCCATCAAGGTATATCCTGTCTAATTGCTGACCAGATTGCAATGCTTTAATTACGGCAGAGCGACCTATTACCAGCGAATTCTTCTTGGGGCGATGTTGTTGTCTGAAATTTCTCACTTTGCAAATTTATAGAAAAGGTACAAGGTACAAGAACAACAAGGCACAAGAGGGTTACCGCTTGTGCCTTGTACCTTGTGCCGTGCTCAACTTATTTCAACCCAAATGCTTTCTTCACTTTCCCTACATAATCTAATTTCTCCCATGTAAACAGCTCCACTTTCTTTGTCACCGTTTTACCATCAGGAGAAGTAAATGTTTTTTCTACTATTTCCGGTTTACGTCCCATATGACCATACGCTGCAGTTTCGCTATAAATAGGATTACGAAGTTTCAAACGTTGCTCAATAAAATAAGGACGCATATCAAATACACTTTCCACTATTTTGCTGATTTCACCATCTGTTAACTGCACATTGGCGGTGCCATAAGTATTCACATTAATACTTGTGGGCTGCGCTACACCAATAGCATATGAAACTTGTACTAATATCTCGCTGCACAGACCGGCAGCTACTAAGTTTTTAGCAATATGACGGGTAGCATAGGCAGCAGAACGGTCAACTTTAGAAGGATCTTTACCGCTGAAAGCCCCACCACCATGTGCACCTTTGCCACCATATGTATCAACAATGATCTTGCGACCGGTTAATCCGGTATCGCCATGCGGGCCACCGATCACAAACTTTCCGGTTGGGTTAACATGGTATTTGATATCTGTATTGAACAGCTTCGCATATTTTTTATACTTCGATTTTATTCTTGGAATAAGAATATTGATAACGTCACTTTTGATCTTCGCCAGCATTTTTGCTTCGCTGTCAAAGTCATCATGCTGTGTAGATATTACAATAGCATCAATGCGAACAGGAGTATTATTATCATCGTATTCTAACGTCACCTGGCTTTTTGCATCCGGGCGGAGATAAGGCATTTTAGAATTTTTCTCCCGACGGATAGCAGCAAGCTCAATCAAAAGATTATGTGCCAGATCCAATGCTAATGGCATGTAATGCTCCGTTTCGTTGGTTGCATAACCAAACATCATACCCTGGTCACCTGCACCCTGCTCTTCTTTCTTTTTCCTGTCAACACCCTGGTTAATATCTGATGATTGTTCATGTATAGCAGAAAGAACTCCGCAGCTGCTTGCCTCAAACATATATTCACTCTTTGTGTAGCCAATTTTACGGATCACACCACGGGCAATTTCCTGAACATCTAAATAGGCTTTAGACTTTACTTCACCTGCTAAAACTACCTGTCCGGTAGTTACTAATGTTTCGCAGGCCACTTTTGACTGTGCATCAAAAGCAAGAAAGTTGTCTATTAAAGCATCAGAAATCTGGTCAGCAACTTTATCCGGATGTCCTTCACTAACTGACTCCGAAGTAAATAAATACGGCATGAATTAATTTTTAGGTCGCAAAGATAAGGGTGTAGCTACAATGAAAAAAGCCTTCCCGGTTCAATAGGAAGGCTTTTAAACATATCTTGATAACTATTCTTAATCTTTAAAGCTTCGAGTATATCAGCCGCAATCGTATTCGTCGTGGATTTGTGTCTAGCGGGCCAGTATTACCAATTAGTCTTACACGACCTTTTACAATAGAAGGATTCACCAGGATACCAACAGTAGCATCTGTTCCCGGTGGTAAACCATATTGTTCATTTATTGAAAAGGGTGCAGACAACCTGAGATCGTATAAAGTCTGTGTGCCTGTTAATACATGCTGTACATAACGGGAAATATTAAACTTCCATTGCCTGACCGGGTTTCCAAAACCATCAATAGACATTACTGGCACACAACCAAAAGCTCCGAGGTTTAAAGCACCAGCAGAAGTATAAGCAAGGTCGTACGGAATAGTTCTGAACTTATAATTATTTGAAATGGTCGGGTCGTATGCATCTAAGTACAGGTAATCAGGGGGCCTGTAAGTACTATCGCTAAGATCATATAACTGCTCCACGATCAATTCTGCACGGTGAATAACCCTGTTGCTTAAACCAGCCAGGCCCGATAATTTTAAGTTGGCAAAAGTACCGGGAGAATTTTGTAAATAAAGTATGGGATCTGGAGCAGGACCATTATTGATAGAAGCAAGAGTCGGTGTACCACTATAATCTCTTTTCACGAAATTGGCCGCAGCACAGTTTCCACTGAAAGTGAAATAAGAAACGGTTGTATCAAATTTTGTAGGGCCTCCTTTATTATATTTATAATAGATGGCCAGTTTTGTATTAAAACCAGTCAGGTCAATTCCCATAACGGCATTACCAGTACTCATGGACTGTATTGCAAACCCTTTAAACCGTTCCCGGAAAAGAGAATCGCCTGCATAGGCCCCATTTCCTGCCGAATCATAACTCAACAAACGGGTACCAAAAGAATTATTAAGCCGGATACGAAGCTGATTATTCGTAGTATCCTTATAGGCTTTTACAGAA
>CALRVH010000067.1:0-16470 GCA_943371565.1 Chitinophaga pinensis | reverse complement strand
ATGGAGTCGTTCAAAGATAGTAAGTGTCTTTTCAATATTGAGTTGATTGAAACACCCCTTTAGGGGATGGGGGAATAAGAAACCCCCGGAGAACCGGGGGTCGGCATTGAAACAAAAACCAACAATAGCTCATTTGCATGAGCATTATGTGTGTATTCTAGATTAAAAGTAAGAGTGGTTAAAGAGCAATGGGTTGATGTTCATCAGGCAGGCTACTGATATAAATCACCGGCTTATTTTAAAGGATGGCAAACAACCGCACTGCCGGGTGACATGGGTAGTTCCGGGCTAATAAAAGGAATGCCCAAATTCAAACCCCGCAATATGAGTACTACACCCATCAGGGAAATAAACACCGGGACAAGTTTTCTAAACGAACTTCTCCAGGCTGGTGTCATCATCTGGCCTGCGTAGCCTACCATCATCATGGCGGGCAAAGTGCCGGCCCCAAACATTGCCATAAAACTCACACTTTCAAGTATACCTGAAAAAGACAAAGTAGAAGCGATAGCGATATAGACCATCCCGCAGGGCAAAAGACCATTCGCCATTCCCATCAATAAAAAACCGAATGAGTTGGTAGAGGATTTTAATAATTTAACCATCATCCCCTGTACCAGGAGATAGAATCGGTTAAGGAATGAAAGATGAATGGCTCTTTTTCTTATAAAATACAAGGTGGCCAGAAAAAGTACAAGAATGCCCATCCCAATGGAGAACCATTGCTGGTATCCGGAAATGTAAATTCTCCTGCCGGCCAATCCAAATAATAAACCGATGATTGAATAAGTAATTATTCTTCCTAATTGGTATAAAAGAAGAGAAATGAATTTGTGAAATCCAGATAAATGATGAACAGGTAATGCAAGGCTTAATGGTCCGCACATGCCTACACAATGCAGGCTGCCAGCAGCACCTAATGTAAAACCTGATATCAATACCGGCCAGAGCATTACAAAACAGTTAATTTTTTTTCGGAGAAATAGTTTTTGCCTTCGTTACTCCAGTTGATTTTTACAATATAATTACCCGGTGAAATAGAAGTTGGCTCAAACACCTGCACACCATTACTTCCGGTCTCTAATGGAAATTTTTTATCTTTTCTCTGATCATATGCACAGTAGAACAGTATCTCACCTGAAATTTCTTTATTCTTCATTTCATGTGGCAGCTCCAGGGAAATGCCGGAATCGGTTTGTTCAATTTTCACAGAAGAGCTCAATTGATTAGCCCGGTTAGTGCCATCTATCACCTGTTGGTAGCGGAGTTCCTGGTTGTAGTAGTCCTTTTCCACTAATTCGTAATTGGTAGATAAAGAGCGGTAAACAAGGTATGTCATACCTGCTCCGAATACGATAAATGTCAGTAAGAGTTTATTTCCCCAGTTCATAAAATCTCAATTAAGTAGTTTAATATTTGCCAAATGGCCCAGCAAAATTTGTTTTGAGCGTTGTAATTTTTTTATCACCATCATACAAGCCAATCTTTAATTTCATCTTTCGGCTGGTTACAAAACTCCGTGGAAGTACAATAAAAAATGAGCCGCTTGCCTGGTCTTCTT
Organism: Chitinophaga pinensis; assembly: GCA_943371565.1. GTDB lineage: Bacteria > Bacteroidota > Bacteroidia > Chitinophagales > Chitinophagaceae > JJ008. The sequence continues at coordinate 14,909 of CALRVH010000067.1, read as the reverse complement.
GTTTTAAATGAATATCGGAAGCACCTACGAGTTCAATTTTTCCGGCAGCTTTTGCATCTCCTTCAAGGCGCAGGGTAACGGGTATATTCTTAATTGTTTTGTTAATCACTTTAATATTAAACAGATTGCTAAGGCTATCAGTCCCTCTTTCCTGGTACACCATTCCTTTGGTGCGAATGATTGTTCCATCAATGTCTTTACGGCTTATCAGTAATAAGGTAAGGATACCGGAAAGCAGAATTAGTAATACCGTATATAACTTCATTCTTCCGGTGTAGCGAAGTTTTTTTCCTTCGGTTATACCATTTTCAGAGGCATAACGTACAAGCCCGGTTGGTTTGTTCACCGCTTCCATCATTCTGTCGCAGGCATCAATGCAGGCAGTACATCCCACACATTCCATTTGTGTACCATTGCGGATATCGATTCCTGTAGGGCACACTTTTACACACTGAAAACAATCAATACAATCACCGGTATTTATTTCCGCAGGTTGATTTTTCTTGAATTTACCCCTGGGCTCTCCTCGTTTATGATCGTATGCAACGATCATAGAGTTTCTGTCGAGCAATACACTTTGAAGACGGCCATACGGGCAAACTACGGTACAGACCTGCTCTCTGAAACTTATATATACCCCGTAAAAGATGAAAGAAAATAAAACAATGGACAGGAACCCGACCATATGCTCACTAACTGGTTCGCTAATTATCTTTTTCAACTCATCAATACCAATAATGTAAGCCAGAAAGAAATTGGCGATGATAAAGGCTAGTAAAAAAAAGGCAAGATGCTTGGTAATTTTCTTCCTGGTTTTCTCAGCCGTCCAGGGAGATTTTTTCAATAATTTTTGACTTGCTGCATCTCCTTCTATCAGGTATTCTACTTTGCGGAACAGCATTTCCATAAAAATAGTTTGCGGACATACCCATCCACAAAATAACCGGCCAAATGCCGCGGTGAAAAGAACAATGAAGATGATAAAAGTTACCATCGTCAGTCCGAAGATGAAAAAATCCTGTGGCCAGAATATTTTTCCGAAAATGATAAACTTGCTTTCAGGGATATTGAATAAAAACAGGGGTCTACCATTCATTTTAATAAATGGTAAGGAAAAGAATAGCGCAAAGAACCCCCAGCTAACCCAGGTACGTATATTATAAAAGCGGCCAACCGGTTTTTGTGCAAATACCCATTTACGTTTTCCTTTTGCATCTACAGTGGCAAGCCGGTCACGGAAGGATTCTTCTTGTTCGTTGGTTTTTGTTTCAGGTATCTCGTTCATTTTTTAATTTTCATTTCACTTATTCATCACCACTTTTTTAGTATCCACGGCTGCTGAATCTGTTGCGGGTTTAGCCGGAGCAGCTTCTTCTTTATACAATTCTCCCTGTGGTTCCCTGGCATCAGCAGGTTTTGTTCCGTTTAAAGATTTAACATAACTGGCTACTTGAGCTATTTGTTTGGCAGATAGATCATCTTTCCAGCTTCTCATTCCCTTGGAGGTGCCATACTTAATCGTTTTAAAAATATTTTTCACACTGCCACCGTATATCCAATAGTCATCTGTAAGATTTGGACCAACAGCATTACCACCTCCATCTGCTTTATGACAGGCTGGACATTTGCTTGGGTCTGTAAAAATAGCTTTACCCGCTGCAATATCATCTGCCCCGGTTAGCAGTGTTACGGTGTTCTCATCTACCGCATCACCTTTTTTCTTCAGGTATTCCTGCACTTTTATTTCAGCCCGGGCAACTGCTGTTTCATATTCCTGCTTGCTCGAAGGACCATTATGAGAGACCTCGAAACGCCACAGATATACAACAGCGAAAACTATCGTGGCATAAAAACCATATAGCCACCATGGTGGAAGACGATTGTTCAATTCCCGTATGCCATCATACTCATGTCCCAGATCGAGTTCAGCTTCTTCACTAACAGGCCGAAGTTTATTTACTTTGTCCCACCAGCTTAGTTTATTCGCCTTTTCTTCAATTGCCACTACCTTCTCTGCTTCTGTGAAAGTTTTCTCCTGCTCTTTTTTCAGCAGAAATTTAATATTGATCAGCAGGGCAATGATGGTGGCCAGTTCAATAAACATAACTGTAACCATCACATAGAAAGTGGAGGCATCCATTCCGCCAATTAATTTTGTGGTTTTTTGTGCTGTGTCAGCAGTTGTAGTGGCAACCTGCGCCCACAAGGAGGGGGATGCCATTGTCATTAACAATAATAGCACTGCTGCCGCTCCGCTGCTTTTTTCTGCTTTCCTTTTTTTCAATTTTACTTCTGCCGCTCCAATTACAATATTGGCAAGAAAACCGATAATTAAAAGTAAAAGCAGCATCAGAACAATAAATGTTATTGCTAATGGATTGCTGAATATAGAAGGTGCTGGTGGCCCAGCGGCAAATGCCGGGTGAACAGTAAGCACAAGCAGTGTGGCAATCAATCCTGAAATATGTTTTAATTTATTTCGCATATAAAAGTCGTTACAGGTTATTATTAATTCTGGTTATCAAGCGGAATGCGGCTTATTTCATTAAAGTCTTTCTTTTTGGTTTTAAAAACCCAGGTAAGCATTACCACAAAAAACAAAAAGAAAACAGCCAGGGAAAATAATCCCATGATATCTACACCACTTACTTTCTCGATATAATTAATGAACTTCATGAGTTGTTATTTATTTGTTTCGGTAATTGGTTTTGGTTCTCCCTGAATGTCTTTGCCAAGTCGCTGCAGGTAGGCTATCACTGCTATGATTTCCCGGTCTGATGATGTTTCAATCTTATCCTTTTTCAAACTGGCGGTAATGGTCTCTGCCTGCTTCTTCAGATCATCATTAGCAATTTTATCATAGCCTTCGGGATAAGGCACACCCAGTGTTCTCATCGCCCTGATTTTTGCAGGGGTAGAGGAAATATCCAGCTTGTCATCCAGCAGCCAGATATATCGTGGCATGATAGAACCCGGTGAAGTCAGCCTTGGATCATACATGTGTGTGTAATGCCATGAATCAGGCCGCTTATTTTTATCAGCACCTTCCCGTTGAAGGTCAGGGCCAGTCCTTTTACTTCCCCATTGGAATGGGTGATCATATACAAACTCACCGGCTTTGGAATATTCACCATATCGGGCCACTTCATCCCTGAAAGGCCGTATCATTTGTGAGTGACAGGTATAACAACCTTCTCTTACATAAATATCTCTTCCCTGTAATTCAAGCGGAGTGTATGGTTTTACACTGGCTATAGTCGGCACATTAGATTTCACCAGGAAAGTAGGGATCATTTGTACCAAACCTCCAATGGCAACCAGTACTAAGCTGAGCACCAGCATGGTTAATGGTTTTCTCTCAATAACCCGGTGCCAGTATTCCTTTTTCTGTGATGTTGATTTTACTAAAGCAGGAGCTTCTGCTGCCTCATTCGGAATGAATTTGCCTTGTACAATCGTTTTATAAAGATTGTACACCATGATGAATGCTCCGATCAGGTAGAGTGTGCCACCGATACTCCGGGCAATGTACATGGGTTTAATGTTTGTAACAGTTTGCATGAAGTCAAACTTCAATTGTCCTTCTGGAGTAAACTGTTTCCACATCAGGCTTTGTTCAAAACCTGCCCAATACAACGGCACTGCATAAATGATGATGCCGATTGTGCCTAACCAAAAGTGATTGGTAGCTAATTTCTTTGAATACAAGCTTGTTCCCCACATTTTGGGAATCATATAATAAAGGATGGCAAATGCCATAAAGCCATTCCATCCTAATCCACCAATATGCACATGCCCGATTGTCCAGTCGCTGAAGTGAGAAATAGCATTCACACTTTTTAAACTCAATAGAGGCCCTTCAAAAGTGGACATACCATAACAGGTGATGGCTACCACCATAAATTTCAAAACAGGATCTTCTCTTACTTTATCCCAGGCGCCACGAAGGGTAAACAAACCGTTCAGCATACCACCCCAGCTTGGTGCAATAAGCATGATAGAGAAAACAACACCGAGTGATTGTGCCCAGTCAGGCAATGCGGTATACAATAAATGGTGAGGGCCTGCCCAGATATAAATAAAAATCAATGCCCAGAAGTGAATGATGGAAAGGCGGTAAGAATACACCGGGCGGTTAGCTGCTTTAGGAAGAAAATAATACATCAACCCCAGCACGGGTGTAGTAAGGAAGAACGCAACAGCGTTATGCCCGTACCACCATTGTACTAATGCATCCTGCACCCCTGCATACCAACTGTAACTTCCGGTTGCAGAATAAGGCAATTCTATAGAACGAACGATATGCAGCAACGCAACTGTAACCCAGGTAGCGATATAAAACCAAATAGCAACATACAGGTGTTTCTCTCTTCTTTTGATGATAGTACCCATCATATTGATACCGAATATTACCCATATTAAAGCAATGGCAATATCAATCGGCCATATCAACTCTGCATATTCAGCACCATTGGTAAGACCAAGTGGCAGTGTGATAGCAGCAGCAACAATGATCAGTTGCCAGCCCCAGAAATGGATCCAGCTTAGCCTGTCGTTGAACAACCTGGCTTTACATAATCGTTGCAAAGAATAATAGATTCCTGCAAAGGAAGCATTACCTACAAATGCAAAGATGATAGCATTGGTATGCAACGGACGAAGACGGCCAAATGTGGTAGCAGCAAAATTGAGGCTGCTATCCGGGTAATAGATCTGGATAGCTACCCAAAGGCCAACAATCATCCCCACAATACCGAAAACGATAGTGGCATACCCAAAAGCTTTTACAATCTTGTTATCGTAATAGAATTTCTCAACTTGCATGCCTTGATTTGTTTCTTGCATAACGGAGTTTGTTTATTTTGTTTTGGTTGAAGAAGGTTTGTCATCAAAAAGAATGCGGGAGGGGGGGGAGTAATCGTCTTCAAACTGTCCTGATTTTACACCCCACAGAAAGGCGGCTAAAAAAACAGCCGCTACTGAGATACTGGCAATCAGTAGAATAATAATAACACTCATTCCTTTCTTTTAAAGGCGTAAAAGTATTTTGAGGGCTTCGGGCAAGGGGTAATCAGTATCAGGGAAAAAACTGATTTTTATCACCTGATGGTAATCTCGTTTTGGTACGATTTAAAGTTTCATACGGCGGGCCAAAAGGCTACTACTCCCAAATGTTATCAGCAGGATACTTAGAGAACTGCTGGGCATCAAAATGGCGGCAATTAAAGGCGAAAGTGTGCCCTGAACGGCAAAAAATAACCCGATTATGTTATAAACGATTGATAAGACAAAGCTTGCAAGGACAATATTCCTGTTGGCGTGACACAATTGAATAAACCGGGTAAGCCTAGAAAGCTGTTTTGCCTCAATAATTGCATCGCTGGAAGGGGTAAAATTATTGGTTTGCTCAGCCACCGCAATTCCAACATCACTTTGTTTCAAAGCTCCCGCATCATTTAGCCCATCACCGATCATCATCACTTTTTCCCCTTGCTGCTGCAAGTGCTGTATATATTGCAATTTATCCTCCGGTTTTTGATGAAATAGCAGCGTAGCTCTTTTCCCTAACAGGGTTTGCAGGTTCATTTTTTCCGCTTCATTATCACCTGACAAAACTGATAAACGATAATTTCCTTTCAGCTTATTTATTAGATCCGGTATATCCTTCCGGTAGTGGTTACTGAACATGAAATACCCGCAGAGCTTGTTTTCTATACTGATGAAAATGGATGTTCCTAATTGGCGGTCTGTATTTCCTGTAACAAAGCTATATGAACCCAGTTTTAGTAAGTCACCGTTTATGAACCCTTCAATGCCTTGCCCGGTAATTTCTTTAAACCCGGTTACTTCGATCGCTTTTCTTGTTTCCAGGTGTTTTGCCAGTGCTTTACTTAAAGGATGAGAAGAATAAGCAGCCAGTGCTGCCACTTGTTGCTGCTGATAGGAGGTCAACAATGTGCCCTCATACGTTATTTGTTGATGTTGTGTAGTAGTGAGTGTACCTGTTTTATCAAAAACGATATGTGTGGCTTTTGCCATGTTTTCGATTGTTTCAGCATTTCTCAGGTAAAAATGATTGCGGCCGAGTATCCGCAAAATATTTCCGTTGGTAAATGTGTTGGACAACAGCAGGGCACAGGGGCATGCGATAATGAAAATGGATGTTACAGCGGGCCAGAGTTTTGCCGGATCATTAATTTGCCAGTAAACAGCCGTGGCAACGGCAATAGTTAGTACGATATAGGTAAAATAACGACTGAGTAGGTGTACAAAAGAGGCGTTTTTAATCTTTTCCTCTTTTTTAAATTCATCCCTGTTCCAGAGTTTGGTAAGATAGCTTTGAGCTACTTCTTTTACCACTAATATTTCAATGTTGCCCTCTGTCTGCTTGCCACCTGCATAGACCAGTTCCCCCACCTCTTTTAAAACGGGTAATGATTCACCGGTAACAAAACTGTAATCAATAAAAGCTTTTCCCTTGGTCAGTATTCCATCGGCAGGAATTAATTCTTCATTGTGAATGAGCAGGGTATCGCCCGGTTTGATATCAGGCAATGCAGTAGGAATTTCTTTTTCCTCTTTCAGTACGGAGATAGCAATCGGAAAGTAAGAGGTATAATCCCTTTCAAATGATAATTGCCGGTAGGTTTTATCCTGTAAGATCCTTCCGGCCAGCATAAAGAAAACAATACCTGTCATGGAATCAAAATAACCGCCACCGGTTCCGCTGATCACTTCATAAGCACTGCGGATAAAAGTGATGATGATAGCTAATGCGATCGGGGCATCTATGTTCAGGAATTTATGTTTCAGGCTTTTCCAGGATGATTCATAAAACGAGAGAGAGGAGTACAGTAAAACCGGTATGGCCAGGCCAAAATTTATCCATCGGAAAATACTTCGCAGGCCTGTTTCACTGGCATCAATGCCGAGATACTCCGGAAAACTCATCAGCATAATATTGCCGAAGCAAAAACCCGCAACACCCAGCTGATATACCATGCTTTTGTTGATAGCGGGTCTTTTTTCTTTCAAATCGTTCAGGCTGATGTAAGGTTCATAACCTATGCTGGTCAGAGTTTCCGCTACGATACGCAGGCTTGTTTGTGGAGTGAGAAAAACAATATCAACTTCTTTTCGGGTAAAATTGACTTTGCTGGACACAATACCCGGTTCTATCCGGTGAAGGTTTTCCAGTAAATAAAGACAGGAACTGCAATGCATTTGCGGCAGGTAAAAAGTTACATGCACCTGTTTGTCATTTCTGAAACTGACAAGTTGTAGCTGTATTTTCTCGTCATCAAGAAAAGCGAATTTATCCTTCCGCACTTTTATTCGCTGGCTGATACCGGGATTTTCATTCAGGTTGTAATATTCACAAAGGTCGCTTTGGTTCAATATCTGGTACACCATTTTACAGCCTTCGCAGCAGAATTTTTTTTCTTCCAGCTGAATTTTGTCGGTTGGACAGGCTTCGCCGCAATGGTAACACTGTATTTTTTTAGCTATAAGCTCTGGTGCAGGCATACTTTTCCCTCAATAAGGCGCTAAAGTACCTGCTGTTACAAGTGGCATTGGTGAGCAACTTCAAATACTGACCTGATTTTTATCAGATCGAATGATTATCCGGTACTCAATTACCGGTTAATTTAATGAATACCCTTCCGCAACAGTAAATAACTGCATAGCCTTTGGAAAAAGGACATAATTTTCCAGGTGTACATGGCGGTGAAGGTCCATTTCAAAAGCTTCTAATGCCGTAAAGCTGAGGCGATAAGTGGTACAGGCATCGGCTGGTGGCGCAAAATTATCCGTCAGGTGCCTGATCTCTGCGAGCATACTTCCGGCATGGTCATGTTCCTGTTCCATCATCTTGACCGGTGATAACAGGTAAGTACTATTGATGATGATTTCTTTTCCTTCAGTTACTATTTTTTCTATTTCTTTTATCCGGGGAAATAAGACCATTTCTTCTTTTTGCATGTGATGTTCCATTTCTTCTTTCAACGCAGTAAATAACTGGAGTACTTTCTTCATCTCTGGGTGATGGTCGCCATGTTTGAAAGCCACTTTTTCCAGGTAGCCGAGTATAACCGGCATTTCTCTCTTTACAAACTGGTGGTGTGTCATTACAATATATTCTGACAATTGGCTGAGTGACATCGTATCATAGCTCACGGCAGAAGGAGAATCATTGGCAGAGGCTTCTTTTTCCAGGTCTGCAAGCACATCTTCGATTTTTAATTCCTTTTCAGCGCAGGCCTCCTTCAGGCTTCTTTTTCCTTTACAGCAAAAATCAAGATGATATTTCTCAAAAACGGTGGCAGCCCGGTGATTGTTGTTTACAATTTGTGCCAGGCTTTTTGTCATTAGATCATTCATGGTAATTTCTTTTATAGTGAAGTGATACAGTTAGAGATCCTTTTTTTTGAATTTTCTTACAGCCAGCCATAGTGGAAGCAATATCCATAACAGCATAATGCCGGTGGTAAAAAATATGCCGGTGCCACTGCCAAAGAAGTCTTTGTATAATGCGCCGGTATAGCCCATTAATGCACTGATGTCCATTTTCAGCATTATAAAGATCCGGCCAAGGTCAATGGGGTTAAGGGCAGAAAGTAAGAGGGTGAGTTTCTCCAGCGGATAGTCGCTGAAGGAAAATAAGATCAATAAAACAAGTCCGTCATATATGAGTGCAAAGTAAAACCATAACAAAAGTGCAAAGCCAATACCTCTTGCTTTATCCCTTGCTACCACAGAAGCAAGAAAAGCAATAGAAGCAAATACCAGCGTTAAGCACATTCCGGTAAATAGTAAGGCAAACCCGGTCGCATCAGCAGAAAACAATAATACCGGAATGCCAACGCCAATGAAAAAGGCACTGAGCAACGAAATACTAACGCCGGCAAACTCACTTAATAAAATCCGGGTGCGGCTCATCGGTTGTGATGACATCAACTCAATGAACTCGTAAGAATTATAATAATGGATAGTAGTAAATACGAGACTTACCAACGGCAATACGATCAGCACAATATTCAACAGGCTTAGCATGGCTTTGCTGCTGTTCTCTTCCATCTGGAACATACTGATGGACACAATAAATAGAAACAAGGTATAAGCAATGATAATCTTGCTTCTTAGTATATCATACAGCACATATTTTGAGAGCTTCATCATAAAAAATCAGTTAATAGATTTTTCCATCATTTTTCATCTCCAGCATTTTATCGATCCATTCGCTGTTGAATTGTTCGCCTTTCATTATTCTTGCAATAGCTTTTCCCAATCTTAATTCGCCGGTTTCTTCCTGCAAAGCTTCCATGTCCTTGAAGAATTGCATTTTACCTTCCTGCATGTACATGATATGTGTAGTAAGTTCATCAAGGTCGGCAAGTATATGCGAAGTGATAAGAATTAGTTTATTCTTTTTCTTTTCAACCAAAATTTTTTCTTTAAGGATTTCAGAAGCCAGCGGATCGAGCCCTGCGGTGGGTTCATCAAGAATTAAAATGGCGGGATCGAATAAAAATGCAAGGGCGGCACTTACTTTTTGCCTTGTGCCACCACTCAGCGTCCGCATGGGTTTTTCAAATATTTTTTCCAGCTCAAATTTTTCTATTAATGTTTTGTCGAGCTTTTCTGCTGGTATGTTACGTATGTTCTGCAGCATTTTAAATAGCTGTCCAATTTTCATATTATCAGGATAGCGGCCAATTTGTGGCATATAGCCAATTTTTTCCCGGTAAGTGTGATCGCTGTTGACCAGTTGTTCATCCACATAGATCTTCCCGCTATCGGGTTTAACCATACCGAGGATAGATTTAATAAGTGTGGTCTTGCCTGAACCGTTAGGCCCGATAAGCGAAACAACCTGTCCTTTAGCGAAAGAAGCTGATACATTATCCAGCACCTGTAGTTTGCGGAACCGTTTATTTATATGTTCGATCCTGATCATAGCTTAATCGATTTCATCAGTGGTGATTTGTCCACAAGGTTTTCCGGTGTCAGACTGGGTATAGCTTTTTCGGCTTTGTCAAGTAATTGTACCGTAAAACTTCTCAATAACATCAAAGCATGTGGGTTTTGTTCAATGATCATGGAATACATACTGACGGGGTGATAGGGAATGTCACCAATACCGTCTTTATTGATATCGTAACCTTCATATTTATCCCAGTAGTTTTTATAAAAAGTATTCAATGAGATAGAGCCATTAGTGCCAACATCAAAACTGTTGCCAGAGAAATTATTATGGTGAAAATCATTGTTCTCACAACTTGCCTGTACTTTAAGAGCCCAGCCATTACCGGTAAAAATATTTTTTTCGATGACAATGCGGCTGGTTCCCTCCAGGTAAATACCGACCGTATTCTTCAGGAATGTATTGTGCAGGATATAGCTGTCAGATATATCTTTTAGCAAAATTCCATAGGCGGAAGGCCCCCAGTTTTGTTCAAAATGGTTGTTTTCCATTTTTACTTTTTTGGAATACATCACGGCCACCCCTGCACCGTTATTACGGAAAGTATTATTGAAGTAGGTATCATCATTGGAGAACATAAAGTGAAGGCCATACCGGATATTCTTTTCACTCAGGTTGTTACGGATACTTGAAAAGGTCACAAATTCGAAATAAATACCATCCCGGTGTCCCTGTACATGATTGTTTTCTATCACTGCATAATTCGATTTCCATAAGTGTATGGCATTGCCTGTTAATTGTTCGGATTTCGGGGAGCCGGTTATTTTGTTATTCCTGACTGTGGCAAATGAAGTATTGGAAATATGAATGGCGAAATAGGAGTCAAATATCTGGTTGTTCTCAATTGTTATATACGAGGCATCAACTAATTTGATAGAAGCATAGTCATCCATGGCAGAGTAGCCGGAGTTATGGAAATGTATCCCTTTGATGGTAATATTTTTCCCGCTGATAAGCAGTATCTCATATTTTTTTTCTCCATCCAGTACCGGACCATTCTGCCCGATAATAGTAAGTGATTTGGTCAATGTAATGGCGCCCTCTTTATAAATGCCGGCCTGCAAAAGAATAGTGTCAAAATTTTTGGCTATGGCAATGGCTTTTTTTAAAGAGCTGACAGGCTGATTATTTCCAACAATTATTGTCCTGGAAAATAAGGGGGTAGAAATAGAAAGAAAGAGTATGATTATAAAAAATCTCATTTGATTTTTTTGTACAATTCATCCCAGGTGAATACTTGTCCTTCTTTGCCTGCTTTGGCTTTGTCGGCAGCTTGCTGCGATGAGAATGCTGCCGTGTTACTTCCCATAGGGCTTCTCAGCTCGGGACTTGTCCAAAATACAGTTTTGCTGACATCCAGAAATTCATTTTCTTTTTCGTAGTTGATAATTACTTTTTTTGCAATCTCCGATTCGGTCAATGTGCCGGATTGTAAAAAACGAACCATGCAGACCAGGTCATCAAACTTGTAGACTTTACTTTTTTTAGTAACTACCTCACCACCAAATTTGGGATCAACGATACCCATTTTGCAAAAATAGCAATTGTCTTTTCCATAATTGAAGGGCTCTGTTTTTGCAGAACAAGCTGCCATAAAAAATGAAATGAACAATACAGGTGCAGCTATTGGAGGAATAGTGAACTTTGATTTTTTAGCGATTCTATGATAATGAAACCATTCAGCGAACCAGACCCCAAAAGCTAAAGCTGAAGCAGCTATTACTACCCAACCACCTACATCCGGAAATGAATAAGCATCAAAGTTCAACAACCTTTTATGCCCCAGCAATGGAGGCTGATAAGAGAAATCGGGAATTTGTATCGGTGCCGTAGGATCAAGATTATGGCCATATTTGTAGCCCCATTGGTAAAAATCATACATGGCTAAAGCACCACCTACAACTGTGAGTCCAAGATAGATCAGTAAAAATTTTCTTTTTCCCGTTATGGCCACAATCATGCCGAGCAGCATATAAAATCCAACCACATAAGGAAGGAATTTGAATTCAGGAAACATATCCACAGTGATATGTTTCATCCCGATATAGTGATTCAAACCGTTGATGATTTCTACATCACCACTCAGGCCATTGATCCATATATTCATCGTTAATCCTTCCGGATATTGCGGTGCGAACAAATCAATACGCCAGGCTGGTAAAAAGAAAACTACAATCAGGGCGCCGGATGCAAAAGCAACTAAAATCCGTGACGTAACGCTTAGTTTTTGTTTCATACTCATCTTTTAAGAACTTCCGGGGCACTACGACCCCGGAAGTAGTGTACATTAGAAAACATCTCCAACAAAAAACTTATTTTTTAGCTGGTGGTAATAAAACACCATCAATTACATGTATCATCCCATTAGATGCAGGTATGGATGCAACAATGGTTGCTGTCCCATTTATCATCACCTTGCCATCTTTTACACTGAACGTAATATTATCTCCATTTACCATGCCCAATGTCATACCATCGGTAAAAAATTCCACTTTCAATGAAGAAGTGGTAACATGGTATTGAAGAATATTTTGCAGATCAGCTTTTTTATCATCTTTCATCAATCCATCTACAGTGCCGGCGGGCAGTTTATCAAAAGCAGCATTCACTGGTGCGAACACTGTAAAGGGGCCGGCGTTTGACAAGGATGTTACGAGATCTGCCTGTTTTAATGCGGCTACTAATGTTGTGTGGTCTTTTGAACCAACAGCCACTTTTACAACATCTTTTGCAGATTCATCATCTTTTACGGCTTCTTGTCCGCCAGTAACAGTTGCATCTGTTGTTGCTGATTCGTCAGTTGTATTTTTATCACTATTGCAACTGCCAATTATTAGTGACAGAGCGATAAGCAGTAGGTTTAATTTATTTTTCATAACCGAGTTTTTAGTTTGAAAGGTTATTTTGTTTTTACAGTATCTTTTTTCTCAGTTGCTGCAGGTACAGTTTTGCCTGTACTAAATGTTAAAGGCACATTTGCTCCCGCAGGACTTACTCTTATGTAGCCTTGCATTTCCTGGTGCAGTGCAGAACAGAAGTCGGTGCAATACATTGGAAACACACCCACTTTTTCAGGTATCCATTTCAGGGTTTGGGTTTCCCCTGGCATAATCAGTAACTCTGCATTGTTGGCTCCTTTAATAGCAAAGCCGTGTGGCACATCCCAATCCTGCTCCAGGTTGGTAACGTGGAAGTAAACTGTCTCGCCCAATTTTACTCCTTCAATATTATCAGGTGTAAAGTGAGAACGGATAGAAGTCATATATACATGTATCTCATTTCCCTTGCGTTCCACTCTTGCAAAATTGTCTCCTTTGGCTACAAAAGGATTTTTATTATCTTCTATTTTATAAATTTTCTGGCTGTTTTTCATAATAAGTGCAGCAGGAATTGCTTCTGCGTAGTGTGGTTCACCAATGGTTGGAAAATCAAGCAATAGTTTCATTTTTTCACCACTGATATCATACAGCTGTGCACTTTGAGCCAGTTCTGGTCCTGTAGGTAAATAACGGTCTTTGGTAATTTTATTATAGGCAATCATATACTTGCCATGCGGTTTTTTAGTAGGGCCGCCGGGCACACTCAGGTGACCAACTGAATAATAAGTAGGTATCCTATCGATAACTTTCAAAGATTTCACATTCCATTTTACCACTTCAGATGATACAAAGAAAGAAGTGTAGGCATTGCCATTATCATCAAACTCGGTATGCAAAGGGCCAAGGCCTGGTTTCTGTACTTCGCCATGCAATACCGATGCATATTTTAAAACCGGAATACCATCAAATGAGCCATCATAATCTTTAGCAGCAATAGCTGCCTGAATTTTTGCAAAAGAAAATACCGGGATAGTAGCCGCCAGCTTACCACTGCCAACAATGAATTCACCGGTTGGGTCTGTATCGCAACCGTGTGGTGATTTAGGACATGGCATAAAGTAAATCATATCAGGACAATCTTTCGGATCCAGCATCAGCACTTCATTCTCCATGGTTGAAGTGGCAGTATGTGTGCTTTCATCGTAGGTATTATGAGCATACCTCACTGCCTTTTTTACTCCTTTACCTGCTTTTGCATACTCTTCCGCTTTTTTCCAATTCACACACATGATGAAGTCTTTATCTTTTTGCGAAGCATTTACTTCCAGCAGGGTGTTTGCTTTTTCAGAATTATAACAACTGAAGAAGAACCAACCAGCAGATTTTCCTTTGCCTGCACGGGCCAGGTCGAAGTTGATGCCCGGAGTAAGAATTTGAAAAGCGACATTCATTTTACCAGATGTTTTATCTACTCCGATAAAACTTACCGTGCCTTTAAAATTTTCTTTGTACGTATTGATAGGTACATCTTGTTTATCACCAATGGGTACACTAAACCTTGTACCAGCCACTACGTATTCAGAATTTTCGGTGATAAAAGGAGAGGAGTGATTACCGGCACTATTAGGTATTTCAATTATTTCTGCCGTGCGGAATGTTTTCAAATCAATTCTTGCAATACGGGGTGTATTGTTGCCATTACCAAAAACCCAACGGCCATCATGTTCACTGTTGGTAACAGATAGGGCAATGTGGTGCAGGTCATCCCAGGGTACAAAACCATTGGATGTATTAAGCATCGGTTTGCTTTCCTCGCTGTAACCATATCCTTTTTCAGGGTCAACAGAAAAAACAGGAATTACACGGAGCAAACGACCCGATGGTATTCCATACACGGACATTTGTCCGCTGAAGCCACCGGATACGAAATTGTAAAATTCATCGTATTTGCCAGGAGCAACGTAAACTTTTGCGGCAGCGTTACCACTAACAGCTGATTGTGTTCCTTTTGGTTTGCAGCCCTGTATCGACAGTAAACCAACCGACAAGAACAATAGGGGAACAAGTACTTTAAGGTTGTTAAGTTTCATAAAAAAAATTTAGCA
>CALRVH010000066.1:0-16484 GCA_943371565.1 Chitinophaga pinensis | reverse complement strand
GAATTTGTTTTCCTGATTTATCTTCTGCTTTTAATATCCACGCATAAACACCTGCGTTCTGCACTACTCCCTTGATTTTCCCATCCCATCCGTCATTGCGTTTCGTTGTAGAGAATATCAATTGTCCCCACCTGTTGAAGATGCTGAATTCTTTCAATACTACTGTTCCGGGATAGAATGGCCTTAGCAGATCATTTTTCCCATCATTACCCGGTGTAAATCCGTTGGGAACATAGATGTCATCATATTGAATTACCGTGATCCTGATCGAATCTTCACCTTTGCAACCTTCGTTGTTGATCACAGTCACTTTGTAAACGATATCCTGAAGCGGTGTGGCAACAGGACTCCTGGTAGCACTGTCACTTAACCAGGTTGCAGGTGACCAGCTAAAAGTGCCCGGAGGACCTGAAGCAGATAGTAATAAAGATTGCCCTACGGTGATTGTCTGATCCGGCGGAGTATTTACGGAAAACGCTTCATAGTCTATTGTATGGGTGGCAAAGGCATCTAGACAGGCGATTCCCGTCAGCATTTTTAATTTCACAACATAGGTTCCCGGAATACTGTACGTATGGATAGGGTGGGCAGTGGAAGAAAAAGTGCCGTCACCAAAATCCCATTCAAATTGTAATCCGGGTTCATTTATTGAAGCACTTGTATTGGTAAATCTTACATATCCGGAATCACATTTCCTGATAAAATCAAAACTGACATTACTGATAAGAACTCCCTGTGGTTTGATGATTTTCGATTTTGAAATAGTGCCACATGTTAAAGAGGAAGTGACTTTTAATTTTACCGGGTACAATGCACTTGAAGGCACAAATGTATGAACAGGATCTTGCAACGATGAAGTAGTGCCATCGCCAAAATCCCACAACCAGGTAATAGTGCCCTGCATTGATGTATAACCATTAAATTGAACGTTGCCGGAACAACTGTCAAGAATAATATAGGTAAAGCCATTATTGGGATCATTAAACGAAATAAAATCGTTGATATGTGATGGTAATCCTAAATAAGAAGAGCCGGGCAACAGACTAAAAGATTGTTGCTGAAAATTACAGGCAGCGCCTTTTGCATTGGGCCGATGAATGACTGCGAGTTCCTGTGATGGTTGCGCTATATAGATTTTTTCATCTGGTGCCAGTTGGATATCATAATATCCCCGATCAGTATTGAAACTAACTCTTGATGCCTGGATAGCAGCTATTGTTGGTAAGGTGATTTCGACCTGGTCAATTTTTTTATCAGCGGGTCTTGTCAGGTATAAAAGTTTTGAATCAGGAGAAAATTCACAATGTGTGATCTGTGCATCGGGAAACCCGATTGTACGGGCATTGGTCATATTGCCGGTTGCAGTATTGAAATCAAACAATTGAAAAGAATTGGGTGTATTAAGTGTTTCATCAAATAGTGGGAAATGTGTTTGGCAAAGCAATTTTCCGTCAGGACTTATTTTTATAACTCCTGTATTTGTAGTAGCATGTTGATCCATAACAGTTCCTATGGTAGAAATTACCGCAGGCTGAATCCCGGTACAGGTTATCAACCATGCCCTGAAGATATTTGAGTTATTATCGTTGGTAATTAGCCAAACGTCGATACCGTTTACATGCCGGGCAGCAGCCATTCGTTCTGTACAGGATTGCCAAAGTAAGGTATTCTTCGTGGTGACCGCACCATTTCCATTATCACCGTTCATGTCTACTATCGAATATTTGTATCCCGTTACAAAAGCATTTTCAATAGCCGCTGTTGTGAAAATATAATAGAGCTTGTCATTTCCCGGCATTGGTACGATTACAGTCTGTGTGGCGGATAAGTAACCATCCAGGTTATCTCCATTCGGCATTACCTGGTGATTTTTATTATAGACGGTAGCTCCGTTTGTATAGAAAAGTAATTTCCCGTCTTCATCGGAAACGGATGCAGCCGCTTCGTCTGAAACCATAACACTAGTAGGCAATACAAATGGTACCGGCTGCCCAGGAATGGCATTAAAACTTAATGCGGCCTTCTTTCCAAAATACCAGTTATTATTTTGTTGTGCAAAAGCCTCAATGGAGAGATGAATTATAAGAAAAAGTATAATAGTGGATATTTTCAACTGAATCGGGTATTTCAACGTAATTGTTAGACATCCGGCATTCAAATTTGCTGCTTTTTTGCGTAATTAACAGCATAGGATAACTTTCATGCAATAAAAAGGACGAATTTTACGATTTTTAATAAAACTCACTGCTATTGAGTCGGTTAGCAAGGATATTGTGTTTCGGTTTTATAGTGCTGTTACCCCTCTGGAGCAGTGCTCAATTACCTGTGCCTAATACTGTTAGCAGTAATTTGCGGCAAAAGACTTTTACTGTTGGTGCAGACAGCATTAAAATTGATACCATAAGTATCGTTCCGAATAGTTTTTCCGTTGCCTATGTTTCCCCATCGGATTACCGGCTTGATTTTGTAAAAGCAGTCTTATACTGGAAGAAAAAACCTCCGGTTGAAACTATCATTATTACGTACCGGGTATTTCCATTTCAGCTAAATCCTGTTGCACAACGGCTGCGGTACGATAGTGTGATGAATAATTTTTATGTAAAGCCCTTTGAGTTTAATAACGGATTGACCAATGCACAACGGGGCATTTTTGATTTTGGAACGTTGAAAGCAGAAGGAAGTTTTGGACGACAAATTGGGTTTGGCAATCGCCAGGATGCTGTGCTTAATTCAACGCTTAACTTACAATTAAGTGGTATGTTGGGTGACAGTATTGAAATACAGGCCGCTATCACCGATAATAATATTCCGATACAACCCGATGGAACTACTCAGCAATTAAATGAGTTTGACCAGGTCTACCTGCAATTCAAAAAAAGAAACTGGCAATTGAGTTTGGGTGATATAGATATACGGCAAAATCAGAATTATTTTTTGAATTTTTATAAACGGTTACAGGGCATCTCTTTTCAAACCACCAACCGGATTTCAAATAGCATCAATTCAAAAACTTTGGTGAGTGGTTCTGTAGCTAAAGGAAAATTTACCAGGAATTTTATTGAGGCCTTAGAAGGCAACCAGGGCCCATACCGGCTGCGGGGTGCTAATAACGAATTCTTCTTTATTATACTGGCAAATACAGAAAGGGTTTTTGTTGATGGCCAGCTGATGCAAAGGGGCGAGGACCAGGATTATATCATTAATTATAATTCTGCCGAGATCACCTTTACCCCAAAGAGGATGATTACAAAAGATAGCCGTATACAGGTGGAATTTGAATATGCCGATAGAAATTTTTTGAATGCCAATCTTTACCTGTCACAGGAATTTGAAATAAATCAGAAACTGAAAATTCGCATCGGGGCATTCAACAACAGCGATGCAAAAAACTCACAGATAAACCAGCTATTGGATGATAAGCAACGACAGTTCCTGGCAGATATTGGTGACAGCACCCAAAATGCACTTTATCCGTCTGCTGTATTAGATACGTTTGCTGTAGGCAAAATTCTGTATGAGAAGATCTATATCGGTCTTGATTCATTTTACCAATATTCCACGAACCCGGCTTTGGCGAAGTATAATTTGTCTTTTGTGGATGTAAGAATGGGTAATGGGAATTATGTTCCTGATTTTAACGGTGCTAATGGAAAAGTATACCGGTATGTAGCACCGGTTGCAGGTATAAAGCAAGGCCAGTATGAACCGGTGCAAATATTAGTTACACCAAAGAAACAGCAGATTGTAAACTTAGGACTTGATTATACAATCAATAAGAATACGTTACTTAAAACAGAAATTGCAACCAGTAATAATGATGCTAACACATTTTCTGCAAAAGACAACGGAGATGACAGGGGATGGGCCGCCAAATTTAGCCTGAGTAATGAAAAGATATTGCAAGCTGCCAAAAAATTGCAACTGATCACTGCATTGGATTATGAGTATGTACAAAGTAAATTCAAACCCTTAGAAAGATTAAGAACAGTTGAGTTTTCCCGTGATTGGGGATTGCCTTTTACATTGAAGCCAACAGATGAAAATATCATCAGGGCCAATGCAGGTATCCGGGATAAGACAAATCATTCACTTAATTATGGGTTTATAAATTACAACCGGAGTGATAAGTATAATGGCTTTCAGAATTCTTTCCAGCATACGGCTGCCTGGAAAGGTTGGCAGTTTAATAACCAGTTTGTAATTACAAACTTTAATACCACCGTTGATAAGGGACAATTTCTGCGACCAACAATTGATATAAGCAAACAGCTGAAGCAAATCAGCAATTGGCGGGTAGGATTTAAATATGCCCTCGAACAAAATGATGTACGAAATAAAGCTATTGACACATTAACCCCCTTTGCTTTCTCATTTGATAGTTATTCCTTGTACCTGCGGTCAGACGAAGGCAAAAAAAATAGGTACGGTATAACATTCTTTACCCGTTCTGATAAATACCCGGTAGGTAAGGACCTTATCCGGGGAGACCGAAGCCTGAACCTGAACCTGCAAACTGAATTACTGCGAAATCCTCACCGGCAATTCTACCTGAATACAACTTTTCGAAAATTAAAAGTGTATAACGCTGCTGTCTCCAAACAAAAGGAAGATGAAACAATTCTTGGCCGGGCAGAATATGTAATGAATGAATGGAAAGGATTGCTGAATGGAAATATTTTATATGAAGTAGGGGCAGGACAAGAGCAGCGCAGGGATTTTGCTTACCTGGAAGTGCCGGCGGGTACAGGTCAGTTTGCCTGGATTGATTATAATAGTGATGGTGTACAACAGCTAAATGAATTTGAACTGGCGGCCTTTGTTGACCAGGCAAAATTTATCCGCATATTTACTCCTACCAATGAATTTATCAAAGCTAATTTTATCACATTTAATTATAGCTTAAATATCAATCCGAGGTCTTTGCTCACATCGCCTGATATAAAGGGGGTAAAGAAATTTTTAGCAAAACTCAATCTCGTTTCATCTTTTCAGACAAGTAAGAAATCAATAGCTAAAGGAACATTTGAATTTAACCCGTTTAAGTACGGTGTAAATGACACGGCACTTATCACTCTTAGTACAACCATATTAAATACCCTATCCTTTAACCGTTATAACAGCAAATGGGGGATTGATCTGAGTAATCTTCGCAACACCGGAAAATCGTTGCTAACGTATGGCTATGAAAGCCGGAAACTAAATGACTGGTTGATGAAATGGAGATGGAATATCAGCAGGGCTTTTTCACTCACTATTAATGCTAAAAAAGGGGAGAATGCACTTTATACGCCGCAATTTAGCAACAGGAACTACCAGCTTTCTATTTACAGTGTAGAGCCGTTCCTGACTTTTATCCAGGGAACATCTTTCCGGCTTGTGACAAGCTATAAATTTGATAACAAGAAAAATCTGGCGTTATACGGTGGAGAGAAATCTGCTTCTCACTCTATCAATGTAGAATCAAAATACAATATTCTTCAAAATAGCTCGATCAACGGAAAATTTACTTTTAATACTATCGATTATAAATTTCCGGCAAATACTACGGTGAGTTATATAATGCTGGATGGGTTACTTCCCGGCAAGAATTACCTCTGGACACTCGGATTCAGCAAAAGATTGCTGAATAACCTGGAGTTAAATTTTCAGTATGATGGAAGAAAATCAGGCACATCGAAACCGGTACATATTGGCCGGGCAGCGATAACAGCGTTATTTTAGACGTTAAAACGGAAGTGCATCACATCTCCATCTTTCACCACATATTCTTTTCCTTCGATCCGTAACTTTCCAACTTCACGGCAGGCCGCTTCAGAGCCATATTTTACAAAATCATCGTACCCTATCACTTCTGCTTTGATAAACCCTTTTTCAAAATCAGTATGGATAACACTGGCAGCCTGCGGTGCTTTCCAGCCCTCATGAATTGTCCATGCCCTTACTTCCTGTACACCGGCGGTGAAATAGGTGTAAAGATTGAGTAACCTGTAAGCCGAGTGAATTAATCTGTCCAGGGCCGGTTCCGTCATTTTATATTCATCCATGAATAATTGCTTATCATCAGCACTTTCCATTTCAGCGATCTGTGCTTCAATATTATTATTCATGATGATTACTTCGGCGTTCTCATCCTTTACAGAAGCTATCAATGCTTCAGAATATTTATTGCCGGTGTGCATCGAAGCCTCATCCACATTAGCTACATACAAAACAGGTTTATCAGTCAACAGGAAAAGATCAGCGATAGCCATCTTTTCTTCTTTGTCCAGATCCAGTTCACGGATGCTTTTCCCTTTTTCCAGGTGTTCTTTGCACCGGATTAAAATTTCAAGCTCAATTTTGAACTTTGGGTCGAGTTTTATTTGTTTTTCCGTTTTTTGAATTTTCTTTTCTACGGCCTCGAGGTCTTTCAGCTGAAGCTCGGTATCTATTATCTCCTTATCACTAACAGGGTTGATAGCTCCTTCATCCCTTAATATATTTTCATCTTCAAAACAACGTACCACATGTATGATAGCATCCACTTCACGGATATTGCCGAGAAATTTATTTCCAAGACCTTCTCCTTTGCTGGCTCCCCGAACCAAACCGGCGATGTCAACTATTTCAATTTGTGTCGGAACAGTACGATTGGGTAATACCAGCTCTGCCAGTTTAGTAAGCCTGGGATCCGGCACATCTACTAACCCTACATTCGGGTCAATCGTACAGAAGCGATAATTACTTGCCTGTGCTTTTGCACTGTTACTTACTGCGTTAAATAGTGTTGATTTGCCAACATTCGGTAATCCTACAATTCCTGCTTGCAATGCCATATCTTATTTTTTCGAGGCGCCCATTTGAACGGGCTATTATTTTTTAAATCTGGGCGGGCAAAGATAAGGGTTTGAAGCCTGATGGCTGTTTGCATTGAAACAATTAACTTCATCACTCAATCATTTTTATGGCATTAAGCAGGATATGGACAGCCTTTATCATCATTGCATTGCTGGTAGCAGCAGGCCGGTTTGTTTTTCAACCGGGTCAGCAAAATCTTTTCGGCAATCTTGTTACAGGAAAGAACTCAGATACTGTTGTTGTAAGAGCTGTTGATTCTGCTGCGATCCCGGTTACTGTACTAAACCAGTTTTCAACTCAGAAAGTAGCTGTATGGGGAAAGGAAAAGGTGTATAAAACAGAAGGGACTACTTACCGGGCATATAAACTTTTGCCTGCGAATGGAATATTTGAAACAACAAAAGATGCTGTTAACCTTTGTATCGGTCTTATCGGCATTATGGCTTTGTTTATGGGTTTTATGAGTATTGCAGAAAGAGCAGGGGGTATTCGTTTCCTTTCCCGGATCATCGGGCCGTTCTTTTCAAAAATATTTCCTGAAGTGCCCCAAAACCATCCTTCGATGGGGCATATGGTAATGAATTTTTCAGCCAACCTGATGGGATTGGATAATGCGGCTACACCATTTGGTATAAAAGCGATGGAAAGCCTGCAGGAAATTAACCCGGATAAGGAAAGAGCTTCGAATGCACAATTGATGTTTTTATGCCTGCATGCTTCGGGATTGACATTGATTCCTACTATTATTATTGCAGACAGGGTTGCATTGAAATCTGCTCATCCTACAGATATTTTCATCCCTTGTATGATTGCGACATTTGTCGCTACAATTGCCGCTATGCTTATAGTGGCGTTCCGGCAGCGTATCCGGATATTCCAGCCGGTTATTCTTTTCTGGGTATTGGGGATATCAACAGTTATTGCTGGATTAATTTATTACATCAAGTCATTGGATGCAAAAGGAGTGCAGTTGTTTTCAACCAGCCTGAGCAATGGTATTATTCTCCTGATATTTTTACTGATTGTATTAGGTGGCATATATAAGAAGACAAACATCTTTGATGCTTTTATCGATGGAGCAAAAGGCGGTTTTGAAACTGCGGTAAGAATTATACCTTATCTCGTTGGCCTGCTCGTTGCTATCAGCCTGCTGCGCAACAGCGGAGCTTTTGAATTTGTATTGGATGGAATTAAAAACCTTTTTGTATGGCTGAATGGCGATACAAGAATTGTTGATAGTCTGCCCACGGCCTTAATAAAACCATTGAGTGGGAGCGGAGCAAGGGCTATTATGATCGATACTATGAATGCTCACGGCCCTGATTCATTTGCAGGTAACCTGGCTTCCGTATTCCGGGGTTCATCAGATACTACCTTTTACATTATCGCTGTTTATTTCGGTGCGGTTGGCATTAAGAATACAAGGTATGCAGTAACTACCATGCTGCTGGCAGATCTGGCCGGTATCATTACTGCTATAGCAATGGCTTATTTATTCTTTGGGTAAATAGTTTGAATTATTGAATAAAAAAAATCCGCCAACTGGCGGATTTTTTTATTCAAAGGCATTTATGATTAACGATCTGTAAATACTGAAAGTTGTCTTAACTGCAGGTTAGTAGTTATGTTGTGGGTATAACTTCCCCGGAAAACAAGGGTGTAGCTCCTTTTTGGCCTGGGAGTAAAAATTGATTGGATATTAGTAGGTACATTCCCCGGTGCCGGAGTGAAATTGAACAGGTTTGTACCAGATCCAGCCACCCGTACATAAAAAGTATCAGTTAAATCTGAAGGATAAGGAATAAAATCTGTTACATCTGTAACCTGCAGGTTCGAAGCTACATTTGCATTTTTCCTTACTGAGAAAACATCAATAGCCGGAATACCAATTTTTGTATGCACAAAATTAGCGAAGCGTATCCTTGCAGATGTATCAGCAGGGATCACAATATTAGTTGGTACTGTTTTCTGCTTTGGTGCATTGATAGAATCGTACAGAAAAACTGTATAGTACTTATTCACCAGCATGTTTTCGGCAAAAGACAACTGAACTTGTGTAGCGGCAGTTAATGTATCTCTTACAAGGAAGTTCTTTAACCCGGGAGATATGCTTGATGCATAAACACCTGTAGCCGGGAAGAGAGCTCCAGAAATTAATTTAGCCCCGTTCAGAGGTTTCCCGTCAACATATACATAATTGCGGTCGGCATTCACAGTTGCTACATAAACCCGTATAAGCGAATTATTTGGGAAGGCATCCTGCGTAGTCAGCTGCGATGGAGCCTGTTTAGTACATGATTGCATAAAAAATGCCATCATGAGAGTGCTACCGGCAGCGAGTTTTAATAATCTTGTTTTCATTATAATTAGTTTTAATGATAAAGTTTAGGGTTGAGAGAACCAGCACTCTTTCGTATGATAATTAAGAGCAGTAGCACCAATCCTTGTAAGTTCATTCAGGTTCCAGACATATTCAGAGTTAAACCTTGGTCTTGTCCGGTAGATCAGTTTGCCTCCGTTGTTTGCATACAGATCTGAACCTGATGGAGGTGCAAAGTCTCTATAGACCTGCTGGCCAGTATTGGGATCAAGATCAGTATAATGAAAACGGCGCATGTCAACCCATGTTTCAAACGTACCATGTATATAAAGAGCTATATACTTTTGCATCATGATATGTGTCAGCGTCAGGTTAGCTGCAGCTGGTACTACAGCAGGATTATTTACAAAATTATCCCTGATAGT
Organism: Chitinophaga pinensis; assembly: GCA_943371565.1. Taxonomy (GTDB): domain Bacteria; phylum Bacteroidota; class Bacteroidia; order Chitinophagales; family Chitinophagaceae; genus JJ008. Next base: position 6,902 of record CALRVH010000066.1, on the reverse strand, counting down.
AGTAGTAAGAAGGCTCGGTGCAGGAACATTCGTACTGTACGTATTCATCAGCATATCAAAATTCAACTCAATACCTTTTTTATAGGCAGCAAGAGCACCCACTTTATCATTTGTTCTGAAAAGAGCCTCCGCTTTAATAAACTGTATCTCGGATGCTGTTATTACAGGGAATTCAGATGCATTGCGAAACAGGTAACGGCAATTATTATCAGAACCGGGTGCTGTATTACTTACACCGGCTGCCTGGCTTATCCCCCAAAAACTTTCTGGCCTGTCGTTAGCAGCTATAACTGTCTGCCCCTTGTTTGGCCGTAATCCTTTGAATGTACCGTTTGTATTGGTACGAAGCAAATACATGGCCCGTGGATCTGCTACTCCAATAAAGGCGCTGTTTAATCCTGACATGAGGTCTGCAATAAATGCTGACTGGCGGATGGCAGATTCGGTAACTATGAGTGTGCTGGCCAGGTTGCCACGAAGCGGTCCAAAGAAATTTGTATTACCACTAATACCTGTACTGGCAAATTTTACCATGCCATTATCTGTATTGTCATTGATCGACAAATTGCTGTAATAAAGAACAGAATCAGCCTGGTAGCTTCCTTTGTTGGTAAGGTGATGAAATGAACGGGCAAGAATACCATAAACAAACTTTTTCCATTTAGTAGCATCCCCATTATAAAAATATTGATCGCCAATTCCCAGGTTAGCCTGGCTTACGGCACCGTCTGTTCTGTTCAGGTATGTAATGGCCTCATGACAAAGCTGCCTTACATAAGTATATACATCTTCTTGTGTACCGTAGCTAAATGTCAGGGCACCTGTGTTAAAAGCTTCACTGGTATTTATCACCTCACCGTGGTAATCACTCAGGGTTAACCAACTCCACGCAAATATGGCTTTTCCTACACCTGCATAGTCCCATTTTTCTTCTTCAATTCCCCATTTGATCATGTTATTGCAGTTTTGGCCAATATCATAAAAATGGATACGCCACAAAGACGCTGCATTATCAGTGCCGGGACGGTTGCCCATCTGGTCCCATTCGCCTGCAGAGTTACAGAACAGGAAATTCTGAATAAATTTTCCGGCAAATCGTATGTCATTTAATGGACCATGCCCGGCACTATTACCTGCCATACAGGAAATAATACCCGGTAAAAGTTTCTCTACCGGAACCCGTACATCGGCATTGGGATTGGCATAGGCCTCATCTATTTTTTTTGAACAACTGCTTACGACTGCTGTCAGTAAAGCAACAGATGTTATTGCTATTAATATTTTTTTCATTGGTGAATATTTTGAAATCATAATTGTTGTTTAGAAACCAGCTCTAATACCGAAGTTAACACTAACAGGTGCCGGCACATTTCCGTAATCAAATCCCCAACCACCTACACCACGGGTACCTGCTGTATTCCCATTTACAGAAGGGTCAGCACCGGAATAATTGGTCATTAAGATCAGGTCATTCGCAGTTACAAACAATCCCAGTGATTTCACGAAGCCCATTCTCTTAAGCATATTTTGTGAGAAGGTGTACCGCAGCGTAATATCTCTCATGCGGAACCAATTGATATCCTTTTCAATGAATTCTTCTTCAGGAAGTGTAGTATAGTAACCCTGGTTATATGCAGGAATAACTACGATCGTATTCTTGGTAGGAGTAGATGAGTTCTGTAAACCATCACTTAATACACCCTCTATCACCCTTGGAGTATACCTGTCATCTGTTCTTTTACTAACACCCTGCAGGGTAAGATACATATCTGTAGCATTGAAAATATCGCCACCAACTCTCAGATCCCAGACAAAATTCAGGTTCCAGTTTCCGTATTTGAAAGTATTAACCCATCCAACTGTATAGTTTGGATTTCTGTCGCCTCTCACTTTGAAATTTGCATCTAATAAAGGAAGACCAGTGGTAGGGCTGATCAAAATTGCTCCTGCGGTATTCCTTTGATAACCATACGAAGTGATCGCTGTAGTAGGACCTCCTGTAACCAGGCCACCTCTTGCATTACCATACACCCAGGTGTCGGAGATATAAAATTCAGGAACGTTAGCTGGCAATGAAACAACTTCATTTCTCATCCTGTTAAAGTTGAACCTCATGTTCCAGGTCAAATTCTTTCTAACGATCGGGTTTACATCAAGACTGATCTCAAGACCTTTATTTCGGGTACTTCCCACATTGATGGTGTTCAGTACATAACCTGTTCCGTAGCTGGCCCTGAAGTTTTCTGCAATCTGCTTTTTGTTCAGGGTATTATAAAAGGTAATATCGAAGCCAACTTTTCCTTTGAACAGTTTTGTTTCTGTACCAATCTCGTAGGTATTTTGAATTTCTGGTTCCAGGAATTGGTTATTATTAGTGAATCCGTAAGCAAAACCGCCGCCGCTTGAAGTGATATTATTAAAAACCGACTGGTTTGCATACGGGGAACTTGAACGGGCAGTGCTGGCCAATGATGTCCGAAGCTTCATATAGTTAACGAGATTATTCTTTTTAAGCGCCGGGAATATATCGCTGACAATGATGCTTAAGCTACCAGCAGGATAATTATATTTTCTATAGTCTTTGGGGAATATAGAGGAGGTTTCGAATCGGTGAGAATAAGTTAAGAAAGCAACATTTTTATAATTGACTGCGAACTCTCCAAAAAACGCCAATTGGCGGCTCATGTAATAATTGAACAAACCACCCGGAGGCAGAAGTCCCCTGTTGAGACGCAGTCTTGTACCAACCCGGGTAGCACTACTATCACCCATCCATTGGTTTATTTGGTCTTGAGTGATGACAACATTATTTTTAACCATCTGTCCCTGGGTGTTAACAGAATCAACAAAGTTGGTACCAAAAACTGAATACATTTCTGACTTGTTATCCTGCCAGGTTGTTCCACCCATCAATCTTAAATTTAATTTACCGATTGATTTTTTGGCGGTGGCTGTAATAGTGTGATTGTAGCCTTGTGATTTACGATAATAGTTGTCCTGCTGACCACCTATTCCTTTTCCAAGTATGGCGGATAATGGATGGAAGAATGACCATCCTGAGCTTTCAAATTTATCTAAACCAAATCTTCCGGATACACTCAACCATTTAAATGGATTGATATTGATACCAACCGTAGCAATGTACCTGTCAGTCTGGTCGTACCCACGATTAAACTTTACATTGAAGAACGGGTTGTCGATCTCAGAGTTTGGCGAAACTGCATAAAGCAATCTTTTCTTGCCACTTGCATCCAGGTAATCTCTTGCATCATCGGTGCTTGGCCAAATCATCAGATTAAGCATATAGCCACCAGCACCTCTCTTAGGCTTATCATTCGAACTATGAATATAGGTGATGGAAGGATTTATATCAATGTATTTTCCGATTTTGGTGCTATTGGTAAGACGCAGGGAATACCTGTTATACATATTCTCAGGCACTATACCTTCCTGGTCAAGGAAGGAACCGGAAAAACGGAAGCTCACATTTTTCTTACCGTATTCTGCAGTTAGATTATGATTATGGGTGAAAGCTGTTTGAAAGAAGTTTCCTACATTATCAAATTGCTTCTCATTGGCATCATAGGCCGGGCCGAAATAAGTAAATGCATTTTCTGCTAATCCATTTGTTCCGGGGCTCCATTTGTTAGAATAATCAGGGAAACGGGTCAATTTGGAGATACGAAACGAATTATCATAATTCACAGAAAATTTACCATCGGTTTTACCTTTTTTGGTAGTAATGATAATGGCTCCTGAACTTGCCTGGCTTCCATAAAGGGCAGTTGCTTCAGGGCCTTTTAATACCGTAATGGTTTCAATATCGTTAGGATTGATATCTGCCATACGGTTTGTATAGTCAGTATTCCTGTTAGCTGTCTGGTTAATGTTTCTTGAAGAAGTTTCAACAAGTCCCAATGTGGCACCACCACCTGATTCATTAATAGAGGAGTTATCCATGATAACGCCATCAATTACAAATAGAGGTTGGTTGTCTAATGCCATAGAGTTAAAACCTCTCAATACTATCTGAGAAGATGCACCCGCAGCTCCACTGGTAGGATTAACGGTTAGACCCGCAACTCGTCCGCTTAATCCATTGAGGAAGTTTTCCCGTTGTGTTTCTGCTACTTCAGCTCCGGTTACTTTCTGCACAGAATAGCCCAATTCTCTTGGGGTTCTTTTCTGGTCAAGTGCGGTTACAATAACTTCCCCCATCATATTGTCGGCTGTTTTTAAACTTATGCCAACAGTGTTACCATCTCCGACTCTTACGTCTGAGGTTTCATAACCTACGTAGGAAACCTGGAGTGTTTCTCCGGGGCTCACTTTGATACTGAATTTTCCGTTCGCATCGGTCTGAACGATACGCCGGGTACCTTTTACCCTAACCGTAACACCACTCAAAGGTGTCTTATTGTCCTCTGATAGAATGGTACCGGTGATGGTTCTTTCCTGTGCCTGCACAGCAGGTGGCAGCAAGACCAACATCAACGATAGCGACAGGAACAATTGGAGAATTTTTCTCATAGCTGTTTTTTTTAGATATATTAATTAATAAGCAGTTCCAAAATTTATTAAGCCACTTTTATTCCGGCTTCCAGGTAAGGCTTAAATACTGGATCATCGGCCGGTAATTCTGTTATCAACAGATCAATTTCATCGAGTCCGCACACTTTTATCGGTTGCACTGAATTTATCTTTTCTGCAATACTGAGGCAGACCACCTTTTTAGAAGACTCAATCATGGCCTTCTTTAGCTGCACCACTTCCCAATCATTATCGGTAATTCCATGCTCCACGTCTATCGCATTGGTGCCTAAAAAGCAAATATCTGCTTTCACCTGCTTTATCTTGGCAATTGCCTCAGAACCAACGGTTATTTTCGAATTTTTTGAGATCTTATCACCAATCAGGATCACTTCAATATTAGGATGGTGCATATACTCCAGTATGGCAGGTATACTTCCCGAGATAAAAGTGGCTTTTAATTGTGGCGGGAGCGACCTTGCCAGTTCAATAATAGTAGTACCCCCGCTGGTTAACACAAACATGCCATTACTGATAAGACCAATAGCTTTTTGTGCAATTGTCTTTTTTTGATTTTGGGAGTAAACCCCGTTGGTAGAAAAATAAACCTGGTTGAAAGAATGCGAAAGAGCACCACCGTGTACTTTGATCACTTTACCTTCTTCGGAAAGCTCCTGTAAATCACGACGGATCGTATCTTCTGACACATTGATTTCTGTGCAGAGAGAAGAAGAAAGGACTTTGTTATGCAGGTTTACCTGGTGTAAAATATAGGCCTGCCTTTCCTTTTTTAGCATCCGTTAGTTTTGTGAGACTAAAATAAGTTAAATTCCTGCAAAAAAACGCAGAAACCGGAAAATATTTGCAGAATGTGGATAGCTGGGGGAAATGTGAGAGCCGGGTGGGGCAGGATAAATAAAATCCCGTCTCGCTAAAGGCGAGACGGGGAGTTTACATACAAACTCAAAGTATCTTATTTGCCAAAAGTAAACCTTGCTGTAAAGCCAATGGCTGCGGGTTCAAAGTTGATATCGCTGACTATATTTAATTCTGGTTTCCAGTCCAGTGAAATATTGAGCGGTATATTGTTGAATTTATAATCAAGACCAATTACTCCCTGTGCACCGAAGTTGGCATCGGTTGATGTTTTCTGGGTTGTCACATTCACAGTTTTTAAAAAAGCGATATAACCACCAGCTCCGTAGAAATAAGTCAGGCCTGCTGCCGATAATGGTTTATGAAATTCAATTAAAGCACCAAGTGCCAGTGGATCACCGAAAGTGAACAATCCCTCAATAGCTGTTCTTTCACTGATAAATTGTTTGATCGAAATGGAATTGTTTTGCATCGCATTGGAGCTGCTGAGACGAACACCTAACGCCGTTTTATAATCCTGTGCGGATAATGTTTGAGTGGAACTGATAACAGCAATTAATGAGCATACAAAGACTATTTTTTTCATGGTAGTTTATTTTTGCTGTATGTAAAACGAAAAATGATGCCAACAAAGTCTAAAGGAAATGCAAATATTGGCGAGGGCTGTTAATGGAAGGGGCTATTTTGTATTGGAGAGCCTGATATTTTATCTATAGCAGACCTTATGTGACCAGTAAACGGTATGTATATTCTTAGAACAAGTCAAACTTTGTCTTCGGCCTTCTTTCATCCAGCCACCTGAAGTTTTCTAAACGCATTTCTTTCGGATCTTTTTGTTTTATTGGCCAGATTGTGCCGGTAACACTGCTGCGGAAAACAACTTTTTGTAAAGCCCGTTCTTTAAAATATATATCCATTATATCAGACTTGGATTCATTAATGCCGGTATAGGCACTATCCTCATCTTGCAGGTAATAAATACACTGTGCTGAACCATTGGCACGGACAGAGTCAATATTGCCATCCCTGAAATAGGCATCCATGCGGGTTGATTTGATCTGGTTATAAATTTCCGGATCAATCCTGTTAACCAGAAAACTGTTCTCAAATACTTTTAGCCGGTCTGCTTTTTTATTTTTTGTAAAAAGGAGAATAGTGTCACCGGTAATCTGGCTTCCTTTTGCCCAAACAACCGGGTCCTGGTAAAGACGAAAAGTTGAATCTTTAAATGAATAAAATACACTGTCGCCAACAGCCTGCAACGAATCAGAGAAAATACGTACATGCCGGTACGCTTCGAAATAACGATTGGTGCTATCCTTCTTGTTTACATTCACCACTTTTGTACCGGTTACTGTATCCTTTCTTAAAACAGAATCTTTTTGCCCATGCAAATCAGTAAGGCGGGCAGAGAATAAAGTATCTGCTGCTATATATATGGAGTCATCATCCTGTTTAACGATCAACAATGGTTTACGGGTTGCCAGAATACGGTC
>CALRVH010000065.1:0-16553 GCA_943371565.1 Chitinophaga pinensis | reverse complement strand
CACCACCACTAAACCACTTTGATGAAAAAACCTCTGCACAAGCACATTGGCCACCATGCCCGTAGAGTACATGGCCACCTCACCAAATACCTGTATGAAAGGGATACGATCTTTGCGACACTCTGGGTATTTGTTTTCATTGTTGTACTGGGCTCCATTCCACTTAATCTCGGCGTGTTAAACCCGATCAAACTTGGACTCAAGGATTTTGACTTCAATGACATGAGCTATTCTAAACTGGGTAAAGCCAGTAACACACCCATTGATAGCAATATTGTAATTATTAATATCGGTCAGGCTAAACGTGATACTATAGCATTACTGATAGATAAAACCGCCTCTTATGGCCCTAAAGTAATGGGACTTGATGTTGTTTTTGATGGACCAAGGGATCCTTTTATAGACTCATTACTGGTAGCGACAATTCAGAGAAATAAAAATTTGGTGCTGGCTGCTAAATACGGAGTTGATTCAACTGACAAACTGGTGGCTGGCGGCAATTATTTTCTGAATGAAGGCAGCAACCTGGGCTATGTGAATTTTCCAAACGATGATAAAGAAACGGTAAGAACCTATTACCCCTTCAAAACAGATGATCATGATAAAAAACTGATTATCCCCTCCTTTTCGTCTACGCTGATCAAGTTCATGGACACATCAGCCTATAAAAAATTAGAGAAAAAGGCCAACAAAAAAATGATCATCAATTATACCCGGCGTACCAACCAGTATTTGGTGATAAACGGGGACGATTTGCTGAATGACAATATTGATTCTTCAAGCATTAAGGGCAGAATTGCTCTAATAGCCTATGTAAATACAAACCCCAATGACATTGAGGATAAGAAATTTAGCCCCATGAATGAAAAATTTGCCGGCAAGTCGCATCCGGACATGAATGGTATTGTGGTTCACGCCAATATTATTTCCATGGCATTGGAAAATAACTACATAAAAAAAGTACCTTTGTGGGCAACGTTACTTATTGCAGTCTTTGTTTGTTGGCTGCATATGTCGTTTTTCGTCCGTTATTACCTTGAAAGCCATATCTGGTTCCATTTAGTAGCAAAAATTTTGCAGGTTGCTTCGGCTATATTTTTTGTCTGGCTTGGTATTTACTTATTTGACAGGTATCGTCTAAAAGTCGATCTTAAGCTAAGCATGATTACGATTGTGATGGCCGTAGATGTGATTTATTTTTATGAGGCCTGGGCCGTGTGGATGCATAAAAAATTTAATTATAAAACGGTGTTTAAACCACACCATCATTAATATCGCTTTACAATAAAAACCTTAAACCCCAAAAGATGAAAAAGTTACAATTCCTTATCCTTTTTTGCACAGTTGCTATCGCAGCGTCTGCTCAAAATCAGTTCCTGTTATACAGTTTCAAGGGAAACGTATCAGTTGTTGAAAACAATGTTGAAAGCAAAGCAAAAGTGGGTAAGCCACTTAATGCCGCTGCTACCGTAAAAGTGGCAGCAGGTGGTGCCGTCACTCTGATCTGTAATGAAGCGGCCATGTTTACGTTTACTAAAGCAGGTACTTACCAGCTGGGTAAATTTGGCGATTCTTGTAAAGTAAGCAGCAACTCTGTAAGTGCTAACTATGTAAAATATGTGTGGGCATCCATGACAAAATCAAATGGTTCCTCAGGCAGCAACCGCAAAGCATATATGAATACCGTGGGTGCTGTTACCCGCAACATGACCAATATCTGGATCGATAACAGGCTGGATACAATTAATTATTCTGGTGTTGTGAACGAGTTCCCGTTATCATGGAAATCTTATGCAGAAGCAAAAGATTTTGAATTCTCACTTTATACTGGTGACAATATCAGCACACCAGTACATACGTCTTTTGTAAACAAATTGAAAATTCCCATCAAAGATTTTTCAGCAAAAATGAAAGCTGGTAATTCTTATTTCTGGACGGCTGCCATCAAAGGAGAAGAGAATGATGAATTAAAAGTGCTGAACTATGTAACTAAAGAGACGTTTGATGCAGTACTGGAAACAATCAAAAAACAGGGTGCTGCTTTTGAAGCACCGGCAGAGCAGGCCTATCGCATAGCCTTTATGCTGGAAGATGCACATTATCTTGCAGAAGCTTACCAGTATTATACAAAAGCTACCACATTAGATGCTGCCAACGCATTGTACAGGTCAACTTTAATGTCCTTCAAAAAAGACTACGAGATAAAGTAACATATGTAACGAACTAAAATTAAGTCCTGTCTCTGGCAGGACTTTTTTATTTTTAGACAATGAAAATTTCATTCTGGTCAATAGGAAAAGCAAATGAGCCTTACATAAAACAAGGTGTCGAAGAGTTTACAAAACGTATCACCAGGTATTTTAAAGCAGACTGGAATATTATCCCCGTTCCGAAAAATGCTGCTACGCTGAGCGAAATAGACTTGAAGAAGAAAGAAGGAGAAACGATATTAGACTGGTTGAGTAAAGATGACTATCTGGTAGTACTCGATGAGAGAGGGAAACAAATAAATTCAGAAGGACTTGCCAGTTTTATCCAGGCAAGAGCCAATGAAAGTACGAAACAACTTATTTTTCTTATCGGCGGTGCCTATGGAATTGATGAAGCAGTATTGAAAAGGGCCGATTACAAATGGAGTTTATCCCAGTTAGTATTTCCACACCAGTTAGTCCGGCTTATTCTTGCAGAGCAGGTGTACCGTGCCTGCACCATCCTCCGTAATGAAAAATATCACCACAGCTGATTGAGCTAAACCACTTATTTTTATCGCATGAACATACAAGACTTCCCTATCACCTTTGCCCTTATTGCTGTTAACGTCATTGTTTCATTGATCGCCATGAACAACCAGGATGTGTTGTCAAAAGCAATTATGTGGCCGTACGGGGTTAAAAGATATAACCAGTTTTACCGTTTCATTAGTAGTGGTTTTATCCATGCAGACTACATGCATTTGTTCTTCAACATGTTTACGTTGTTTTTTTTTGGCAAAGTAGTAGAGGTATATTTTTCAATGTTTGGACTAGGCGGAAATATTGCTTACCTGGCCCTCTACTTTTTAGGTTTGATTGCCTCGGACCTGCCAACATACATCAAACAAAAAGATAATTATAATTATCATTGCCTTGGCGCATCCGGGGCCGTGTCTGCAGTGGTTTTTGCAGCCATTGTATTCAATCCCTGGGGCAGTATTTATTTGTATGGGGCATTAAAGATATCTTCCTTCGTTTATGCAGTGCTGTATATCCTTTACTGTGTGGCCATGTCAAGAAGAGGAGGCGATAACATCAATCATGATGCACACTTATGGGGGGCACTGTTTGGCCTCGGCTTTACCATTGCACTTATAGCAGCCATGCAACCATATTTATTACAAGTCATCCTCGAAGAAATGAAAAAGCCAAGCTTATTTGGCAGGGACTAACAAAAGCTGAACAGCATTTTTTGTAGTAGCAGTGATCTTACACCTTTCATCAATACGGTGACCAACCACCCAGATGATGCATTGATCACTTTCAAGAACCCAAATATTTTCTTTCTCTGTCTTTGATAATTTCTGATCGATCAGGAAACGGTTTAACTTCTTTTTCTTTTTCATTCCCAGCGGATAGAAATAGTCTCCCGTTCTTCGTTTACGAAGCAATAGCGGGAATCGAATATTTTTTGCATCCAGGGAAACGGCTTCATTGGTGATTTGAGTCCCTTGTTTGCTAACCGATGGATTTGAAATTTTTTCTATGCAAAGAGTTCCTAAGGCAAACTGTATCTTCATGTCCCCCTCTTCAATGATAATATTTTCCGACTCGGTGGGGGTAACAGGGCTGATGATAAACCAGTTGCGGTGTTTAATGATACGATAATTGCCAGCTGGTGACTGGATATACTTTCCTGAATCACTCCCGGCGAGCTTCACCACTTCATCTACTTGTTTTTCATGAAACCCGTAGGCGGAAATAATTTCATAGATCAATGCGGTATTATTATAACCTATCAACTCCCTGAAAGGAATATGAATTTCATTGCCCTTCGGCTTGCATAGTTTTTGCCTGATGGCTGTAATCGAAAGCTGGTAGAGTTTTTCAATCTCTTTAAACCGGCGGATATTATCCTGTAAATTTTCTTTTACCTGCGGATATACTTTACTGATGGCAGGAAGCAGTTCATTACGGAAAAAATTCCGGGTGTACTTAGACGATTGATTGGAAGAGTCTTCAACAAAAGCAAGTGTATGCTCATTAGCAAAAGCCACTATTTGTTCTTTTGAAAAAGCCAATAAAGGCCTTTTGATATAACCAGCCGAAACGGGAATACCCGTCAACCCATGTAATCCGGTTCCCCGGAAAAAATTCATGAGTAATGTTTCATTATTATCATCGGCATGATGGGCCGTCAGCAATTGAATAGAAAATGTTGCTGATCCGGGTTGCACAATTCCACGTCGACCATCCACCAGTTCTTTAAACCAGGTATATCGAAGTTCCCTCGCTGCTTCCTGGGTGGAAAGCTTTTTTTCGGCGGCATATTTATCCGTATCAAACTGTTGCACTAATACTTCGACACCGTATTTTTTTCCCAACTCTCTCACAAACTGTTCATCACGGTTACTCTCCTCTCCTCTTAATTTGAAATTACAATGAGCAATAAAAAAATCATAACCGGCCTGCTTACATAGTTCGCATAAAACCACAGAATCCACACCGCCGCTAATGGCTAATAGCAGTTTATCCTTTGGTGAGAAAAGATGCTGTTTCTTATTACTCTCTTTAAATTGTTGAAGTAAGTTCATTTATTAAAGTCATCAGTAATTGTGATAGTACCACATTCTAAATTGGCCACTCAAAAAGTCAACTCCTCATATGCACCCCTCAGTTCCCCAAACGCATGATTATCGCCTGCTTTCTTTGCTTCCTCCATTCCATTTTTATACACTTTAATAGCCTCTTCCGTGTTATCAGTCCGTTCAAGCAATTTCGCCAGGTGGTAGTAGCTGCCGATATATCCCGGTTCCCTGTTTAAGATTTCTTCAAATAAAGCCCTTGCCGCTTCATCATTACCCAGTTTTATATACTCCAATGCAAGAGCATGCTGCACAAAACTATCCGTTGGGCTAGCGGCTAAAAATTCCTTCAATTTTTCAATCCTGTCCACTGTAAAAAATTCTTACTTATTAATTACTAATTTTTAATTGCCTTCCTTATCTTTGCTTTAGTTGCATAAACAACTATCCTTCTAACGACTCACCCTTTTGCCAAAACCGGGGTGATAACAAACAATTATAGTATGAAAATCTTAGTTTGTATCAGTAAAACGCCGGACACAACGGCAAAAATAGCCTTCACCGATAACAACACGAAATTCGATGTAAACGGTGTACAGTGGATCATCAACCCCTATGATGAATGGTATGCTCTTGTTCGTGCCATTGAATTGAAAGAGGCAGACCCCACTACCGCTATTCACCTCGTAACAGTAGGCGCTGCTGATGCAGATCCTATTATCCGCAAAGCTCTTGCTCTTGGAGGTGATGAAGCGATCCGGGTAAATACAGACAGCCACGACAGTTATTATATCGCTTCGCAGATTGCAGAAGTAGCTAAACAAGGCGGCTACGACTTAGTATTAACCGGTAAAGAAACCATTGACTATAACGGTTCTTCTATTGGAGGTATGGTAGCTGAATTATTAGACCAGCCTTATATTTCATTGGCAACAAAATTTGAACTCGCCGGAACAAAAGCAACGATCACCAGAGAAATAGAAGGTGGTGAAGAAGTAAATGAAGTGGAACTTCCTGTTGTAGTAAGTGCACAAAAAGGAATGGCAGAAGCCAGGATACCAAATATGAGAGGTATTATGGCTGCAAGAACCAAACCATTGAAAGTGGTAGAACCAATTGCTGTTGATACACTCACCAGTGTCGCAGGATTTGGTTTGCCGCCAGCAAAAGCAGGTGTTAAATTAGTAGCTGCGGATAATGTGGAAGAGTTAGTTCGACTATTGCATGAAGAAGCCAAAGCGATTTAATGGGTAATGGATAATTCATTAATTGATAATTCATTCACGTTAAAATTTACCATGGCAAAAGAAAATGTGCTTAAAACCAAAAGTTTTGACTTTGCAATAAGGATTGTGAATCTTTATAAGTTTCTGAAGAAAGAATACAACGAGTTTGTTTTATCACAACAAATAGTAGGGAGTGGCACAGCCATTGGCGCATTGATTAGAGAGGCAGAACATGCTGAAAGTTTAAAAGATTTTGTCCATAAATTAAACATTGGACTTAAAGAAGCAAATGAATCAAAATATTGGCTTGACCTCTTGTACGCAACTGAATTCATTAATAAAACAATGTACGAGTCGCTTAATAAAGATTGCGAAGAGCTACTCAAACTATTAATAGCCAGCGTAAAAACAACAAAAGCTAAACTTGGAAAGTAATTATCATTTATCAACTATTAAATTATCCATTCTATGTCAGTTTTAATATTCATCGATACTACCGACGGTCATGTAAAAAAAGCTTCACTGGAAGTATTAACCTATGGCGCTAAAGTAGCAGAACAACTCGGTACCGTTGCCGAAGGTGTTGTATTGGGTACTGTTACAGAAGACCTTGCTGCACTAGGTAAATATGGTGTCAAGAAAATTCACCAGGTTACTAATGATACATTGAATCACCTCGATGCACAGTTGTATGCTAAAGTGCTTGCACAGGTGGCCGAAGCTACAGGTGCCAAAGTGATTATCTTTTCTAATAATGTTGATGGAAAAGCAATTGCCCCTCGCCTCTCTGTACGGTTGAAAGCAGGTTTGGTTGCTGGTGCCGTTGCACTGCCCGATACCAGCAATGGATTTGTAGTAAAGAAAAATGTATTCTCCGGGAAGGCATTTGCCAATATTGCAGTAAGTACAGATATAAAAATTGTTGCCCTTAGCCCCAATGCTTATAAAACAGTTGCCGGTGAGGGTACCGCTGAAATAGTTGCTTTCAATGCAACAGTTGATGCGGCCAAAGTAAAAGTAACCAACACCACAAAAGCCAGCGGCGAAGTGGTATTGACAGAAGCCGAAGTGGTAGTAAGTGCAGGTCGTGGATTGAAAGGACCAGAAAACTGGGGTATGGTAGAAGACCTGGCAAAAGTATTACATGCCGCTACGGCATGTAGCCGCCCGGTGGCTGATGCACACTGGCGTCCGCACAATGAGCATGTGGGTCAAACTGGTTTTGCCATAGCACCTAACCTGTATATCGCCATTGGTATTTCAGGAGCTATTCAGCACCTCGCAGGTGTTAATAGAAGTAAGGTAATTGTGGTCATTAATAAAGACCCTGAAGCACCGTTCTTCAAAGCAGCTGATTATGGTATTGTAGGAGATGCGTTTGAAATTGTACCTAAAATGACAGAAGCCATTAAGAAATTAAAAGGCGTAGCGTAAAAAAATAACCGAAAGTATGTAACCACAAACCATTTGCGTTTGTGGTTTTTTTTTGCAATCTTAGAGCAGCAAAATTGCGCTGCTATGAAAAATCTAACCATCCTCCTTGTGCTGCTCTGTTCTTCCTCACTTGTCATCCATGCACAAAAGAAAAATAAAGGCAAAGACAAAAAAGAAGACCAGGTAAATTTTACTCCTGAAATACCGGCACCCGTAGCAGATACATCCAAAAAATTTACCGGTGTTATCAAATACAGAATGACTTCTGATGACCCTTCAGACAAAGACTCTGTCTTTATTGTTTTTGGAGAAACAAAGATCAGGGTGATCATCTTTATTCCCGGCTACAGGGAAGACCAGGTTTTTGAACGTACCATGATCGCCAACGTAAAAGACAGTACTTTTTTAGAATTAGATACAAAAAATAAGACATATAAAACAGAGAAGCTCTCATTAAGAAATGGCGGCACAGAATTAACAGTGGCCCCCACTAAGAAAACAATGCCGATCCTGAATTTTATCTGCCCTGAATTCAAAGGGCAAATGAAAACACCAGATGGTGAAGTAGCAGAGACAGCATGTCTCGTAAGCAATCAACATTCCTTTGTTGCAGCGATGGATTATAGTTTTCTCGGTATTCAGCCCATCGTAATGGGGTATAAGATCGTACTGGGATTCAGAACAAAATCGTCGGAAAATGAGAATACATATATCATGGCTTATAAGATAGAACCGGGCAATGTAGACAGCTATTTTGACCTCAGCGGATACAAGGCCTTAAAATGATACCACAGCCCCGCTTCAACTATTACATTTACAGACATAAACCCTTCTTACAGGGCCGCTTTTTAAACGAAAAAGTGTAATTTCGTTTGATACTTTATGAAGAAGATCGAACTGGAAATAGTAGCCCTTTCACACAGCATTACACAAACACATTCTTATGCAGTTGTGCTGGGTGAAGTAAACGGCTTAAGACGTTTACCCATCGTTATCGGCGGGTTTGAAGCGCAGGCCATTGCGGTAGCATTGGAAAAAATGCAACCCAGCCGTCCTCTCACACACGACCTGATGAAAAATTTCATGACGGCTTTTGCGATCGACCTGCATGAGATAAATATCTGCGATTTACAGGAAGGCATCTTCTATTCTAAATTAGTTTGCTCCACAGAAAATGATACTGTAGAAATTGATTCCAGAACCTCTGATGCAATCGCCCTGGCTGTTCGTTTTGGTTGCCCTATTTACACCTACGAGAACATTCTTGAAAGTGCAGGCATACTGATGGAAGATACAGGTACTACTGGCAAAAAGAAGAAAGTGAAGCAGGAAGTAATGGTTGAAAGCGATGAGCCTACAGGAAATGAAGACCTGAAAACCATGACATTAGAGGAGTTAAATAATCTTTTAAATGATGTACTGGAAGGTGAGGATTATATCCGGGCCATTGCCATCCGTGATGAAATCAATAGCCGTAGAAAGAACAAATAGCGACAATATTGTCACCAGTTTCCTTGATTGAAAGTCCACACCGTCCTTTAGCCTATGATAGTTTTTCCTGACTGCAAGATTAATCTTGGCCTCAATATTCTTCGCAAAAGAAGTGATGGTTATCATGACCTGGAAACCATCTTCTATCCTGTTCCTCTTACTGATTCATTAGAAATAATAGAGAATAAACAACCCGGCAAAAATCCTGGTTTACCCTTTACCAGCAGCGGCTTGCCCATTGCCGGAAAACCAGCATCAAATCTTTGCGTAAAAGCTTACCGGCTGCTCAAAAAAGATTTTCCCGATATCCCGGCTGTGTCGATTCATTTGCACAAAGTCATTCCTTCCGGCGCAGGACTTGGAGGCGGTAGTGCCGATGGTGCTTTTGCATTAAAGATGATGAATGAAATGTTTGCACTGGGACTTACCACCGAACAATTAATTAAGTATGCATTACAGCTGGGAAGTGATTGCCCCTTCTTTATCATCAACAAACCTTGTTTCGCTACAGGAAGAGGCGAAATAATGGAAGAAATAACAGTAGACCTGTCTGCTTACAAAATTGTAATCATCAATCCCGGTATTCATATTGACACCGGCAGGGCTTTTCTCGACATGACTCCTGCCCTTCCTGATCATTCCGTAAAAGAAATAATCTCCCGCCCCATAGAAACGTGGAAGGATGATCTGAAAAATGATTTTGAAAAACCAGTCTTCTTACAACACCGGGAGATTGTTGACATAAAAGATAGTTTATATCGCCTCGGAGCCATCTATGCATCCATGAGTGGCAGTGGCAGTACCGTGTTTGGTATTTTCCCAAAAGAAAAACAATTGCAGCTTTCTTTTCCGGCCCACTATTTTGTAAAAGAATTACACAGCTAATTTCAGTAGCTCTTCTAGATCCAGTGCCGCCGTTATCATTTGCAAATTACCTGCTTCATCTTTCGGCCATTCTTCCGTTGGCTTATCCCAATACAACTCAACACCATTCTTATCCGGATCATCTAAATAAATAGCTTCCGAAACACCATGATCAGCAGCACCAGTTAATGGATATTGCGCATCCAATAATCTTTTTAAAACGATAGCCAGCTCTTTACGGGTTGGATACAGAATAGCGGTATGATACAAACCGGCTGCCCGTACCGGTGCAGGTCCGGCATTTTTGCTGTGCCAGGTATTTAAACCAATATGGTGATGATAACCTCCCGCTGAAATAAAAGCAGCACTATCACCAAAGCGCTGCTGCAATTCAAACCCCAATAAGTCACGATAAAATTGTAACGACCTTTCAAGGTCTGTTACTTTCAAATGTACATGACCGATCCTTGTGCCGGCGGGTGCTATATATGCCATAGAATCATTGTTTGAATTGTAAGATATAAATTGTCAGCCATCTTATTTCATGAGCATCAGGTATAAAAAAATTCTATATTTATAATTGCCCCATCGGGGCAATATTTTGGTAAAAAATCAAATAAAGCAATGACCCCAGCCCCTTCGGGGCGACATTATCTATGCCAAATACCTACTCACAAATAACTATTCATGCTGTATTTGCAGTAAAGCAAAGAGAAAATTTTATCCAAAGAGAGTGGCGTGATAGTTTACACAAATATATTTCTGGGATTATAACTAATAAAGGTGCAAAAGCTTTAGCAGTCGGTGGATGGAAAGACCATGTTCACATCTTGTTTGGGATGCCTGTTACTACCAATATTGCAGAATTTATGAGTACTGTAAAAGCTAATAGTAGTATGTGGATAAATGAAAAGCAATTCCTAAAAGGCAAGTTTCAATGGCAGTCTGGTTATGGTGCCTTCTCCTATTCAAAAAGTCAGAGAGACATTGTGATTAAGTATATTATGAACCAGGAAGAACATCATAGAGTAAAATCATTTAAAGATGAGTATATAAAAATGCTTACAGATTTTGAAGTATCCTATGAGGACAAATACCTATTTGAATTTTATGATTGATGTATTAAAATACCACCCCGATGGGGCTTAATACACACACAACATTAATACCTACCAATATTTCAGCCCTACGGGCCTATAAATCTCAAAAACGGTTTATACGGTTGTCCAAATTGAAGATAATTTATTGGAACCCTTTTGAAGCCTCCATCGCCCAGAGCTAAAAGAGAAAAGGAGAATAGCACAAGAAAAACACAATTTCGACCAACTCTTTCTCTCTTTCGCCTCTGTGCGATATCTCTTTAAATATCCTTTCGAAAAGAAAATGTAAACTGATATTCAACCCCTTCCCCTCATCACTTCCCTCTTTCCCCATTTTTCATTATCTTGCATCAAATTCCTTGTTATCACACAACAATCATCCATAGCATTTCTCCGGCAGAATCTTGACCTGCTCAATCATCGATGATTCATATCACCTGTCCGCTAAATAGCGGAAGCCTGTAAGGCACTCTCTTAGTTTCTGATTTTTTATTTTTTACGTTACCTGTCTTTTATGCAAACAACAATTGATATGTCATCTACCACACAATATTATCTTGAGTTGGAAGAACAATACGGGGCTCATAACTATCACCCAATCCCTGTTGTACTAAACCGTGGCAACGGTGTTCATGTCTGGGATGTAGATGGAAAACAATACTATGATTTCCTGAGTGGCTACTCGGCCGTAAACCAGGGGCATTGTCATCCCAAAATCGTACAGGCTCTTATTGAGCAATCACAAAAGCTGACCCTCACCAGCCGGGCTTTTCATAGCGACCAGCTAGGTGAGTTTACAAAATTCATCACTGCCTATTTTGGCTACGATAAAGTATTACCCATGAATAGTGGTGTGGAAGCTGTAGAAACAGGAATAAAACTTTGCCGCAAATGGGGCTATGAAGTAAAAGGTATTCCCGAAGGAAAAGCAAAGATCATTGTGTGTGAAGGAAATTTCCACGGCCGCACTTCCACCGTTATTTCTTTCAGCAGCGATCCGGCGGCAAGAAAAAATTTCGGCCCTTATATGCCCGGGTTTGAGATCATTCCTTATAATGACAACGATGCATTAGCCATCGCATTAACCGATAAAAATGTAGCTGGATTTTTAGTAGAACCGATACAAGGCGAAGCCGGTGTACTGGTGCCCGATGACGGTTACCTCGCCAAAGCAAAACAACTCTGCGAACAAGCCAACGTTTTATTCATAGCGGATGAAATACAAACCGGGCTTGCCCGTACCGGTAAGATGCTGGCCTGCGATCATGAACAGGTACGTCCCGATATTTTATTATTAGGTAAAGCATTAAGCGGTGGCATGCTGCCGGTAAGTGCAGTGCTGTGTGATGATGAAATAATGATGACCATCAAGCCCGGTGAACATGGCTCTACCTATGGAGGCAATCCCCTTGCCTGTAAAGTGTCGATGGTGGCATTGCAGGTGTTAAAAGATGAAAAGATGGCGGAGAATGCAGCGGAAATGGGTGCCTTGCTCAGGAGTGAATTACAAAAACTGCAATCACCTTATATCAGCCTGGTACGGGGCAAAGGTTTATTAAATGCGATTGTTATCAAGCATGCAAATAAAGAAGCGGCATGGGATCTCTGTGTACAATTAAAAGAAAATGCATGTTTACCTGACAGGCTGGGGCTGCTGGCCAAACCAACACACGGAGATAAAATTCGCTTTGCCCCACCTCTCGTTATTACAAAAGAACAAATACTGGACTGCGTGGAGATAATCAGCAACAGTCTGGCTGTTTTGGAATAATGTATTGCAGATATACATTACTACCAATTACGAAGCGGTCTTACGGGTTTTACTATCCTGAACTATTAGAGCCTTGTCATACCAGACTTGATTCGGTAACACTCGGGGTCTGTCTTACCGGGCTTGACCCGGTATCTCTTCCTCATTGCACTACCTAAAAAAGAGAAAGATTCCGGGTCAAGCCCGGAATGACTTTGCGTTGATTGAATGACATTTCAATTCCTGTCATACTGGTTTCAGACTACATATCTTTCGGAGTCCTGTCATACCGGGCTTGACCCGGTATCTCTCCCTCACAATCGCCACTCCCAGTCTTTTGCCAAATCAATTAAATCTGGATTTTCTTTTCGTATTAACTCTATCTTCCATTTACGTTGCCAGTTTTTCAATTGCTTTTCCCTCGCAATAGCATTGTTTACATCGGCGTAGTCTTCGTAATAAACCAAATAATGACATTTATACTTCGAAGTAAAGACACCGCCTTCATTATTGCGGTGTTCCCAGATTCTTCTTTCTAAATTATTTGTCATACCTGTATAAAATACAGTCCGTGCAAAATTGGAAACAACATATACAGAATAGTAGCCTATACGAGCCATGTTCGAAAATACAAAAGAGAATGTTTACGGGCTTACATTATCACACTCTATGAAATTGTCATCCCGGGCTTGACCCAGTATCTATCTCTTACTATTTTTTCTTTTGAAAAAGATTCCGGGTCAAGCCCGGAATGACAGTACAATACCCGGAATGACATTGAATAAATTAGAAAATCCCTTCTTCCGGAGACTACCTTACCATTCGTACATTACTTCCTCTACGAAGCTGTCTTACCGGGCTTGACCCGGTCTCTCTCTCTTACTTTTTTTTCTTTTGAAAAAGATTCCGGGTCAAGCCCGGAATGACAGTACGATACCCGGAATGAAATTGAATACATTAGAAAATCCCTTCTTCCGGAGACTACCTTACCATTCTTACATTACTTCCTCTACGAAGCTGTCTTACCGGGCTCGACCCGGTATCTCTCTCATTTCTTTATTCTTTGAAAAAGATTCCGGGTCGAGCCCGGAATGACAGTGCGGACCGGAATGAGATTACGCTTCTACACCTCACAAAAAAAAGGACCATGTTGCCATGATCCTTTTACGATGCTGATTTTTCAGATTAACGTATAATAAATGTTTTTGTCAATTGGATGTCTGCACCAGAAAGCTGGATATTGTACATACCTGTTTTAATAGTAGCAGGCAATTCCAGTACCTGAGTAACCGAACCACCAGTATGTAATAATGATTTACTCATCACCTGCTGACCAGCAGCATTAGTAACCCGTACCATATACTGACCTTTTGGTAATGCAGTAGCCTGGAAAGAAACCCTGTTGCCCGTTACCGGGTTTGGATAGATAGTGATATCTGTTTGTCCACCTTTTGTACTTACCCGTACAATTGTGCTGAACAGTCTTTTACCATCTACTTCCAGTGACTGGATACGATAGAAATTAATACCGGTAAGCGGTGCTGCATCAAAATAAGAATAGTCAGCACGGCCGCCATTGTTCGCTGTCGGACTCATCGTACCCAATGGAGTAAACAACTGGCCATTAGCCGAACGTTCGATGGTATAATTTACAAGACCTGTCTCTGTCAGGTTGCTCCAATCTACTTTAATACCACTGCCCTGCTGGTAAGCTTTTACATCACCGAACTTAACCGGGAGCGGACCATCTATATTAGCCAGTGCAAAAGGACTGAAATTAGATAGGCTCAGTATTTTAGACGTAGTTGCACCGGGTACCGTAGTATTAACTGTTGCAGGCGCACCTGTTGCTAACCATAAACCCGAAGGTCTGCGCCATGCCTGCACATTTACACCTGTACTGAAATTAACACCCACCTGCGTGACTTCATTAAACTGGAAAGTAATATCTGCTGGTGATGCTGTCGGATTTACAGAAGGTGTAATATCCCAGGTAAGTAATACAGCTTTGTCAGTATTAAATCCTGCATCCGCTGTTACACCATCACCCACTTTAACAGTCCAGTTATGACCACTTCCGTTTTCAATGATCAGTGGGTTATAGAAAGCATTACCGATAGGTAATGTTTTACTAGTGGTGATATTGTTTACAGTTAATGCGCCTGTGCCGTTTGTTCTGATATAAGAAGTGGATGAACCACCTTCAACTGTATTTGCCACAGTAAGATTATTTGAACCTAATGTAAATTGGCCACTTAAAAGTTCAGCCCTGTCAGTCAGTACAATATTGCCGGCAGATGATGAATTACCTTTTACCAATAACCTTGTATAAGTGGCAGCATCAATTACCGCTCCTGTTTGTGCAAGCCGACTGCTGCTGTTACGCAAATCAATTGCGGCGGCTACAACGGAACTAAAGTCTGTGCTGTTATCGTTTGTATCATCACCTTCATTACGTTTTAAGCCGCTGTTTGAACTTGGAGAAGCTGCAGCAGTTCCTTCCGTATTGGTACCACCTGTTATTGTACCGTAACCCACTGCATCAATATTATTCCCAGTGGATATCACTTGCAATGCTAATTGACCTGAAGCTCCTGCGAAACCAGCAGTTATACTTCCATCTCTTGCCAAACCAGTGGTTAAACCAACAGTTACTGTAGCATTAGGAGATAATAACCAATAACTATAAGGAAGTAATGTTCCAGATAGATTTCCGCCTGCGCCACCAGATGTTCCACCGGCAGACTGGTAGGAAATCCGTAATGCAGATAGATCAAAAGTTTTGTCAGTTTTATTAACCAGTTCCACATATTCATCACTTGCACCAGCATAGGCAGGATTAATCTGGTTGATAACTACCTCTCCTGCACCCGGAACAATTACAATGGTTCTTACACCGCCAGCCGCCATTGGATCTGTACCACTTAAGGTGGCAGATGCAAAAACAATATTACTGAATGGAGTAGAAGTAATGTTTATCGTATTTCCCCCGGTAGCATTTGCATCTATATCTGCCGTTACCCAGAAGAAGCCAGTAGCACCTACAGCAATCTGTTGGGTTAAGCCGGTAAAGTTGACAGCAGAACCAGATGTTACAATAGCTGTATTGCTGATTTGTGTAGCAGTACCAAAATTATTGGCACTGTTATACCAAAGTTTGAAACTGTTTGCTGTAAGGTCAGGAACAACATAAGTACCTGCTGTAGTAAATGACACTGAATTTAATACAGCCGTATTAGCAGTAACTGCCGCATTCCATTGATAAAGAAATGCATTGGCGGCACCATTAGCTACAGCAGATGCAGCAGGCCCTGTTTGGGTAATTGCAATAAGAGGAGTAACTGCCGCTATCGTTTGATCATTACCTGCCGCCACAGGGTCGGTACCGGTTTTATTACCACTTGCAAACACAATACTGCTGAATGGTGTGGAAGCGATATTTACAGTGTTGCCCACCGTACCATTAAATGCTACATCTGTTGTAAACAGCAGGTAACGGGTAGTACCACTATTAATTACACTGCCAAGACCGGTAAAGCTTACAGTATTTCCAGAGGCAACAATCGCCTGATCTGTTCCCAACTGTGTAGCACCTGATAAAGAGTTAGTGCTGTTAATCCAGAGTTTGAAGCTATTCGCTTTTAAATCCCCTGTAACATAAGTACCACCTGTAGTAAACGTAACACCTGTAAGTGTTGCATTATTGGTAGTAACATCCAATTGAAGTCCGTATAAAATATTATTATTACTGTTCTGGTTTATTGAACCTGCAACAGGTGATGCGCCGGAGATTGCAATATCCGGTGCTAAAGCAGCAAATGTTTTATCACCCCCTGCTGCCACAGGATCGATACCTGTTGTATTTACCGTACCTGAAAAAGAGATATCACTAAAAGATTGAGGACCTGCAT
>CALRVH010000064.1:0-16931 GCA_943371565.1 Chitinophaga pinensis | reverse complement strand
AATTGCAGAATCAGAAGGTGAGGGAGTGGAAAAAGGTAAGTTACTAAATGAATTTATTTCTACTGTAACAAGGGCGGGCTATGGTGATATGTATAATAAATATCTCATTGAAATATTTGCTTCGGAATTAAAACAACAAAACAAAGCTTTTTTACTGGCCCAAAAGGAATTGAAAAACCGTTTTACACCCGAAACATGTGACTGGATGGCCTGGACCTATTATCATAAAGGAGACCTAAAAAAGGCCTTTGAGTTTGCCAGTACTTATGTGCATAAAAAGACATTTGAGCCACAAGCAACAATGCATACTGCTTTTATTTATGCAGCTATTGGAAAGAAGGAAGAGGCAAAGGCAATGCTCAAAGAATGTCTTGCGAGTTCTTTTGAGTTGGGGCCTGTTGCAACAAGGCAAATAGAGTTAAAACTGCAAGCACTTTAGTTCATCATCAATACATTCACACTCCGTTGTAAGATGTTGAAAGCAATTTCCGCCATCAGGTTTTCTTTGTCCAGTGTAGGGTTTACTTCTGCTATTTCAAAACAACAGACCTTACGGTTCTGCATAAATTTGCTGATAAGATCTTCCACTTCTCTTTCCTTCAGTCCATTACTTACCGGCGTGCCGGTTCCTTTGGAAATGGAAGAATCAAGACTGTCTACATCAAAGGAAATATAAATATCAGTGCAGTCTGCCAGATACCGGATTGCGGCTCTGACAATATTTTCGGCTCCTTTATTTCTTACTTCTTTTGAAGTAATTACTTTCATGCTATATTTTTCAATAAGATGCCGCTCTTCTTTTTCATAATCCCGCAGGGAAATGAAAACGACATCTTCAGGCAGAACCTTTGGGGCGATCTTGCCGATATTTTTCAGGTAGTCCCAATGTTTAGCCGTTTCATCATCTACATCATGTACAGCACATTCATCATTATTTTCATTGATTGATATTGCCATTGGCATACCATGTACATTGCCGGATGGAGTAGTGTAAGGGGTATGTAAGTCGGCATGCGCATCAATCCAAATTACACCGAGTTTACTTTTCGGCTTTGCCATTTTAATACCTGCAATGGTGGCACCGGCGGTGCTATGGTCACCACTTATGACAACCGGGAAGAAATTATTCTTCATCGAATCACAAATGGCCTTACTGACTTTATCGTAGATAGAAACAACTCCTTTTATACGTTTGGCATAAGGCGATTCTATTGGTTCATACAGTAATTTATTTTCAGACTGAATTTTCTCAGAGGGGAAATGGATAAAAAAATTACTCATGAAATCCAGGGCGGCAATTTTAATGGCCTCAATGCCAAGGCTGGCGCCACGGGTGCCGGCACCAATTTCTGAGGGTACTTCAATCAATTTAATATTCTTCATAAAAACAATCGTTAATGAAACAATCCGGATAACCGGAGAATAAATGGGCAGCTTAGTAAGTAAGTGGGTGTGGCGAATTAATCAGGGATATAAAAATTGGCCGGCAGGCACTGCTCGGCAAAGGTGTAAATGCGGGTCAATTTTTTTGAATAATGTCGCATATATAAAACAAGGACAAAGCTAAACATTTGTTCCCGTGAAGTCAAGTATTAAGTTTGGACAGTTTTACTCATGTGCCGCCAATATGGGAATAAGGCTGTGGTAAGCCAATCGCTTGGTATGTGATGATTTAAACAGCGAAACCGCATTGCTCTGGTGTTTGGGTATCGTTATCAGCACATCAATATTATAGTCCTTAACAAAATTATCTACGGCTTCATAGAAACTATTCATCGTAATAAAATAAAATTCTGTTTTGAATGATTTAAACATTTCTTTGAACGCTTCTTTGCCTTTTTCGATTTCCTCAGTAAGGGATACATAGTGGTCTTTGTTTACATTTACAATATGCATAATCGGATCAAAAATTTCCAGCACGGCACTGATTAAAGGGGCCGGGGTAGTAGCTTCCACATCTTTAAAATCAGAAGTAAAGGCGACATTATTGATTCCTTTATAAACAGCATCTGGCGGAATGATCATTACCGGAAGGAGGTTTCTGTCAACCAGCCGCAATGTATTACTGCCAAACATGGCTTGTCTTACTTCAGATTTTCCGGTGATACCCATTACAATCAAGGTGGCCCTGGTAGTATGGGCAAGCCGGGCAATATTTTCAATGAGGTCTCCGCCCATTTCGTTTTCACATTCTACATTCTCAACTCCTTTGGCCAAAAATTCTTTTCTCAGGCTTTCCTGGTAGTGAGTACAGACATCATAGTCGCCCTGGCTTTCATAATTGTTATATAAAATGGCCACTGCGTCCTTTTTGCCAGCCAGCATCTGGGCAGTAAACCGGGCCGCATTTAATGAAGTCTCAGAAAAATCAACAGGTATAATGACTCGGTGCATGGTTCTTGTTTTTTCACCCATACTGCCCCGGTATTTTTTGGGGGTTACTGCTGGATGTTTTGTTTCGTAGGTCTAAATTTACAGCATTTGAGATGAATTCTTGCCATGACCTTATCTTTTCATCTATAACCCCAAATAACCGCTTCGGTTTGGTGAGAATCAATCTTTGTTATTATTAATTCATAACGTTTTGGTTTTGCCTATTCAACCCATTATTGCCGTAATCGGGAGTGGGTTTTTATTTACACATTTACTGTTAAAGGGAGCATAGCATAAAGGATGCCAATTCAGTCATGTGAGAAACTGTCTATACTTTGGTGGTGTATAACTATTACAAAACAGGTAAGCAGTTTATGCATTTCAGTTAGCCCATTTTTAGTTATTATAACTCATATCAATGTTAAAATAAGTATAATAGGGAGGTTGCCCGGTGTTAAACGACTTTAGTATTATTCATTTTTTTTAATACAAACTGTACGTTTGAAAAAACCATTTATATGAGAAAGAAAATATTTTTTTCAGCTGCAGCTCTGTTGTCTTGTTACAGTCTTTTGGCACAGGTTGAAAAAGGACAGCTATACGGAGATGTTAGTTTCGGCAAAAAAGTATTAAAATTCAGCACTACCACTATCCAGCCTTCCTTTTCAATTGGCCTTAGTGAGCATAGTACCTTGGGTGTTTTTTACAATTATACAAGATCTAAATCGACCCCTACGATTTCTTCCAATGGCTACTTTATAAGCCAGGGATTTGGGGTCTCTTACAATTATTATCACTTTTTTAAAAAAAGCCAGCAATGGGGCTGGTATTTTAACGGTTCATTTTCCGCAAATCAAACAAGTGTTTATGACAAAGCGGGAGGTGTATTACTTTTAAATAATCGATATGCTGAACGGGAATTGAGTTTTACTCCCGGTATATTCTTTAAACCATCGAAAGGGGTGATGCTCTTTGCAAATATCGGTGGAATATCATTGGCCAACAACCGGTATGACTTTATAGTTCCCCGTTCTTCATTTGCCAGCCAATTGAATTTGGGTATCAGAATAAATATTGGTGGGAACAAGGGAAAGAAAAATAGAACTCCCTGATGCTTATCTTATAAAAATGGCCTTTTGTCTATTCAAAAACCAGTTTCGGCTATTTTCTTATGCGAGTTTTTACTTCTGTTCTATTTTACGGCCTCTCAAGGAAAGGTTTAATGGTAAAGGGCTTGTTTCTACAGGCTCTTTTTTTTATTCTCCGGCAGCAATAAAAAAGAGGTGACATCCTGAAAAGGACATCACCTTCGACAACCAAATCTACCTTAGTATATAGACTCAAATGTTTGCTGCTGCTGTAACCTGGAAAAAGATGGCATGCTCCCGCATAATGAAGCAAGTTGTTGTACATACTCCCTGAAAGTTCCCGATTTTAAATGCTGGTTAGCTACGGATTCTCGTTTAAAACTTTTGATATGCACAAAATTACATTCATTATCATTTGTTGCATAGCACTGACTTCGCATGCCACCGGGGCCATGCTTGTATAGTGCATCAAAATAGTGGTCAATGATCTTTTGTGCGGTCTGTTCCCGGCCTTCAGGCACTGAGAAGGACATAAAATACCTTACCATAAGTATACAGTTTTGGTTTAGTACAGCCGGTATAATTATGGCATCTTTTATATTAAAAATGCTGCTTCAGCATTGGAGCTAAAGCAGCATTTAGTGATGAGCGGTGCAAATCCTTTATTACTGCATTAATTTGTTTTGAGATTGTCAATTTTTACTGCTTTGTCTGACGGGGCTGATGCTGTAAACATCTTATTTACCAGTTCACTATCATGTTGGTATACATCATCCCTGAAGTTAAGTTGGCCGTCATTATCTACCCAGGCAGTATAGTATATAATAAATACAGGAACCGGGTCTTTTATTTTAACTCCTTTTTCTTTTGTCTGGTTCATCGCAGAAACGATTTTTTCTTTATCCCAGTCAGGATCATTCCGTAATAACCATTCGGCCATTTTTTGTGGTTCACTCAGTCGTATGCAGCCATGACTAAAAGCCCTTTTATCCTGTCCGAATAAACTTTTGGACGGGGTGTCATGGAAATACATGTTGAAGCTATTAGGAAAAATAAATTTTACTTTCCCTAATGCATTACCCGGGCCTGGTTTTTGGCGAATGTTACTGCCAATTTGCTCCATATTTTTATTGGCGAGGTAGTTCGGATTTCTAGCTATGGCCGGCAATATCTCACTTTTGATAATACTTTGCGGTACATTCCAGTAAGGGCTAAAGTATATCTGGTTAAGGTCACCATTAAACATCATTGTATTGTTACCCACTTTTCCCACTACTACCACCATGTCAAAGACTGGTTTATTACCATCATATACATGCAGCATAAATTCAGGCAGGTTTACAATGATAAGGTTGCCAACAGGTTTTTGCGGCATCCACCGCATCCTGTCCATATTAAGAAGTATTTGTTTTAGCCTTTCTGTTGCAGAAACGTTCATGTCTTTTATGAGTGTAGCATTTATTACACCATCTTGCTTATAGCCATGTCTTTTTTGAAATGTTTTTACGGCCAGTTCAAGGGTGTCAGTGAAAACATCACTGCTGTCTTTGCCGGGCATATCCAGGGTAAGTTGCAATCTTTTTTTGATAGCAGGAATTGAAGCAAGCGTTTCTCCTTTCTTAATAGCTTTTGCCGTTGGTATGACCGGCCAGCCACCAGCTCTGATAATATTAAGATATAGCTGGAGATTTTTT
Organism: Chitinophaga pinensis; assembly: GCA_943371565.1. Lineage (GTDB taxonomy): Bacteria > Bacteroidota > Bacteroidia > Chitinophagales > Chitinophagaceae > JJ008. Next base: position 11,776 of record CALRVH010000064.1, on the reverse strand, counting down.
TTCAAACCGGCGTACATGTCATTCACTTGTTCATAGTATTTGTCGTCACTGTGCTTTTTGTTCAGTAACGAATCGGCCATTAAAACCGGGTCAACTTTTTTAATAGGAACAAATTTTTCCTGTTCTTTTCTTTTTACATATCCTTTTTCGTAGGTGCTGTTAATAAAGCGAATAAAATGCTCGGTAAATCCAAATTCTGTATTCAGGATCATCGTGTCTTTGGCAGTAGCTGTGAGCTTTTCCATATTCAGGTACCTCTCAGCCTGTTTATAAAAAACAGAATTGACAAGACTCGTATCCTTAAGGTGGGTAACAGCATAATCGTATTGGTTCCAGAAAAACCGGCTTTGTTCTGTCAGACCTTTTGTAGAAAACCAGGCATATTGATAATTTCTAGCATTGTAAAAACTTCGGATACGACGGGCAATTTTTTTATCCCCCAGTTCCCGGTTGGTAATGTATCGTTCCATAGCAAGGCTATCAAGAAACATATCATTGTAGGAATTCTCTTTCGTAACACTGAAATCACGGTCGGTTACTTTCTTTGCCTGTACAGTATCCTCAACAACTGCATCAACATCTTCAATGTCGGGGTTATTGTTAGTTGCTGCTTTGTCTTTATTAGAAGTATTGCAACTGCCCAGCAAGATAATTGCTAAAGCAAAAGGGAAGAATTTCATTCTTTTCATATCTGGAAAATGTGGTTTAATGATATGCACTGTTTTGCGCAGCGCTGAATTTTCACTGCAAAGTAAAATACAATTTGTATAGAAATCTGCTAAATCTTTTTACTAAGTATTTCTAACAGGGGGAACTGCCATTTAAAATAAGGACCGCATTATCTGGAAATTGCCGGGGTCTAATAATAACCGGCAAGGTTTTCCATTTTCATCGTAGCCGATATAACTGGCATAGCAGGGGTTAAAGAATGTTGAAACAGAAACAAGGTTATGTTTATCGAAGGGATGAATAAATGCTTTAGCGCCTGTTCTTTTGAACCTGTCCACAAACACTTCACCCCATTCAATATGCGATTTCTTTACAAAAGCTTTATTGGCAACTGAATCTGCTATTACTGTTGATTGCATTCCCATATCGCCCATAAATGCACACCTCATACGACTGGTGCTATCAGAAGGCAAACGGAAAACATCGTTCGGCCTTAAAGCGTAAGCCCATTTCTTTACTGGTTTGTTCGAAAATAAAACCCTTGTATAGGCTACATATTCATATTCTCCCGGTTCTCCTTTTACGATGGATAGTTGCACCGGGAATTCTCCTTTAGGAAATGTTTCCGTAAAAGCTAGGTTATGATGCATATCGCTGGCATCGCAGGCAATGAGTTTGCCACTTTCCACTTTTAATTTCCCTACTTCTATCGTATAGAAACGGGCAAAAAGTGTAGGTTCTTCAAAATCAGGATCATTCAAAAAAGCATTTTCAAAAACGAGTGGCCGGGCTGTGGCTTTGGGAATGGTATCAGCTGCACAGTGCAGGATAGGAAAATCGTTTGCAAAAAGACTTATCGTTGCCGAAAAAAAAGATAAGAGTACCAGTATTTTTTTCATAGTGCTGTGATAAGCAGTAAAGGTAGCAAACCCAAGTTGTTTTATCGCCGCATTTACTTACAAATTCATTTAAAGGCAGCAGTATAAATTTTTCCGACTATCCAATTCCCGGCAGGAAAATACAAAGCGAAGAATAGTGCCATACCAAGACTGAAATTTTGGGGACTAAATGTGCGGTCAAGAATATTATCCGGATAGGCATAAGAGCTTTTTAAAGCGTAACCTCCAAATTCCAGAAAACCCATGGCTACAAGACCGTATGCATATTGTGTATGAAAGGGCAGTCCACGGAGCAGCAGGGAAATGGGAATCATGTATAAAATATAACAGGTGATAACCTGCCACCAATAAGTGAACTTTGCAATTTTAGCGTATTGGCCGAATAGATTCATGGCCATCCCCCATGCAAAGTAGATAATGACATAAACGAGTATAAGCTTGGGATCCACATTCATTTTTTCAATTGCCCAGTCTATATATTCTTTCATATGGTATTAATTGATGATGAAAGCTCCGTAATGTCCATGATGTGAAATGGAGACCGGAATAGTTGATTTTTCACTTTTGCAATGTACTGATGGAATGCCATTGACATTTTTTACAACAGCAAGGTATTTTGTTTGTTTGCCGGTAACAGCAGCATATCTGTTGATTATTTTTTGATAAATCTCCAGTTGTTGAATTTTGTAGTCGTCATTTTTATATAAAAAACAATGGCTAACTAAATGTTCAATTATAGTTTTACTATTACTTGCCACACTGTAAATATAATTTTCCGTAATAAGGGTTGTTGTTTCGTAGCTGACTTCACTAATGGTTACGGAGCCTTTACAATTCGATAATAAGGTGCAATTGATTTTTTGCGGGGCAAAAAAACGTCCGCCGAATTGGCGGGTATACGCTTTGTAAGCACTTTCTTTCATGCTCCATAATGTCCAGACCATCTGTTTGGAGTCAATTGCTTCAGTGATACAGATTCGTTCTTTTTGGGTAAAAATTTTTTCAAGAAAACCTTTCCGCTTCCAGTTGCTTTCTTTACCAGCCACTTTGATATCTACGATATCATTGCCGGTCACTTTTCGCTAAGTTTTGAAGTTATAATATCCATGGCAGCTTTTACAGTTAGCATTTTCTCCATCGATTCGTTATCAATTATAATGTCATAAGCTGTTTCTATATCTAAGATCACATCTACCAGGTTGGCAGAATTGATTTTAAGATCATTCAGAAAATCGGTTTCTTCTGTAAGATTTGCAAAACCTTCATCATTCCGCACATAGGGCTTTACTATTTCTTTTAGCGATACTATTAATGCTTCTTTGTTCATGCTGAATATTTTCTGAAAATGACACAGGCATTAACATCGCCAAAACCAAAACTGGCTTTAGCAATTGTTTGCAACGTATCACTCTCTATCATTTTATCTGGTATTTTATCAGTGGCAATCAGTGCAGCTATTTCAGGATGTACATCTTCACAGTTGATAGAAGGGAAAATAAACCCTTCTTTTAAACCCAGCACTGCAGCTACGCTTTCAATCGCACCTGCAGCACCAAGGCAATGTCCAATCATTGATTTTAGAGAATGAATATACGGGAAATTATCCCCCTTTCTGTTAAGCGCTGTTGTCCAGTTTTTCACTTCTGCAGCATCTTTTACAGTAGCGGTTAAATGTCCGTTGATGAGGTCAATTTCATTTGCATTGATACCTGCATTTTCAATTGCATTGTGAATGCAGCGCTGAACAGCCATAGAGTTGGGAGCCGTCATACTTCCGTCACCCCGCTGACCACCGGCGTTAACAGCACCTCCAAGCACTTCTCCATAGATTTTTGCATTTCTTTCCATGGCACTTGATAATGACTCCAATAATAATGCACCAGCACCGCTTCCGGGAACGAAGCCACTGGCCGTTGCACTCATTGGCCGGGATGCTTTCTCCGGAGAGTCGTTATGCTTATATGTAATGACCCGCAAAGCATCAAAGCCACCCCACAGGTAAGGGCCGTGGTCGCTGCAGCCACCTACCAGCATCCTTTTTGCTTTTCCTGCTTGAATCCGTTCAAAGCCCATCAATATTGCTTCTGTTCCAGTACTGCAGGCCGACGAATTAGTTGTTACCAGGTTTCCCAATCCAAGTAGGCCACTTAAATATGCACTGATACCGCTTGCCATTGTTTGCAAGACAGCGGTGCTGCCGAGTGTTCTCACATTTCCGGCATCTAACTTATATATGGCTTCTCTGAATTTATCTACACCTGATACGGCGGTACCAAACACAGTTCCGCTATCCCAATCAGGCGTATCGGTTGTATTGATCGGCAGACCTGCATCTTTCCAGGCATCAGTACCGGCGATACAGCCATAAAGAATGCCTGAGCTATTAAAATTTTTTAATTGAAGCGGGGTGAGATACTGTTGTTTTAATTCTTCCGGTACAACTGGGATGCCTCCAATACGGCAGGAAAAATTTAAATCTTCAAGTTCTTTGCAATAGCGGACACCTGAAACACCATTTTTTATTGCAGTTGTAAAGTCGGCAATACCAACGCCATTTGGTGCTGCCACACCGAGTCCTGTTATAACTACCCGGTTCATTATTTCCTGTTTTTTATGAATCCTGCTATTGTTCCGCTGCAAACCAGTTTGCCATCACTGTTTCTCATTTCTACTTTACATTTTAGTTTGCTGAAACGGAAATATTCTTTTTGGGAGGTAACCGTTACTTTTTCACTGGGAAAGACCGGTGCGAAAAAAGTTGTTTCGTAAGAAGTCAATGCAATATCAGGCATGCCTTTTTCTACTATCTCCTCCCGCAGCAGGTAAATGCCAAGACAAACAGCACCAATTTGTCCCATGGTTTCTGTTAGGATAACTCCGGGTGTTATAGGAAAATTTTTAAAATGTCCCTCATAAAAAAATTCAGAGGGCTTGAAAGTATAACTACCCGTCGCTCCGTTTTCTGTGACTTCTTCGAGTTCGTCAACAAAAAGAAAGGGTGGTGAATAGGGGAGTAATGCAACAATTTCTTTTAATGTCATAGTTTAACTGATATGTTCTCCTCCATCGGCAATGATAATACTTCCATTGATCCAGGCGGCTTCATCTTTACTTAAAAGATAAACAACATTTGCGACATCTTCAGGGGTAGTCAGCCGTTTGGAGGGATTTCGGATAAGTGTATGTTCTTTAATATTCTCATGCCCCGGGATCATCCTGAATGATGCTGTATCTGTAACACCGGCCTGTATACAATTTGCTTTTATCCCATGCGGGGCAAATTCCAATGCAATGTTCCTGGTAATGGCTTCCAAAGCAGCTTTAGCCGCAGATACAGCCGCATAATTTTTCAATGCTTTGCTATTTCCTTCGCTGGTGAAACTGATAACCCTTGCATCTTCTGCAAAAAGTTGTTGTTCAAAAATTATTTTTGTCCAATCGTACAGGCTAAAAGCCATTGCATCCAATGTAAAACGAAAATCTTCGTTTTGTAAAACAAAATCTCCTTCTGCAAGCATTGGTTTTAAATTGCCCTTTGCAATACTGTGAATGAGTACCCTGATTTTTCCTTGTTTGCCCAATTGCTGGCGTATAGCCGCAACGATCAATTCCCTTTTTTCAGCTTGCAGCGCATCTTCATTAATCGTTAATACATCAACACCCAATGCCTTTATTGTTTCAAACTCTTTTTCAATAATTGTTAAGTCAGATTTCCTGTTGCGGTGTACTATAATAATATTACAGCCATGTTTCGCCAGTTTTATAGCCGTAGCTAATCCTAATCCCGAAGATCCTCCAAGAATGAGTGCCCAATAATTTTTATCGCTAAATTCTTTTACCATTCTAATAAAATGCTTTGTGCAGAAAAACCCGGACCAAAACTAAGCATCAGTCCTTTATCACCGGCAGGAATTTTCTTATCTAAAAATCGTTCTAGTACATAAAGTACGGTAACACTCGACATATTGCCATATTGTTTCAGGATTTCACGGGTATCGTTGATATTTTTTCCAAGAGAGCCGAATAATTCTTCCACCGTTTGTATGATCTTTCTTCCGCCCGGATGAAAGATCAAGTGATTGATTTCTTCTATCCTGGAGTGATTCCTTTCGAGGAATGGATGTACGATTTTTGGAAAGTGTTCAGCAATTGTTTCCGGCACTGTTTCATCCAGTATCATCTGCAGTCCCGTATCCGTAACTTTAAAACCCATCATCTGTTCAGCATTATAAAAATGATACATTTCTTCGGCAATAATAGAAGGGCCATCATCTTCCGGGCAGGAGGAGAGTAGTATAGTGGCAGCGCCATCTCCAAATATGGCGGCACTTACAATATTGGCCATTGAAAAATCAGCTAGTTGAAATGTGGCAGTTGGGGATTCAACAGCAACAACGGCTGCTCTTTTGCCGGGGTTAGCTTTTAAAAAATTTTTCGCATAAATCATCCCGGAAATTCCGGCTGCACAACCCATTTCCGTTACAGGTAGCCTTACAATATCCTGTTTCATTTTTAAGCTATTGATGAGATAGGCATCAACAGATGGTATCATGATACCTGTACAGCTTACAGTAATGATATAATCAATGTCTTGTGCGGCCCAACCTGCTTTGTCCAAAGCTTTTTGCAATGATTGTTCTGCCAACTTTGTACATTCCCGGATGTATATCGTATTCTTTTTTTCAAATGTGGTGGCGGTGAATACTTCGTCCGGTTCCATGATAGAATACCGCTTATCTACACCTGCATTTCCAAAAATTTTTAATGCCTTCCTGATAAACCGCTCGTCTTGACCCGCCAGCCATAATTCAACATATGGCAATATATCTGCAGTAAGACGGGAATAAGGGGGCAATTGTTTCGCAACTGCTTTTATTTTTACACTCATTTCTTTTGTATTATCCATTGATATCGGAATGCCCATTTCCAGCAAACCGTACTGACGGTATCCTGTAATTTCTTTCCCATACTAATTAACTCATTTTTTTTAAATGCCCGCAAGACAGAAACGGCTCCATCTTTTCGGATCATCGGGTTTGAAATAAAAAGGGATATCAGTTTAAACAGGTAATAAGCTGCCCTGCTCCTGTGCAGGTCATTTATTATTATACCCTTGCTTGCTGTTTTAATAACCGCTTTTAGTAAATTTTCTATTTCTTCGTTTTTGAAATGGTGAAGAAATAAAGTGGCAAGAGCTATGTCAAAATGTAATCCGGAAAACTCATCTGCCAGGACATCCATTTTTGTATAATTGATTTCCGGGTAATTAGTGGATAGCTTCCGGGCATAATTTACCGTATAATCGTTTGCATCTATGCCCGTTAATTTAAAAGTATAGTTATGCTTTCTCCCGTAATCGGCTACTCTTCTTAGCATATCGCCTCCGCCGCAACCTAAATCAACAATTGAAATTGTTGCCCCCGCAGGTTCATTTTTCAGCAGGTGTTGCAGGCCATCAATAGTCACTTTGTTTCCTCCTAAACGCCTGTTTATAATATCTAATTTATCTAGTGAATCCTGTAGCATTTCTCCTTCCATCAGAAAATCATCCATCATTTCATCTTCTGTGCTTCTATATGTAGTATTGATAAACATTTTATTTTTTATTGCAGGGGGTGAAACTTTATCAGGAAATATTATTTAGAATTTCCTGATGATCGGGCCCGGTTATCATAAGGAGGTTACATTTAATGGTTTGCCATGTGTTTGCCTGATGATTGCTGATAATACTCCCGGGATATGTGTTACTCCATACATCATTATCTGTGCCAGATTATCTGTGCCAAAAAACGATTGCAAAACTCTTCCGGTAGCAATTCTTTTTTTAAATTCTTTGTTCCATTGCTTCGAATAGGCAATTTCAAGCTCCTGTCTTGATTGTAGTTCTTTCCCGAAATATTTTACTATCAGCTCTGATGCTATTTTGGCACTGTGAATTGCGATTGCCATGCCGTTGCCAGAAAGAGGGTGTATCATGCCCGCCGCATCGCCACACATCAGGATGTGTTGTTCAACAGGGGATTTATTCAAAAAAGAGATCTGGCTGATGGTTAATGGTTGTTCAAAAACAGGGACGGAATTTTCAAAAATCGCTTTTAAATGTTTGTTTTTGAATAGTACTTCCTGTTTGTAAGCTTCTATATTTTTATATTGCTGAAAAGTTTTATAGTTGGCAAGAAAGCAAACATTGAGATTTCCATTTTCTACTTGTGATACCCCGCAATAACCACCTTTGAAATTGTGCAGGGCTACCAGGTCTTCGGGAAAGTCGCCCTTAAGATGAGTTTTTACACCAATGAAAGGGGATTTATTTTTTATAAAACTCCGGTCGAGTTTTACATCGAGTTTACTTCTTTTACCATAGGCTCCTATCACAATTTTGGCTGTAAGTTCTTTTCCTTCTTTTGTCGTTACCCTGAACATATCGTCTGTAAAAATTACATCAGTGGCAGCGTCCTGTAATACGGTGCAATTATTTTGCAATGTCTTTTGAAAAAGAAAATGGTCTAATGTATAACGGCTGATGCCAAAACCCCCTAAAGGAAGTTTTGTTTCTATCGTTTTCCCACGGGTAGTGCTTATTAATAACCGGGTAATTTTTTTTGCACCCATAGTCATTGGATCGGCATCAAGGTGCCGAAGATAGGGGAGTACTTCATTGGAAATGAATTCGCCACAAACCTTATGCCTGGGATATTCATTTTTTTCTATGAGAATGACTGATAAGCCGGCTTTTGATAAATGTATCGCATTGATAAGACCCGCTAAGCCGCCGCCAATAATTATTATATCTGTTTCTCCTTTATTCAAGATATTGTTTTTGCACCATGCTCAATGCCGGTAAATTTTTCTTTTCAATACACTGGCTGCTTTAGTGTAACCGCCATCAGCGCCATCTATAAAGTGGATATGATTTTCATTCATTCCCCGAACATAACATGACATGACGGATTCTTTACTTACATGAAGTCCGTAGTTGATATAACCACTATTCTCCAATTCATTTAATGCCACTTCCAGTTCTTCCCGTTGTTTTGCAGTACCAGAGATTACAGTATTTATTTTTCCATCAATCACCAACGTGTCGGACATATCTACTAATTGGGCGAGGTAATTTTTTCCCACTTTCGTCCGGAAATACAATGAACCGAGCAAAGTGGTAAACCAGGTACGAACCAGGTATAAGGGCTTGTAACCGCCCATTCTTACCCTCATTTCCCGCCCGATCTTTTTCAAAGTTCCTTTCAGTTTCAGTTTGGAAATAGTGATCGGCTTCCTTTTTTGTGTGTCGCCGTAAATTTTATCTAAATGGTCAATCACTTTTCTGAAAGCCTCTGCCTGGTTCACGGGTTCACGGGTAACTACCAGGAGGCTTACTACTTCATCATAATTTTCCGGTGGTTTTATCTTATCCCAGCGGCACTGCATCCCGCTCATATCGAGTTCTTCGTCTGTCTGTGGCGGAGGCTCAAGCATATAATCTTCGCCTTTGATAATTCTTTCTGCATGGGAAAGGCCATTGCCTAATAATACAGGAATAGAAAATAGGTCGGAGGTTCTGAGCTTGCTAATGTTGAGTACATGTCCTTCTTTATAAATAGTTTCTACCGGTACATGACCAACACGCAGCATTATACGGAAATTTTGTTCTGTGTTTTGCTGGTGCCTGATCAGGGCTTTCATTACAGCTTCGAGAATGGATGGGGGGACGATAAAAGTGGCACCATCTCCGCCAAAGAAAAAAGGAACTGTAAGGTTTTCTCTGTAAGCGATATTTAGAACGGCCACAATACTTCCTGTGGCTACCAGGTTTACTGTTTCGTGTAAGCCATTCTCAACTGCGATAGTCGATTTTTTAACATCTGTAATTAAAACATGCCAGTTGGCCGGGATTTTGAAAAAAAGATGTTCTTCTGTCAACAGGTCACTAAGAGGTATTTGGTTTACCGGCAGGCGGGAATAGAACAGATCGTTATTGCTGGCTGCCATGTTTTTGTTGGTCTCGAGTTAGATACGAAAGGTAAGTTTTTTCAGTTTGAGGTCAATACAAATACTATTGTTTCGCCGGTCATAAACAGAACAGCCGGCAGAATTTCTGCTGTTTGCAGAAATCTTGCCGGTGCTTTTTAAAAAAATGAATTGATTAGAGGACGATTACGCTATTGGCGCCGCCATACACATTAGGCTGTTCGCTGTCAGCTTCGGGTTCATTTACCCATTCAGTTTCATTAACTAAGTATTTAAACTCATGCCTTGATTCTTTTGGCAGGGTTACATCAGCACTGAAAGTCCCGTCTTTCTTCTTGCTCATGATGATGGATTTTTCCCAGTCGCTATTCAGGCCAAGTATTTCAATAGTTTCTGCATTTTCCACTTTGAAGGAGAATTTTACTTTGCAGTAGTCTTTTGTCTTGTAGTAAGTTTTTTGTACCATTTGCTTTTTTTAGTTGGTTTAGAACTCTATAGATGCTTATTTATCAGCAAACAGCAATCGTTATAGGGTTTATAAACCCTGCTCTTAATACTGCAAAAGTAATAAAGTAACCCCTGTTTTCCGTTTTTTCCTGCCAGTACCTGCAATTTTCCCGGCTTGCCTGCGTTGTAAAAATGTCCAATCCTTGTAAAACCAATATCCGTCTGTATGAATCCTTCATTCTACAACGACCAGGCATATATTGCCGAATCGTTTCACCTGGTTGATGATTTTACTGCACAAACAGCCCGGTTAGCTTTTTTTAAGATCAATTCTTATAAGCTTTCACTTATCAAATCATCATTTATAAAAAGCCGGGAAGAGTTAAAGACAAATATTAAAAGTAGCTTGCTGAACTATACCAGTGCTGGTATAATACTGGCTGATCTTGGCTTTTTCAGCAGTGAAGTTGATAACTGATATTTGCAAGTTATTATCCGGCTGTGGAAGATAATTGCTTTAATTCTCTACAAATGCAAAGTAATTAGGGCTGCAGACCTGCATTAAACGTACATTACACTATCAGTATTCAATTATAGTGATGTATTTTAATGATTTTAATCCTGCTCTTTTTCGTAGCCCATTGGTATTTATCGCTTTTCTCACAAACTTTTCTTCATCACCGGTATGCTTCTCATGGTGCTTTTACTATGAGTAAATTCTGGGAACGTTTTTTTTTCCTGTTCGCCTACATCACACAAGGTTCGTCGTACCTCAGCCCGAGGGTATATGCCATTATGCATCGAATGCACCATGCCTATACAGATACGGACAAAGACCCTCATTCACCTAAATATGACAAGAATCTTTTTATAATGATGTGGAGGGCCCGTTTGATGACTTCTGCCATCTACAATAATAAATTTGAAACAGAACAACGCTTCCTGAAGAACCTGCCTGATTGGCCTGCTTTGGATAGAATAGGTCATTCAATTTTTTCACGTCTTGGATGGATTGCTGTTTATGTATGGTTCTATGTACAGTTTTCCCCTTCTGCCTGGTTGTATCTCTTATTACCAATTCATATTCTGATGATGCCGGTACAGGGAATGATCATCAATTGGTTTGCTCATAAATACGGTTCTATTAATTTTAAGATGAAGAACACATCAACGAATTTATTCAAACTGGATATTTTTATGATGGGAGAAGCGTATCACAACAATCATCATAAAAGTCCTTCCAGCACCAATTTTGGTTTCCGCTGGCATGAATTAGATCCTACCTATGCCATTATCCGGCTTTTCAGTCTGCTGAATATAGTACGGATCAATAAGCAGGAACTAAAAGCAGTAATGATACCGGTAGCTGAAGAAGCAGAGGTTCCTGCTGAAATTTTTTAAAAGTGTCAAAAAAAAAGAGTCTGTTACAGACTCTTTTTAAATAATAGCTTTCTATTATTACCATCTCTTGTTGTCAGCTCTTGCAGGTTTTTCTTTGGCCACAGAAACAGATAATGATCTGCCTTCAATGTCTTTGCCATTAAGTCCTTTGATCGCTTCTTTAGCTTCATCGTCAGTTCCCATTTCAACAAAACCAAAACCACGGCTGCGGCCAGTTTCCCTGTCGGTAATAACTTTAGCTGAAGACACAGCACCAAATTGCTCAAATAATTTTCTTAAGTCATCATCTGCGGTGTGAAAACTTAAATTAGATACGTACATGTTCATAAAACAATATTTTAAAATAAAACAATAAAAATACCTGTGAAAAAAGACTGGCAGCAAAGAGTAGA
>CALRVH010000063.1:0-17578 GCA_943371565.1 Chitinophaga pinensis | reverse complement strand
GTTTTAAATTGCAATTCTAATTTTGTTGTATGAAAAGAATAGTGTCGCTTATCCTGTTTGTAGTAGTAGGTTTCGCATTTAGATCCCAGAAGAAAACAAAAGTTATCTTCTTTGGCGATTCGATCACCGAACTGGGAGTAAAAAAAGACAGGTATGTAGGCTACATATTAAAGATGGACAGTATGTTGAAAGCGGAAAAAAAAGATGATCAGTATGAATTAATTGGTTCAGGAATAAGTGCCAATAAAGTTTACGATTTGTATTTACGGTTGGAAGATGATGTGCTGAGTAAAAGTGCTGACGTGGTAGTGATTTATGTAGGTGTTAATGATGTGTGGCATAAGACATTGCTTGGGACTGGTACAGATGCCGATAAATTCGAAAAATTCTACCAGGCTATCATTAAAAAATTGAAAGACAAAAATATTAAAGTCATACTCTGTACCCCAGCCGTAGTGGGAGAGAAGACAGATATGAGTAACCCGTTAGACGGCGACCTGAACAGGTATAGCAATATTATAAGAGACCTGGCGAAGAAAAATGATCTGCCACTGGTAGACCTGCGTAAAAAATTTCTTGATTACCTGAAAGATAATAATCCTGATAACAAAGAGAAAGAGATCCTGACCTATGACAGGGTGCATATGAACAATAAAGGCAACCAGTTTCTTGCCGATGCAATGTGGAAAGCCCTGAAGGATCTTAAATAACTTTCACCAGGTAATAATTCTTCTTCCCTTTTTGTATCAGCAAATATTGACTGTGTAACAGGAGGCTGGTTTCTATTTTTAAATCAATACCCTCAACTTTTTTACGGTTGATACTCACACCGCCACCCTGCACAGTTTTTCTGGCTTCGCCTTTGCTGGGAAAAATAGTTGTTTCTGCTAAAAAAGAAATCACATCAATTCCTTCAGTGACTTTATCCTTTGCAAAATCAATTTTTACCACTCCCTCCATTGCTTCCAGATCTTCTATGGTAAGGCTTTCAGCAGGAGCTGTCTGGTTAGCAAATAATTTTTCTGTAGTTGCTAAAGCTTCTGCCAATGCAGCATCGCCATGAACAAATTTTGTTATGGCTTCTGCCAGGCTTTTTTGCAGTATGCGTTTGCCGGCATCTTTTTTATGTTCTTCGAGAATAGAATTTATTTCCTGCTGATTTAAAAAAGTAAAGATCTTGATCCATTTTTCCCCATCAGTGTCAGATGCATTTAACCAGAACTGGTAAAACTGGTAGGGTGTTGTGCGAACGGGATCAAGCCATACATTTCCACTTTCCGTTTTGCCAAATTTTCCACCATCAGATTTTGTAATTAATGGGCAGGTAAAGGCAAAAGCTTCTCCGCCTCCCTTTCTCCGTATCAGCTCAGTTCCGGTTACAATATTTCCCCACTGATCGCTGCCGCCCATCTGAAGTTTACAATTTTTATGTTGGTATAGCCAGTAAAAATCATAGCCCTGCACCAGCTGGTAGGTGAATTCAGTAAAACTCATTCCCGTTTCACCCTCCAGTCTTTTCTTCACACTGTCTTTACTCATCATGTAGTTAACAGTGATATGCTTCCCTACATCCCGGATAAAATTCAGAAAAGTAAAATCTTTGAACCAATCATAATTATTTACCATTTCAGCAGCATTCTTCAGTGCAGGGTTGAAATCAAGATATTGCATCAGCTGCTTTTTCACTCCTTCCTGGTTATGCTTCAGAACATCCTCACTTAATAGATTTCGTTCTTCGCTTTTTCCGCTGGGGTCACCCACCATGCCGGTGGCTCCACCAACCAGGGCATACGGTTTATGACCTGCTTTTTGTAAATGAACTAATAGTAAAATGGGTACAAGGCTGCCAATGTGAAGACTGTCGGCAGTGGGGTCAAAGCCGATATAGGCAGATGTCATTTCTTTTTGCAGCTGCTCTTCTGTTCCGGGCATGATATCCTGTATCATTCCCCGCCATCTTAATTCGTCTATCAAATTCATTTCTAAATCAGTGATTTTCAGCAAAAATAAGGCAGAATAAGGTTGGCTGGCCCCAAGGGCAATATTTTTCTAATCAATTCGTTTTCAACAATTAGTCTTTTGGCTTCACAAACCTATGATTTTACAGGCCTAAAGACTATTTTTACAAATAAACCGTACCTACTGAAAGCATGATTTAATCTATTGCTTATTAGAAAATTCAATGAATGAAAACGAACCGCTTATACCTAACCCTGTTAACCACTCTTTTTTTCTTTTCTGCCACCGCACAATTTCGAAAATATTCCAATGAATTTTTAAACATTGGAGCAGGCGCCAGGGGGCTTGCCATGGGGAGTGCCCAGGTAGCATCTGTAAATGATGGAACAGCCGGATACTGGAACCCAGCGGGACTTGTTGGTGTTACTGACTATCCGCAATTAAACCTGATGCATGCCGAATACTTTGCCGGCATTGGAAAGTATGATTATGTTGGGTTGGCTTTACCCACTGCTAATAAAAAGAGAACGATTGGTATTACCGGGCTTCGTTTTGCCGTAGATGATATTATGAATACGTTGTTTCTTGTTGAACCGGACGGTTCTCTCAATTACAACAATATCCAGGCTTTTTCATCGGCAGATTATGCATTCATTTTTTCCTTTGCACAAAAACTAAAAGAAACTGAAAAGAAGAATGTTCATTTTGGTGTAAATGCCAAAGTCATACATCGGAGTGTAGGCAAGTTTGCTAAAGCATGGGGTTTTGGATTGGATGCAGGATTACAAATATTAAGCAACCAATGGAGGTTTGGCGTGGCTGCCCGTGATATTACCACCACATTTAACGCCTGGTCTTTTACATTTACAGAAAGGGAAAAAGAAGTTTTGTATCTCACTAATAATGAAATTCCGGTTAAGTCAACAGAACTTACCGCACCCCGGCTTGTCCTGGGTGTTGGCCGTGAGTTTAAGATAGGAAAGAAATCAAGCCTGCTTGCTGAAGCAAATTTTGATGTAACATTTGATGGGCAACGAAATACTGTAATCAGTGCTGATCCCGTCAGTGTTGATCCGAAGCTGGGGCTGGAATTGAATGTCAATAATGTTTTTTTTCTGCGGGGTGGAATTAATAATTTTCAACAGGCTTTATCAGACGGTGATACTGTGAACCAGAAGAAAGTATGGATTTATCAGCCCAGTGCTGGTGCAGGCTTTAAGATTTCCAATGTAACTGTTGATTATGCTTTTTCGAACCTTGCCAATCAGTCAAACCCATTATTTACCCATGTCTTTTCGTTGCGATTAAACATGGTGAGTAATAAGAAAAATAAATAACCGTACCTGTACTCGATAAAACTTTGATTCATGAAAAAATTTTTACTACCGTTATTGCTTTTTGTAAGCTTGCTGGCACAGTCGCAGGCCTATGATAACGAATGGATAAATTATAGCCGCACTTACTATAAGTTTAAAGTAGCAACAACCGGCTTATACAGAATCAGTCAGGCTACCCTTACTTCTATAGGGATAGGAAGTACTCCTGCCGAGCAGTTTCAGTTATGGAGAAATGGAAAAGAGATTCCATTGTACACTTCTGCACAGACAGGTCCCTTTGGCGGTTCCGATTACATTGAATTTTGGGGAGAAATGAATGACGGTAAGCCGGACAGTGTACTGTATCGTAGTTTTGATTTTCAGTTAAATAAAAAATGGAGCCTTGAAACGGATACAGTTTCTTTCTTTCTTACTGTAAATCCTTCTGGTGGTAATGCAAGGTTTGTTCCTGCCACCAATAGTTTACCAACCGTTATTCCCGCAGAGCCATTTTTTATTCATACAGAGGGAACTTATTATAAAGAAAAACTAAATGCTGGTTATGCGGCTGTTGTTGGGGAGTATGTTTATTCATCTGCTTATGACCAGGGAGAGGGATGGACTTCGTCTGACATTGGAACAAATGTGGTTAGGACAATTCCCTATCTAAATCTTAATCCATATACAGGTGCAGGAGCACCAAGCCCGTTATTGAGGATAAATGCATCCGGAAATGCATTAAATCCAAGATCTGTTGAAGTAAAGGCCAATGGAAGTATAGTTGCAAACATACCCATGGATTACTTTGATTATATAAAATCAGTAGTTCCTATTAGTCAGTCGGCAGTTAATACCGGATCTGTTTCTATAGAAGTAGCTAACAGATGCCTTACATCAACTTCTGATAGAATGGTAGTTGCGCAAACTGAATTAGTGTATGCCAGGGTATTTAATTTTGGAGGGGCTGATAGATTTGAATTTTCGTTGCCTACTAACGCAACAGGTAATTATTTGGAAATAAGTGGATTCAACCACAATAATGTTAGCCCGGTTTTATACGATTATACAAATGGAAAAAGATATGTTTGTGATATCACCGACCCATTATTAGTAAAAGTAGTCCTGCAGCCTTCCGCTACTGCAAGAAAGTTGCTTCTTATATCACAACATGTATCCGTTCCTATCGCTATTACTACACTGCAGCAACGGAATTTTGTAAACTTTGCTTTACCTGCCAACCAGGGCGATTATTTAATTATTAGCCATCCGGCAATGACGGCAGGAGCGGCGGGTAGCAATCCAGTAAATGAGTATAAAAATTACCGCAGATCAACAGCAGGAGGAAGCCATACAGCACAAGTTTATATGTCTGATGAGCTGATTGATCAGTTTGGATTTGGAATAAAAAAGAACCCCTTAGCAATTCGCAATTTTATCCGTTGGGCCCGAAACACTTATTCAGTTCCAATAAGCAATGTGCTTATCATTGGAAAAGGGTTGAGTTATCCGCAATACAGAGCTTATGAAAGCAATCCTGATGTTGAAAAGCTTGCGTTTGTTCCAACATTTGGATGGCCAGGTTCTGATCAATTATTGGCAGCAGATCCAGGTGCTGATCAAATTCCTAAAGTTCCCATCGGTCGTATCTCTGCAATTACACCAGAAGAAGTAGCGATATATCTTGCTAAGGTGGTGCAATATGAGCAGGCACAACAATTTTCATCTCCTTTTATCAGTGACAGGGCCTGGTTAAAAAATGTTGTGCATGTAATTGGTGCAAGTGAAGCAACGCTGGGGGCTACCTTAACAGATGATATGAACAGGTACAAGCAGATAATATCAGACACTTTCTATGGTGCCAATGTTAATACCTTTAGCAAAGTATCTGCAGCCCCGGTAGAACAGGCCAGTAGCACCAGGTTACAAAACCTGTTTCAGGAAGGGATCGGCCTGATGACTTATTTCGGTCACTCTTCTGCAACTACATTAGAATTCAACCTGGATAATCCCAGTCAATACAATAACCAAGGTAAATACCCGGTTACTATTGTAATGGGATGTAATGCTGGTAATTTCTTTAACTTTAATACCCTCCGTTTTTTAACCAAGGAGACGCTATCTGAAAAATTTGTGTTGGCTGACCAACGGGGTTCTATCGCTTTTATAGCAAGTACCCACTTTGGTATTGTACACTATCTTGATATTCTGAATACAAAAACATATAGCGCAGGTTCTGTATCTAAATATGGAAAATCGATAGGCGAAATATTTATAGAATCATTCACACAGGTCTTTAACCTTACTACACAAAATGATTATTATGCCAGGTTTCACTGCGAACAAACTGCTATTCACGGAGATCCTGCTATAAAGCTTGATGGCTCCACCAACAAGCCTGATTATGTAATTGAAGAGCCACTGATAAAAATCAGCCCCTCATTTATATCGGTAGCAGAAACAAATTTTAAAGTGGATGCCAAGTTCATGAATATTGGTAAGGCGATTAACAGAAATATTGTGGTGGAGGTAAAGAGAACCTATCCAAACCTTACTACAGAAATCATAAGAAGGGATACAATCCCTGGTATCCGGTATATCGATTCACTCTCTTATACAATTGATATTGTGCCGACAAGAGATAAAGGCCTTAACAAAATTTCAATTTGTATCGATGCTGATAATGTTGTGGATGAGCTGTATGAAAGTAACAACTGCATTACTAAAGATGTCTTTGTTTATGAAGATGAGGCCAGGCCTGTTTTCCCTTACAATTTTGCAGTTGTTAAAAGGCAGGATGTTAAACTTATTGCCTCGACTGCTAATCCTTTCACGGGGATGAAACAGTACACTATGGAAATGGACACAACGGAATTTTTCAATTCTCCGGTTAAGGTCATTCGTACGATAAATTCTACCGGTGGTTTACTTGAGTTTACTCCGGGTGTTGCTTTCACCGACAGCACCGTTTATTACTGGCGGGTTGCCCCCGTACCTGTAAGTGGTCTACCGGTTTGGAATAAGTCTTCATTTGTGTACCTCGATCCAGCCGGGCCTAATGGAAGTGATTATGGATTTAACCAATCCCATTTCTTTCAGCATACAAAATCAACATTCGACAGGGTAAGACTTGATTCGGCCAGTCGCTCTTTAAAATATGGACAGGTAATGAATAACCTGTTTGTAAGGCAGGGTACATGGATAACCAGCGGGGCAGTGCAGGAAGGGGCACTTTCTATTGCAGTCAATGGAATTGCTTCAATCAGGCTGGTATGTTGGTTTTCTTCATTGGTATTTAATGTCTTTGACCCTGTATCCTTTAGACCATGGATAAATCAAACGGTAGTAGCACATAATTATCCGACTTCATTAGGGCAGGGGCTTTATAACAGCACTGACAATAATTGCTTCGGGGCTATAAAGCATTACAATTTTGAGTTCCGCTATACAGATACATCAAGCCGCAGAAAAATAATGGATTTCATGCGGGATGTAGTGCCAAACGGTGCTTACGTAGCCGTCAGAAACTTTACACTTAACCCAATCTATGGCTTCCCTGACGCATGGGCGACCGATTGGGCAGCAGATGAATCTATTCATGGTCCGGGGCAGTCAATATATCACTATTTGAAAAATGCCGGACTAACCAGTATTGATTCATTTTATCGGGCAAGACCTTGGGCATTGGTCTATAAGAAAAATGATCCTTCTTTCACACCAAAATGGGTAATGGGAGAAGGTATGTTTGATAATCCAACACTGTCAGTGGATTGCCCAACTACAGATACCGTCGGTTATGTTACGTCTCCTGTTTTCGGACCGGCGAGAGAATGGAAACAATTGAAATGGAGAGGAGCTGGTGATATTAATGGTGATATCGCTACTTTGGATGTGATAGGTATAAGGACTAATGGAGTAGAAGACTTATTATTTGCCGGTATCACCACTGCACAACAAAATTTCGACGTTTCTTCTATTAATGCTGGTACATACCCTAATGTAAAACTTCGGATGAAAACAACTGACTCTGTTAATCATACCCCTTACCAGCTTCGGTATTGGAGGATAACATATACACCTGTACCAGAAGGTGCTATTGCGCCAAATATTTATCTTAAAGTAAAAGACACCCTGGAAGTTGGTGAACCACTTGAATTTAAAGTTGCTTTCAAAAATATCAGTGATGTAGCGTTTGATAGCCTGAAAGTAAAAATGGTCATTACAGATAGAAACAATGTGCCACATATTATCCCTATACCAAGAAAGAGGCCTTTATTGGTGAATGACACATTACATATAGGGGCATTGGTAAATACAAGTACTATTCCGGGAGTTAACACCATGTACCTGGAAGCTAACCCGGATGATGATCAGTTGGAGCAACACCATTTTAATAATTTTGCATATCGCAGCCTGTATGTAAAACCTGATAGCCTGAACCCGTTGTTGGACGTAACTTTTGACGGACTGCATATTCTTAATAGAGATATTGTTTCATCCAAACCTGACATACTTATTAAGTTAAAGGATGAAGCGAAGTGGATGATTTTAGATGATACTTCTTTACTTACATTGAACATTCGTTATCCGAACGGTAGCCTTCGCAGATTCTATTTTAATAATGATACGTTACGGTTTAATCCGGCAGGGCAGGCGCCAAATCCTGATAATACCGCTTCTATTAATTTTAAGCCTTACTTCCCCGAAGATGGAGAGTATGAAATGATAGTAACAGGAAAAGACAAGAGCGACAATACGGTAGGTAATGGAAATGATATTGAATACAGGGTGCTGTTTGAAGTGATTAATAAACCGATGATTTCAAACATGCTTAACTATCCCAATCCGTTCACCACTTCAACCGCCTTTGTATTTACAGTAACCGGTAGTGAAGTGCCCCAGAATATTAAAATAGAAATCATGACGATTACCGGTAAGATAGTCCGTGAGATCACTAAAGATGAATTGGGGCCATTGCATATAGGACGTAATATCACCGAGTTTAAGTGGGACGGAACCGATCAGTATGGTCAGAAACTGGCAAACGGTGTTTACTTGTATCGTGTAGTTACTAATCTTAATGGTAAAGCATTGGATAAGTATAAAGGCCCGGATGATAATACCGATAAGTATTTCAACAAAGGGTATGGAAAAATGTACCTGATGAGATAGACAAAATATTCCTGAATACGAAAAGTCCTGCTTTGGCAGGACTTTTTTTTACGATATAGATAAGCGATTTTTGCCACTTATATGCAATCATTAAAACGGTGGGTGAAAAAATATTTCGGGTCGTTTATTTTCAGGCAACTGAAATCTTCTGCCCGAAAAGAGGAGCTGGAAAATTGGTTAACCCAATTGAACCATAGGCCTTTACCTGTGCTTTCTGATGCATCATTTAATGTATTTACTTATCATGGTGAGGATGGGATTCTTTTATACCTGCTGGGTCAGTTACCAGACGTTCCCAAAACTTTTGTTGATATTGGAGCTGGGGATTGTATAAAAGGAAATTGCTCAACCCTGGTTGTTCATTATGGATGGGAAGGACTTTTTATTGATCAAAACGAAAAACAGCTTGGAGTAGGTCGTCAGTTTTACAAATGGAAAATCCGGAACGGAACGGTCTTAAATTTTTTGCCACAAACCGTTACAAGAGAGAACATTAATAGCATAATCCAGCATGCAGGAATTAGTGGTAAAATAGGGCTGCTATCCATTGACATAGACGGAAATGATTACTGGGTATGGGAGGCTATTGATGTGATACAGCCTCAAATAGTAATTATTGAAGCAAAAGTTGAATTTGGTAATAAAAGTATCGCAGTTCCTTATGGTGTCGCCAATCATCATGCTATTGATCCAATGTTTAACGGCGCTTCTGTAGAAGCATTATGCAGATTGGCATCGGAAAAGGGATATAAACTGGCTGGTGCAAACAAACAAGGTTATAACTTGTTTTTTGTAAGAAGAGACGCCGGCAATATACCCGAAACGACAGCGGAACAGGTATTGGATAACTCTGAAACAAAGAAATCGTTTTACCCTGAATCTTTTTTTTCGAAACACAAATTTGAATCTATATAATACAGACATAAATGGCGAAGATTGGTATTAACATAGCAACCGGAAGTTTACAACAGCAGGAAATAATTGTTGGGATTGATTTGGGTACTACTAACAGCCTGGTGGCTATTATTCATCCTGATACGAAACAGCCTGTTGTACTAAAGGAGCATGACGGAGCGGCGTTGGTCCCTTCAATAATACATTTTGGGGATGGGGCTGAAATTACCGTTGGCGATAAAGCAAAGCAATTTCTTATAGCGGAACCACATAATACCATCTTCTCAGTAAAAAGATTGATGGGTAAATCATACGGAGATGTAAAAGACCAGGCTTCTTTCTTTACATATAAAGTAATTGATGATAATACTGAAAGTCTAGTGAAGATTCAGGCAGGTGATAAATTTTATTCCCCGGTTGAACTATCCTCCTTTATTTTAAAAGAATTGAAAAGTAGGGCAGAGCATATTTTAAAGACCCCTGTAACAAAAGCAGTGATCACTGTTCCTGCGTATTTTAATGATGCACAGCGACAAGCAACAAGAGATGCCGGTAAACTGGCAGGTCTCGATGTATTGAGAATAGTGAATGAACCGACTGCTGCCAGTCTTGCTTATGGCATGGGCATGAGTAAAGATGAAACCAAAACTGTAGCTGTTTATGATTTAGGTGGCGGTACATTTGATATTTCTATCCTTCGTATCAGCAGTGGTATTTTTGAAGTATTATCAACGAATGGTGATACCTACCTTGGAGGTGACGATTTTGACAGGGTAATTTCAAAATACTGGACTGATAAACTGGAGCTAACAGAAGAAGAGTTAAGTAATAATAAAAGCCTGGCACAAGAGTTTCGTTTGCAGGCCGAGGAAGCGAAAAAGTACCTTAGCGATAACGATACTTTTACCTGTAAGATCGCTGATCATGAAATGCAGCTTACAAAAGCTGAATTCGAAAATCTTATTAAACCGTTTGTAGATAAAACAATCCATTGCTGTAAAAACGCATTATTGGATGCCGGGTTAAGTAAAGAAGAAATTGATGAAGTGGTAATGGTAGGAGGCTCAACAAGAGTGCCGGCTGTTAAAAAAGCAGTCAGTGAATCGTTTAATAAAAAATTGCATGATTCATTGAACCCGGACGAAGTTGTCGCACTGGGTGCCGCAGTACAGGCTGATATATTGGCCGGGAACAATAAAGATTTTTTGCTGCTGGATATTACACCGCTTTCACTTGGAATTGAAACAATGGGTGGTTTGATGGATGTGCTGATTCCCCGTAATTCAAAAATTCCTTCTAAAGTGGGACGGCAATACACGACGCAAAAAGACGGGCAGGGTAGTATGCGGATTTCAGTTTACCAGGGGGAAAGAGATTTAGTAAAAGATAATCGTAAACTGGCAGAGTTTAACCTTGCGGGAATTCCGGGCATGCCTTCCGGGTTGCCAAAAGTAGAAGTCTCATTTTTAGTAAATGCAGACGGGATATTAGTGGTAAAAGCAAAAGAACTTCGCAGTGGTGTTGAACAAAGCATTGAAGTAAAACCACAATATGGCCTTACGGATGAAGAAGTAGAGAAAATGTTGTTGGATTCTATAACACATGCAAAAGATGATATGCAAACAAGGGCCTTAGTGGAAGCACAAACAGAAGCAAAGCAAATAATTGAAACAACATCTCAATTCATTAATAAGAATAAGGATTTTCTGGCCAGTGAAGAATTAACGGAAACAATGTCAGCAATAAGCAAACTCACTGAAGTGGTGGATAAAGGAAATAAGGATGAGATTCATGTTCACATTGAGAGGCTAAATGAGATTTCACGGCCTTATGCAGAAAGAATAATGGATGAAGCAATTAGCAGAGCGATGAAAGGGAAAAATATTACAGAATAAATATTTGATACGAATTATTTTCAAACACTTTATTTAATTGTATGGAAGAATGAATCCTCAGGGGTTCATTCTTTTTATTGATAATGAGAAGAATTCTCCTGTCTTTCCATTCACCCGGCTTGGTGTTATTTTGCAAAAAGCTTTGCATGGTTTTGATTCTCTCCTCTCTCTTCGGGGTATTGAATGGATGAGAAACCCATGCATTAGCAGGACTGTAAACATTGGCGAGATAATTAATAAGCGGCGCATTGCCAATTAACAGATCCCTAGTTGAGCTGTTCGTTTTTAGGAAACTGAGTACCTTTTCAGTGTCTTCACCTATATGTCCTTCCCATTCAGTTGTTTCTTTTTTCCGCAGAATATTGGTTGTCCATAAAATATTATCTGAGAGAAAAATAATAGTAAGACAAATAAAGCTCCATTTTTTTATCCGGCTTTTTTGCAGGTAGTCAATGAGCCAGGTCAGCCCGGGAAGAGCTAACAGGAATAATCCTGCCCAGATATAACCCCGTGTAAAATGTATGGGCTGCATAGGTTTGATAAACCACTCATGTTTTGATAGTAGAAAAGCTATTACTGCCCAACAAAGGAATAAACGTTGATGGGGTTTAGCTAGAAACTCTTTAAGCGGCCTGTTATTGCGGGCGGTAAGAATTACTAACGCTCCAACGATGCAATAAGCCGGAATCACGATCCGGAGACTGTACGTCCAGCCAGCACTATATTGAGAGAATAATTGTTTGTGTTCGGGAAAATTATTCAGGTAAATAAGGTAATACCAGGCATGAAAAAGAGTAACACCAATAATGCCTGCCAGGTACCAGTACGGGATACTTTTGTTCCGGAATAAAACTTTTTCAAAAAACACCCAACCGTTTATGATCAATAAGTATTCAATTCCAGTAAAAGGATGCGAGATCGAAAGTAATAATGAAACAAGCAAACCTGCCTTCCATTTCTGTTTTAATATCAGGTAGATATTTAAAAGGAATAAAAAATGATAATATGCTTCAAGCGGAATGAATAATGTTCTACCCCAGTTAAGTCCCCACCAGCCGTTAGCCGGATCTGCGAGATGCATTCCGTCAAGCCATTGCGGATAACTATGACCGGTTAGCAACATCGATCCGGCCAGTCCCGCAATAGCTGTTAACCCGCCACCCCAGGTGAATAATAATGATATCAATGGCTGCCTGTTATAACCAGGTAAAAGATGACCAATGATTTTAATTCCCATGTAAATACAAAGAACTGCCATCAATAATCCAAACAAAGAAAAACAAAGGCCGGGGTTGAGCCCGGTTTTCAAAGCAGCAACAAAAAAAATATTTACAGGTTGAAAATATATTTTTGGAGAACCAGGATCTCCATCAAACGGATTTGAATAGAAAAAAGTAAAATTGTGTTGTTCCAGGTACTGATGTGCATAGGACATGTACAAAACATTTTCATCTACTGTAAAACCAGTAGGCTTCAGGTCAGGGCTATGGTAAAAATAATGGTGGAGTAAAAAAAGAATAACTGGCAATGCGAGCAGAATAGAAAGTAGTATGGATTTTCTCCGGCTCATTTTATTACTGACGGCTTAAACTGTTTTGACGTATTAAAGATACTGTTCCGGTTATAATGAGCAGGATAACAGTTGTCAGCTGGGCCCACATGGCTAGTATAGTGTTGCCGGGGCGATATTGGAAACTTATTGTATGCCTACCGGCTGGAAGGGGTGTACTCATAAAACTAATATTTGTTTTATAAATTAATGCCGGGTTGCCATCCAGCTTTACCTTCCAGTGGTGGTGGTAATTTTGAGTCAGTACAAGAAAAGAGGCAGATTCAGTTTGTGTTTCTATTTCAAACCTATTTGCTGATAATTTTTTAATAACTGCTTCAGAACTGCTACCCACAGATTTTTTTTGTGCATGAATAACTAAGTCTTCTGTAAAAGCGTATTTATTTTCAGTAGCAATACGAATTAAAGCTGTGTCTTTCAGACTCACCATTGAGTCAGAGATATACACGACAGGTAATGAAGCAACATAATTATAAAGGAATGACGTTTGGATAAACTTTTCTTGCGTTGCAAGAAAAGAAGGTGAATTAGTAATATGGCTAATGCCAATTCTTTTATTGTAGAAATAGGCAAGAGCTATTTTGTCAAAACCAGCGGTTGCGTCTTTGCTATTTTCTGCAATAGATTTTTCAAGGCCATCAACCGGGAAACCCTTTGGAGATGAGTTGATAATTCTATTAATCTCCTTTGGCGATGTTTTGCTGACAAACGTTGCCGGCAAAACTAATTGAGCCATAATGAAGAGATTAATCACCCACAAGGAGCAGAATTTTTTTTTATTAACATGATTTCTTTTGAGTAATAACAAAAATGAGACAAGAAATGCTAATTGTATTAATCCGTTAAGTGCGATGGCATCGCTAATGGTGGTTTTGTCAAATACATTTTTTAAACCAATACGGATTTCGGAGAATTTTGTATTGATAATGGTTTTGAGGATGCCTGATTGAAAAAAAGAAATAACTGTGATAATAAAAAGCAGGATTGTAAAAGCCAGAGTGAATTGTTTGATTCTTTTAATATTTACAGCCGGATAGTCATTACTCAATAGTTTTTTTAACCCAGGAGCTGCCAGTAATAAAATTGCGAAGAGAAAAAATAATCTCATTTGCGAAGGATGCCGGAATGTGTCCATGAACGGAATAAACTTGTAACATAACTTTCGTATAGGTGTGGCATCGCCAAGACTGAAAAGCAGTGCAAACACCGCCAGCAGGGTCAGCAAAATATTTCTGCTACTAAGTTTTGGAGGGAAGGCTGACAGTATGATCAAAGGGAAGATTCCTATATATAAATTTCTGCAAGTGACGTCTGTAGCAGAAACCAGGTCGTTTGCTTTAATTGCTGATGGAAATATGAAGGATAGTAAATGTTGCAGTTCAAATGAATTATGGATAACATCAGTATACACAGCACCGCTTCCCCTATCGTAGTAAGGTAAAAGCTCAATAAATGAAACTATGGCTGGTAAAGCCAGACCTGTGAATATGACAGCGATTAACAGGTGTTGCAGTGCAAATCTTTTATGGGGGATAGCCGCTTTTCCCCCGGATCTTAACCTGTTTATGATAGCAATTGTAAATAAGGCCAATAAAATATAACCGGTGATAATAAAAAAAGATGGATAGCCGGCTACGAATAAAAAGTACAATGCTATGCCCGTCTTAATAGCATTACTGAATAAAGGTAAGCGGAGTGTTTGCAGGTAATAGTGTATAACGAAAGGTAAAAATGCAGCTGCAGCCAGCCAGTTAATTAACTGGCCTCCGAGTACAAATCCGCTGAGCATATAGCTTGCGGCAATCAACAATGCCGTATGGGTATGGTCAGTGAGGCGATTAGTTAATTTATACATCCCTGCGCCACCCACAAAAATGTATAAGAGGTTTTCGAAATGAAATAAAGTGATATTATATCTGCTGAAAAGAGAAAAAAACCAAACAATAGGATTCCAGGCACCGCTTTGCATATCGCCATGAACAGGATAGCCTAAATAAATGTAAGGGTTCCAAAAAGGCCATTCTCCATTTCGTAAAGTTTCGCTTATTTGAAAACGGTAAGGAAGGAAATAATGAATGGCATCATTTTTAACACTGAAAATACCAAAACTGATTGGCCAGTATGCGAGCAGGCAAATGAGTAGTAGCAACAAATAATTCTTGTAGTGAGTTTTATTTTGCCGAAGGGGGATATGTAACCTCATTTGGATAATTACCAGTTACAAAATAGACAAAATTTCCGCAACGACCGAATCAAACATGTTTATGGTTTTTCTAAAATAATAAACATTTGAGATGTCTTTGCAAGAGGGCGACGAATAAAATCAAATATGGCGAATAGAGCACTTACCGGCGCAAATAACCAATGAAAGATTAGGGGCTTCGTTGCTGAAACATGAACAATTTTTCTGCGATGCCAGGCAGCAATGATACTGAATGCCCAGAATGGAGCACCTTGAGTGTACATCAGTTTTTTTATTCTCAATTCGGTGGACTGCAACAGTAACTGAAAATTTGCAGCTGAAAAAATAACCCAGTGACGGGGGCAATGTAAGCCTCCCCAATACGATTTTTTATACAATCTCGCATCCCAACTATCAGTGTTGGGGGTCTTAATTACAATCATCCCGCCAGGTGCTAATAATGATTGTGCTTTTTGTAAAATAGCTAATGGATCGGCAACATGTTCTATCAAGTTAAGCATCAGAATAAGATGGAAACGTTTATCTGTGGAAAAGGCTTCAATGGGACCTTCAAAATAGGCATGCCCATTTTCTTCCGATATGCTTTTGGCCTTTTCATCAATATCTACGATTTGTGTAAACCTGATCCGGTTATCTGACCTTTTCAGTATATCAGGTATCCAACCTGTGCCTCCGCCAATATCTAATACATTTATTTCTTGCGCAGATAGCTGTTTCAAAATTTTTTTAAAAAAACGTTTGTCGAGCCATTCTTTTAACCTTACAACAATACCTTTTGATTTGTTGACAAACGAATAATAATTGGGAGGATAGATTTTTTTTAATTGATCAAGAGGTACAGGATGAATGAAAATGGCCTTGCAATCATCACAAACGTAATAGGTAAACTCTTCATCGGTTGAAAAATACTCATAGTCTTTCGCCACACTCCAGGTGTTGGTATCTTTTCCTTTGCAAACCGGGCAATATACAGGCATTGAACTCATGGAGCTGCTAATAATTTTTTTAATGTTGCGATATAGGTTGTTTTGGAAGCTTTTATTATCGGTGAGGTCCTTTCGCTTGTTGAAAGAAAATTTTCAATATCCTTTAAACGGGTATAAGAAATTTGCGGATCCCAGTGATGAATCATATGGCGGGTAAACCCGGCAGAGCCAAAACTGCTGCTAAGAATATGATGAACAAACAACCGGCTTACCTTTCCATGCGGCACTTTGTAAAAATTAGTAGTATGATGGGCCAGTTCATCCCTGTGCTCCAATATTTGGCGGATAGTGGCAAAGAAGGGAAAGAAAATACCAAAACCCAGCAACCAGGCAATCGCAAATATCCAGTTCCCTGTTAAAAAGGAAGTAGTAAGAATCGCAATATGGAAAAGGCTTCCGGCCAAAAGCATGATTCGGCTTTGCTGTATTTGATCTTTTGTGAGGATATCATTTGCCTCCTTACGCATCATTGTTCTAAGTAAGTGAATGCCGGTAAGAGTTTCAAGAAAAAATAATTTGGTTAGTGCATGAAAGTAGGAGACCTCAGCATCCTGTGGTGTTCCTAAATGAAGGTGATGTTGCCAATGAATCTTACGGTATGTTTTCAGGGATAAGCCAAACGGAAGGCAAATAAAAATAGCCGCCAGCTTGTCGTTCTTTTTTTTATCAGGGTGAATATTAAAATGTCCTGCTTCATGAATAAAAAGGGCAAGGTAGGCCGCAATGTATCCAATCAAAACACTGCCTACTGGGATGATGATCCACCAATAAGAGTCAAAATGATCATCCAGAATAATAACAGATACAGTAATAAGCAAAAGGGAAAAATATCCTTTTAAAATATCAAAGGCAACAGTCCGGTAATGGGGTTGCAAAGAATTTCTGAAGATAGTATAACTGGTGCCGTTATTATCCGCCACTTCATCAAACTCTATTCCTTCGAGATTATTCAGCATAGTATGTTGCAAAACTATGTATAAGCGATGAAAAGAAAATCGGGATATCAGACTGATTTTTTCCAGGTAGCGATAATGGCTTTGCCAAAACTGTGAAAGAATAGTTTATCAGTGATTTTTGAAACAGGTACCAGCCATCTGTCCCAAATCAGTACTTGCTTTATGGTCGGATATTTCTGACGAAGTAATAATTTGTTCATTAAGGCGGCGAAATATCCGGCGGAATCATAATACCTGTTACTTACAATTTGTAATGCCGGTCCTGTTATTTTTCTCAGCATTCTTTTATTATACCGCCGGTAGTGGCCAATAGCTTTATCAAAAGGATTATAGAGGAACTGAAAAGCAGGAGATAGTACTATTATATGCCCACCGGGATTTAATAGTGCTGCCGCTTTATTCATTTCTGCCGTATCAGCTTCTATATGTTCCAACACATCTATATAAATAATGGTATCAAAAGTTTCAGTGAGATCATCAATCGTTCCGGTTTGAAGCTGGGTATTAATCGGAAATTCTTTGCCTTCTATTTTCTTTTTTAAACTATTACTCATCTGCTCATCGGGTTCAAGCATTAACCATTTACTTGCCGTTCCATCATTTAGTAGAAGAGTAGTGGCACCTATACCG